>NZ_JBPXMR010000005.1:0-412027 GCF_053470425.1 Azospirillum terrae | reverse complement strand
GGGATGGTCTGAACCGGTCGAACAAAGGGATAAGGGCACACGCGATACCAGCCGACATTATCGAAGAGCAGGCACGCTATCCGGCCTTGACCCCGTAACCCCAATCAGAGAAGACTCTCAGTTTTTCGGGTTAACGGATCTCTGATTATGAGCCGAAAGGACTCCGGCCAGCGTGGAATTGTGCGGGCGCCGAATCTCACTTTATCGGTCGAACCACATGTCGTGTCAAGACTTTCTCTCGGCCGTATCATGCTGCCGGGTTGAACCGAAGGCGCTTGATGGAAGACATCAAGCGCCTTCGGTATTTAGCCGTCGTGCGGCCGGACCGGACGAAACTCACCGTTGCGCCTGGGCGTGATGTGCGCGACGCTCACGCTTCCCGCCAAGGGAAGCCGGATGACGCGACGCCAGGACTGTGAGGACGAGTGAGTTTCCTTGATTCCATCAACCCGCTCTATTCGGTGTCCGGATTCGTGGTCGGCGTGCTGGTCGGCCTGACCGGGGTGGGAGGCGGTTCGCTGATGACGCCGCTGCTCATGTTGGTGTTCGGCATCAATCCGGCGACGGCGGTGGGAACCGACCTGCTCTACGCGTCCATCACCAAGGCCGGCGGCACCGTGGTCCACAGCCTGAACGGCACCGTCGATTGGCCGGTCACCGCATGGCTGGCGGCCGGCAGCGTGCCGGCGACGGTGCTGACGCTGGCGATCCTCCATCAGTTCGGCATCAACGCGGAGGGCACGTCCCGGCTGGTTTCGGCCGTGCTCGGGGTGACGCTCGTCCTGACGGCCTTGTCGCTGCTCCTGCGCCGGACGATCCAGGACTACGCCCATCACCATCAGCAAAATCGCAGCCGGCGCCGCACGGCCGTCCTCACCGCGCTGGGCGGGGCCGTACTGGGCGTGCTGGTGTCGCTGTCGTCGATCGGTGCCGGCGCCATCGGCATCACCATGCTGCTGCTGCTGTACCCCAACCTTCCGACCGCCCGGATCGTCGGCTCCGACATCGCGCACGCGGTGTTGCTGACGCTGATCGCCGGCGTCGGTCACTGGATGCTGGGCTCGGTGAGCTGGCCGCTGCTGGTGTCTTTGCTGCTGGGGTCGCTGCCGGGCATTGGCATCGGCAGCCTCGCCTCGGCCCGCGTGCCGGACCGCGTGCTGCGCCCGATCCTCGCCACCACCCTGGCGGCCGTCGCCGGCAAGCTGCTGATCGCGATGTAACGGCCGGTCAGGCGCCGAGCGCGATGGTCACGGCCGCAGCCAGCGGTGCCGCGACGAGGAGTGCCAGCGCCACGATGCGCTCAAGGCGGCTCCAGGTGGCCCAATCGCGCTGAAGCGAGTGAAGGAACGGCTGCATGACGGTCTCGGCGGAAACGATGCTGCAATGCACTTTATTTAGTGTATTGGCCGCCGGGCGTGGCGTGAGATCGACCGCCTTGTTGCAATAACATCGGCACTGATGCCGGAAAGCCACACAGGAAGCCGACTACACCGCCTCGACCAGCGTCGCCAGCCCAATGCCGCCGCCGATACCGAGCGTGGCGAGGCCGCGCCGACCGGGGCGAAGGTCGCTGAACAGGCGCGTCACCAGGACGCCGCCGGACGCCCCGTAGGGATGGCCGAGCGCCAGCGCGCCGCCGCCGACGCTGACCCGCTCCTCGGGAATGCCGAGCGTGTCGAGGCAGGCCAGCACCTGGGCGGCGAAGGCCTCGTTGAACTCCACCAGATCGATTTGGTCCAGCGTGAGGTTCGGCTGGCGCGCCAGCAGGCGGCGGACGGCGGGGATCGGGCCGGTGCCCAGCAGGTTGGGATCGACGCCGGCGGCGGCCGAATCCAGCACAACCAAGCCGCGCGCCCCGCCCATAGCGGCGAATCGCCGTTCCGACACCAATGCGACCACCGCCGCCCCGTCGTTGACCGGGCAGGCATTGCCGGCGGTCACCGTGCCGCCGGGCACGAAGGCCGGGGCCAAGCGGGCCAGCTTGTCCAGATTGGTGTCGGGGCGCGGGCACTCGTCGCGCTCCACCACCAGGCCGTCCGGCAGCGTCAGCGGCCCGATCTCGCGGGTGAAGCGGCCGGCGGCCTGCGCCGCCACCGCCTTGCGATGGCTGGACAGCGCGAAGGCGTCCTGCCGCTCGCGGGTGATGCCGTAGGCGCGCGCGACGTTTTCCGCCGCCACACCCATCTCCGGGTCGCCGATGGCGTCGGGCGCGAAGGCCGCGCGGTCGAAGAAGGTGGGGGTGCTGTACAGGCTGGCCGGCTTGGCGACGCGCCAGGGGGCGGTGCTGGTGCTCTCCACCCCACCGGCCAGGAAGATTTCCCCGGCGCCGGACTCGATCAGCCGGGCGGCGAGGTTGATCGCCTCCAGCCCGGAGCCGCACTGGCGGTCCACGGTGACGCCCGGCACCTGCATCGGCAGTCCGGCGGCCAGCGCCGACAGCCGCGCCACGTTGCCGCCCGGCCCGACGGCGTTGCCCAGCAGGACGTCGTCCACCTCCGCCGGGTCCAGTCCGGCGTCGGCCAGCACGGCGCGGATGACTGGCGCCGCCAGCGCCGCGACGGGCAGATCCCGCAGGCTGCCGCCGATGCGGCCGATGGGCGTGCGGCGAGCGGCGACGATGACGGCGCGTTGGCGGCTCATGCGATCTCCTCGACGCGGGGGTCGCCGGACGCGGCCCAGGCGCGCAGCGTGGCGACGGCGATTTTGCCGCTGGAGGTCAACGGCAGTTCGGCGGCGGCGTAGAAATGGCGCGGGCACTTGTGCGCGTCGAGCCGGCCGCGGCACCAGACGCGCAGTTCCGCGGCGTCCAGGCGCCGCGCGCCGCGCCAGCGCAGCACGGCGCACACCTCGTGCCCCCAGTACGGGTCGGGGCGGCCGAAGACGTGCGCCTCCTCGATCTCCGGGGCGGCCTTCAGCGCCGCCTCGACCTCGGCCGGGTAGATGTTGAGGCCGCCGGAGATCAGCATGTCGCCCTCCCGCCCGATCAGGTGCAGGAAGCCGCGCTCGTCCAGCCAGCCGCGGTCGCCGACCGTGGCCCAACCGCCTTCAGCTATGCGGAAGCCGGCGCCGTCGTGCCCGCCCAGATAACCGGCGCTGAGCATGGCGCTGCGCACGTACACCAAGCCGGTCTCGCCGGGGGCCGCGGGGGCGCCATCGTCGCGGCGCAGCGACAGGTCCACGCCGCGGAACGGCCGGCCAACGGAGTCCGGCGGGCAGCCCTCGCGCGACGAGGCAAGGCTGACGAAGCTCAGCTCCGAGGCGCCGTAATATTCGAAGGTGTCGGCCGCGGGGAACACCGCCGCCACCTCGTCGCGCAGCGCCGGGGAGAGCTTGGAGCCGGCCGATACCACCCGCCGCACGTCGGGGAACCGCAGCGAGCGCGCCGCCGCCTCGCGCCCCAGCGCCACCAGCATGGTCGGTACCGCGACGATGGCGGTCAGTTGATGCTCCAGCAGCCGGTCGGCGGCGGCCGTGGCGTCGAAGGCGGGCAGCAGGTGGACACAGGCCCCGGCGGTCAACCCCTCCACCGCGCCGTACAGGCCCAGGCCGTGCACCAGCGGTCCGGGCACGAGGATGCGGTCGTCGGCGGTGACGCCGAACTCGGCCCAGCCTGCCTCTAGCGTGGCGCTCCACGAGCCCTGGTCGCGGGTGAAGGCTTTGGGGCGCCCGGTGGTGCCCGAGGTGAAGCCGATCAGGAACGGCCGGTCCGCCGGCACCGGTGCCGGCTGGGCGGGCGGGTGCGCCGCCTTCCACGCCGCGAAACCGTCCGTGGACACCAGGGGCACGCCGGCCGGCAGGGCTTGGCCGCCAAGCAGGGCCGGGTCGGCGAACAGCCGGTCGAGGGGCGTGTCCTCCAGCACGGATGCCCTCTGCGGCGCGCTCCATTTCGGGTCGAGCACGACGGCGACGCCGCCGGCCAGCACCGTGCCGAGGAACAGTTCCAGAAACGCCGGCCCGTTGCCCAGGAGCAAGCCGATGCGCTGCCCCGCCCCCACCCCCGCCGCCACCCGCTGCGCGCCATCGGCAAGGCTGCCGAAGCTCACCGGGGCGTCGCCGATCCACAGCGCCGGCCGGTCGGGCCGGCGTGCGGCGTGGGCGAGGAAGGGGGCGGCGAAGGACATCAGCGGACGGCCAGCGCTGGGTAGCCGCGCCGCACCGCGGCGGTGACGAAGGCGGCGATGCCGGCCTTGATCAGGTCGCCAGGGATGAAGGCGAGCGAGCCGCCGACCGCCTTCTCCACCGGCAGGCCGCCGACCAGCACCAGCCAGGGCACGCCCAGCAGATAGACGACGCCAATGCCGCCGATCACGCAGGCGATGAACAGCGACGGCACGCTGCCGCTGCGCGGCAGGCGTTCGGCCAGCCAGCCGATGACGGCGGCGCCCAGCGCGAAGCCGAGCACGAAGCCGCCGGTCGGCCCGAGGAAGACGCCGAATCCGCCGCGTCCGCCGGCCAGCAGCGGCAACCCGGCCGCAACCAGCAGCAGGAACAGCGTCAGCGCCAGCCCGCCGCGCCGGGCGCCCAGCATGGTGCCGGCCAGCATCACGCCCAGCGACTGCGCGGTGATCGGCACGGGAATGAACGCCAGGGGGATGGGCGGCAGCAGCCCCAGCGCCGCCACGACGGCGGCGAACAGGGCGCAATGGACGATGTCGCGGGTGTCCACCATGGGTGCTCTCACTGTTTCACGAAACATTTCATCGCGGGTCGTAGCCGCGAGCTTCCAGCGCCTCGGTCAGATGGTCGGCCATGCGCAACGTCTTCACCATGAGCGGTACCAGCAGCGCCAGCGCGCTGCGTTCCACCCCGCGGGCACGTTGCGCCATGCGGATCTCCTGCACCAGCCCCAGCAGCACCGGGATCAGCCGGATGGTCAGCGCCAGCATCAGGCTGAGCTTGCCGGCGTTTACGCCCAGCGGACGTAGCACGCCCAGCGCGCGTTCCAGCGTGTCGATCATGTCCGAGGCGCGCGTGGTCAGCGTCACCAGACTGGCCAGCAGAACCAGCAGGGTGAAGCGGCCGACCATCACCGCTCCGGTCTGCCAATCGACGAAGATCGCCTGCACGGCGAAGAACAGCGCCAGCACCGGCAACAGTGGGCGGAGCTGGTCGGTCACCGCGCCCAGCGGCAGCCGCGCCAGCGCGAACAGCGCCAGACAGGCCGCCAGCGCCGCGCCCAGCAAGGCGGGGTCGGAGACGAAGAACGCCGCCGTCGCCGTCGCCGCCAGCGCGACCAGCTTCCACCCCGCGGGCAGCGCGTGAAGCGGTGAATCGCGATGGATGTACAGGCCCAGCATCAGCCCATCCGCTCGACATAGGCGGCGAGCGCCGGGGAAGGGGCGTCGTCGGCCACCACCCGGCCCTCGTCCAGCACGATGACCCGGTCGGCCTCGGCGACGAGGTCGAGGTCGTGCGACACCAAAATGGCGGTCTCCGGCAAATCGCGGATCACCCGGCCGATGTGGCGGCGGTTGCGCAGGTCGAGCAGCGTCGTCGGCTCGTCGAAGACCACATAGGCGGGTTCCAGCACCAGCACGGACGCGATGGCCAGCAACTGCTTCTGGCCGCCGCTCAGCAGGTGCGCCGGCCATGTGCGGTGCCCGGTCAGGCCGAAGCGCGCCAGGGCCGCGTCGACGCGGCGGGTGATCTCGTCGCGCGGCAGGCGGAGGTTCTTCAGGCCGAAGGCGATGTCCTCCTCGACCGTCGGGTAGACGATCTGCATGTCGGGGTCCTGGAAGACGAAGCCGACCCGGCGCCGCACCGCCTTGCCGTCGCGGCGCGTGTCGATGCCGTCCACCAGCACCGTTCCCTCGCTCGGCACCAGCAAGCCGTTGAGCAGGCGCGCCAGCGTGCTCTTGCCCGAGCCGTTGCTGCCGACCACCGCGACGCGGCGCTCGGCCAGCGACAGGTCGATGCCGCGGAGCACCTCGCGCTCGCCGAACCGGTGCCGGACGTTCCGCAACTCGATCACCGGGCTCTCCTCCTCAACCGACCAGCAGAACCTTGCCGGTGCGCCCCGACGCCTCGGCGGCGCGCACGGCCGGGGCGATGTCGGCAAGGTCGTAGGTGGCCGCGACCGGCAGCGCAAGCCGGCCGTCGCTCACCCGGTCGATGACCGCGCCGAACGCGGCGCGCCACTCCCCGGCCGAGCAGCGGTCAACCCAGCGGCGCAGCCAGTAGTCGCGCACGCTCACCCCCCGGCGCGCGAGGTCCGCCGGGTCCGGGCGCAGCAGCGCTCCCGACAGCAGGCCGTAGGACAGCAGCACCCCGCCGGGGGCGAGGTGGTCGAGCAGCGCCGCACCATCCGCGCCGCCGATGGCGTCCAGGCCCGCCGCCGCCCCCTGCGCTGCGCCGAGGCGGGCGAGCACGGGGCCGAGCGGCTCGCGCGTCGTGTCCACCACGGCGGTGGCGCCGAGCGCCATAAGCTCTTGCGTGTAGACGCCACTGCGCACGATGCCGACCATGCGCACGTCCAGTTCGCGGCAGAGCTGGGCGGCGATGCGCCCGCAGGCGGAACCGGCGGCGTTGACCAGCAGGACGCTGCCCGGTGCCAGCCGCAATTCCTCCGTCAGCATCAGCCAGACGGCGATGGGATTGATGTAGAGCTGGGCGGCGGCCGTGTCGGGAACCGCATCCGGCACCGGCACCGCCCATTCGGCGGGCGCCGTCACCAGCGCCTGCCATGTGCCGGCACCGCGCAGCGGCAGCACGCGCCGGCCGACCAGTTCCACCGGCGCGCCGGGACCGGCGGCGAGCACCGTGCCGACCCCCTCCCAGCCCGGCGTGGCGGGCAGTGGCGTGTGCTTGGCGTAGGTGCCGCGGATGGTCAGCAGGTCCGAGGGGTTGATGGAGCGGGCGGTCATGCGCACCAGCAACTCGCCCGCGGCGGGCTGCGCGTCCGGTGTGTCGAGCAGCCGCAGCACCTCCGCCGGCTCGCCGAACCGGTCGTACTGTATGGCACGGGCCATGGCGGGACTCCTCCTTCGGAGCGCAGACTGATGCCTTGTCCGGGTGCGGCTCGTCAATCCGGGCGTGGCGCCTTACGCGGCGGTCGACTGCGTATCGGCGGCGCCGAGGGAGCGGAAGGTGCCGGTGGCGGGGTCGTGCAGTAGCAGGTCGGCGGCGCCGACGTCGAACAGGCAGCCGTGCAGCGCCAGGGTTCCGGCCGCAACCCGGTCGCAGATCCACGGGAACGTCATCAAATTGGCGAGCGACTGGCGGATGACCTCACGCTCGGCCGCCGCGCGCGCCTCGTCGGTGCCGGCCGTGCCGTCAGCCAGAACGCGGTCGCGCACGGACCCGGCGATGGACATCCACGAGCCGATGAAGTCGCCGTTGTCGGCGGCGCGCTCCAGCAGCGACCGCACGCCGCCGCACTGCGTGTGGCCCATGACGATGATCTCCCGCACGTCCAGTTGCCGGACGGCGAACTCCAGCGCGGCGCTGGTGCCGTGGTAGTCGGCGCTGGGCGCGTAGGGCGGCACGAGGTTGGCGACGTTGCGGATGACGAACAGGTCGCCCGGCGCCGCCGAGAAGATCAGCTGCGGATCGACCCGCGAGTCACAGCAGGCGATCACCGCCGTGCGCGGGCTCTGCCCGGCGAGGGAGAGCTGGCGATAACGCTCCTTGTGGTCCTGGAACGCCGTCGCGCGGAACGTCCGAAAGCCGTCGATGAGCGTGTGCATGGAGAAAACCTCGTCCGTCGAACTGAACTGGGCGGCTTGCGAAGGCCCTCGCAACGCGGTGCGCCCGTGCTTAAACGCATTATTCGCAACCTTCGCCAATTCGCAAGGGCCCGGCCCGAGAAATCATGTGAACTTGCGAGGGAATGCGCTGGGCGAGAGGTGGCTTTGCGAAGGTTGCGAATAAGGAGGAGGCAACGGGCCGGCTCAGGCGGCCGGCGCCTCCTGGTGAATCAGGGCGACGCCCTTGATCTGCACGAACACCGGCTGGTCCGGCGCCAAGCCGAGAAAATCCCAGGACTTGCGCGTGACACGGGCCAGCATGCGGGCGCCGCGTCCGTCCTCGCCGAGCGCCACCACAGCCATTACCTGGACGCCGTCCTGCGGTTCGGCGGCGGTCACGCGGCCGGGCAGGACGTTGAGGATCGTGCTGTCCAGCGGCGGATGGCGGGCCAGACTGACGTCGGATGCGGCGATGCGCACCCGGCGTCCCGCCCCCACCGGGCCGAGGTCGCCCGGCACCAGCAGCCGCCCGCCGGCCAGCGACAGCGCGGTCAGGCCGTAGGCCGGCTCGTGCCCCTCGACCAGCGCCGGCAGCGTCACGCCGGCCTCCGGCATGCGGGCGATGGGCAGCGTCGGGTCGGCCTGCAACTCCTGCATCGGTCCGGCGGCCTCCACCCGGCCGTCGCGCAGCAGCACCAGATGGTCGGCCAGCCGCTCGACCTCGGCGATGTCGTGGCTGACGTAGAGCACCGGCACCGACAGCGCGTCGTGCAGCCGTTCCAGGTAGGGTAGGATCTCGTCCTTGCTGAAGCGGTCCAGGGCGGCCAGCGGCTCGTCCATCAACAGCAGCTTGGGCTGCGACAGCAGCGCCCGCCCCACCGCGACGCGCTGGCGCTCGCCGCCCGAGAGGTGCTGCGGGTCGCGGTCGAACAGGCGGCCGAGGCCCAGCAGCTCGATCACCTCGTCGACGCGGATGGTCTCCGGCACGCCGCGCCCGACCGTGCGGCGGTGGCCGTAGAGCAGGTTGGCGCGCACGGACAGATGCGGAAACAGGCTCGCCTCCTGGAAGACGTAGCCCATCGGCCGCTGGTGCGTCGGCCGGAAACGGTCGCCGTCCTGCCAGATTTCGCCGTCCAGCACGAAGCAGCCATCCAGCTTCTGGAGCCCGGCGACGCAACGCAGCACCGTGGTCTTGCCGCACCCCGATGGGCCGAACAGCGCGGTGACGCCGCGCGCCGGCGCCTCGAACGCCACGTCGAGCGCGAAGGAACCGAGGGTGCCGCGAAAGCGCGCCTCCATGCCGCCCGTCACCGCTTCGCCCGCCCGATGCGCTTTTCCAGCATCATCATCACCAGGATCACGGTGAAGGAGAACGCCAGCATGCCGCCGGCCAGCAGATGCGCTTGCGCCCATTGCAGCGTCTCGACGTAATCAAGGATGGCCACCGAGAGCACGCGGGTCTTGCCGGGGATGTTGCCGCCGATCATCAGCACCACGCCGAACTCGCCCATGGTGTGGGCGAAGCCCAGCACCGCCCCGGTGAGGAAACCGCGTCGCGCCAGCGGCACGGCGACGGTGAAGAAAGTATCGAGCGGCGAGGCGCGCAACGTCGCCGCCGCCTCCAGCGGCCGGTCGCCGAACGCCTCGAAGGCGTTGCGGATCGGCTGCACCACGAAGGGCATGGAGTAGAGGACCGAACCGATCAGCAGCCCCTCGAACGTGAAGGCGAGCGAGCGCGCGCCCCACAGCGACGCCAGCCAGCCGCCCGGTCCGTTCGGCCCCAGCAGCATCAGCAGATAGAAGCCCAGCACGGTGGGCGGCAGCACCAGCGGCAGCGCCACCACGGTGGCCACCGCCTCCTTCCACCACGCACCGGACCGCGCCAGCCACCACGCCAGCGGCGTGCCGACGAGCAGCAGAATCGCCGTGGCGAGCGTCGCCAGTTGCAGGGTCAGCAGGATCGGCTGCCAGATCATCGGCCGGTCGTCCCTTTGGCGGGCGTCAGTTGGTCGCCGCCGTGCCGTAGCCGTACTTGGCGATCACCGCGCCGGCCTCCGGCCCCTTGAGGAAGGCGAGGAATGCCTTGGCGGCCTCGTCGGACGCCCCCTTCTTCAGCAGCACGGCGTCCTGGCGAATGGGGTCGTGCAGCAGATCCGGCACCGGCCAGCGCGACCCCTCGTTCTTTGCGATGACCTGCGAGAGCGCGACGAAGCCGACCTCGGCGTTGCCGGTTTCGACGAACTGGTAGGCTTGGGCGATGGTGTTGCCCTGCACCAGCTTCGGCTGGAGGGCGTCGTACACACCCAGCTTCTTCATCGCCTGCACGGCGGCGGCGCCGTAAGGGGCGACGGCCGGATTGGCGATGGCGACCTTCTCGAAAGCCGCTTTCCTCAACGTCTCCTCGCCGCCGACCTTGGCGGGGTCCTTGCTCCACAGCACGAGGCGCCCGATGGCGTAGGTGAAGCGGGAGGAGGTCTCCGCCAGCCCTTCCTCCACCGCCTTCTTCGGCGTCTCGTCGTCGGCCGCCAGCAGCACGGTGAAAGGCGCGTCCTGCTTGATCTGCGCATAGAACTGCCCGGTGGCGCCGAAGCTCAAGACCGCCGTGTGGCCGGTCTTCGCGGTGAACGCCTTGGCGATCTCCTTGGCCGGCTCGGTGAAGTTGGCGGCCACCGCGACGTTGGTCTCGGCGGCATCGGCCGCACCGACGGCGGACAGCAGCAGGACGGTGGCGAGCAGAAGCGTCTTCATTCTTGAACTCCTCTCTTCAATCGACGGCGAGGATGATGTGCGACGCGTCGATCAGCGCGCAGGCGGGCTGGCCGGCCGCAAAGCCCAATTCGTCGGCGCTGTGCAGGGTGATGATGGCGGTCAGCGTCTTGCCGCCGCCGATGTCGAGGGTGATTTCGGTGTTGACCGCGCCGTCCTCGCGCCGGGCAACGATGCCCTCGATGCGGTTTCGCACCGACGTCCGGCGCGCCTCGTCCACCGGCGCGAGGATGACGAAGGGAGCCTTGATCAGCGCCGTCGCCTCGCGTCCCGGAAACAGGCCCAGGTCGCGCACGCTGTCGCGGGTGATGACGGCGGTCAGCGTCGTGCCTTCGGACACGGCCAGCGCGACCTCGGTGTTCACCGCCCCGTCGGCGATGGCCGTGATGGTGCCGCGCAGCGCGTTGCGTGCACTGGTGCGCATGAAGAATCCCCACATCAGGTTGGCCGCGGACACGCCGGTGCCGGTCAGGTCCGGCTCCAGCGCGCCGAAGGCGCGCGCCAGTTCCCCCTCCAGCCGGTGGAACGTCTCGATCAGCCGCACGCCCTCCGGCGTGAGGGTGGCGCCGCCGCCGCGTTTCCCGCCGGTCTGCCCCGCCACCAGCGGGCGGCCGAACAGGTTGTTCATGGCGTCGATGGCATCCCAGGCCGCCTTGTAGGTGACGCCCATCGCCCGCGCCGCGGCGGAGATGCTACCCTCGCGCGCCACCGCCTCCAGCAGGCGGATGCGCTCCGCGCCCAGGGGCGACGCGTTGGGACCAGCGAAGGAAACCTGTGCACGAACGGACATGACCGGCCCTCGGTCAAGGTGATATGTATCACGACTATATAACGCGATTGACGGCGAGAGGGAACCCTGTATTCTCTCCATGAACGTGGTGTGGCACTGCCAATGCAAAGAAACGGTATCGGCAGGCCGGCGATGTGGGAGATGATCTGGGGTAATTGGCAATTATGGCGCGCCTATTTTTTACGCAGAATACCCTTTGAATCGTCTGAATGTGGAATGCATTGCGTGCTTGCTTTAAGAATTGAAGGTTGATCTGAGGATTTCGTTTGTGGGGTTCTGTCGATTGCCGCCTCACGCGGCGCTTGCCCTTTGCGGCGCCGTGCCATTCACAGGAGAATCCATCATGAAGCTCAGCGCTCGCAATCAGCTGAAGGGCACCGTCATCTCTGTCGACAAGGGACCGATTTCGGCCAAGGTGAAGATCGACGTGGGCGGCGGCAACACCATCACCTCGACGGTGACCACGGAGACCATCGAGGACCTGGGGCTTGCGAAAGGCGACAGCGTCGTCGCCATCATCAAGTCCTCCGAGGTCATCATCGGCAAGTGAGCCGATGAACCGGGGGCGCCGGGTCGGCAACGTGCAGCGGCGCGCCCCTGGGGCCGTACTTCTTCAGAAAACGGGGTGGAACCTTGCGGTTCCGCCCCGTCTCATTTCATAGCCGCAATCGCCGCCGCCTGAGTTCGGAGAAAGGACGCGCTGATCCTGGCGCTGCCGGCGCACGGCGCACGGCGCACGTACACCGGACCGGGAGCGCAATCGCCGAAAAACAGCATTCCAGCACCAAAATACCATTGCGCTTAACTGTACGTATGACCAACAATGTGTCCGACCGGAAGCGCCTCAGCCTTTGCCGGTCTGCTGAGGGAGGACAGCGCGTGGAATCGGTTCTCGGACTCACTCTCAACGGCCGCTCCAGGCAGGATCTGGTGGCTGACACCATGCTGCTCGTGGACTACCTGCGCGAGGTCGCCGGGCTGACCGGCACCAAGCAGGGCTGTGACGGCGGCGAATGCGGCGCCTGCACCGTTCTGGTCGACGACCGGCCGAGGCTCGCCTGCTCGACGCTGGCCCATCAGGTGGCCGGCCGCCGCGTCGAAACCATCGAGGGGCTGGCGCGCAATGGCCGCATGAGCCGCCTCCAGCAGACGTTCCACGAGAAGCTCGGGACCCAATGCGGCTTCTGTACGCCGGGGATGATCATGGCCGCCGAAGCCCTGCTGCGCCGTGACCCCGACCCTACGGCCGAGCGGATCCGCGAGGCGCTGGCCGGCAACCTGTGCCGCTGCACCGGATACGTGAAGATCGTCGAGTCGGTCCAGGCGGCCGTTGCGCCGGGAGGCATGGCATGACCGTCCTCACCCGACCCCAACGCATCGGCACGCCGACGCCGCTGGTCGACGGCATCGAGAAGGTCACCGGCCGCGCCAAGTACACCGCCGACCTGCCGGCGCAGGGCGCGCTGGCCGGGCGCATTCTGCGCAGTCCGATCCCGCACGCCCTCATCCGCGGTATCGACACCGCCGAGGCCGAGCGGCTGCCGGGCGTCGTCGCCGTCATTACCGGCGCCGACTGCGCCGTTCCCTTCGGCGTGCTGCCGATCGCCCAGAACGAGTACCCGCTCGCCCGCGACAGGGTGCGCTACCGGGGCGAGCCGGTGGTGGCGGTCGCCGCCATCGACGAGGAGACGGCGGTCCGGGCGCTGGCGCTGATCCGCCTCGACCTCGAGCCGCTGCCGGCCTACTTCGAGAGCGCCAAGGCGCGGGCTCCGGGCGCCGTCCCGCTGCACGACAACAGGCCCGGCAACGTCGAGCGCGAGGTGCACAACGAGTTCGGCGACGTCGCCGCCGGCTTCGCCGCCGCCGACCTCGTGTGCGAGCGCCGCTTCAGCTTTGCCGAGGTCAACCACGCGCACCTCGAGCTGAACGCCACGCTCGCCGAGTACGACCCCGAGCGTGGCTGGCTGACGCTGCATTCCACCACACAGGTGCCCTACTACGTACACCTGATCGTCGCCCAGTGCCTGGAAATGGACACCGCGCGCGTGCGCGTGATCAAGCCGTTCCTCGGCGGCGGCTTCGGCGCCCGCACCGAGGCGCTGGGCTTCGAGATCATCGCCGCCCTGCTGGCCCGCAAGGCGGGCGGCCAAGTGCGCCTGTTGCTCTCGCGCGAGGAGACGTTCCTCTGCCACCGCGGCCGGCCGCAGGCGGAGATAACCCTCAAGCTCGGCATGACCCGCGACGGGCGGCTCACCGCCTGTGCGGCCGAGTGCACGCAGCGAGGCGGCGCCTACGCCGGCTATGGCATCATCACCATCCTCTACGCCGGCGCGCTGCTGCACGGGCTCTACGATATTCCGGCGGTCAAGTACGACGGCTGGCGGGTCTACGCCAACCTGCCGCCGTGCGGGGCCATGCGCGGCCACGGCACGGTCGACATGCGCGCCGCCTTCGAGGCGCTGCTCGACGAGATGGCCGTCGAACTGGGGCTCGATCCCTTTGCGGTCCGCCGCGCCAACCTGCTGAGCGCGCCCACGACCACGGCGATGGCGCAGAAGGTCATGAGCTACGGCTTGCCCGAGTGCCTGGATCGGGTCGAGAAGGCGTCGGGGTGGAAGGAGCGCCGCAAGCGGATGCCGCCGGGGCGCGGGCTGGGTATGGCTTGCTCGCACTTCGTCTCCGGCACCTCGACGCCGAAGCACTGGACCGGCGAGCCGCACGCGGTGATCAACCTCAAGCTCGACTTCGATGGCAGCGTCACCATCCTGACCGGCGCATCGGATATCGGCCAGGGCTCGTCCACCATCGTCACCCAGGTGGTGGGCGAGGTTCTGGGCTGCGACTGGTCCCGGCTGCGCGTGGTCAGCACCGACAGCGCGCTGACGCCCAAGGACAACGGCAGCTACTCGTCGCGCGTCACCTTCATGGTCGGCAATGCCGCCATCCAGGCGGCGGAGAACCTCAAGACGATCCTGGTCGCCGCCGCCGCCCGCAGGCTCGACGTTCCGCCGGAGGAGGTCGAGTGCCTGGGCGAGTCCTTCCGCGTCGCCGGCCGGCAGGACCCCGGCCTGTCCTTCTCCGAGGTGGTGAAGCAGGCGCTGATCGATACCGGCACCATCACGGTGAAGGGCACCTTCACCTGCCCGAAGGAGTTCCAGGGCGACAAGGCGATCCGCGGCAGCGCCATCGGAGCGTCCATGGGATTCTCCTACGCCGCCGTGGTGGCGGAGGTCTCGGTGGATCCTGTCACGGCCAAGGTGAGCGTGCACAAGGTGTGGGTCGCCAGCGACGTCGGCCGGGCGCTCAACCCGCTGGCGGTAGAAGGACAGACCCAGGGGGCGGTGTGGATGGGCCTGGGGCAGGCGCTGTCGGAGGAGACACGCTGGGACGAGGGCCGCGGGCTCGCCGTCAACCTGCTCGACTACCGTATGCCGACCATGGCCGAGAGCCCGGACATCGAGGTGCACATCGTCGAGAGCATCGACCCCAACGGCCCGTTCGGGGCCAAGGAGGCCAGCGAGGGGCCGCTGGCCGGCAGCATCGCCGCGCTGATGAACGCCGTGCACGCCGCCGCAGGCGTGCGCGCCCGCGCCGTGCCGCTGACGCCGGACCGCGTTGCCGACCTGCTGGACGCCAAGGGAGAATGACGCCATGACGCTGATGCCTTCGTTCCGCCTGCACCGCCCGGCTTCCGTCGCCGACGCGCTGGCCTCGCTGGACGCGACGCCGGGCGGGCGGCCGCTGGGCGGCGGCACCGATCTGCTGCCCAACCTGCGCCGCGGCATGGGCGAGCCCGCGGCGCTGGTCGACCTGTCGTCAGTGGCCGGGCTCGACGGGCTGGAGGCCGGCGATGGCGGCCTGCGGCTCGGCGCCACCGCCAGCCTGGCGCGGATCGCCGAGGACTCACGGGTTCGCGAGGGCTGGCCGGCGCTGGCGCAGGCCGCGGAGTCGGTTGCCGGGCCGACCCATCGCGAGGCGGCGACGCTGGGCGGCAACCTGTGCCAGGAGACGCGCTGTGTGTTCATCAATCAGAGCGACTGGTGGCGCGCGGGCAACGGCTATTGCCTGAAGCTGCGGGGCGAGGTCTGCCACGTGGTCAAGAAAAGCGAGCGCTGTTACGCCGTGTACGCTGGCGACGTGGCGCCGGCGCTGATGGTGCTCGGCGCCGAGGTGGAGGTGCAGGGGACCGGGGGGGCGCGCCGCCTTCCGTTGGCCGACTTCTACCGCGAGGAGGGGCGCGCGCACCTGATGCTGCATCCGGGGGAGATCGTCACCGCCGTCCACGTGCCGCCGCCGGGCGGGTTCGTCGCCGGTTACGCCAAGGTGCGGATCCGCGACTCCGTCGATTTCCCGCTGGCCGGCGTCGCCATCGCGCTGCGTCGCGAGGGCGGCCGGTTGGCCGGATTGCGGGTGGCGCTGACCGGCGTCGCCTCGGCACCGGTTGCCGTAGCTGGCCTCGACGGCCTGGAGGGGCAATCCTGGTCGCAGAGTGCGGCGACCACTCTCGCCGAGGCCGTCCGCAAAGCGTGCAACGCTGTCAAAACCACCGTCGTGACGCCGAAGTACCGCCGCCGCGTCGCCGCCGCCTCGGCTGTCCGGCTGGCTGAAGCGCTGTGGGAATCCGGCGGCACCGGTCATTCAATCCCCGGCGCCGCTGGGTGAGGGTGCGGTGCCGGCGGAGGTCGGCAGGCCCGTCACGTCGACCGGCCGCTTCAGCGCGATCAGCGCCAGCGTCGTCACCACGGTGCCGGCGAGGATCGCCAGCACATAGGGGCCGAGCGGCGCCACCGCGTTGGGGATGGCCAGCACGAACACGCCGCCGTGCGGCGCGCGCAACGCGCAGCCGAACCACATCGACACCGCCCCGGCCGTCGCCGACCCGGCGATGCACGCCGGAATGACGCGCAGCGGGTCCTTGGCGGCGAACGGGATCGCCCCTTCGGTGATGAAGGCGAGGCCGAGCACGCCGGCGGCCTTGCCCGCCTCCTGCTCCTGCAGGGTGAAGCGGTTCTTCGCCAGCATGGTGGCGAGCGCCAGCCCGAGCGGCGGCGTCATGCCCGCCGCCATCACCGCGGCCATGGGCGTGAAGGTGTTGGAGGCCAGCAGGCCGACCGCGAAGGTGTACGCCGCCTTGTTGACCGGCCCGCCCATGTCGAGCGCCATCATGCCGCCGAGCAGCAGGCCGAGCGCCACGGCGTTGGCCCCGGTCATGCCTTGCAGGAAGGAGGTCAGCCCCGCCATGATCGCGGCGACCGGCGTGCCGATCACGTAGATCATCATCAGCCCGACCACCAGCGTGGCGAGCAGCGGGATGACCAGCACCGGCTTCAGCCCCTCCAGGTTGACCGGCAGCTTGATGGTGTCGCGCAGCCAGCGCGCCACGTAGCCGGCGAGGAACCCGGCGACGATGCCGCCCAGGAAGCCGGCGCCGATCTTCGCCGCCAGCATGCCGCCGATGAATCCGGGTGCCAGCCCCGGCCGGTCGGAGATCGAATAGGCGATGTAGCCGGCCAGCACCGGCACCATCAGCCCGAAGGCCGCCTCGCCGCCGATCTGCATCAGCACGGCGGGCAGCGTACCCTTCTCCTTGAACGCCTCGATGCCGAAGACGAAGGACAGCGCGATGATCAGCCCGCCGGCCACCACGAACGGCAGCATGAACGAGACACCGGTCAGCAGGTGCTTGTAGGGGCCGGACTGCGCTTCCTTCTGCTGCGTCTTGGCCTGCGCGACGGTGTCGGCGTAGCCGGGGGCGGCGGCGGGCAGCGCCAGCGCGTCGGTGACGACGCGGTCCGGGTGCTTCAGCGCGTCGCCCACCGAGGTCTTCAGCACGCGCTTGCCGGCGAAACGCTCGGTGGTGACGTGGGTGTCGGCGCCGATGATGACGGCGTCGGCCTCGGCTATCTCCTCAGGGGTCAGGGCGTTCTTGGCGCCGACCGAGCCCTGCGTCTCGACCTTGATCCGGTAACCCTTGGCCTGCGCCGCCTGCTTCAGCGCCTCGGCGGCCATGAAGGTGTGGGCGATGCCGGTCGGGCAGGCGGTGATGGCGACCAGCAGCCCGCCGGACGGCGGGGCCGGGGGAGGGGGAGCCGCTGGTGCCGGGGCTGGCTGGGCGATTGCCGGGGCGTGGGCCACCGCCTCGTCCAGGACGTGGCCGGTCTCGCGGATGGCGCGGGCGGTGGAGGTGCGCAGGATCGGCTTGCCGGCGAAGCGGGATTCGTCCACGGCGATGTCGGCGGCCACGATGACCGCGTCCGCCGCCCCGATGGCCGCGTCGCCGAGCCGGGTGCCGACGCCCTCGGCGCCCTGCGTCTCGATCTCGATGGTGTGGCCCTTGAGCGCGGCGGTGCGGCGCAACGCCTCGGCCGCCATGATGGTGTGGGCGATCCCGGTCGGGCAAGCGGTCACAGCCACGAGCCTAGCCATATCGAACCTCCTTGCCCTCAAAGGGCCTCGACGGTCACGGCGTCCATCAACTCGGCGATGCGGTCAGGCGGCGGCAGTTCCGGGCCGAGGCGCGCCAGCGTCCCGGCCGCGAAGGCCGTGCCACGGCGCGCGCAGGAATCCAGATCGCCGCCCTCCAGCCGGGCGGCCAGCACTCCAGCCACCATGGCGTCGCCGGCCCCCACGGTGCTGGCGACTGTCACCCGAGGCGGCACCGCCAGCAGGGCGCGGTCACCCTCGACGAACACGGCGCCCTCGGCGCCCAGCGACACGACGACCAAAGCGATGCCCGATCCGGCCAGTTCCTGCGCGGCACCGACCACATCGGCGCGGTTGCCGAGCGGGCGGCCGAGCAGTTCGGACAGCTCGTGCGCGTTGGGCTTCACCATGTCTGGCCGCGCGGCGACGGCGTGGCGCAACGGCGCTCCGCTGGCGTCCACCACGACGAAGCTCCGGTGCCGGCGCAGGCGCGGGATCATGTCGGCGTACGCGGTCTCCGGCACCCCCGCCGGCACGCTGCCGGCCAGCACGACGGTGCCGTTGGAGGCCGCAAGAGTGTCCAGCGCCGCCAGCAGGCCGTGCCAGGACTCCGCCCGGATCTGGGGCCCATGCAGGTTGATGTCGGTGACCGAGCCGCCCTCGCGGTCGACCACCTTGACGTTGACCCGGCTGGCGCCGGGCACCCGCAGGCAACGGTCGGTGATGTGGCGGCGGCGGAACAGCGCCTCGAACACGCCCGTGTTGTCCTCGCCGAGGAAGCCGGTGACGGTTACCGGCACCGGCCCGCCGGAGAGGAAGGCGGCGACGTTGATGCCCTTGCCCCCGGCGGTGCGCGTCTCGGCCACCGCGCGGTTGACCGCGCCGGCCGTGAAGCCCGGCACGTCCAGGGTCTGGTCCACCGCGGCGTTCAGCGTGACGGTGAGGACTCCGCTCATGCCGCACCTCCGGGGAAATGGTCCCGCACCAGAGCGCGCACCTCGGCCGCGTCGGCGCAGTCCAGCGCCTGGGCCGCGACGCGTTCGGCGTCGGCCAGGGAGATGCCGCGCAGGCGCGCCTTGACCGAGGGCACGCTGGGGATGGCGACGCTCAGTTCGGTCAGGCCGAGGCCGGACAGCAGCACCGCCCCCGCCGGGTCACCGGCGATGCCGCCGCAAGCACCCACCCAGATGCCGGCCGCCCGCGCGCCGGCCACCGTGCGCTCGATCATGCGCAGGACGGCCGGATGCAGCCCGTCGGCCTGCGGCGCCAGCACCGGGTGGAGGCGGTCCATCGCCAGCACGTACTGCGTCAGGTCGTTGGTGCCGATGGAGAAGAACGCCACCTCGCGCGCCAAGCGGTCGGCCATCATCACGGCCGAGGGCACCTCGATCATGATGCCGATCTCGACCGGATCGACGCCGACCTCGCGCCGCACCTCCTCGGTGATGGCCTTGGCCTTGGTGAGTTCGGCGGGGGCGGCGATCATCGGGTACATGATGCGCACCGGCCCCTCGGCAGACGCACGCAGCATGGCGCGCAGCTGCGTGCGGAACAAATCCTCGCGCTCGAAGCACAGGCGGATGCCGCGCACGCCGAGGAACGGGTTGCCCTCCGCCGGCAGGTGCAGGTAGGGGACGTTCTTGTCGCCGCCGATGTCCAGCGTGCGCAGGATGATCGGCAGGCCGTTCATCGCCCGCACCATGGTGCGGTAGGCCTCGAACTGCTCGTCCTCGTTGGGCGGGAACTCGCGTTGCAGGAAGAGGAACTCGGTGCGCATCAGGCCGATCCCCTCGGCGCCGGCCTCCACCGCCGTGGCCGCCTCCTTGGGGTCGGAGATGTTGGCGGCCACCTCGACGCGCTTGCTATCGGTGGTGATCGCCGGCTTGTAGCGGTCGAGCCGTTCGGCCTCGCGCCGGGCGCCCACCGCCACGCGGGCGGCGGCGGCGCGGGTGCGGTCGCGGTCGGAGGGGCCGGCCACCAGCACGCCGTCGTCGCCGTTGAGGATCACCTCCTGGCCGTTCTCCAGGTCCAGCACCGATGGCCCAGCCGCCACCACCGCCGGAATGTCGAGCGAGCGCGCGATGATCGCCGTGTGCGAGGTGGCCCCGCCACCCGCCGTGCACAGCCCCAGCACCATGGCCGGGTCGAGCTTGGCGGTGTCGGAGGGCTCCAGATCCTCGGCCAGCAGGATCACGGGATGGTCGGGCAGGGCGGCCACGCTCTCGGTCGCGTCGGCCAGCAGGCGCAGCACCCGGCGGCCGACGTCGCGCAAATCGGCGGCGCGGCCGGCCAGCAGGGCGTCGGTGAGCTGGGCCAGCATGCCGGCCCGGTCCTCGTAGACCTCGCGCCACGCCCAGCCGGCGCTGGCGCCCTGGTCGATGCGGGCGTGGGCGTCGGCGGCCATCTCCGGGTCGTCGAGCAGCTCCAGGTGCGCCTTGAAGATGGCGGCCTTGGCGGCGCCGGCCTTCTTCCAGAACTCCTCGTGCAGGTTGCGCAGGTCGGCGGCGGCGCTGGCCAGCGCCTGATCGAGGCGGCGGTGCTGCACGGCCGGGTCGGGCGCGGTCCGGGCGACGGTCAGCTCCTCGCGCTGGAACTTCCAGGCGGTTCCGGTGGACACCCCCGGCGAGGCGGAAATCCCGGCGATCACCTTGCCGTCGTAGTCCAGGTCGGCCGGCGGTGCGGCGCGCGCCGGGGCGGGCGGGGGCGGCGTCTCGGAAACGGTCGGCTCGTCGAGCCCAGCGTCGAAGGCGGCGCGGATGGCGGCCAGCGCGGCGTCGGCGTCGTCGCCGGCCGCGGTGATGGTCAGCGGCTGCCCGCCCGACACGCCGAGGCGCAGCAGCGATACCAAGCTCTTGGCGTTGCCCACGCCGCCGTCATGCCGGACCGCGATCTCCGCGCGGAAACGCTTCGCCACCTCGACCAGCGCCGTCGCCGGGCGGGCGTGCAGGCCGTGCGGCACCGGGGCTGCGACCGCGATGGACGGGCCGGCAACCGGTGCGGCGGGCTCCGGTCCGGCTTCCACCGTCGCGGTGCCGTTCAGCACCGCCATGACGTCGCCGGGGTTGCCGGTGACGCCCAGCCGCGCGGCCTCGGCCGGGTTGCCGAGCACGCCGGTCAGCCGTTGCAGCACGGCGATGTGCTCGTCGGACTTGGCGGCGATGCCGACCACGATGCGGGCCGGCTCGCCGGTCCCCCAGTCCACGCCGTTCGGGAACTGCACGACCACGACGCCGGTTTGGCGCACCAGATCGCGGGCCTGGGGCAGGCCGTGCGGGATGGCGATGCCGCTGCCGAGATAGGTGCCGGCGATGGCCTCGCGGCCCAGCATGCTGTCGATGTAGCCGGGCTCGATCAGGCCGCTGTCGACCATGGCGCGGCCGGCGATGCGGATCGCCTCGGTCTTGTCCGCCGCCGAGAGCCCAAGGCGCACCTGCGTCTCGGATACCTGGAGCATCGGCCGTCCTCCCCCCACGGAGACCCTTTTGCCAATCGTGCTCCGCGCAGGGGGGAGCGGCAAGGGCTCTCATGGAGAGGTTCAACGCCACATGACCGATGGCGTTCCTGGGTGCAGGAGTCAGCCGGCGTTGCGGTGCAGGTGGACGATTTTGCTCTCGTCGTCGTCCTCGCCGGTGGTGTCGGCGACCCGGCGGACCTTTTTCAACTGGATGACGTAGCGCTCGGCGCCGTTCTCCATCACGGCGATGGCGGTCGGGCCGTTCGACCACTGGCTCGGCACCAGGTGGAACTCCTTGATCGTCGCCGTGCCGACGGTCAGCTCCGCCAGATCCAGAACGACGTCGCCGACGCAAAACCCCAGGTAACCTTCGATCTTCATCAACACTCGATCCGTTGTGGGCGCCGGGGATGCGGCGCCCCTCACTGTCCATATTGGGTGCACTAGGCACCTCTTCCCGCTTTTTCTCAAGCTCACTCTGCTGCCCGCAACTGCCGCTCCAGCGCGGCGACGAGCTGGCGGGGCGTGACGGGCTTGTGGATCAGGCCGAAGCCGTGGCGGGCGGCGTCGCGTTGCGCCTCCGGGCCGATCTCGCCGGTCAGGATCATGCCGGGCACGTCGGTGCCGTAAAGGCGGCGCAAGGTCAGGATCGCCTCGGTGCCGATGCGGCCCTGGCGCAGGCGGTAGTCGGCGACGATCACGTCCGGCACCCGCGAGGCGGCTTGCAAGCGCTCGACCATGGTGTCGGTGGAGGGGGCGATCAGCACCTCGTACCCCCATTCCTCCAGCATGCTCTTGAGGCCCATCAGCACGATGGCGTCGTCGTCCACCACCACCGCGAAGCGCCCGGCACCGGAGTCCGGCTCGTCGACCTCGGACGTTGCCGCGGCTGCGGGCAGGGAAACGGGGTCCGCCGCGACCAGCGGCACCGTCACCGTGAACACCGAGCCCCGGCCGGCCGCCGAGCGCAGATCCACCTTGTGCCCCAAGAGCTCCCCCAACCGCTTGACGATGGCGAGGCCGAGGCCGAGGCCCTGCGCGCGGTCGCGTTCCGGGTTGCCGACCTGATGGAACTCCTCCCAGATCAGGCTGACGTGGTCCTGCGGGATGCCGATGCCGGTGTCCTCCACGGCGATCAGCAGCGTGTCGCCGTGCGGCTGGCAGGTGATGGCGATGCCGCCCTTCTCGGTGTAGCGCAGCGCGTTCTCGATCAGGTTGCGCAGCATGCGGCCGAGCAGGTTGCGGTCGGAGCGCACCCGCATCGGGCAGGTGGACACCCGCCAGCCCAGCCCCTTGCCGGCGGCGATCGGCGCGTAGGCGGAGCCGAGATGGTCGAGCAGGTCGGTCAGCGGGAACTCCTGCACCTGCGGCTGCACGATGCCGGCGTCCAGGCGGGAGACGTCCAGCAGGCTTTCCAAAAGATCCTTCAGCGCGTCCAGGCCGCGTTGCAGGTGCAGCAGCTTGTCCCGGCCGCGCTCGGTGGACAGGTCGGAGCGCAGCGCCTCGGCGAAGAAGAACAGGCTTTGCAGCGGCTGGCGTAGGTCGTGCGCGGCGGCGGCGAGGAACTTGGACTTGGCGAGGTTGGCGCGCTCGGCCTCCTCCTTGGCGGCGGCGAGGTCGTCCTCCATCGCCTTGCGCAAGGTGATGTCGCGGCCCACCGCCTGGACCTCGGCGAAGCTGCCGGACTCGTCGACGATGCCGTAGCCGTCCCAGGTGTACCAGCGCGGCCCGTCCACGGTGAGCAACAGGTTCTCCACCGTGGCGCGGCGTTCCGGCGGCAGCAGGGCGCAGGCGATCGCTTCCACGGTGGCGGCGATGGTGTCGGGGTGCACGAAGCGGTGCCAAGGCTGGCCGGTGACCTCCTCGCGCGTCAGGCCGAGGACGCGGGCGGCCGTGTCGTTCACGAAGGTGAGGGAGCCGTCCGCGCTGCTCAGGCGCAGCACGATGTCGGACTGCCGCTCGACCAGACCGCGGTAGCGGCTCTCGCTGACGCGCAGCGCCTCCTCCGCGGCGAGCTGCTCGGTCACGTCGGTGTTGGTGCCGAACCACAGGACGTCGCCCTGCGCGTCCCGCACCGGCAACGCCCGCGACAGGAACCAGCGGTACTGCCCGTCCTTGCGGCGCATGGGGAAGGTGTCTTCCCAGGGCTCGCCGGTTTCCCACGAGCGCTGGAAGCGCGCCACCACCCGCTCCAGGTGGTCGGGGTGGTGGATGGAGCGCCAGCCCCAGCCCTCCATCTCCTCGAAGGTCGTGCCGGTGAAGTCGTACCAGCGCTGATTGAACCAGAAGATCCCGCGGTCCGGCCGCGCCATCCAGGCGAGCTGCGGGATGCCGTCGGCCATGATGCGGAAGCGCTGCTCCTGCTGGGCCAGGGCGTCGGCCATCTCGTCAAAGGCGCGGCCCAGCGCCCCCAGTTCGTCGCGTCGGTCGTGCAGACCGGTGCGGGCGGTCAGGTCGCCGTGCGTCCAGCGCTCGACGGCCCCGGCCAGGGCGCCCACCGGGCGCAGCAGGAAGCGCCGTGCCACGATCCAGGCGCATAGCAGCGCCAGCCCCCACCCCGCGGCGATGAGCAGGAGCCCGCGCACCGTCGCCCGATCCACGTCCGCGAACGCCGCCGCCCGGCTCATGCCGACGGTGATGGACAGCCCGACCGGTTCGGTCCCCAGCGGCAGGTAGCTGATCACCCGGTCGTCGCCGTCGATGCCCGGCATCTCCACCGTGCCCGGCCGGGGGGCGGTGAGCAGGGCCATGAAATGCGGCGGCACCGGCTTGCCGACCCAGCGCTCGCCGTCCGGCTCGCGGGCGAGGACGGTGCCGTTGCGGTCGGCGACGGCGAAGGCCATGCCCGGCGGCAGCGGCTTGGCGACCAGATAGCGGCCCAGCCAGTCCAGGTCGAGCGCCGCGCCGACCACGCCGATCACGGTGCCATCGGGGTCGTGGATGGGGGTGGAGATGTGCAGGCTGGGGCGCCCGCTCTGCCGGCCGACCACGTACTCGCCGATGGCGAACCCATCGTTCTCCACCGCCAGCCGGAACCACGCCCGGTCGGCGACGCTGAGGCGGTGCCCCGGCGCGCCGGCGCACCGGCCCTGGCCGCGGATGTCCGCGGCGTCGATCAGGACATAGTGCGGGAACTGGGCGCGCAGGCGCTCCATCAGGTCGTGGCAGGCGTCCTCGTCGAAGTCGCGGACGGAACTGACCTGGGACAGCGCGGCCACCAACTGGCGGGCACCGTCGAGGATGCGGGCGAGATCGCTCGCCAGCAGTTCGGCGTGGCGGGTGGTGTCGTCGCGAGCTTCGGCGAGACGGGAACGCCGCAGGTCGATCTCATTGTTCGCCTGGATCGCGATGGCCGGAAGCAAGGCCACGGAGACAAGCACGGTCAGGCGGGCGAACAGCGTCATGGAGTCATGCGGCGAACGGTCTCAGCGCAGCGGCTGCCCTTTCCTGAAGGCTGTTCCGGTGGCCGCGTAGGTGGTTCCTGCACCGGACCTTTCAAGGCAGCCACCCCCTTTGCGCGCCCATGAACGAAAAAGGCGGGCCGAAGCCCGCCTTTCCGTGCGAATCCCTGTCCGGCATGAAACGCCGTGTTTCATCCGGGACCGCCGGTGTTGCATTCGGGCTTCGGCGGCAATTCCTGGGTTTTGTGGAAGGTCAAGGGCTTGGTCGAGCCTGACGGCGGCGGATGAAACGCTATGCAACACTATGAAACACGATTCGATGGAGTGTTGCATCCGTTCCGCGTCGGCCGAGCCAAAGCGCTGACACACCGGCGGATGCCCAGTTTCCCTCCTCGTCCTGGCCGGGCTTGACGGTGTGGGGAATGGGTCAATAGGTTCGCTCGATGGTGTCAGCCGCTCGGCGGCGTGCGGACACACTTCCGCCGACGGAGACTTTTATCCTACGCCGAAGGGCTGGCAAGAGCAAGCGCTGTTCGAACCGGCGCCCGCAGGAAGCCCGGTCAGGCCGCGCGGCGGAACTCGTCGGCGGCTTCGCCAGCGGCTTCCTGGGCCAGCCACGCCAGCCAGCCGTTGCGGTCGAAGATCGTCGCCGTGCCGGTTGGCTCCGCCATGCCGCGCTCGTGCACGGAATGCTCCAGCGTCACCAGCTTGCCGTCACGCAGTTCCTGGGTCACGTGAATGTGCCGGACCGTCTGGTCCACGTTCGAAGCGCCGCTCATCTTGGTTCTCACTGTCCAATGGCTGGCCCGTCCGAACTCGTACCGCCATTGGTCGTAGGCGTGCTGTCCATTCGGGTGGAATGGTCATACCACTTTCGTTGGTGCGGTGCAACATACTCTCGTAGGGGCGGGGCGGATTACGCCGCCCGTGTGACGCCCAGGGTGCGCTCCAGCCGGTCGAAGCGGGTGTTGAAGTCGTCTTCGTTGATGGCTTCGGTGCGGAAGCTGATGTGCAGCATGTCGCCGTCAATGGCCATGACGCTGAACGGCATCGGCATGCCCAGCCCGTCGTAGGACAGCGTGCCGCGCCCGCCCGGACCCATGCCGGCACCGGCGCCGCGAATGGCGGCGCCGCAGCGCGACAGGTCGATCAGCGTGGCCTCGACCCGGCCGGAGGCGGTCTCGATGGAGCAGCGCGCCTGGACGTTGTGGCGCGGGAAGCGGCGGCGGTCCACCTCGGAGGTGGCGGTGCGCACCACGCGCACCAGCACGCGCTTCAGCTCGTCGATGCCGTCCACCACGGTGCCGGCGAGGGTGCGCATCTCGGCGGCGCGGTCGCCGGTCACCGACGCCTCGCGCGACACCTCATGGATGCGCGTCGCCACTTCGGTGGCGGCGGCGGCGGTCTGGTTGACGTTGCGGCTGATTTCCTGGGTGGCGGCGGCCTGCTCTTCGACCGCGGTGGCGATCATCGACGAGATGGTGTCTATCTCGGTGATGGTGCGCGCGATCTCCTGCACGGCGCTGACGGTCGCCTGGGTGCTGGACTGAATGCCGGTGATCTGCTGGGCGATCTCCTCGGTGGCGTGGGCGGTCTGGCCGGCGAGGTTCTTCACCTCGTTGGCGACCACCGCGAAGCCGCGCCCGGCCTCGCCCGCGCGCGCCGCCTCGATGGTGGCGTTGAGCGCCAGCAGGTTGGTCTGGGCGGCGATGCTCTGGATGAGGTTCGCCACCTCGCCGATGCGGCCGACCGAGGCGGAGAGCGACTGGATCGTCTCCTGCGTGCCGGCGCTGGTGGCGACCGCCTGACGGGTGATGGTGCTGGCCTGATTGACCTGCCCGCCGATCTCGCGGATCGAGGCGGAAAGCTGCTCGGACGCCGAGGCGACGGTCTGCGCGTTGCTCAGCGCCTGCGCGGCGGCGGCGGCCACCTCCTGGGCGTTGGCGCCGACGCGGGTGGCGGAATCGGCCATCTTGCCGGCGTTGCCGTCCATGGCCTCGGTGTGCTGGGCGACGCGGTCGACGGCGTCGCGGCTCTCGCGCTCGACGGTTTCGGCCATCATCTCCAGGGCGCGGCGCTTCAGTTCCTCGGCTTGCTCGCGCTGGCGCTCCTGCTCGGCGCGCATGCGCTCGGCCTCGACCATGCCGTCGCGGAAGACGACCACCGCGCGCGCCATGTTGCCGATCTCGTCGCCGCGCGCGGTGCCGTCGATGGCGGCCGACAGATCGCCGCGCGACAGCGCGTCCATGGCCTGCTTCAGCACGCCCAGCGGGCGCAGCAGGCGGCGCAGCAGCAGGAAGCCGGGGAACGCCAGCAGCACCGCGAAGCCGGCCACGCCCAGCGCCGCCAGACGCATGTTGCCGTCGAAGGACTGGAACACCACGCTCTTCTTGATGCCGACGTAGAGGATGCCGACGACCGCGCCGCTCTTGTCCTTCAGCGGGTCGTAGGCGGCGAAATAATCCTCGCCGAGGATCTGCACGACGCCGCGGTAGGGCACGCCCTGCTTCAGCACCGCGTCGTAGGCCGGGCCGGCGGCCAGCGTGGTGCCGATGGCGCGGCTGCCGTCGGCCTTCAGCACGTTGGTGGCGACGCGGACGTCGCCCTGGAACAGGGTGGCGGTGCCGCCGGTGATCTGCTTGATGTTGTCGACGATCTCGTAGTTCTCGTTCAGCACCATGTCGCCGCGCTTCAGCTTGCCGCCGGCCACGGCGAAGTCGCCGCCCAGGTGGTTCAAGGAACTCCAGGCGATCTGCATGGACAGCGTCTGCATATCCACGGCCTGCCGCTCAAGATCGCGGGCCAGAACCTGACCGATCACGATCAGCACGGCGGCGCTGAGCAGCAGCATGCCGATCAGGTTGAGAAACGTGACCTTGGTGGAGATGGAAATCCGCGAGATCGACTGCATGATGACACCATTGCGTTCCGGCTGCCCTACCTGGGAGAGCGGCTGAAAGCTAACAGAACCACTGGAACGCGCACAGGTCATAGTTCGTAAAATTTGCGTCAAATTAGCATGTCTGGCCTACGAAACTTGCAGCCACAGCACGCCGAACAGTCCGGCCCCGTTTGTACCGGTTGCGTCCGTCCAGGTGGACACCGTCCGCCAGCCGGCACTCTGCGCCAGACGTTCGAACTCCGGCAGGGCGTATTTCCAGGAGTTCTCGGTGTGGATCGTCTCGCCCGCCCGAAAACGGAAGCTGCGGCGGCCGACCGCAACGGTCTGCGCGCGACGGCTGACCAGATGCATCTCGATGCGGCCGAGGGACTCATCATAGAAGGCGTGGTGCGCGAAGCTCTCCAGGTCGAAGGTGCCGTCCAATTCGCGGTTGATGCGGGCGAGCAGGTTGAGGTTGAAGGCCGCGGTGACGCCGCGGGCGTCGTTGTAGGCGGCCTCCAGCACGTCGCCGCGCTTCTTGAGATCGACGCCGATCAGCAGCCGGCTCCCCGTGCCCAGCCGGCGCGCCAGCCGGCCGAGGAAGGCCGCCGCCTCGCCGGGGTCGAAGTTGCCGATGGTCGAGCCGGGGAAGAAGGCCAGGATGCGCTCCGGCGGCGCCACCGGCGGCAGCGGGAAGCCCTGCACATAGTCGGCGGCCACCGGCACCACCGTCAGTTCCGGGTAGTCGCCGGCCAGCCGCGCCGCCGAGGCCAGCAGATGCTCGCGCGAGATGTCCACCGGCACGTAGGCGGCGGGGGTCTCCAGCGCGTCCAGCAGGATGCGCACCTTGACGCTGGAGCCGCTGCCCAGTTCCACCACCGCGGCGCCCGGCCCGGCCAGTTCGGCGAAGTCGGCGGCGTGGCGGTGCAGGATCGCCGTCTCGGTGCGGGTGGGGTAGTATTCCTCCAGTTCGCAGATGGCGTCGAACAGCGCCGAGCCGCGGCGGTCGTAGAAGTACTTGCACGGCAAGGACTTGCGCTCGCGCGACAGGCCGTCCAGCACGTCGGACAGGAAGCTGTCGCCGGTGCTCGTTTGAAGGGCGCGTTCGCCGTCCATCACACATCCTCCGCAAGGCGCACGCCGGCGAACATCCAGCGCTGGTGGGGGTAGAAGAAGTTGCGGTACGTGGCGCGCGCGTGCCCGTCCGGGGTGGCGCAACAGCCGCCGCGCAGGACGAACTGGTTCGCCATGAACTTGCCGTTGTACTCGCCGACCGCGCCGGCCGCCGGGCGGAAGCCGGGGTAGCGGGCGTAGGCGCTGGACGTCCATTCCCAGACGTCGCCGAACATCTGCGACGGCCGGCCGTCGTCGCGGGCCGGCGCCGCGAGCGGGCGCAGGGCGCCGCTGCCCAGGGTGTTGCCGGCGGGTTCGATGCCGGTGGCGGCCACTTCCCATTCGGCCTCGGTGGGCAGGCGCTTGCCGGCCCAGCGGGCGAAGGCGTCGGCCTCGTACAGGCTGACGTGGCAGACCGGGGCGGAATCGTCCACCGGCCGCTCGCCCATCAGCGTCAGCTGGAACCACTCGCCGTCGCGCTCGCGCCAATAGCCGGGAGCCTCCCAACCCTGCGCCTGCGCGGTCGCCCAGCCATCGGACAGCCACAGCGCCGGGGTGCAGTAGCCGCCGTCCGCGATGAACGCGCGCCACGCCGCGTTGGTCACCGGGTGGGAATGCAGGCGAAAGGGCTGGAGCAGCACCGCGTGCCGCGGTCCCTCGTTGTCGAAGGCGAAGCGGCCGTCATCGCCGTGGCCGATCTCGCGGATGCCGCCGTCGAAGCCGATCCAGCGGCCGGGGTCGGGCGCGACCGCGGGGGCGGGGCGGAACGGGCGGTAGGCGGGGTTCAGCGGGTTCAGCGAGAACAGGTGCAGGAGATCCATCAGGATCAGTTCCTGGTGCTGCTCCTCGTGCGCGAGGCCGAGGTCGAGCAGCGGCGTCAGCCGCTCGTCCCAGTCCTCCAGCAGCCGGGCCATCGCCGCGTCCACATGGGCGCGGTAGGCGGCAACGTCGGAGATTCCGGGGCGGGTCACCATGCCGCGCTGCGGGCGCGGGCAGCGGCTGCCGACGGCCTCGTAATAGGAGTTGAACAGGTACCCGTAGGCCGGATCGAAAGGCCGGTAGCCGGGATGGTGCGGGGTCAGCAGGAAGGTCTCAAAGAACCACGCGGTGTGCGCCCGGTGCCACTTGGTCGGGCTGCAATCCGGCATGGACTGGACGGTCTGGTCTTCCGGGGTCAGCCCGCGCGCCAGATCCTCGGTGCGCCTGCGGACGCGGTGGTAACGCTGAGCCGGCCCGCCCGGCCGTTCAGCCGCGGCGGTCGCCGTCCGTGCCTGCCCCATCGGCTGTCCCCCTCCCTGCTCGCCGGGAAAGGTAAGGTGCGAGCCGGCGGCCGGGTTCCAAGGTCATAACGCCTTTCGGCAGACGCGAATGGGGGCCCCAAATGGAGGGCCGGCGGTCGGCCAGCCCTCCGGGGCAGGTGTCACTGCATGCCGGCGTTACTGCTTGACGGTGCCGCCGGTCTGTTTGCGGCTGCGGTTGTAGGACACCGCGTTGTCGCTGTACTGGAATTCCGGCATGGCCTTGGCCTGATCCTCGGTCACCTGCTTGGCGACAAGGCGGTCGCCTTCCATGCCCAGCAGCGTGTAGTCGATGCCGATGTTCTTGCCGCCGATGCCCAGAACGCCGCCACGCTCGATCACCGCCAGTTGCGCCTTGCCGGTCTGCGGGTCGAGGATGATGTCATCGATGGAGCCGAGCTTCTTGCCGTCGGCGCCGTAGACGTCCTTGCCCATCATCTTCTCGATGCTGGCGGCGTCGCCCATCGCCGACTTGTCGCCGACCGCGTTCGGCCCGGTGGCGGGGTTCTGCGACTGCTGGACGCGGTTCTGCTGGGTGGCGCTGTTCGGCTGGGCGCTCGACTGGGCCATGGCGATGCCGGCGCCGAGCATGAGGATCGTGGCCGTGCTCAGGAAAAGGGTGCGCTTCATCGTGTGTCTCCTTACGGGTCCGTGGAAACGCATGCGGAGGACGCGCCTGCACGTCCGGGCGCATCGCCGTCCGCCATGCCCTAGCCAACCGTAAGGACGTGCCGAAGGTTCCTGCCTCTCAATTCCATTGCATGCTCTCGGTGGAATGGATTACCGCTATGCGGTCGCGGGCGGGGTCGCCGATTCGCGTCGAACGCGCATATCCCGCGCCTTGCGGGTACGAGGTCAGCACATCCCCATGGCAAAGGAATTCCTCTTCGCCGACGATCTGCCGCCGCCGGTCCCGGCCGAGCCCGACGCGGGCGAGCCGTGGCGGGTGCTCATCGTCGACGACGACCCGGAAGTGCACGCGGTCACGCGGATGGCGCTCGCCAAGGTGCGTTTCAAGGGCCGCAGCCTGAACCTGCTCAGCGCCTTTTCCGGCGCCGAGGCCGCCGGCACGCTGCGCGCGACGCCGGATGTGGCGATCGTGCTGCTGGACGTGGTGATGGAAACCGACGACGCCGGCTTGCAACTGGTGCGCACCATCCGCGAGGAACTGGACAACCACGCGATCCGCATCATCCTGCGCACCGGACAGCCCGGTCAGGCGCCCGAGGACAGCGTCATCCTCGATTACGACATCAACGACTACAAGGCGAAGACCGAGCTGACCACCCAGAAGCTGTTCACCACGGTGGTGGCGGCGCTGCGCGCCTATTCCGACATCGTGGCGCTGGAGACCAGCCGGCGCGGCCTGCGGCAGCTCATCGAGTCCACCGACCGGCTGTTCGAGCTGCGCTCCATGCGGCAGTTCGCGTCGGGGGTGCTGACGCAGCTCACCGCCTTTCTGGGCGTGAAGGCCGACGGCATTTTGTGCGCCCAGAACGGCGATGCGGGGGGCAGCATTCATGTGCTGGCCGGGGCAGGGTGCTTCGCCGGCCTGGGCGAGGGGCCGCTGGACAGCCGGTTCGCCGGCGTCGGCGCCATCAAGGCCGTGACCGAGGCGTTCCGCGTCCGCGGCAACGTCTTCGGCCCCGACCACATCACGCTCTGCATCGCCATCCCCGATGGGCGGGAGGTCGCCGCCTGGGTGCGGACCGGCCGGCCGCTGGACGAGATGGACCAGGCGCTGGTCGGCGTCTTCGCCTCGAAGATCGCTATCAGCTTCGCCAACGTCTGCCTGTACGAGCGCCTGCGCGAGGCCAACGAGCAGCTGGAGGCCCGCGTCGCCGAGCGCACCCGCGAACTGGAGGACGCCAACGCCAAGCTGGCGCTGCTCGCCACCATGGACGTGCTGACCGCGGTGTGGAACCGCCGCCACTTCATGGAGCAGGCGGCGGGCGAGGTGGCGCGCGCGTGGCGCTATGGCCGGCCGTTGAGCGTGCTGCTGTTCGACCTCGATCACTTCAAGCTGGTCAACGACACCTACGGGCACGCGGCGGGCGACGAGACGCTGCGCACGGTGGTCCTGCGGGCGCGCGACGCGCTGCGCGCCAGCGACGGCATCGGCCGCTACGGCGGGGAGGAGTTCGTGGTGCTGCTGCCGGAAACCGACGCCGACGCCGCCCTGATCGCCGCCGAGCGCGTCCGCGAGGCCATCGCCTCGGCCCCGGTGGATTTCGACGAGCACCATTTCCCGGTCACCGCCAGCATCGGCGTCGCCACGTGGCGGGATTCCGAACCGTCCATCGAACAGGCGCTGCGGCGCGCCGACGCCGCGCTGTACGAGGCCAAGCTGGCCGGCCGCAATCGGGTGTCGATGGCCGGGATGTAGCGCTTAACCTGCGGCTGAAATGCTGCTAAAATTGTTGATATGATTCGGTCGTCGGGGTACCTACGGGTTTGTTCCCGCCGGGATAACCTTCCATGTGGCAGACATACGTCCAGGCCCTGTTCTCCGCGCTGGCATGCTCCGGCATGGCGTTCGGCATCGCCAAGCTGGTGGTGATCGTCGGCGAGCGCATGATCGAGAAGCGCCACGGCACCGTCGGCATCCGCGACATGCTGGTCCGCCGCGCCCGCCTGGAAACCGGTCTGGAGGCGCGCCGCGGCCAGCGCCACAAGGAAATCAAGGCGGCCGATGACGAGGCGCGCGAGGTGCTGCGCCGGCGCAGCCAGCTCGAACGGCAGATCTCCGACACGTTGCGCGACGGCGAGCGGATCATCCACCTCATCGGCGAGGAGCTGAAGGGCACGCCCTGCTTCCACGCCCAGGTGCTGAACAAGTATGTCGGCAGCGCCGCCCAGCACCAGAACTCCTTCATCGACCCGCGGTGGGCGCAGCCGCAGAGCATGGAAGTGTGGGCCCCCACCGTCTCGGAGGCGCGCAAGATGATCGAGGGCCGCTACCCGCCGGCCTTCGGCTACAAGATCGTCACCCTGCACGAGGTCGGCGGCCTGCCGTACGAGCAGGCGGCCGGGTCGGGGAAGGCGGCATGATCGCTTATCTGTTCGCCGGCCTCGTCGGCCTGACGGCGCTCGCCTTCGCTTTGCTCCAGGCGGTGAAGCGGCTGCGCGAGACCGAGCAGATGGTTGCCAAGGCCGAGGCCCGCCGGACCCAGCAGGTGGAGCGCATCAAGCGCGCCGCCCGCCAGACCCTGGGTCTCGCCCGCGAGCTGAGCGCCGCCCGGCGCCGCAAGACCTCCATGGAGTTCGCCTGCGCGGACCTGGAGGAGCGGCTGCGCGTGGTCAGCGCGGTGGACCGGCGCATCTTCGTGCTGGACGACCGGCACACGCAGAACGACCAGGGCTGGCTGGTTCGGGTGTCCAACGGCGACTACGCCGGGCGCGTCAACGCCAATCTGGAACGCTCGGCGCTCGACAGCTGGAAGCGCGGCCGGCGCTTTCTGGTTTGGGGCCTGGACGAGCACAAGGTGCGCGAGAAAGTCTCGGCCCGCTTCCCGCACGCCAAGGGCTTCACCATCCAGTCGGTCGAGCCGCGCGCGGAGTAGGGTCGGCAAAAAAAGTTCGCCAAACCGTCACGCTGGCGCTGCGTCCACTTTTTTGTCCACCTCTTGTCAACGATTTGCACCCACCATCGTTATGAAGGGTTAAGGAGGTGCACGCGATGGATCTGCTTCTGCTCGGTGCGATGGGTTTGGTGCTGGCCGGCATGGCCGTGACCGCCGGTTCCGGCAGCCTGAAACCGGTGCGCATCCGCACGGACGACCGCCGGCGGACGCGCCGGTAAATCACCGCTCCAGATCGCGGATGGCGCGGTTGAGTTCGTACTCCTTGGAGGCGACGTAGGCCTCCAGGCCGACGACGCGCTTCTCGACGTCGCGGAACCGTTGTGCGAGGCCGGCCAGCGAGCGGTCGGGCTTCATGGCGACGGTGCGCCAGAACACCTCATCCTCCTCGGTGCGGTAGAGCTGCTCCGGCCGCGGCGGCAGCGCCAGCGCCGCGATGATGTAGGCGATCAGCAGCGGCAGGGTGAAGAAGATCAGCCCGATCAGCATCGCCAGACGGACCAGGAACGGCTCGACCCCGAAATAGTCGGCGAGACCGGCGCACACCCCGGCCACATAGCCGCGCCGCGGGTTGCGGTAGAGCCGGTGCGGGTTCGGCGATTCGAACGGCGACGGGTGATGGTGGGTCATGACGGCCCTCCCTCAGGTCTTGTTGCGCCAGCCCGGCGCCTCGGCGTCGAGCACGCGTTCCAGCGTGTGGATGCGGGTTTCCAGGCGGTTGGCGATGTCCCACAGCTCGGCGAGCAGGCGCTCGTCCTGTGCGGACAGGCCGCGCTGGGTGCGCCACTTGGTGACGTAATGGAAGACGATCCACACCGGCAGCACGACGGTGACGAGAAGGATCGACAGCACGAAGCTGAAGAAGCCCATGGTGAGGTCAGCCTCTTATTCGGTTGGCCGGCATGCAGTGAAGCATCATTGCACGGTGTGGAAAAGTCCCCCTCCCCAGCCGTTGGCGGGGGGAAGTGTGACCGGGGAGGGGGCGAGGCAACCCTTACGACCCCTTCCGCCCGGCGATGCGGGCCTTGAGCGCGGCCAGCTCCTCGTCGGCCTTGTGGGCGGCTTCCAGTTCGGCGATCTCCTCGGCCACCGACTTCTTGCGGCCCATGTCGTGGATCTCGACGCGGCCTTCCAGCTCATCCAGGTTCCGCTCGACCTGCTCGAAGCGCGACAGCGCGTCGTTGATGCGGTCGTCGTTCAGGCGCTCGCGCACCTTCACGCGGTTGGCGGCGGTCTTGGTCAGCGCCACCAGCGCCTTCTCGCGGTTCTTGGCGTCGGTCAGCTTGGCCTGGAGGCGGGCGATGTCCTCGTTGGCCTTGGACAGCGCCTCCTCGACCTGCGTCAGCTGGTGGGACAGCGCGTCGGCCTCCTCGGCGGCCTTGGAGCGGGCCATCAGGGCGCCCCTGGCGAGGTCCTCGCGGTCGCGGGTCAGCGCGATCTCGGCCTTGCGCTCCCACTCGTCGCGCTCGCGGGTGAGGTCGCCAATGCGGCGCTCGATCTCCTTCTTCTCGGCGATGATCTTCACCGTGGAGGAGCGCACCTCGACCAGCGTGTCTTCCATCTCCTGGATGATCAGGCGGATCAGCTTCTCCGGCTCCTCGGCGCGGTCGAGAAGGGAATTGATGTTCGACTGAACGATGTCCGTCAGGCGCGAAAAGATGCTCATGGGAGAATGTCCTTCAGGGTTCAGCCGAGCAGCGCGCCGGCAATGATGCCGGCGAAGAAGAACAGCCAGGACTCGGTCGGCCGGCTGCTCAGGTAAGCGCGCACGCGCGCCAGGGTGTCGCGCGTGTCGTAGGTCGGGCGGCGGTGGGTGCGGGAACGGTAGAAGTCTTCGCTCATCTCGGTCTCCATTGCCTGACCCTCGTATGGCAAGGGCCGTGCCAAACGCGGAAACCCAGGGAATCCGCCGACCGCCTTGATCGGCGGCGTCCGCGGGATTAGCTATGGCGGCGATATGTTCGCCGATTCCGCCACTCATTGGCTGATTTCGCCATGACCATTGCGTCCCCGCCACCGCTGATCGGCCAGTCGCCGGCCTTCCAGGCCGCTCTGGCGCACGTCTCCCGCGTGGCGCCGCTGGAGCGGCCGGTGCTGGTGATCGGCGAGCGTGGCACCGGCAAGGAGCTGGTGGCGGCGCGCCTGCACTATCTGTCGCGGCGCTGGGACCGGCCCTTCGTCAAGGTGAACTGCGCCGCCCTGCCGGAAACGCTGCTGGATTCCGAGCTGTTCGGCCACGAGGCCGGCGCCTTCACCGGCGCCACCCGCCGCCACACCGGCCGGGTCGAACTGGCCGACAGCGGCACGCTGTTCCTCGACGAGATCGCCACCTCCAGCCCCGCCGTGCAGGAAAAGCTGCTGCGCGCCGTGGAGTATGGCGAGATCGAGCGCGTCGGCGGGCGTACCCAGACCGTGGACGTGCGGGTGGTCGGCGCCACCAACGCCGATCTGCCGGCGCTGGCCGAGGCCGGGCGCTTCCGCGCCGACCTGCTGGACCGGCTGGCGTTCGATGTGGTCACCCTGCCACCCTTGCGCGCCCGGCCCGAGGATATCCCGGTGCTGGCCGAGCATTTCGCCCTGGGCATGGTGCGCGAGCTGGACCGGCCGCTGTTCCCCGGCTTTACGCCGCGGGCGCTGGACGATCTGCGGGGCCATTCCTGGCCCGGCAATGTGCGCGAGCTGCGCAACGCGGTGGAGCGCTCGGTCGCCGCGGCGGACCCAGACGCGCCGGTGGAGACGATCATCCTCGACCCGTTCCGCCCGTCCTACCGGCCTCCGGTGCGGGTGGAGGTGCCGCCGGAGCCGGTTGCGGAGGAGGGCGGATTCCTTGAGCGGGTGAAGGCGTTCGAGACGGGCATGCTCGCGGCCGCGCTGGAGCGCAACCGGCACAATCAGCGGCGCACCGCCGAGGATCTCGGGCTTACGTATCACCAACTGCGCGGGTATCTGCGCAAGTATGGGCTGATTGGGGGGTAAACGTCACCGTTTCGCCACGTTGCCGGGACAAAACTCGGCCCCGAGGCCCTACCTCTTTCGCGCAGCGCGAGCACGGCGTATATCACGCACGCAACCCGCTGAACGGCTGGGTGGGCAAACAAAGGGGCTGCGGCGGCGCCGTGACATCGAACCGGTCGGACGAACTGTTTGCGGGGGCCAAGCCCGTCCACTCGCACGAGGAGGACTCGCCGCTCCGTCTGCCCAAGCTGAAGCTGCCGAAGCTTGCGCGGCGCGCCAAGCGGCCGAAGTCCGAGCGCCCGCCGCCGGACCGTCCCACGCCCCCGCCCAAGCCCCCGCCCAAGCCCAAGTCCAACAAGCCCAAGGCGGCCAAGCGGTCGCGCTCCTGGCTGCGCACGCTGGGCACCTGGGCGCTGGTGGCCGGCATCTGGTGCGGCATGGCGTTCGCCGCGGTGATGGCGTACTTCGCGTACGACCTGCCGGACATCGGCACGGTGGCGCAGGCCGAGCGGCGCCCGGCCGTCATCGTGCTGGCCGCGGACGGCACCGAGTTCGCCCGCTTCGGCGACCTGCACGGCACCGTGCTGGGCGTCAAGGAGCTGCCGCCGCACCTCGTCAACGCCGTGCTCGCCATCGAGGACCGGCGCTTCTATTCCCACTTCGGCGTCGATCCGATCGGGTTGCTGCGCGCCGTCTACGTCAACTGGCGGTCCGGGCGGGCGGTGCAGGGCGGCTCGACCATCACCCAGCAGCTTGCCAAGAACCTGTTCCTGACCTCCGAGAAGTCGCTGAAGCGCAAGATCCAGGAGGCGATGCTGGCGCTGTGGCTGGAGCGGCGCTTCAGCAAGGACCAGATCCTCACCGCCTACCTGAACCGGGTCTATCTGGGCGCCGGGACTTTCGGCGTCGACGCCGCGGCGCGCACCTATTTCGGCAAGCCGGCGACGCAGGTCGATCTGCGCGAGGCGGCGATCATCGCCGGCCTGCTCAAGGCGCCGTCGCGCTACGCCCCCAGCTCCAACCCCGACGAGGCGGCGGAGCGCTCCAAGGTGGTGCTGGGCGCCATGGTGGACGGCGGCTTCATCACCGCGCAGGAACTGGAGGCGCAGCGCAACACCCCGCCCTCGCCCAAGCGCAAGCCGGGCGGCGACGGGCGTTACTTCGCCGACTGGGTGACCGAGCTGGTCAACGGCTTCATCGGCTCCGACCACGGCGACGTGGTGGTGAAGACGACGCTGGACCTCAAGGCGCAGCGCGCCGCCGAGAACCGCGTGCAGGAGATCCTCACCGGCCCCGGCGCCCAGCAGAACGCCGGTCAGGCGGCGCTGGTCGCCATGACCACCGACGGCGCGGTGCGCGCCCTGGTCGGCGGCCGGGACTACGACGCCAGCGAGTTCAACCGTGCGACGCAGGCGCGGCGCCAGCCCGGCTCGTCCTTCAAGCCGTTCGTCTATCTGACGGCCCTCCAGCAGGGCTGGAGCGCGGAGAGCCCCATCGAGGACTCGCCGCTGCGCATCGGCAATTGGGCGCCCGGCAACTACGAGGGCAAGTTCCGCGGCTCGATCACGCTGGCGACGGCCCTGGCGCATTCGTCGAACACCGGCACGGTGCGGCTGATCGAGAAGGTCGGCGTGGACAACGTCCGCCATCTGGCGGCGCAGTTCGGTGTCGCCTCGACCCTGGGGCGCGACCTGTCGCTGGCGCTCGGCACCAGCGAGGTGACGCTGCTGGAACTGACCCGCGCCTACGCCGGCCTCGCCAACCGCGGCGTTCCGGTGTTGCCCTACGCCATCACCGAGATCGCCGACCGCAACGGCAAGATCCTGTTCCGCCGGCAGGCCGGCGGCGCCGATCCGGTGGCCGACCCGGCGCAGGTGGCGCAGCTCGTGCGCATGATGACCGGCGTGATCGAGTTCGGCACCGGCAAGGCGGCGAAGCTCGACCGCCCGGCGGCCGGCAAGACCGGCACCACGCAGGATTACCGCGACGCGTGGTTCATGGGCTTCACCGCCGATCTGGTGGCCGGCGTCTGGCTGGGCAACGACAACAACGACGAGATGAAGCGCGTCACCGGCGGCAGCCTGCCGGCCAAGCTGTGGCACGGCTTCATGGCCGACGCCCACGCCGGCCTGCCGCCGCGCGCCCTGCCGGGCCTGGACGGTGTCGCCGGGCCGGCCTATGTGGCGGCGGGCGGTGATCCGGCGGTGGTCCCGGCGCGCGGGCGGGCGGCTCCGGCGTCGGGTGGCGGTGGCGGCATCGGCGGACTGATCGACCGGCTGATCGGCGGTGGCCTGCCGGCGCCGAGCGCCCCGGCGGCCAAGTTCGACCACACGCGCTGACGGAGGAGGGCCATGCCGTCGCCGCCGGCCTTCGAACCGAAGGCGTTCCCGCCCCGCCGTTTCGAGGACGGTTCGTTCATCATCCGCGAGGGCGACCCGCCCGGCTGCGCCTATGTGGTGCAGTCCGGCAAGGTGGAGATCTTCCGCGGCAAGGGGGTGAACCGCCGGCAGCTCGGCACCGTGCTGCCCGGCGGGATCTTCGGCGAGATGGCGCTGATCGACAACAGCCCGCGCATGGCCGACGCCATCGCCGCCGAGGACACCGTGTGTCTGGTGATCCCGCCCGCGGCCTTCCGCGACAAGCTGGACAAGGCCGACCCGTTCATCCGCGCGCTGCTGCGCATCCTGGTGCGGAACACGCGCTCGCTGGCGGAAGAGTTGGATTAGGCGGCGGCGCCCACATACGCCACCACCCCCTTGCCGGCCCGCACCCCCGTGGCGAAGCAGCCCTGGAGCAGGTAGCCGCCGGTCGGCGCTTCCCAGTCCAGCATCTCGCCGGCCACGAAGACCCCCGGCAGGCGGGTCAGCATCAGCCGGCCGTCCACCGCGTCGAACCGCACGCCGCCGGCCGAGGAAATCGCCCGCTCGATGGGCCGCACGCCGGTCAGCGGGATCGCCAGGCCCTTGATGTGACGAGCCAGCGCCGCCGGGTCGGACAGGTCGGCGACGGGCGTGAACTCGCGCAGCAGGGTGGCGCGCACGCCGGTCAGGTTCAGCGCCTTCTTCAGGAAGGTCGACAGCGACTCCGCACCCCGTTCGCGCAGGCGCTTGCGAAGCTCATCCTCGCGGCGGTCGGGCATCAGGTCGAGGGTCAGGGTTGCCCAGCCGTCGCGCTCGATGGCGTCGCGCACCGGGGCGCTCAGCGCGTAGACGGCGCCGCCTTCGATGCCGGTCTCGGTGATGACGAACTCGCCCTTCAGCCGGCGCTCGCCGAAGGACAGGGTGACGCTCTTGACCGGCTCGCCGGCGTGGCGGGTGCGCAGATGCTCCGACCACGGCACCTCGAAGCCCATGTTGGAGGGCCGCAGCGGCGCCACATCCACCCCGCGCGCCGCCAGAATCTCCGTCCACGCCCCGTCCGAGCCGGTGCGCGGCCAGCTCGCCCCGCCCAGCGCCAGCACCACCGCCCGCGCGGTGACGGACACCGCCTCGCCATCGGCGCGCGTGAAGCGGAGCGCGCCGTCCTCGCCCCAGCCGAGCCAGCGGTGCCGGGCGTGCAGCGTCACCCCCAGCCCGCCGAGCCGGCGCAGCCACGCGCGCACCAGCGTCGAGGCTTTCATGCCGGTGGGGAACACCCGCCCGCTGGAGCCGACGAACGTCTCGACGCCCAACCCCGCGGCCCAGGCCCGCAAATCGGCCGGCGCGAAGTCGGCGAGGCACCCGGCGAAGAACGCGGCGCGGTCGCCGTAACGGCCGACGAAGCTCTCCAGCGGTTCGGAGTGCGTCAGGTTCAGCCCGCCGCGCCCGGCCAGCAGCAGCTTGCGGGCCGGCGTCGGCATGTGCTCGAACACGGCGACGGAAAGGCCGGTTGCGGCCATCGTTTCGGCCGCCATCAGCCCGGCCGGGCCGGCGCCGATCACCGCAACGTCGGTCTGAAGCGTGGTCATCGGCAACCCCGGATGAGACGGAATGAGATGCTGTGCACCGTGTAGCACACCCCGCCGGATCCACAATGGGCGTCAGAACTTGCCGAATGCCCCGGCCTTGGACAGGCCGCCCTTGGACCCACGCCCGGAGAACACCGCCGCCGCGACCGAGTCGAGGAAGGTGTCGTCGGACGACTGGTTGCCGTTGGTCAGGAAGATCAGCGCCGTCTGCCGGTCGGGGTAGTAGCGGACGTCCGCCTCGAACCCGTCGTACAGGCCGGTGTGCCCGACGCCGCGGCCCCAGCGGTCGTCCCACACCGACAGCCCAAGCCCTTCGCCGTCCTCGACCGTCGCGCGCGTCTGCATGCGCTCCAGCATCGCCGGGCCGAGCAGGCGGCCGTCGCGGAACAGCGCGAACAGGAAGCGCTCAAGGTCGCCCGCCGTGGTGACCAGCGGGCCGTCGCCGGTGGTAGCGGCCCAGGACCGGCGGCTGACGTCGCCCTCGTCACTGGTATAGCCGTGGGCGAGCGTGCGGTCGCGCGGGTCGGCGCCCACCGTCGTCGCGGTCATGCCGGCGCGGTTCAGCACGCGGCGTTCCAGCACCTGCCCGAAGGGGGCGCCGTCCGCCAGCCCGGCGATGTGGCCGAGCAGGACGAAATTGCTGTTCGAATAGGCGTAGTGGTTGCCGACCGGGCCGGTCGCCGCCTCGCCGTGGGCGTAGGCCAGCAGCGTCGCCGCGTCGCGGGACAGATTGGGGCGGGCCTGCTCGGCCGCATCGTAGTCGTCGGTGATGTAGTCCGGGATGCCGGAGGTGTGTTCGAGCAAATTGACCAGCCGCGCCCGGTTCGCGTTCGCCAGACGGCCGAGCGGCAGGTCCCCCACCATCTCGCGCACCGGCCGGTCGAGCGACAGGCGCCCCTCCTCGACCTGCTGGAGCACGGCGACCGCCGTCGTCATCTTGCCGGCCGAGGCGACGTAGAAGCGCGTGTCCTCGCCGACCGGGACGCCGCCCTTGCGGTTGGCGATGCCGGACACCACGACCTGCCGCCCTTCCGGCCCGGAGACGAGCAGGATGCCGCCGTCCAGTTCCTCGTCCCGCAGGAAGCGGTCGAGCATGCGCTGGAGCCCGTCGTCGGCCCGCGCCGACGCCACGGTGCCGGCCAATGTCACGGCCAGCACGGCCCCGGCGCATGCCGTCCTGATCAGGGCGGCGCCGATGCCGTGCCCGCTGCTCATGCCCATGGGAACTCCTGTCCGCGGCTGCTTCGATGATTGTGAATGATGCGGCACCGGCTCAAGCCGGCGCCACAAACAAAACGGGGCCGTCCAATGGACAGCCCCGCCTGAAGACAAGCAATACGGGATGAACCGTATTACATGCAGGTCGCCTGCGCCGTCATCATGATCTCCACGCCCTTGGCGTGCTTGCTGGTGGCGGCGGCGGCTTCTTCCGCCTTGCCGCTGGTCATGGCGGCGTTCACGGCCTTCATGGCTTCCATGGCGGCGGTGCGGTCGGCGCCGGTCAGCTTGCCCGACGCGCACTTGCAGGACTTGACGGTCTCCGGGGTGCTGACCGAGCCGACGCACAGAGCCTCGAAGTCATCGGCGAAAGCAATCGACGGAGCCGAGACGGCAGTGAAGGCGGCGACGGCGGCAATCATAAGCATGCGCATCTTGAAAAACCTTACAAGCGTTTAGGATGATCGACGGATATGTGAAAATTGTACACGGCGCAATCGAATAATTTCTTGGATTATCGGCCACGGTAACTTCATTCGAAGATTTTTTCAAATTCAGGAAAATTGCATCAATACCCGACATTGGAGCTTGGACTTGGGGGCGCCCAATCAAGGGGCGAGGTGCGCCCGGATGCGGTCCGCCGCGGCGATGGCACCCTCGGCTTGGGCGCGGGAGATCAGCTCGAACGGCGCCACACCGCTGTAGGTGCACTGGCCGCTGAGAATGCCCAGCACCTGCATGAGGTCGCGCGCGTCCTCGACAAGGTCGTCGGACACCGCCACGCCCGCCTCGTCCCGCACGCGGCCCAACAGGAGCAGCAGGTTCTGCGAGCCCAGCACCTTGCCGCCGTGCGCCAGCAGCACCGCCTTGATGGCTCCCTCGGCCGCCTCGCCCGCGGCCCGGCACGCCCAATCGCAGTCGCCCGCGGCCAGCGCGGCGCGCGCGTGTTCCAGATCGTGCGCGGATTGACGCATCCAGGCGGCCGATTTGTCGGACATGCGCTCGCTCCCCGATTCCCTCATCAAGGGCAACGCGGCGGCGGGTTGTCAAGGCGGGCGCGTGCGTTCGAAACCGCGCCAATTTGTCTCAAGTTACTTTGTATATCCGTTAATACATAGATGGTATCACCATCCGGTTTGTGCGTTGGCAATGGAGATGAAGCGTGCGCGACAACGGCCCCGTCACCAACCGGGAAGTGGAGCTCGCCGAGGGCGACCTGATCGTGTCGCGGACCGACCCTAAGGGGAAGATCACCTTCGTCAACAAGGCGTTCGTCGACATCAGCGGCTTCTCGGAAGATGAGCTGATCGGCGCTCCGCACAACATCCTGCGCCACCCGCACATGCCCGCGGGGGCCTTCGCCGATTTGTGGAACACCATCAAGGCCGGGCGCCCGTGGGAAGGTCTGGTCAAGAACCGCACCAAGTCCGGCGACCATTACTGGGTGCGCGCCAACGTCACCCCGGCCATCGAGAACGGCCAGATCACCGGCTACATCTCCATCCGCTCCAAGCCGTCGCGCGCGCAGATCGCCGCGGCGGAACACGTTTATGAGCTGTTCCGCACCGGCCGCGCCGGCAACCTCACCGTTCGTGAAGGTGTCGTGGTGTCGAGTGGGCTGTGGGCGCGCTTCGCCGACACCCGCGCCAGCGTCGTCGGGCGCACCGCCGGGGCGTTCGCGCTGATGGGCGTGCTGCTGGCGGTGGCCGGCGCCTCGACGCAGACCGACACGCTGATGGCGGCGCTGACGGCGGGTGGCGCGCTGGCGCTGGCCGGCGGCCTCGCCGCGCTGGTGCTGGCGACCGTGCGCAGCCCGTTGCGGCGCTTCGAAGATCATCTGGACGCGGTGGCCCGCGGCGAGCTGATGCACGAGGTGGAAACCGAGGCGACCCCGGAATTCCGCCGTCTGGGCGCGCTGCTGCGCACCATGAAGGCGACCATCGCCTATTCGATCCAGGAGCGCGCCGAGCGCGAGCGGCAGGCCGCCGAGGACCGGCGCCGGGCGCTGATGGACATGGCGAACACCGTCGAAAAGGAAGCCGGCGCCGCCGTCGAGCAGGTCGCCGTCCGCACCAAGACGATGGCCCAGGGCGCCGACGTCATGGCCGGCACCGCCGACCGTGTCTCCAACAACTCGCAGGGCGTCGCCGCGGCGGCCGAGGAGGCGCTGGCCAACGCCCAGGCGGTGGCCGCGGCCACCGAGGAGCTGGCGGCCTCCATCCGCGAGATCACCAGCCAAGTCGCGCACGCCGGCTCCGTCACCAAGACGGCGGTGGACGACAGCCGGCAGTCGGAGCAGACCATCGTGTCGCTGTCCGAGGCGGTCGGCCGCATCGGCGAGGTGGCGGGCCTCATTCAGGACATCGCGGCGCAGACCAACCTGCTGGCGCTGAACGCCACCATCGAGGCCGCCCGTGCGGGCGAGGCTGGCAAGGGGTTTGCAGTCGTTGCCGGCGAGGTGAAGAACCTCGCCAACCAGACCGCGCGCTCGACCGAGGAGATCACCCGGCAGATCGCCGAGATCCAGAGCGCCACGAAGAACGCCGTGGCCGCGGTTTCGGGCATCGGCCGCACCATCGCCGACATCGACCACATCTCCGCCTCCATCGCCGCCGCCATGGAGGAGCAGGCCGCCGCCACCCAGGAAATCAGCCGCAACGTGGCCGAAACCAGCGCCGCCGCGCAGGAGGTTGCGTCGCTGATCTCGTCGGTGTCGCGCGACGCCGAGGAGACGCGTGGGCAGGCGTCCGGCGTGCACTCCACCTCCGACGAGGTGGCGGACGGCATCCAGACGCTGCGCCAGGTGCTGGTGCGCATTGTCCGCACCTCGACCAAGGAGACCGACCGCCGCATGTCGACGCGGTACCGCTGCGACGTGTCCTGCACGGTCCGCGGGCCGAGCGGCGAGCAGCGCGGCAAGATCAGCGACTTCTCCGAGGGCGGCGCCACGCTGGTCGGGTTCCAGGGTCTGGCCGAGGGCCACAAGGCGACGCTGCTGGTGCCCGAATACGGCCTGGACGTGCGGTTCGAGGTCTGCTCGACCAGCGCCAACCGCCTGCACGTCCGCTTCCACGAGGTGGAGGAGCGGACGGCCGCCGCGCTGCGTGGCATGCTCGGCCGCATCGGCGGGCGGGCGGCGTAGGGCGGAAGCCCTACCCCAACTCGAAGGTCGTGATTCCGAACACCCGCTCCGCCGCCACCGGGCGCACCGGGGCGGTGTACATGCGGGCGGTCTCGAATACCGGGCGCAGGCCGCGGGATTCGGCCAGGGCGACGGCGGCGGCGTTGGGCTCCGGCACGTCGAGGAACAGCAGGCCGCCGCCCACCGCCGCCGCCAGCGCGTCGAACAGAGTCTCGGCCGCCGCGCGGTCGTCGGCGAACAGCGGGCCGATCTTGCCGCCCTCGCGGCAGGGGCGGACGACCCCCCAGCCGGCCAGCCGGCCGTCGCGCACCAGCGCCAGCGCGTGGTGGCCGGGGGCGGTCGTCCAGGCGCGCAGGAACTCCGGGCGCTCGGCCGGGAAGCACGCGGCGTCGTAGGCCGCCAGGGCGGCGAACGGCACGGACGCGGCGGGGACGACGGTGGGGGCGACGCGCTGCGGGACGGCGACGGGGCCGCCGTAGCGCACGTTGCGGTGCGCCAGGGTGAAGCCGGATTTGCGGTAATTGTCCTGCTGGGCGACCACGCCGTCGAGCCCGACCGCGCGCCCACCGGCGTGCGCCAGACCGGCCCGCCACGTGGCGATCCCGTGGCCGCGCCCGCGCCGGTCGGGCCGGACGATGTACAGGCCGAGGAAAGCGAACGCGTCGCCGTAGTTCACCACCGACACGGCGGACACCGGGGCGCCATCGGCGATGCCGATGAAGAACCCCTGCGGGTCCGCGGCGCGAAAGCAGGCGGCGTCGGCGGGGCCGGGGTTCCAGCCCTCCTCGGCGGCCCATTCGACGATCAGCGCCACCTCGCCAGGTTCGGCCACCCGCACCGTCAGGCCATCGTCCGCCATACAATCCTCCCTTGCCAAGATGCTGCGCCAGGATAGTGGAGGCGGCGGAGCCTTTGAAGCTGCGCTCAGCGCCCGCGCCCACCGCCGCCCGGTCCGCCACGTCCGGCACCGCCCATACCGCCCATGCCGCCGGGACGGCCGGCACCCGACGCGGCACCCAACGCGGCACCGGGTGCGGCGCCCGGCGCGGCGGCACCCGGCGCGGGACCCAACGCGGGACCGGTTGCAGGAGCGGCGGCTCGGCCGGCGCCCGGCGGGCCGCCCAGGCCAGGGGCGGCGGTCGTGCCGATGCCCGGCGCCGAGGCCGAACGGCCGGGGCTCAGGACGCCGAGGCTGTCCACCGCGCCCTCCACAACGATGCGGCCGCTCTTGGCAATGGGCGCCGCCAGCGCGGCTCCGCCCGCCACCGGGCGACCGGCCGTGTCGACGAAAACCTCCACCGACAGGGCGCGGATCGCGGCGCCGAAGGGGTTCAGCGGGTCGGGCGCGGCCTCCGTCGCGAACACCCCGTCGGAGCCCAAGCGACCGGCGGCGCGCACGGATTGGCCGGGCTCCGGCGCCGCGACGCCCGGCGCCAGCCGCGCGGTGAGGCCGGGCAGCGCCAGCGTGCCCGGCGCGGACGGGCCGGCACTGCCGCGCAGCAGCCAGCCGCGCGCCGCGTCCCAGGGCTCGATGCGGCCGGCGGCGATGCTGCCGTCCGGGCGGCGCAGGCCCGACACCGCCACCCAGACACCCGGCCGCGGCTCCACCGCCAGCAGGGCGCCGCCGGACTCGACGCGCTGGCCGAGCACGGTCAACACACCGTCGCGCGCCGTCTCGACCGGGCCGGCGACGGCGTAGCGCACCTCGACCGTCGCCGCGGAAAAGTCCATTCCGGCGTCCGCCGGGCCGGCGGTCACCGCCACCACGTGGCCGAGCTGCACGGCGCTGGCCGGGACCGGGTGACCCTCGATGCGGACGGCGGCCGAGGGGGGCAGCGCTACCTCCAGGCCGTTGACCCAGATGCTGCCGAAGGCGGTGACGGTGCCGACGATGCCGGTTCCGCCGATGCCGCGGTCGGCGGTTCGGATGCCGGTGCCGCCGATGCCGCGGTCGGCGCTGCGAATCCCCGTGCCGCCGATGCCACGGTCGGCGGTGCGGTTCGTCACGTCGGCGCCGCACGCCGCCAACAGCGCGCCGGCCAGCAGGCCGATCAGCCGCCGGCGGCTCACGGTTTGTCCTCCGGCGTTGGGTCGTCCGGCGCGCTGTAGGTGTAGAGCCCGGCGGTGAAGCGCTGTTTGGGGGCCGCGGAGAAGGCGTCGTGGGCGCTCAGCTCGTTCGCACGGCGGTTGAGGTGCACCAGCAGCTCCATGCCCAGCCGCTCGGCCTCGGTCCGCAGCTCCTCGATGGAGCGGAGCGACAGGCCGTCGTGGAACATGGCGCGCTCCAGGAAGGGCGGCGTGCCGCCCATCAGATTGTGCCCCGCCGCCGCCGCGTGGTCGGCGAGGTTGCGGCCGTAATAATGCGCAAGCTTGTTCAGGTCGCCATGCGGCAGATGCGCGCTGGCCGCCAGATCCAGCAGCCCGTCATCGCGCTCGCGCACCAGTTCGGCGCGCAGCAGTTCGTCCAGCAGGGCGCGCGGGCGGATGTCCTTGCTGATGCCGGCGACCAGTGCCTCGAACGACGGTTCGGCTCCGGCGCGCGGCAGCGGCAGCGGTGCGCCGTCCGGCGCGCGGAACGCCGAGTCGCCCAGCCAGCGCGCCACCACCTGCGCGGCCAGCGACGGCGACGCGGCGACCGCCTCCTGCGCCGGGGCGGGCTGGTCGCGCAGGCGGCTGACGTCCTTGCGGTGCACGCCGGTCAGCAGGGTGACGCGGCTGTCGGTCATCGGCCGGCCGGGCAGTGCGCAGTCGCGCTCCGCCACGTCCACGTACACGCCCTTCAGCAGCGTCGCCAGCGTCGGGAAGGTGATCCCGTAGTGGATCAGCACCCGCACCAGCGGCCGCAGCACGCGGCGCACCGCGCCCAGCACCGCGGGCGGCGGGCCGGGGGTGTCGTCGGGCGCTGGGAGGCGGTCGTCGGGCATGGGGTGCGGTTCAGCCGTGGGAAGCTTGCCCACAGAATATCGCATCGGCGGCGGCGGGGAAGCGAAAAGCGATTGACGTGGGAAATTATCACACGCACTCTGAAGTGGCGATGTGGGAAAACATCCCACAAACCGACGAGAGGAGACGACCGATGCCCATGCGCCCACAGACCACCCAGCAGAACGGCTTCCAGTCCGGCCCGCAAAACGGCGGGCGGTTTACCGGTGGCCAGCAGACGGGTACTCAGCAGATCACCGGAACCCAGCAGACGGGGCAGACCCAGGACTCGCCCCCCAGACGCAGCCCGATCCCACCCAGCGCGACACCGCGATGGTCACGTGGCTGGATGAGGTGATCACGGCCGGCGGCGTCACCGCCGACGCGGCCGACGTGACCCGGCTGCAAAAGGCCGCCGACCATCTGGCCGAGGTGATCGCCGCCAACGGCACCGAACTGGCCCCGGACCAGGAGAAGCCGCTCTCCGCCCTGGCGCGCGACTTGCGGCAGGTGTCCCAGAACGGCGACCGCACGCTGACCAACGCCAACGCCGACTCCAAGACGCTGCTCGGCCAGTCGGAAACCCGGTTGCAGGAATTCCTGGATGCCCAGGGGGACCAGCTGACGGACGCGGCTAAGACCCTGCTGACCGGCGCGCTGGCGACCATCGAAACGGTCTACGCCGACGGCGTGGTCTCGACGGCCGAGCGCACCAGCGTCGCCAGCGCCGCCGACGCGGTGTGCAGCGTGCTGAAGAACGACTTCGTCAAGCTGTCCACCACCGGTCTGGCGGCGTTGCAGGATCAGTCGGACGATCTGAACCTGCTGATCGACGACGGCTTCCTGTCCCTCGACGCCGACCAGCTGACGGCGGCCAAAACCGCCGACACCGCCCTGCACGCGCTGCTGTCGGGAGGCGGCGACACCGAGCGCACCGCCGCGCACGAGGCCATGACGGCCCTGCATGAGGTGTTGGCGGGGGCGATCACCGATCTGGCGAACCCGGCCGACGAGTTGCTCAAGCGCGGCCAGACCGGCGGCAGCGGCGACCTCTTCATTGTCTGATCCTCCGCGGCCGTCTCCCGTGCCGGGTGCCCCTCTCCGGTACGGGAAAGCGGCTTGCGCGCCGCGCGGTGCGGCCTACCTTCCGCTTGGGATAGCGAACAGGGGAGGACTCCATGCGCACCGCCGCCGTGGCCGCGATGATCCTGGCTTTGACGGGCGTGGGCGAGGCCGGCGCCGTCGATCAGGTCTTCAAGACGGAAAAGGCGACGCTCCGCGTGACCACCGTCGCCGGCGGGCTGGAACATCCCTGGGGGCTGGTGTTCCTGCCCGGCGGCGGGATGCTGGTGACCGAGCGGCCGGGTCGGTTGCGGCTGGTCTCGGCTGCGGGCGCGGTGTCCGAACCGCTGGCCGGCGTGCCGAAGGTGGACGCGCGGGGGCAGGGTGGGTTGCTCGACGTGGCGCTGGACCCCGATTTCACGCGCAACCGGCTCGTCTATCTCAGCTTCGCCGAGCCGGGGGAGGGCGGCAACTCCACCGCCGTGGCGCGCGGCACGCTCAGCGACGATGCGCGGGCGCTGGTCAATGTGCGGGTGATCTTCTCGCAGAAGCCCAAGGTGCAGAGCCGGCTGCACTTCGGCTCGCGGCTGGTGTTCGACCGGGCGGGAAACCTGTTCGTTACGCTGGGCGAACGCTCGGAGCCGCAGTTCCGCGTCCACGCGCAGGATCTGACCACGCATCTGGGCAAGGTGGTGCGCATCCGCCCGGACGGCTCGGTGCCGCCGGACAACCCGTTCGTCGGCCGCCAGGACGCGTTGCCGGAGATCTGGTCCTATGGGCACCGCAATTCGCAGGGGGCCGCGCTGCACCCGGTGACCGGAGCGCTGTGGACCAGCGAGCACGGCCCGCGCGGTGGCGACGAGATCAACATCCCGCAGCCGGGGAAGAACTACGGCTGGCCGGTGGTGTCCTACGGCGTCAATTACGACGGCACGCCGGTGGGAACCGGCCAGCAGAAGGCGCCGGGGATGGAGGATCCCATCTATTATTGGACTCCGGTGATCGCCGCGTCGGGGCTGACCTTCTACACCGCCGATGCGGTGCCGGGCTGGAAGGGTAATCTGTTCAGCGGCGGGCTGGTGTGCACCTGCGCCGTGCGCCTGGAACTGGACGGCACGCGGGTGGTGCGCGAGGAGCGGTTGTTCAAGGAGTTGGGCAAGCGCATCCGCGACGTGGTCCAGGGGCCGGATGGGGCGCTGTACCTGCTGACGGATGAGTCGCGGGGGGAGATCCTGCGGGCGGGGAACAACTGAGTTCCGGGTGTGGAGAGCTAAATTCCGTGTGAACCCTGTTGTCCCCAAAGAAAAAGGGGCGCCCCCAATCGGAGGCGCCCCTTCCCTTACAACGTCGTCGGATGACGTGAGCTTAGAAGCCCATGTCGTCCATGCCGCCCATGCCGCCCGGCATGCCGGCCGGCGGGGCCTTCTTCTCAGGCTTCTCGGCGACCATCGCCTCGGTGGTGATCAGCAGGCCGGCGACCGAGGCCGCGTCCTGCAGGGCGGTGCGAACCACCTTCACCGGGTCGATGATGCCCGCCTTCACCAGATCGCAGAACTCGCCCTTCTGCGCATCGTAGCCGAAGTTGCTGTCCTTCTGGTCCAGCAGCTTGCCGACCACGATCGAGCCGTCGGTGCCCGCGTTGTAGGCGATCTGACGGACCGGGGCCTGCAGGGCGCGGCGAACGATCTCGATGCCGACGCGCTGCTCGTCATTGGTCGGCTTCAGGGCGTCCAGGGCCTTGGTGGCGTACAGCAGCGCGGTGCCGCCGCCGGCGACGATGCCCTCTTCCACCGCGGCGCGGGTGGCGTGCATGGCGTCGTCAACGCGGTCCTTGCGCTCCTTCACCTCGACCTCGGTCGCACCGCCGACGCGCAGGACGGCGACGCCGCCGGCCAGCTTCGCCAGACGCTCCTGGAGCTTCTCGCGGTCGTAGTCGGAGGTGGTCTCTTCGATCTGGGCGCGGATCTGGCCGGTGCGGGCCTCGATGTCGGCCTTCTCGCCGGCGCCATCGACGATCGTGGTGTTCTCCTTGGTGATCTGGACGCGCTTGGCGGTGCCGAGCATGTCGATGGTCACGTTCTCGAGCTTGATGCCGAGATCCTCGGAGATCACCTGACCGCCGGTCAGGATGGCGATGTCTTCCAGCATGGCCTTGCGGCGGTCACCGAAGCCCGGCGCCTTCACGGCGGCGACCTTCAGGCCACCACGCAGCTTGTTCACGACCAGGGTCGCCAGGGCCTCGCCCTCGACGTCCTCGGCGATGATCAGCAGCGGGCGCGACGACTGCACGACCGACTCGAGAACCGGCAGCAGAGCCTGGAGGCCCGACAGCTTCTTCTCGTGCAGCAGGATGTACGGGCTGTCCAGCTCGCAGGTCATCTTGTCGGCGTTGGTGATGAAGTACGGCGACAGGTAGCCGCGGTCGAACTGCATGCCCTCGACGACGTCCAGCTCGGTCTCGAGGCTCTTGGACTCCTCGACCGTGATGACGCCCTCGTTGCCGACCTTGCCCATGGCTTCGGCGATCTTCTGACCGATCTCGGTCTCGCCGTTGGCGGAGATGGTGCCGACCTGGGCGATTTCCTCGTTGGTCGTGACCTTCTTGGCGCGGCTCTTGATGTCGTTCACGACGGTCTCGACCGCGAGGTCGATGCCGCGCTTCAGGTCCATCGGGTTCAGGCCGGCGGCCACCGACTTCACGCCCTCGCGGACGATGGCCTGGGCCAGAACGGTCGCGGTGGTGGTGCCGTCGCCGGCCAGGTCGTTCGTCTTCGACGCGACCTCACGCACCATCTGCGCGCCCATGTTCTCGAACTTGTCGGCGAGCTCGATCTCCTTGGCGACGGTGACGCCGTCCTTGGTGATGCGGGGAGCGCCGAACGACTTCTCGATGACGACGTTGCGGCCCTTCGGACCCAGCGTGACCTTCACAGCGTCGGCCAGGATGTCCACGCCGCGCAGCATCTTCTCGCGGGCGGAGGCGGAGAACTTGACTTCCTTGGCAGCCATAGGCTCGATTCCTCTGAATTCAGATCGTAGGGATAAGGACGGGAATGGACGTGAAGCCTCAGGCCTCGATAACGCCCATGATGTCGGATTCCTTCATGATCAGGAAATCCTCGCCGTCGATCTTCACCTCGGTGCCCGACCACTTGCCGAACAGGACGCGGTCATTGGCCTTCACGTCGAGCGCGACAACCTTGCCGGCCTCGTCACGAGCGCCGGGGCCGACCGCGATCACCTGACCCTCTTGCGGCTTTTCCTTCGCCGTGTCGGGGATGATGATGCCGCCCTTGGTCTTGGTGTCGGACTCGATGCGCTTGACGACGACGCGGTCGTGCAGCGGACGGAACTTCATGTGCGTGCCTCCATGAAAGGCTCAAAGGAATTTGGGTTTCGGGCGTTGTTAGCACTCTCGCCCGGTGAGTGCCAGACAGCTAATCGAAGCGCCGCCGCGATTCAAGAGGGTCGTTCGGAGATTTGCGCAAAAAGCTGGCAGCAATCGCTGAGGGTTGCTGCTAACCTGTTGATTGGGAACCGTTTTTCCTGATTGCGCGTTGACTCGTCAGGCGGCACGCCTTCGGGCGGGGACGAGAGGGGCCGCCGCCGGACGCAACCACCACGCAGGTGCGCGCATGACCGATCTGGCCCGCCAACTCCGGGATTACCGCCTGACCACGGCGGAAATCCTCTACCACATGCCCGACCATCCCGCCCTGTTGCAGAGCTTCATCTGGCAGGATCTCGATCTGGCGCCGGAGTACCCGGTGCTGAAGCGGTTCCTCGACTACTGGCAGCGCAACCTGGACGGCCCGCTGCACTCGGTCACGCTGGCAAGCATGGGGATCGTCACGCCCGGCGAGGTCCGGCTGGTCGCCGCCGAATTCCGCCTGCACTGACCGGTGTGACGGCCGCAGGTCCAGCTAGAACCGCCGCCGTTTACCGCCGCGTCCCCATCTGGCGCAGGCAGCGGTCGATCCACTGGGCGGTCAGTTTTTCCTGCACGGCGTTCTGCCTCAGCCGGTCGTTGAGGTTGGCGAAGTCCACGCGGTCGAGGTTCTGGTCCTGGTTGAAGCAGGAGAACACCACGCTCTCCTCGCCCGTCACCGGATCGCGGTGGCGTTGCAGGCACTGGGCGCAGATCTCCTTCATCATGCACTGCATGGGGGAGTTGATCGATCCGATGCCGATATGATCCGGCTTCAGATAGGGCTTCAGCACGCCGTGCCGCGCCGCGCCCACCGCCGCCATCATGCGGTCGGAGCCGATGGCGATGATGCGATCCACCGCGGACAGGGGGATGTCCGCCTCGCCCAGTTCACCCGCGGCGTAGGCGCGCATGGCCTCGACGATGTTGCCGACGATGGTCTTGTCGTGCGCGCGGGTGGGCTCGAAGCCCGGTGCCTCGTCGCTGCACCAGATGACGCGGTCGGCCGCCGCCTCGATCTGATCGACCTTGTAACGGTCGATCAGCTTCTTGTAGCCGGCGAAGTAGACCACCCGGCAGCCCTTGGCCCGCGCCGCCTGTCCGATGGAGAACAAGACCGCGTTGCCGAGGCCGCCGCCCACGAGGCAGACCGTCTCGCCCGCCTCCACCTCGGTCGGCGTGCCGGTCGGGCCCATGACGATGACGGGATCGCCGGTCTTCAGCGTCGCGCACAGGTCGGACGAGCCGCCCATCTCCAGCACGATCATCGACAACAGGCCGCGCGCCTTGTCCACCCAGGCGCCGGTCAGGGCCAAGCCCTCCATGGCCAGCGTCGTGTTGCCCACCCGATAAGACAGCGTCTCGAAATTTTGCAGGCGGTAGAACTGTCCGGGTTCGAAACGACGGGCGGCGGCAGGGGCCTTCACCACCACTTCGACGATGGTGGGCGTCAGGCGGTGCACGGCGTGCACGCTGGCGCGCAGATCGTGGTTGAGAATCTGGGCCAATCGCTCCGGCGCCACCGCGGTGGGGGAACGCTTTTCCAGCACGCGGCTGACCACCGGGTAGCCGCGCTTCGCCCCGCCCATGGCCTTCACCACGTTGCCGGAGAAGGACGGGTGCAGGTCGCCGAAGAAGGACAGGAAGCGCCCGTCCGCCGCCCTGGTCATCAGAACGTGCGCGGCGGCGGGCTTGGGTGTGCGCTCCGGCTTGACCGGGGTGCCGTCCTCGTCCACGGCGCGGAAGGTGCGGCCGTCCATCTCCACCCACTCCGGCTCCTCGCGGGCCAGCACGGTGTTGGGCTGGGTGCCGGCGGCGATCAGGATGGTGCGGGCGGGGATGGTGATATCCACCGCGGCCGGCGCGACCACGCCGTCCGGGCCGACCGGGTCGTGGGCGAGGTGCAGGGCCTTGGCGGCTCCCGTCTCGTCCATCTCCACGGCGCGCGGGGTGACGCACTCCAGGAAGCGGATGCCCTCTGCGAGGCCGTGCGCCACCTCCTCGTGGTTCAGCGTGTAGCTCGGCGCGTCGATCAGCCGGCGTCGGTAGGCGATGGTCGCCCCGCCCCAGGACTCCAGAAGTTCGCTCAGCCGTGGGGCGCGGGCCTCGGCGGTGGCGGCGGCGCGCTCCTCGCGGAGGACGCGGGCGTGGGTGAGGAACTCGTCGGCGAGCGTCGTCTCGTCCGGGGTCCAGCGGGCGCGCACCATGGCTTCGCCGCGCTCGGCCGACAGCGTCTCGTAGCGGGCGAGGAACTTCTCGACCTGGACGGGGTAGTAGGCCAATGATTCCGTAGCCGTATCGATTGCGGTCAGGCCGCCGCCGATCACCACGATGGGCAGGCGGACCTGAAGGTTGGCGATGGACTCGGTCTTCGCCGCCCCGGTCAGCTGCAAGGCCATCAGGAAGTCCGACGCCTGCCGCACGCCGCGCGCCAAGCCGTTCTTCATGGGCACGACGGTCGGCTTGCCGGCGCCCATGCACAGCGCGATGTGGTCGAAGCCCTGCTCGAACGCGTCGTCGATGGTCAGCGTGCCGCCGAAGCGCACGCCGCCGATGATGGTCATGCAGGTCCGCCGCTCCAGCAGCAGGCGGATCACCTTCAGGAAGTTCTTGTTCCAGCGCACGGTGATGCCGTACTCGGCCACCCCGCCGAAGCCGGCCATGACGCGCTCGTCGAGCCGGTCGTAGAGGTCGTGCACGTCGCGGATCGGCCGGAAGCCCACCCGCGTGCCGCTGGGCAGAACGCCGGACAGATCGGCCGGCAGCGGCTCGATCTTCAACCCGTCGATGCCGACCACGGCGTGCCCGTCGTTCATCAGGTGGTGCGCCAGCGTGAAACCGGCCGGGCCAAGGCCCACCACCAGCACCTTGTAGCCGCTGGCCGCCTTCATCACCGGGCGGCGCACGTCGAGCGGGTTCCAGCGGGTGAGCAGGCTGTAGATCTCGAAGCCCCAGGGCAGCTCCAGCACGTCCTTCAGCGTGCGCGTCTCGGCCTGCGGGATGTCGACGGGGTCCTGCTTCTGATAGATGCAGGCTTTCATGCAGTCGTTGCAGATCCGGTGCCCGGTGGCGGCGCACATGGGGTTGTCCACCACGACCGCGGCCAGCGCGCCGATCGGCACCCCCTCGGCCTTGAGGGTGTGCATCTCCGAGATCTTCTCATCGAGCGGGCAGCCGTGCAGCGTCACGCCGAACGCGCTCTTGGCGGTGCCGCCGGTCTTACGGTCGGGCAGGCCCTTGGAGCAGCTGTCCTTGCCCTGGTTGTGGCACCAGATGCAGTAGTTCGCCTCGTCCAGCGCGCCCTTCAGGTCGGTGCCGGCGTCGGTGAGGTGGAAGCCCTGGCGGGCGTGGCAGTGCTCCTCCGGCGCGCGGGCCATGGGGGCGCCGTGCACCTCCTCGACCGCCAGCGGCACGAGGTGCAGCGGGTCGGTCTTGTGCGGCACCTGAAACAGAACGCCGGCGCCGTGCCTGGCGCGGCCGGCCTCGGCGAACACCGCCCAGGCGGCGTAGCGGGCGGCGGTGTCCAACTGCTCGGCATGGTCCGCCTCCGCATCCATCCAGGCGAGCACCTGGCGGGCGAAACCCATGTCGGTCAGCGGTTCGCCAAGCCAATCCTCCAGCCGCGCGGCCAGCTCGGCGCCGTCGAGCGCGGCCACGTCGTCGGGCTTCACCGCCTTGGCGGCGCGGCGCTGCACGAACAGGCGTTTGGCGGCGTAGAGCGGGGCCAGTTCGTGATGGCGGGCGCGCAGATCGTCCAGCGCGGCGCGGATGCCGAACAGCTGGCCGATGAAGTCTTCGACATGCGGGGCCACGGCGATCAGCAGGTCGCTTTCGGCCTTGGGTTCCCGCGAGTCCGGTGCGGTGCGGGCGGCCTCCAGACGGGAGGCCAGGGCGGCGTCGGCCTCGGCGAGGTGGCCGAGGAACGCGCGGTCCACCCGCAGCAGCCCCTCCCGCCCGTACAGATCCGCGAAGTCGAGGCCGAAGCCGAGCGTAAGATCCGTCATCGCTGCCCTTGGGGGCTGTTCGCCCCAAATCATTGGTCGCACTGTTGATTTGTAACATTCCACGTCCGCGCGTACATCCAAAACCGGCGGGCAAAACCGGCGGGCATGTCTGGAGGCATTTGACGCAGAGCGGACCGGCCCCCACATCTCCACGGCTGATGGACGCGACCGGGGGCCACGCTTCGTGACAAGTCTGACCGACATTGCCTCTGCGCGCACCGCGTTCACGCCGACGACGCGGCCCATCGCCGTCTGGCTGCTGGTCTGCGCCGGCATGGTCTTTGCCATGGCGGTGATCGGCGCCGTCACCCGGCTGACCGAATCCGGCCTGTCGATGGTCGAGTGGAAGCCGCTGATCGGTATTCTGCCACCCCTTTCGGAGGCGGAATGGTCCCGCGTGTTCGAGCTGTACCGCCAGACGCCGGAATTCCGCGTCTACAATTCCGGGATGGACCTTGCCGGGTTCAAGCAGATCTTCTTCTGGGAGTGGTTCCACCGCCTGTGGGGCCAGTTGATCGGCTTCGTCTTCCTATTGCCGTTCCTGTGGTTCGTGGCGCGGGGGCGGGTGCCGCGGGCTTTGGCGCCGCGGTTGTTCGGGCTGTTCCTGCTGGGCGGCCTGCAAGGCGTCATCGGCTGGTTCATGGTGATGAGCGGGCTGGTCGATCAGCCGCACGTCAGCCACTACCGGCTGGCGCTGCACCTCGGCACGGCGATCCTCATCTATGGCGCGCTGCTGCGGGTGGGTTTGGGCATCCTCGCCCCGGCGCCGCTGGCCGGCTGGCGGCCGGAGGCGACGGCGTTGCGCCGGCACGCGCGCTGGGCGCTGGGGCTGGTGGCGGTCACCATCGTCTGGGGAGCGTTCGTGGCCGGGATCCGGGCTGGTTTCGCCTACAACACGTTTCCGCTGATGGCCGGCCATTGGGTGCCGCCGGAGGTCTGGAACCTGTCGCCCTGGTGGCTCAACGCTTTCGAGAACACCGCCGCCGTGCAGTTCCTGCACCGCGTGCTGGCGCTGACCACCGGCGCGGTGGTGCTGGCGCTGGCGTGGCGGGTGTGGACGGCGGGGCTGCCGGGGCGCGCCGGGCGGGTGGCGGGGCTGCTGGGCGGGATGGTGGCCGTTCAGATCGGCCTGGGTGTGGCGACGCTGCTGACCGTGGTGGCGATTCCCGTGGCGGCGGCGCATCAAGGGGGGGCGCTGCTGGTGGTGGGGCTGCTGGTCTGGCTGCTGCACGAGCTGAAGCCGGTGCGCTGACCTGGGGAACAACTAAGTTCACACGGATTTTGGGGATTTGAACACGGATTACACGGATTTTTTTATTCGTGCGTAGCAACGGCCTTCGGGATGACCCGACGCGCCCCAAGCATAAAAAAAATCCGTGTAATCCGTGCCAAAATCCGTGAAATCCGTGTAAACCCTGTTGTCCCCAAGAAGCAGTTACGGCACCGCAACGACAGCCCGTACCGGCAAGTGATCCGACGCCCGCCGGGTGATCGGCGTGCGGATCACCTCGAAGGCCGGGACCTTCAGTCCGCCGCGTACGTAGATGCGGTCCAGGCGCAGGGTCGGCATCCTCGCGTGGAAGCTGCGCGGGCTTACCCAATCCTCGAACGACTCGGCCAAGCGGCGCAGGCGCGGCGAGGTCGGGGTCCACTCGTTCAGGTCGCCCATGAACAGCGACGGCAGGTCCGGCTGCTGGTCCAGCAGGGCCAGGATGCGGGCGATCTGGCTGGCGCGCTCCCACGGGTCGAGGCCGAGGTGGGCGGCGATGACGCGCATCGGGCGGCCCTCCACCTCGACCACCACGTCGATGCCGCCGCGCGGCTCGCGGTGCCGCACGCAGAGGTCGATGGGGTTGACCGAGCGCACCGGCAGCCGAGTCAGGATGGCGTTGCCGTAGTGCGCGCGGATCGAGTGCTTGGTGGGCGCGGCGTGCGCCGTCAGGCCGGTGGCCTTGGCGAGGTAGTCGAACTGGTCCAGCCCGACCTCGCCGCGGTGGTGCCAGCCCACTTCCTGCAAGCCGATCAGGTCGATGTCCAGGCTGCGGATCACCTCGGCGATGCGGTCGGGCGCAAAGCGGGCGTCGAGGCCGACGCAGCTGTGGATGTTCCAGGTGGCGATGCGCAGCGCCGTCATGCCCTCCGGCACCGGGTTGGCCCGGCTGTCGGGCGGGCGCAGATGCCGGCGCGCGCGCGCCGTCCGCAGGGCCGACGCGATGCGCCGAACCCGCTCGTCGGTGAATCGGATCACGACTCCCTGTCCCCCCAGTTTGCCTTGCCCAAAACCCGGTCCAACACCCGGCTGGCCACCCAGCTCAGCCCGGCCGCCACCGCCGCCAGCCCGGCCAGCAGCGCCACGTCGGCCCCCGTCGGATTCCGCAGCGTTTGCTCCAGCTGGTGGCCGAGCAGGCTGAACGCCAGGATTCCCGGTGCCATGCCGGCCACCGTACCGATGACGAAGTCGCGGAAGCTGATGCGCGACGCCCCCGCCACCAGATTGATTACGGTGAACGGGGCCACCGGGACAATACGGATCGTTGTGACAGCGACAATTCCGTTGCGCGCCAGCCCCGCGCTGGCCCGCGCCACCGCCGGCCCGCCGAAACGCTCGATGTGCCGGCGCCCCAGCCGGCGCCCGATCCAGAACAGCACGCAGGCCGATGCCAGCGCCCCGATCATCCCGGTTGCGAAACCTTCCGCCGGTCCCAGAACGATGGCGGTGGCGGCGACCAGAACGGTGACCGGGAACACCACCAGCCCGGCCAGCACATAGAGCGCCACCAGCAGCAACGGCCCCAGCGGCGCGTCGTGCAGCGCCTGCAGCCCGGCCATCACCGAGTCCAGCGTCGCCCAGACCTTCAGGTCGGTGACGCTCCACAGCGCGTACAGCCCGCCCAGCACCAGCGCCGCGGTCAGCATCGCCTGCACCGTGTGGTGGCGCGGGATCAGCGACGGCAGCATGCGCCCGACCAATTCGGTGGCCGGCACCGGCCGCTCGGGGTCGAGGACGCGGGCATCGGCTATGGAGGCGGCGATGGCGCCGGGGTCGGGGGTCTCCAGCACCTCCAGCGTGCGGCCCATGCCGCCGGGCTGGCGCAGGGATTCGATGGCGCCGATCAGCGAGCCGGTGCGTTCGACCTCGCGCGCCAGCACCCCCGGCGTGGTGCCGAGATGCTCGCACAGCAGATCGTCACGCACGGCGGCGATGGCGGCCCGCACTTCCCTGTCGCGCGGATCGCCGGGCAGCGCTTCGATGGCGAGGTCGCACTCGCTGTCCAGGCCCATGGAGCGGTTGTTGAGGTTGGCCGAGCCGATACGCAGGACCCGGTCGTCGATCACCATCACCTTGGCGTGCACGGTGATGTGGCCCTGGTCGGTCACCGGCGCGTACAGCCGGAAGCGGCCGAAGCGGTCGCACTCCTTCAACTGGCGGGCCAGCCGGTTGCGCGCGCCGGCCATCACCTGGTTCTCCAGCCAGCTGTTCGTGCGGATCGGGTTGATGACCACGATCTCCGGGCCGTCCGGGTCGCCCAGGCGCCGGCGCAGCGCCTCGGCCACGGCGTGCGCGGCGAAGTACTGGCTCTCCAGGTAGATGGTTCGTTTCGCATGGGCAATGGCGTCGATGTAGAGTGCCTCCACCTCGCGCGCTTCCTCCCGGCCGCCCCAGTCCGGGTCGGTGCGCGCCACCGCCACGGGGTGGTCGCGCAGCAGCACGGGCAATTCCGCCGGCCAGGGGTCGTAGCCGGGCGGAACGGGCTGCACCGACTGGCCGGTGACGCGTCGCCAGCGCTCGCGGAACAGGTCGCCCAGCGCGCGGGCGGCGTGGCCGTCCACCGCCATCATGATGTCGTGGAAGGGTTCATAGCGCTCGCCGTCCGGCTGGCGGCGGTGCGGTTCGTCGCGGCGGTGGGCGCGGGTGTCCCAGCGGTTGGCGGTCAGGTCGATGCCGCCGCAGAACGCCAACGCGTCGTCGACGATCAGCAGCTTCTGGTGATGGCAGGCCCCGGTGGGGTGGTCGCTGTCCAGCCGGTAGTCGAGGCGGGGGTGGGTGAACAGGCGGCGGATCGACAGCGGGTGCTGGCCGCGCTTGAGGTCGAACAATTCCGCGTAGTCCCATTTGAGCACGCGGATCTCCAGATGCGGGCGCGTCGTCGCCAACCAATTGAGAAAGTGACCGAGCCGGTCGGGTCGTTTCGGTTGCCGCTCGTGTGGGGTGAGGCGCACGCGCGGGTCGAGGTCCCAGGCGGTCAGCAGGATCGACCGCCGCGCCCGCCGCATGGCCGCCTTGGCGGCGGCGAAGTAGTTTTCCGCGTCGATGGCGACGCCGATCCGCCCGGCGCGCTCGACCCGCCAGCAGGTGCGGCCGGGGACGAAGAGGCTAGTGTGGCCGGCGGCGGGGAGCGTGGTGTCGGGCGACGGGAGGGGCATGCGGTGGGGGCTCGCTGTGGGACGGTCCGGTAGAGAACGAACACGCCAGCGGTGGTTTCCGCTCCCGCACCGGCGCGATTCCCATTGCCCACCGCCGCGCTTCGCAATTACGGTCGAATCGTGCGTCATGCCGTTTCACCCCCTTTCCCCCGGTTTCCCGCCATGCTGAGCTTCGCCCTGCGCCGTTTCGCCGGCACGCTGCCGGCGGTGCTGCTGCTGGCCGCCGCGGCGGCCTTCGCCACGCCGGACGGCGCCGGCGCGCTGGCCCGCGCGGCGGCCGGGCTGCCGGCGACGCTGGCGCTGGTCGGTGGCGCGCTGGCCGCCGGGCTGGTGGTCGGCGCGCCGCTGGGGCTGATCGCCGGGTATCGGCCGGGCTCGGCGGCCGGGCGGGTCGGGGCGTGGCTGGCGGGGATCGGCGCGGCATTGCCGGGATTCCTGGCGGCGGCGCTGGCGTTCGCCGTGCTGGGCGCCGACTCGCCCGCATCGCCGGCCGTTGCCGCGCTGGCGTTGGCGCTGCCGGTGCTGGCCGAGGCGACGCGTTTGGGATGCGGGGGCGCCGGGGCCGTGGCGGCGCAGGGGTTCGTGTTGACCGCGCGCGGGCGCGGCGTGCCGGCGCGGCGTGTTTTCCTGCGCCACGCGCTGCCGGCGGCGTTGACGCCCCTGGCCGGCGCGCTGGGATCGCTGGCCGCCGGGACGATTGCCGGGGCCGCGGCGGCGGAGACGCTGTTCGGCCTGCCGGGCACCGGGCGGATGCTGGTGGAGGCGGCGCGCGCCGGGGATGCCGGCGGGACCGCGGCGGCGGCGGCGCTGCTGGGCGGGCTGGCCCTGCTGCTGCGCGCCGGTGGTGCGGTGGTGCGCGGCGGCTTCGATCCGCGCACGCGGGTGGGCTGACGCATGCAGGACACTCGTTTCGATGTGGCAACGGAATCGCCCTGGCGCGTCGCCCGCCACCGCTTCGCCAACCATCGCGCGGCGACGCAGGGTTTGGCGCTGGTGATGGCGGTGGTGCTGGGCGATGCGCTGGCGCCGCAACTGCGCAGCACCCTCGGGGACGAGCCCATCGTGCGGGCGCTGCAAGCCGGGCACACCACGCTGGCCTTCGCCGTCGCCGCGGCGCTGGCCGGGGTGCTGGCCGGGGTGGTGTGGGGGTGGCTGGCCGCCGCGTTGGGCGGGCCGGTCGGGCGCGGGCTGGTGCGGCTGGCGGGCTGGCTGGCGGCGTTGCCGCTGGCGCTGCTGCCGGTGCTGGTGGCGGGGATGAGCGGCGGCGACCCGCTGCTGTTCGACCTGTCGGTCGCCGCGGCGCTGGTTCCCGGCGCGGCGCTGGCCGTTCATGGGGTGGCGCAGGCGGCCTCCCGGCACGCTTTCCTGGCCGCGGCGCAGGCCGCGGGGCTGGGGCGGCGGGAGATTTTCCGGCGCCACACGCTGCCCAACGCGCTGGGGCCGCTGCTCGCCGCGTTGTGGCCGGCGCTGCCGCGCGCGGTGGCGGTGCTGAGCCTGGGGGCGTTCCTGGGGTTGGGCGGAGCCGGCACCTGGGGGGCGCTGATCGGGGCGGCGACGGGGTGGGCGACGCTGCTGCCGCCGGCCATCCTGCTGGCGGCGACGCTGGCGGCGCTGCACGCCATCGGCGGCGGCATCGTCGCGGCGTTTCGGACGGACGCGCCATGACCGCGCCGCGGCTCCGCGCCGACGGGTTGACCGTGCGCTGCGGCGGCACGGTCATCGTGCTGAACGCCGACTTCACGGTGGAGCCCGGCGCGGTGCTGGCGATCACCGGGCCGGCGGGCGCCGGCAAGAGCCTGCTGCTGCGCGGCGCCGCCGGCCTGCTGCCGCCGGGCTATGTCGCCGATGGGGTGGTTGCGCGGCCGGAACGGGTGGCGCTGGTGCCGCAGGACGCCGCGCTCACCCCGCACCGCACGCTGGGCGCCCAGTTCGCCGAGGTGCTGGGCCGCGACGCTCCCGCGCGGGCCGTGACGGCGCTGGAGCGTATGGAAGTGCCGCAGGCGGCGCGGCGCCTCGGCCTGTACCCGCACCAGCTGTCCGAGGGGATGCGCGTGCGCGCCGCGCTGGCGCTGGCGCTGGCCGGCGATCCGCGGGTGCTGCTGGCGGACGCGCCGGCCGCCGGGCTCGACCCCACGGTGCGGGCGCGGCTGCTGTGGCTGCTGGCCGAGTGGGCGCGCGAGCGCGGGGCCGGGCTGGTGCTGGCCGGGCGCAGCGCGGTGGGACCGGCCGATCGCGTGCTGCATGTGGAGCATGGGCGTCTCGGCGCGCCGCGGGAAACGGTGGACGTGCCGGGCGCGGAACCTTCGGAGGGCGGGGCGCCGGTGCTGTCGGTGCGCGACCTGCGCGTCGCCTTTCCGCTGGGGCGGAACTGGCGCGGCGGCACGCGCTGGCTGAACGCGGTGGAGGGCGTCGGCTTCGAACTGGCGGAGGGCGAAACGGCGGCGCTGCTGGGCGAGACCGGCAGCGGCAAGGCGATGATCGCCCGCGCCATCGTGCGGCTGATCCCGGCGGCGGGCGGACGCGTGGCGTGGCACGGGCGCGACCTGCTGGCGCTCGACGAGCCGGCCATGCGGCACGAGCGCCGCGATGTGCAGGCGCTGTTCCCCGACCCGCGCGCCGCACTCGACCCGCAACTCAGCGTCGGCGGCCACATCGCCGAGGCGGCTGCCGCGCTGATTCCAGAAGAGGAGTCGGCGATGCGTCCGCTGCGCGTCGCCGACGCGCTGTCGCGCGCCGGGCTGCCGCTGTCGGTGGCCGACCTGTACCCGGCCGGGCTGACCGCCGGTGAGGCGGCGCGGGCCGGGCTGGCGCGGGCGCTGGTGTCGCACCCCGGTCTGCTGGTCTGCGACGAGCCCACCGCGACCCTCGACGCGGCGGACCGCGAACCGCTGGTCGAGCATCTGCTGCATCTGCAAGCCCAGCACCGCACGACGCTGGTGATCGCCACCGAGGATGCGGCGCTCGCCTTTCGCATGGCGCATCGGGTGCTGGTGCTGCTGTCCGGCCGAATCGTCGAGGAGGCGGACCCCGCCACCCTGGCCGCCGACGCGCGCCACCCCTACACGCAGGCCCTGCTCACCGCCGCGGCGGGGGGCAAGCCGGAGCTGCACGGCGAGCCGGCCTCGGCCCTGCGCCCGCCCGGCGGCTGCGTGCTGCGGCTGCGCTGCCCGCGGGCGCGGGACGCCTGCGCCGACAGCGACCCGGTGCTGGAGACCGTCCGCCCCGGCCACCGCGTCGCCTGCCATTATTGGGATGAGCCGGATATTGCTTGATGCGCTGCGGTGGACAATAGGTCGCACCCTCGGCCGTACCCTGCGGGCCGCATGCGGTCGCGCCCACATTCCAGGGGTGTCGGCGATGTGGTATCTAGGATGCCCGTTCCTTAACCAGCACGCGCGCCGATGAACCTTCTCCAGCTCGAAGACGCCGGCCTCGACGGGCTCGGTCTGCTCGAAGGATTGGCGACGCCCCTGGGGCTGGTCGCCACCGACGGCCGGGCGGTGTGGTTGAACGGGGCCGCCCGCGCGCTGCTCGACCTGCCGGCCGATGCCGGTGTGGCCGCGGTGCGCGCCGCGCTGCCGCCGGACGCGCTGGGCGCGCTGGCCGGGCCGGAGCGGCAGGTCGAAGCGCGGGTGACGCTGCGCCATGGCCGCGCCGCGCTCGACATCGACGCCCGGCTGTCGATGGCGTGCGGTGTGGGCGGTGGGCCGCTTGTCCTCGTCGAGGCGGTGCCCGACACGCCGGCCCGCCAGGAGGTGCTGCGGCTGACCGAGCAGATGGTGGCGCTGTCCTACGCCTATCCCGACATGCGGTTCGAGCTGCGGCGCGACGGCACCATCCTGGACTTCGCCGCCGCCAGCCCGGCCGAACTGAACGTGCCGGCGGAGCGCTTCCTCAACAGCCGGGTGCAGGACGTGCTGCCGGCCCCGGCCGGCGGGATGGTCGCCGACGCCATCGCCCGGCTGGACACCGGCGAGGCGGTGGCCGGGGTGGACTTCGTGCTGCCCGGTTCCGATGGCGGTTCGGGTGGCGAGCGCTGCTTCGTGGCGCGGCTGGTGGCGCTGGCGGACGGCGAGCGCATCCTGTGCAGCGTGCGCAACGTTACCGAACGCGCGCGGGCCGAACGGCAGGCGCGCCACGCGCACGAGTTGCTGGTGGACGCCATCGAGAGCATCTCCGACGGCTTCGTGCTGTACGATGCCGACGACCGGCTGGTGCTGTGCAACGCCAAGTACCGCGAGCTGTACGCGCTGAGCGCGGACGTGATCCGGCCGGGCGCCACCTTCGAGACGATCCTGCGCGAGGGCGCGCTGCGCGGCCAGTACGCGGTGCCTCCCGCCGAACTGGAGGACTGGCTGCGCGAGCGCATCGCCCGCCATCACGCGCCCGCCGGGCCGTTCCAGCAGCAGTTGGCGGACGGCCGCTGGCTGCGGGTGGAGGAGCGGCGCACGCGCGACGGCGGCACGGTCGGCCTGCGCACCGACGTCACCGACCTTAAGCTGCACGAGGCCGAACTGCGCGCCGCCCGCGACGCGGCGGATCTCGCCAACCGCAGCAAGTCCGACTACATCCACCATCTGAGCCACGAACTGCGCACGCCGCTCAACGCGGTGATGGGGTTCGCGCAGCTCATCGCCGATCAGTTGATGGGGCCGCTGGGCAACCCGCGCTACGGCGACCACGCGCGGCAGATCGCCTCGGCGGGCGAATACATGCTGGACATGATCAGCCGCCTGCTCGACCTCGCCAAGGTCGAGGCCGGGGGCATGGAGCTGCGCGAGGAGTCCTGCGACCTGGGCCTGCTGACCGACATGACCTTCGCCATGATGCAGGCGCCGGCTGACAAGCGCGGCGTGGCGCTGGTCGGCGAGGTGCCGGAGGATGTGCCGCCGGTTGCCGGCGATCTGTCGCTGATCCGCCAGATGCTGACCAATCTGGTGGGCAACGCGGTGAAGTTCTCGAAAGAGGGCGGCCGGGTGACGGTGCGCGCCGGGCGGCTGGACGACGGCGCCGTGGTGCTGAGCGTCGCCGACACCGGCATCGGCATGTCGGCGGAGCAACTGCCCCGCGCGCTGGACGCCTTCGGGCAGGTGCACGAGCGCGCGGTGTCGGCCGAGCGCGGCTCGGGGCTTGGGTTGCCGCTGACGCGGGCGCTCATCGAGCTGCACGGCGGGCGGTTCGACATCGAGAGCGCGCCGGGAGTGGGGACGACGGTGCGGCTGGTGTTTCCGGCGACGCGGGTGGGGGAGGTGGCCGCGTAACATTCACCGTCATGCCCGGGCTTGACGGTGAACAAGAAGGGCTTCGGGCAAAACAAAAGCCCCTCCCTTGCGGGAGGGGCTTTCGCCGTTCGGGAACCGGCGACCGCTTAGTAACGGTAGTGGTCCGGCTTGTACGGGCCGGCGGCGTTGACGCTGATGTAGGCGGCCTGCTTCTCGGTCAGCGTGGTCAGCTTGGCGCCGATCTTCTCGAGGTGCAGACGGGCTACCTTCTCATCCAGGTGCTTCGGCAGCACGTAGACCTTGCGCTCGTAGGCCGCGGTGTTGGTCCACAGCTCGATCTGCGCCAGCACCTGGTTGGTGAAGGACGCGCTCATCACGAAGCTCGGGTGGCCGGTGGCGCAGCCCAGGTTCACCAGACGGCCCTTGGCCAGCACGATCAGGCGCTTGCCGTCAGGGAACACCACCTCGTCGACCTGCGGCTTCACCTCGTCCCACACCAGATTCTTCAGCGAGTCGATCTGGATCTCGCTGTCGAAGTGGCCGATGTTGCAGACGATGGCGCGGTCCTTCATGGCGCGCATGTGGTCCAGCGTGATCACGTCCACGTTGCCGGTCGCCGTGACGAAGATGTCGCCCAGCGGCGCCGCCTCGTCCATGGTGATGACCTGATAGCCTTCCATGGCGGCTTGGAGCGCGTTGATCGGGTCGATCTCCGTCACCATCACGCGCGCACCCTGGCTGCGCAGGCTGGCGGCCGAGCCCTTGCCCACGTCGCCGTAGCCGGCCACGACCGCGACCTTGCCGGCCACCATCACGTCGGTGGCGCGCTTGATGCCGTCCACCAGCGACTCGCGGCAGCCGTAGAGGTTGTCGAACTTCGACTTGGTGACGCTGTCGTTGACGTTGATGGCGGGCACCTTCAGCGTGCCGGCCTTCACCATCTCATACAGACGGTGCACGCCGGTCGTCGTCTCCTCCGACAGGCCGCGCACGTCGTCCAGCATCGCCGGGTACTTGTCGTGCATGATCTGCGTGACGTCGCCGCCGTCGTCGAGGATCAGGTTGGGAGTCCAACCGTCCGGGCCACGCAGGGTCTGCTCGATGCACCACCAGAACTCCTCCTCCGTCTCGCCCTTCCAGGCGAAGACCGGGATGCCGGCGGCGGCGATGGCGGCGGCGGCGTGGTCCTGGGTCGAGAAGATGTTGCACGAGGACCAGCGCACGGTGGCGCCCAGCGCGGTCAGCGTCTCGATCAGCACGGCGGTCTGGATCGTCATGTGCAGGCAGCCGACGATGCGCGCACCCTTGAGCGGCTTGGTGTCGCCGTACTCGCTGCGCAGCGCCATCAGACCGGGCATCTCGGTCTCGGCGATCGTGATCTCCTTGCGGCCCCACTCGGCGAGGCCGATGTCCTTGACCTTGTAGTCCGTGAAGCTGGCGGCCATCGCTAAGTCTCCTGGCAAAAATCGGGATAGGGAGGCACTGCACCCTCCCTTATGACCGATCCTCTACCAGCCGCCCCGGCCGCATGCAAGCATAAAGATATCTTTATGTTTGCGACCTTTGGGTTTGGCGGTTGGGCTCTCCGGCGGCGGTGCGGGCCAGCGCGGCGCCGAGCGCCAGACACACCGCGCCCAGCGCCACCACGCCCGCGGCGCCGATCAGCGCGGCGGCGAAGCTGCCGGTGCGTTCGACGGCGATGCCGGCCGGCAGCGGGCCGAGGATCTGGCCCAGGCCATAGGCGGCGGTGAGCGCTCCCACCACCTTGGCCGAGGCGCCGCTCGACAGTTGCCGGCCCAACGTGAAGGCCAGCGTGACGATGCCGACGAAGGTGCCGCCGAACAGCGCCGCCGAGGCGAAGCCGCCCACCGCCCCCAAGCCGGCCAGCGGCAGCACGATGCCGACCGCCTGCACGGCGTGGGCGAGGATCAGCGCCCGCCAGCCGCCAAGCCGGCGGCCCACCGCCGACCACAGCAGGGCCGAGGGGATGGCGGCCAGGCCGGCGACCATCCACGCCGCCTCGCCGATGGCGGCGGTGTCCGGCGCGCGCTTCAGCAGGGCGACCAGGAAGGTGCCGGTGATGATATAGCCCGCGCCCTCCAGGAAATACGCGGCGGTGAGCAGCAGCAGCGGCGCCGACAGCCCGCCGGCCGCGGCGGTGGCCTTGGCGGCGTGCTGCGGGGCGTGGTCGCTGACCCACAGCCAGACCGGCACCGCCAACGCGACGCACAGCGCGCCCAGCGCCAGCCAGTCGCCGTCCCAGCCCAGCCGGCCGCCGAACAGCGCCACGAACAGGCCGGAGCCGGCGATGCCCGTGCCGACGCCCATGTACATCCAGCCGGCGCGGGACTCGGCCCCGGCGCGCACCAGGGTATCCAGCACCATGGCGATGCCCAGGATGAACAGCCCGGCGCTGGCGAGGCCGGAGAAGAAGCGCAGCACCGACCACGCCACGAAGTCGGTGGTCAGCCCCATGGCGGCGGTGGTGCCGACGCTGACCACCAGCGCCAGACGGAAGGTCCAGGTGCGCACCGCGCCGTGCGGCACCCAGCCGGCGCCCGCCGCGCCCAGGAAATAGCCGAGGTAGTTGAGCGAGGCCAGCAGCCCGGCGCCGTCGCCGCCCAGCCCGGTCGCCGCCTGCATGGCCGGCAGGATCGGCGCGTAGGCGAAGCGGCCGATGCCCATCGCCACCACAAGCGTCAGCAGTCCGCCGACCAGCACCCGTGTCATGAAATCCGCCTCCCGTGTTGGCGGTCAGCATTGCGCGGTGGGCGAACCATCGCCAATGAAATGTTCCGATGGCTCCCATCTCCCGCGGCGAACGCGGGCAGGCTTGCCCATAGCGTCGGCAGGGTTGCAGGCGCGGATTCGGCGTGCTAGGCAACGCGCCAATGACGCTGTGTCGCGACTCGGGAACCTGCCGCGCGAACGGCGACGGAACAGGCGGGATCACGGAGTATCAAGCATGCCCTACGTCGTTACCGAAGCCTGCATCAAGTGCAAGTACACGGACTGCGTCGAGGTCTGCCCCGTGGATTGCTTCTACGAGGGCGAGAACATGCTCGTCATCCACCCGGATGAGTGCATCGACTGCGGCGTGTGCGAGCCGGAGTGCCCGGCCGAGGCCATCATCCCCGACACCGACAACGCCGCCGACAAGTGGATGGAGCTGAACCGCGAGTACGCGGGCAAGTGGCCCAACCTGACGCGCAAGAAGGACGCTCCGGCCGACGCCGACGCCAACAAGGGCGTGGACGGCAAGTTCGAGAAGTTCTTCAACCCGGCTCCCGGCTCGGGGAACGGCTGAGTCCGGGGGTAATCCTCGATTCGCGCCCGTACAGCCGTACGGGCGATTTATGCTGCTGTGCAAAAACAGAGGGTCAGCCATCCGTGGGCGGCGGAAAGAATCCGACTGCCTTTCGGTGTGTAACCTTTGTAACGCGGCCGTAACTTTGGTACACTCCGCGCCTGGAAGCCGGCCCCCGCGCCATTGCCGGTGCTCCCGAAGACAAAGAGGCTCAACGCCTCCATCGCAGCCGTGGCGGAGTCCATTCCCCCGGTGAGATGGCGGCTGTAGAGCCTTTTTCGCCCCGTTCCACCGGGGCGGCAAAATGGCATGGTCGCGAGAGTGAGAGCCAACCAAGATGTCGAACAAGCTTGAGTTCGAGGCGGGTGACTTTGTTGTCTACCCGGCCCATGGCGTCGGTCGTGTCGAGGGTATCGAAACCCACGTCATAGCGGGCCAAGAGATTCAGCTTTACGCGATCACCTTCGAAAAAGAGCGCATGACGCTCAAGGTGCCGGTCACCAAGGCCAAGAATTCGGGCCTGCGCCGGCTGTCCACGAAGGACCGCATCAAGGTGGCTCTGGAGACCCTGCAGGGCCGCTCGCGCATCCGCCGCACTATGTGGAGCCGCCGCGCCCAGGAATACGAAGCGAAGATCAACTCCGGCGACCCGGTGTCGATCGCCGAGGTGGTGCGCGACCTGTATCGCGGCGCCGACCAGTCCGACCAGTCCTACAGCGAGCGCCAGATCTATCAGGCCGCGCTGGAGCGTCTGGCCCGCGAGCTGGCCGCCGTCGAGAAGATCGACGAGCTGAAGGCCACCGAGCGCCTGGAGCAGGTCCTGAAGAAGGCCGCCTGATCAGGTGCTTTCCAGGGACACGAACGACAAGAGGGTGGCTTCGGCCACCCTTTTTCGTTTCCGCCCTTTTTCGCTTCCGCGGCCCTTTGCCGCTTCCTTTGCAGGGCGTGCGCTGCTTACATGCAGCCATGGCTGAAACGCACAAGTTCGCCGATCTGGGACGCCCGCGCCGCATCTGGGCGATCGGATCGGTGCACGCTCAACTCGACCGCCTGCACGTCATCCACGAGGCGGTCGGTTCCCGCTTCCGCCCCGGCGACCGGCTCGTCTATCTGGGCAACCTCGTGGGCTGGGGGGCGCCGGTGCTGGAGACGGTGGACGCGCTGCTGGCGTTTCGCCGGGCGCTGCTGTCCATCCCCGGCATGTACCCCACCGACATCATCTATCTGCGCGGCAGCCAGGAGGAGATGTGGCAGAAGCTGCTGCAACTCCAGTTGGCGCCCAACCCGCGCGAGGTGCTGGACTGGATGATGCGCCAAGGGGTGGCGGCGACGCTGGCGGCCTATGGCGGCTCGCCCGAGCAAGGCATCGCCGCGGCGCGCGGCGGGGCGGTGGCGCTCGGCCGCTGGACCGCGGCGCTGCGGGCGGCCATGCAGGCGCGGCCGGGGCATGAGACGCTGTTCCACGTGGTGCGCCGCGCCGCCTACACCGGCACCCCGGACGCGCCGGAGCCGGGCGGCGTGCTGTTCGTCAACGCCGGCGTCGATCCGTCGCGGCGGTTCGGCGCGCAGGGCGACAGCTTCTGGTGGGCGGGTGGCGGATTCGCCCGGCTGGACCGGCCCTATGGCGGTTTCAACCGAGTGGTGCGCGGCTTCGACCCGGCGCGCCAAGGCGTGCAGGTGACGGACTTCACCGCGACTCTGGACGCCGGCTGTGGATCCGGCGGGCCGCTGGTGTGCGGCGTGTTCTCCGGCACCGGCGAGACGCTGGAGATGTTCCAGGCCTGATCCCGTCTACTCATTCGTGGGCCGCAGGGCTGCCATGTCGGGCGGCTTGCCCGAGCAATGAAATGGCCTAGCTTGTTGGTCGGACATCCCAATTCCACCTCTCCGACCGGCTGAGCGCCGGGCGCAGGCGGTCGTCCTCCTTTTTCGTCACGCACCTGTGATCCGACCCGCCCGTTCTCTTCGTATACATAACGTAACAGGGCGGGTACCCGGCTGTTGTCCAAGGCGTCGGGCCCCTGAAAACGGAGCGGCAACGACATCAATTCCCCAAAGAGGGAGCCGCCGAGACGGAGGGAAGGGATACGGGATGGCGTACATCGACGATCCGGAGACTCAAAAGGCCAACCTCAGTTTCATCAAGGCCTCGATGCGTGAGCCGCTGCTCACGCGCGACCACGAGTTCGACCTCGCCCGCCGCTGGCGCGAGCAGGGCAACGAACGGGCGCTGCACGAGCTGGTCCGTGCCTACACCCGGCTGGTGGTCGCTACCGCCGCCCGCTTCCGCAACTACGGTCTGCCCATGGGCGATCTGGTGCAGGAAGGCAACGTCGGCCTGATGCAGGCGGCCAGCCGCTTCGAGCCGGATCGCGAGGTGCGGTTTTCCACGTACGCCGCGTGGTGGATCCGCTCGGCCATGCAGGACTACATCCTGCGCAACTGGTCGATCGTGCGCACCGGCACGACCGCTGCGCAGAAGTCGCTGTTCTTCAACCTGCGCCGGCTGCGCGCCCGCATCGAGAACGCCAGCGCCGGCAGCGGCCTGACCCGCGAGGGCCGCGAGTGGATCGCCAACGAACTCCAGGTCGACGTGACCGAAGTGGAGTCCATGGAGATGCGCCTGTCGGCCAGCGACCAGTCGCTGAACGCGCCGGTGGCCGATGGTTCCGATGACGACTGGCAGGACTTCCTGGCCGACCAGCGGCCGAGCCCGGAAGAGGTGGTCATCGGCATGCGCGACTCGCGCACACGCTCGGACTGGCTGGCCGAGGCGCTGGGCGAGCTGTCCCCGCGCGAGCGGACGATCATCCAGGAACGCCGCCTGCGCGAGGAGGGGGCGACCCTGGAGGAACTGGGGCGTGAGCTGGGCGTCAGCAAGGAGCGCGTGCGGCAACTGGAGCACCGGGCGCTGCTGAAGCTGCGCCAGTCGATGCTGAAGCGCGTGGAAGGCTATGAGGATTTGTTGGTCGAGGCTTGATTAACCCTCTCCCCCCCTGGGGAGAGGGTGGCCCGGAGGGCCGGGTGAGGGGGGGCGCGGGGGACGTGGAATGTCCGCAATGCGGGCCCCCCTCACCCTCCCGCTTCGCGGATCCCTCCCTCTCCCCAGAGGGGAGAGGGTTTTTATTACCGCCCGGCCGGGTCCGTCGCGCGGTACCAGTTCGTCGGCTCGGTCCCCACCGTGCGGCTCCCCAATGCCACCGCGCCCTCCTCGTAGCCGGCGTCCGGGCGGCTGGCGACCTGTTCGGGCGACAGGTCGCCGTTCAGAACGACGGCGTTCTGCGGCGCCGAGAAGCGCCCTTCGTTCACGCCCACCGCCACGTGCCGGGGGGTCATGGTCATCGGTGCGCCGATGCCGACGATGACCTGTTCCGGCCGCCCATCCATGCCCACGATCACGTCGTCGATCTGGCCGATCTCGCGGCCGGTGGAGGACAACACCTCGCGCCCCTGCAACTCCAGCGGCGTCAACGCCGTGACCGGCTGCGGCCTCATCACCTCGAAGCTGTTGCTGCACGCGCCCAGCAGCACCAGAGCGATGAGGGCGAGCAGGGTGGGCAGGGGACGGTGCATGGCGGTCCTCGGGGATGAACGTCTCCAAGGTTGGTGATCTAGGGCCGCGCGTTCGGCGCGCCATACCCAACAGAGGTTACCCCAGCGCGGACTCCTCCACCGGCAGCGCCAGCCGCCAGATCTCCGTGGCGCCGCTGCGGCCGCGCAGCGGGTAAGCGCCGACGCTCTCCAGGGGGGCTGCGTCGTCGCCGGCCTGCGCCGTGGCGGCGCTGGCCAGCACGGTCACCTCGGCGTCGCCTTGCAGGCTGGACGCCAGTTCCTCGATGCGCGCCGCCACGTTCACCGTGTCGCCGACGATGGTGTAGTTGATGCGGTTGGCCGAGCCGATGTTGCCCACCACCACCGGGCCGGAATGCAGGCCGACGCGCACGCGGATCGGCGCCAGACCGCGCTCGGCGCGCTCGGCGTTGTCGGCGTGGATGGTCCGGGCGATGGCGTGCGCGGCGCGCAACGCGCAGGCGGCGTGGTCGGCCTGCTCGTCCGGGGCGCCCCAGAACGCCATGATGGCGTCGCCGATGAACTTGTCCACCGTGCCGCCCTCGGCCTCGATGCAGGCGGCGACCCTGGTGAAGTGGTCGTTCAGCAGCGCCGCCGTCTCAGCCGCCCCTAGATGCTCGGCAAGGCGGGAGAAGCCGCGGATGTCGGTGAACATCACCGTCACCGCGCGCTCCTCGGAATTCAGCCCGGCGGCGGTCATGCCGCGGCGGTGCATGAGGCGCAGCACCAGCGCCTTGGGCACGTAGGTCTCGAACCATTGCAGGCCGGCGACCATGGCGTTGAAGGCACTCGACGCGCGGCTCAGCTCCTGAAGGCGCGAGTCGGGCAGGTCCCCGATGTCGCGGAAATCGAAGGAGCGGACGCGGTCGGCGGCCTCGGCTAGCCGGGCGACCTGCCGGCTGATGCGCCGGCCGACCAGCAGCGCCACGGCCACCGACACCAGAAGGATGCCCAGACCGGCGAAGCCGGTGGTGTACAGGCGCGTCACCTCCGTCCCCATCTGCGCGGCGGGGACGGTGATGCCGACGGTCCACTCCTGCCGGCCGTAGCCGGTCATCTTGCGCATGAGGAACAGCATGTCCTCGCCGCCGACGCGCACCATGCGGGCCTCGGTGCGCTTCTTCAGGCTCTCGGCGGGCTGGCCGCGGGTGCGCAGCGCCGACAGCGCCGGGTCCTGCACCTGATCGACGCGCGGCAGCGGCGGGCCGCCGGCATCGCTGGAGAAGTCGAACTTCAGAACCGCCAGCGACGGGTGCGCCAGCACGTGGTCGTCGTCGTAGAGGACGAAGGCGTTGACGCCCTGCTCGACGTAGAGGTTCGACAGGAAGCGCGACAGATCGCCCAGCGACACGCCGACCGCCACCTGCCCGACGTACTTGCCGTCCCGGCGCACGGGGTGGAACAGCGAGACGAAGCTGGTGCGCGCCTCCTTCGACCACAGGGGCTCGGCCCACTGCGGCGTGCTGCGGTCGGCGCCGTTGAACACCTCGGCCGGGACGTCGGTGGCGCCGCGCAGGTCGAGGTCGTGCACCTTCAAAAGGCCGTCCAGCCGGCCCACCCGCACGCCGGTCAGGTCGGGGGCGATGAAGGCCACGCCGGTCACGTCCGGCGCGCTGCCGAGCGCACCGCGCAACGTGTCTTCGAGGCGGCGGGTGTCGGCGGGGTTCAGCTCGTTGCGCTCGATCAGCTTGGCGACGAACTTTGCCATGTCGGCGGCGGGGTCGAGCTGGTGGCGCACCCGCACCTCGACGCCGGCAAGCGCGAGGTCGGCCTTGTCGCTGAGCAGCGCGAAGGTGTTCCGCCCGGCGCTGACCAGCCCGAGGATCAGCACGCTCGCCACCGCCGCCAGCATCAGCGAGCCGAAGCCGGCCACCAGCACCGCCGCGATGGGCAGGCGGAAACGGCGCGTCCGGGGGCTGGGTGCCGGCGGGGGTGGGGCGGGGTCGGCCATGATGGCGGGGAAGGTATCCGCGCAATCGACGGGGGGCAACGGCGCAGAAGCCCTCTCCCCGCTGGGGAGAGGGATCAGTCCCCGATCACCTTGACCACCGGCCGCGCCTGCACCGGTGTGCCCGGCGGGATGTCGTTGATGATGCGGAACAGCTCCTCGGCGTGCGGCTCGTTGGCCATGCGGGCGACGAACTGCTCGACGCTGTCGCCGGGGCGCACCGGCAGCGTGCGGACGCGCTCCGGCCGGTAGCTGGCCGCCTCGCGCTGCGACAGGCGGTGGAAGCTCATGGTCGTCTGCTCGAACGCCGGGTCGTAGCGGCGCAAGGTGCCGGGCGGCGCCAGGAAGGTGAAGCGGTAGATGGTCTCGCCGCCGCCGGACACCGCCACCAGCCGCGCGTCCACCTGACCCTGCTCGGTCTCCGCCTGAGCGGTGGCGGTGGCGGCGGGCAGGCCGTTGATGTTCAGGCGCTGCACCCCCTGCGTCCGGGCGCCCTGGAGCGCCTGGGCCAGGAAGTCGGCCGGATCGCGCACACCCGGCGCCGCCCCGCCGTCGAACACCATGATCGCCCCGCCCGGCCCCTTGGCCGCCACCTGATCGGCGCCGTTCAGCAGGCTGAAGCCCTCCGGCACGCTGAAGCCGATGCCGAGCTTCGGGTGCACGAAGCTGTTGCCGCGCACGAAGCCGTTCTCCGGGCTGTCGCCCCAGATGGCGCCGTTCATCGCGGCCATGTACGGCTCGACCGGCCGGGCGCCGCCGCGCGGCATCCGGCGGGCGAGATCGGCGGCGTGCTGGACGCGGTCCTCGGTCTGCGGGTGGCTGGCCAGCATGTCGAAGCCCTCGCTGTGCTTCTTGCCGCTTTTCAGCGACTCGTACTGGCTGTAGCGGTTCATCGTCTCCAGAAAGGTCGCCATGGCGAACGGGTCGTAGCCAGCGGCCTGGAGCAGCTCGACGCCGACCTCGTCGGCCTCGGTCTCCTGCCCGCGCGAGTAGCTGGCGATGTAGAGGTTGGAGCCGAGGCCCAGCACCTGCGCGATCTCCGGGCTGCCGAGCACGGCGCCGACGCCGGCCGCCAGCAGCTCGGCGATGGTCGAGCGGTTCATCCGCGACGAGGAATGGTGGCGGATCACGTGCCCCATCTCGTGCGCCATCACGCCGGCCACCTCCGCCTCGTCCTTGGCGAGCGCCAGCAGGCCGCGCGTCACGTTCACATAGCCGCCCGGCAGCGCGAAGGCGTTGACCACGTCGCTGTCCAGCACCGTGTAGGTCCACTGCACCTTCTCCCGCGTCACCGAGGCGAGGCGGCGGCCGACGGACTGGATGAACGCCTGCACCTTGGGGTCGCGGTACTCGCCGCCGTACTGAGCGATGAGCTTGGGCAGCTCCTGGGCGCCCAGCGCGTCCTCGCGCGATTGCGCGGGGGCCGGGCCGGTTCCGATGAAAAGCAAGAGCGCGGCCAGGAGGCCGAGGATTGGCCCACGGATTCGATTGCGGCGGGACGGCATGGGCGGCATACCCTGAATGGAGACACTCCAATGACGGTGAACCGCGGGGCGCCGCGGAATGTTCCGCCCATGCTTGGCCGCCTCTCCTTGTTGCTGGCAGCGCTGTTTCTGCTGACCGCCGCCTCGCCGACCGACCGGCTGGCGGCGGGTGCGCGCGGGCGCGTGGCGGCGGTGGTGGACGGTGACACGCTGGATCTGGACGATGGCCGGCGCGTCCGGCTGGCCGGCATCGAGGCGGCCAAGCCGCCTGCGGGGCGCGCGGGGGAGCGGCGCTGGCCGCTGGCCGAAGCCGCCACCGCGGCGCTGAAGGAATTGGCGCTCGGCCGCACGGTCGAGCTGCGCGGTGCGGGGGGCGAGGACCGGTACGGCCGGCTGCTGGCGCAGGCGGTGCGCGAGGATGGGCTGTGGCTCCAGGGCGAACTGCTGCGCCGAGGCCATGCCCGCGTGCTGACCCGGCCCGACGCCCGCGACTTGGCGCCGGAGATGCTGGCCGCCGAGGCGGAGTCCCGCGCCGCCAGGCGCGGCGTCTGGCGCACGCGGGTCTACGCGGTGCGGGCTGCCGACGATCTGGAGCAGCTGAAACGCGACCGCGACAGCATCCAGGTGGTCGAGGGGCGGGTGCTGAAGGCGTCCAAGGTGAAGGCGCAGATGTTCCTGAACTTCGGCGAGGACTGGCGCACGGACTTCTCCGTCCACATCGGCCGCGACGCGCAGAAGCTGTTCGCCGGCGCCGGGGTGAAGCCGCTGGCGCTGGAAGGCAAGGTCGTTCGCGTGCGGGGGTGGATCACCCAGCGCAACGGCCCGCTGATCGAGGCGACGCACCCCGAACAGATCGAAGTGGTCGGGGAAGCCGGCGCGGCCCCGCCGAGCCCCGCTCCGCGCAAGGACCGGGCGAAACCGGTTCCCTCCCAGGAGGTGGGGCAAGGGGAAGACGGGCAGAATGCCCCGGAGGAGAACGACTGATGATCGCACGCTGGCTGGCGGCCTTGCCTGCGGGAGGCGACGGTGTCGCTTTTCCAAACGTCTTGGCGGCGCGGGCGTGCTCGCCCTACACTCCGCTGGCCCGATGACAGGACGCCCTCATGCCGCGCAGCGAGCTTTTCCCGCCCATCGACCCCTTTGCCTTCGGCATGCTGCCGGTGGACGATCTGCACACGATCTATTGGGAGCAGTGCGGCAACCCGCGGGGCGTGCCGGTGGTGTTCCTGCACGGCGGGCCGGGGGCGGGCGCGTCGCCGACCCACCGGCGCTTCTTCGACCCGCACCATTACCGCATCATCATCTTCGACCAGCGCGGCGCCGGGCGCTCGACGCCCCTGGGCGAGGTGCGGCGCAACGACACCGACTTGCTGATCGGGGATCTGGAGGCGCTGCGGCGCCATCTGGCCGTCGAGCGCTGGCACCTGTTCGGCGGTTCCTGGGGCTCGACGCTGGCGCTGGCCTACGCCCAGGCGCACCCGCAGCGCTGTCTCGGCATGATGCTGCGCGGCATCTTCCTGATGCGCAAGGCGGAGATCGACTGGTTCCTCTACCAGATGCGGGTGATCTTCCCCGAGGCGTGGCTGTCCTTCGTCAGCCACATCCCGCTGGCCGAGCGCGGCGACCTGCTGGAAGCCTATTGGAGGCGCCTGGATTCCCCGGAGCCGGCGGTGCGCATGGCCGCGGCGCGGGCGTGGAGCATCTATGAGGGGGCGTGCTCGTCGCTGCTGCCGTCGCCGGAGCTGATAGCGGCGAGCGGCGAGGACAACCACGCGCTGGGGCTGGCGCGCATCGAGGCGCACTATTTCCGCGCCAACCGCTACACCCCGGAGGACCGGCTGCTGCGCGACCTGCCGCGCATCCGCCATCTGCCGGCGGTGATCGTGCAGGGCCGCTACGACATCGTCTGCCCGATCACCACGGCCGACGAGCTGCACCGCGCATGGCCCGAGGCCGACTACCGCATCGTCGCCGACGCCGGGCATTCGGCCATGGAGCCGGGCATCCGCGCGGCGCTGGTGCAGGCGACGGAACGGTTCAAGGATCTGCGGTAGGCACCCCTTTCACTTGCCCTTGCACTGGGGTGCGGTGCCGCGTATAACGCGCCCTCCACATGGCGGCGAGGCCGGGCTGTGCGCCCGGGGCATGCCCAACCGCCATCCGTTCGAACCCTTTACCCAAGGATCGAAAATGCCCAAGCTGAAGACCAAGAGCGGCGCCAAGAAGCGCTTCAAGGTGACCGCCACCGGTAAGGTGCGCGCCCAGGCCGCCTACAAGCGCCACTGCCTGTCGGCCAAGAGCCCGAAGATGAAGCGCAAGGCGCGCGGCATGATGACGCTGGCCGACCAGAACGGTCGGACCGTGTTGAAGAACTGGCTGCGCAACGCCTGATCGGAAGGACCTGACTTATGGCTCGTGTTAAGCGCGGCGTCACGACGCACGCCCGTCACCGCAAGATCCTCAAGCTCGCCAAGGGCTATCGGGGTCGCAATTCCAAGAATTTCCGCATCGCGATCGAGAAGGTCGAAAAGGCGCTTCAATACGCCTATCGCGACCGCCGCAATAAGAAGCGCGCGTTCCGCGGCCTGTGGATCCAGCGCATCAACGCCGGTGTCCGCCAGTACGGCCTGACCTACTCGCGCTTCATCAACGGCATCAAGCTCGCCGGCATCGAGATGGACCGCAAGGTCATGTCCGATCTGGCGGCGCGCGAGCCGGAAGCCTTCAAGGTCCTGGTCGACCAGGCCCAGGCCGCTCTCACCGCGAAGGCCGCCTGATCCGCGTTCCGCGGGTCACTGCGCCTGACAGACCAAGGGGAGCCGCGCCGTAGGGCCGGCTCCCCTTTTTTCTTCATTCAGGGTACTCCCAGACGGGGTTGTCATGCCGGACGCGCTGAAGAACGAACTGCTGCAACTCGTCGCCGACGCGCCCGACCTCGCCGCGCTGGAAGAGGTGCGGGTCGCAGCACTCGGCAAGAAGGGCCGCGTCACCGGCCTGATGAAGGAGCTGGGTGGCCTGTCGCCGGACGAGCGGCGCGAGCGCGGCGCCGCGCTCAACGTGCTGAAGGACGAGATCGCCGCCGCCATCGAGGCGCGCAAGGCCGACCTCGCCGCGCTGCACCTGAAGGCCAAGCTGGAAGCCGAGCGCATCGACGTGACGCTGCCGGTGCGCCCGGAGACCGAGGGCCGCATCCACCCGATCACCCAGACCATCGATGAAATCGTCGCCATCTTCGCCGAGATGGGCTTCACGGTCGCCGACGGCCCGGACGTCGAGGACGACTTCCACAATTTCACGGCGCTGAACTTCCCGCCCGGCCACCCGGCGCGCGACATGCACGACACCTTCTATCTGCCCGATGCGGGCGACAAGAAGATGCTGCTGCGCACGCACACCTCGCCGGTGCAGGTGCGCACCATGCTGTCGAAGAAGCCGCCGATCCGCGTCATCATCCCCGGCCGCACCTTCCGCTCCGACTACGACATGACCCACACGCCGATGTTCCATCAGGTGGAGGGGCTGGTCATCGACGAAGCGACCAACATGGGGCACCTGAAGGGCTGCCTGATCGACTTCTGCCGCGCCTTCTTCGACGTGGACGACCTGCCGCTGCGCTTCCGCCCGAGCTTCTTCCCGTTCACTGAGCCCTCGGCCGAGGTGGACATCGGCTGCTCGCGCAAGGGTGGCGAGCTGAAGCTCGGCAACTTCGGCGACTGGCTGGAGATCCTCGGCTGCGGCATGGTGCACCCGAACGTGCTGGAGGCCTGCGGCGTCGACTCGACGCGCTACCAGGGCTTCGCCTTCGGCATGGGCATTGAGCGCATCGCCATGCTGAAGTACGGCATCCCCGACCTGCGCACCTTCTTCGAGGCCGATTTGCGGTGGCTGAAGCACTACGGCTTCGTGCCGCTCGACGTGCCGTCGCTCGCCCAAGGCCTGACCCGCTGATCCCAGGAGCCGGACCATGAAATTCACGCTGTCCTGGCTGAAGGACCACCTCGACACCGACGCCTCGCTCGACCGGATCGTCGAGGCGCTGACCAGCCTCGGCCTTGAGGTCGAGGGCGTTCATGACCGCTCCAAGGAGCTGGCGGCCTTCCGCATCGCCCACGTCGTCTCCGCCGAGAAGCACCCGGACGCCGACAAGCTGCGCGTGCTGGTCGTCGACACCGGCACGGAGAAGCTCCAGGTCGTCTGCGGCGCGCCCAACGCGCGCGCCGGCCTGAAGGGCGTCTTCGCCACCGAGGGGACCTACATCCCCGGCTCCGACATCACGCTCAAGAAGGGCAAGATCCGCGGCGTCGAGTCCATGGGCATGATGTGCTCGGAGCGCGAGCTGAAGCTCTCCGACGAGCACAACGGCATCATCGACCTGCCGGAGGACGCGCCGGTCGGTGCCTCGTTCGCCGAGTACGCCGGCCTCAACGATCCCGTGATCGACATCAGCCTGACCCCCGACCGCGCCGACTGCGCCGGCGTGCGCGGCATCGCCCGCGATCTCGCCGCCGCCGGTCTGGGCACGCTGAAGCCGCTGGCCGAGGGCCGGCTGAACGCCGCGCCGGTCAAGGGCGCGTTCAAGAGCCCGCTGGACGTGCAAATCGAGCGACCGGACGCCTGCCCGCTGTTCGTCGGCCGGTACATCCGCGGCGTGAAGAACGGTCCGAGCCCGAAGTGGCTTCAGGACAAGCTGACGGCCATCGGCCTGCGGCCGATCTCGGTGCTGGTGGACATCACCAACTACATGACCTTCGACGCGGCGCGCCCGCTGCACGTCTTCGACGCCGACAAGGTCAAGGGTGGCGTCCTCGTCCGTATGGGCCGCCCCGGCGAGACGCTGAAGGCGCTGAACGGCAAGGAGTACACGCTGGACGGCGAGATGACCGTCGTCGCCGACCACGAGCGGGCCGAGGCGCTGGCCGGCATCGTCGGCGGCGAGGAGACCGGCTGCACCGAGTCCACCGTCAACGTCTTCCTGGAAGCCGCGTGGTTCGACCCGACGCGCACCGCACACACCGGCCGCCGCCTCGGGATCGACAGCGACGCGCGCTATCGCTTCGAGCGCGGCGTCGATCCGGCCGCCGTGGTGACGGGCGCCGAGCGCGCCACCCGCCTGATCCTCGACCTGTGCGGCGGCGAGGCATCGGAGCTGGTGATCGCCGGTTCCGAGCCGGAGTGGCGCCGCACCATCCCGCTGCGCCATGGCCGCGTGCTCGGCCTCGGCGGCGTCGATGTGCCGGCGGCCGAGCAGCACCGCATTCTGGAGGCGCTGGGCTTCCGTGCGGTGGAGCAGGGGGCCGACCGTACCGTCTATGAAGTGCCGTCCTGGCGCGCCGACGTGCACGGCGAGGCCGATCTGGTGGAAGAGGTGCTGCGCGTCCACGGCTACGACGCCATCCCGGCGACGCCGATGGAGCGCGACGGCACGGTGCCGAAGCCGGCGCTCAACCCCGGCCAGCGCCGCGCCGTCACCGCCAAGCGGGCGCTCGCGTCGCGCGGCCTGTTCGAGGCGGTGACGTGGTCGTTCATGTCGTCCGAGGTGGCCGGGCTGTTCGGCGCGAACGATCCGGGGCTGCGGCTGGTCAACCCGATCAGTTCGGATCTGGACGTCATGCGCCCGTCGATCCTGCCCAACCTGATCCAGGCCGCCGGGCGCAACGCCGACCGTGGCTTCGCCGACGTCGGCCTGTTCGAGGTCGGCCCGGCCTATCGCGACCCGACGCCCAAGGGGCAGGATCTGGTGGCCGCCGGCGTGCGCGCCGGCAACGCCGTGCCGCGCCACTGGGCCGAAAAGAGCCGTCCGGTGGACGCCTTCGACGCCAAGGCCGACGCGCTGGCCGTGCTGGAGGCTGCCGGTGCGCCGACCGCCAACGCGCAGGTCACCACCGACGCGCCGGGCTGGTACCACCCCGGCCGCTCCGGCGTGCTGCGCCTGGGGCCGACGGTGCTGGCGCGCTTCGGCGAGCTGCACCCGGCGGTGCTCGACACGCTGAAGGTCAAGGGCCCGGTGGTCGGCTTCGAGGTGTTTCTCGACGCCGTGCCGCAGCCCAAGAAGAAGGGCGGGACGGCCAAGCCGCTGCTCCAGCTCGCGTCGTTCCAGCCGCTGGAGCGCGACTTCGCTTTCGTGGTGGATGCCGCGGTCGAGGCCGACAAGATCGTCCGCGCCGCCAAGGGGGCCGAGAAGGCGCTGATCAAGGATGTCGGTGTGTTCGACGTTTACCAGGGCGCCGGCGTGGGCGAGGGCAAGAAGTCAGTGGCGGTCGCCGTCACGCTCCAGCCCACCGACCGCACGCTGACCGAGGAGGACATCGAGGCCATCGGCCAGAAAATCGTCGCCGCGGTCATCAAGGCGACCGGCGGGGCGTTGCGCGCCTGATCCGAGCCCGGACGCTGGCCCTGCGGGGGCAGCGTCCGGGCACGGTGATTCTCCCGAGATTGGTTTGCATTGCAGCATATGCAGTTTTGCCGAGTTGAGACGTTGCGGTTCCTCGGCTAAAGCGGAGGCAAGACATTGGCTTGCGCCGCCTTGGGCTTGCAAAAGAATTTGCGGCGAATTTTGAGATTACTTAACATAGGCCCAATCGTTTCATTATACCACCTCTTGGCGAGGTTATGGACGTATCGGGCAATCAGCGGCCGCGACGTTTGTGGTCTGGTAACGGTACCTGGGATGGGAATGGCATGACCTCATCGGATGCACAGAGCCGGCTGATCGTGGTTGTCGACGACGACCCGTCGATCGTCGAAGGCTTGGCGATGGTCCTGGAAGGCTGGGACTATGAGGTGCTGACCGCGCTGACGGTGGACGACCTCGCACGGCGGCTGTCGGGTTTGTCCGCCCAGCCCGGTCTGGTGCTCGCCGACCACTTCCTGCCGGCCAACCGCACCGGCGCCGACGCGGTGGAACTGGTGCGCGCCCAGTGCGGCCGGCCGGTGCCCGCCATCATCCTCACCGGCGACACCACGCCCGAGCGTCAGGCCGAAGCCGCGGCGGCGGGCTATCGCCTGCTGCACAAGCCCGTGCAGGTGCTGGCGCTGCGTGCGGCGGTGGACGAACTGTTCCAGAGCTGAGCGCCGTCCGGCGTTCGGTTCAGGCCTTTACAGCCCTTACAGCCCCGCAACCTCGTTGGCCACGGCCAGGAACGCGTCGACCACGGTGGGGTCGAAGCGGTGGCCGCTCGCCTTGCCGATCTCCGCGACGGCGGCGGCGTGGCTCAGCGCGCGGCGGTGCGGGCGGTGCGAAGTCATGGCGTCGTAGGCGTCGGCCACCGCCGCGATGCGGGCACCCAGCGGGATGGCGTCGCCCTTCAGGCCGTCCGGGTAGCCGGTGCCGTCCCAGTTCTCGTGGTGGTGGCGGGCGATCTCCATGCCCAGGTGCAGATAGGTGCGGCTCTCGGCCAGCGGCGTCGTGCTCTCCAGCAGCCGGCTGCCGGCCGTCGTGTGCGCCTGCATGGCGGCGCGCTCGTCGGCGTCCAGCGGGCCGGGCTTGCCGAGGATGTCCGGGTCCACCGTGGCGTTGCCGACGTCGTGCATGATGCAGGCGAGGCCGACCATCTCCAGGAACGGCTCGTCCAGCAGGGCGCGGTAGTGCCCGTCGGCGTGCAGGCGCCGGGCGATGCGCTCGGCCACGGCGGCGATGCGCAGCGTCGGCTCAGTGCGCGGTTCGGCGTGGCCGCGCTCGGCGCCCCGCTCGGCCAGATCGGCCAGCAGCGCCAGCGTGCCTTCCTGCGCCTTGCGCAGCTGTTCGTAGAGGAACAGATTGTCGAAGCCGACCGAGATCTTGCCGCAGAACAGTTCGATCAGATCGCGGTCCAGTTCGGACAGCGGCCGGTCGGAGCGCAGGTACACCACGTTCTCGCGGTCGTTCGGCGTGCGGATGTACAGCGTGCAGTGGTCCGGCTCGTAGGAATGCCGGCGCTGCTCCAGGCAGCCCAGCACGGACTTCAGCACGGCGGGCTCGATGTGGTCCGACGCCGGTTCGTTGATCAGCGACTCGAACCGGCCCGAGCCGGCCAGCACGTACAGGCCATCCTCGGTGCGGCCCAGCACGCGGCCGCGCTGCACGCACAGGATGGCGTCCGGCCCGACGCCAAGGATGCCCGAGAGCTGCGTCAGCACACCGGCGGCGAACAGCTTCATCGAGCGCGCCTTGAACAGCGACGACGACGCCTCGATGATCTTCACGAGACCGCGCCGGTTGGTCTCGATGGTCATGATGTCTTCGTACGACCGCAGCGCCGCCACCGTGGTGGTGAACAGCTGCTGCGCGGTCAGCTGCGTCTTCGCCTTGTAGTCGTTGATGTCGTAGTCGAGGATCACCGCCCGCTCCGGCGCCTGTCCGGGCTGGCCGGTGCGCAGGATGATGCGCACGTGGCGGTTCTTCAGCTCCTCGCGGATGTGGTGGACGAGCTTGAGACCGGCATCGTCGGTCTCCATCACCACATCCAGCAGGATGATGGCGAGGTCGTCCTCGCGCGTCAGGATGTCGCGGGCCTCGGCGGCCGAATAGGCGGACAGGAACTGCGCCGGGCGGCCCTTGTAGACGAAATCGGCCAGGACGAGCTTGGTGATGGAATGGACTTCCGGCTCGTCGTCGACGATGAGCATCTTCCAGCGCGGCGACGTGGCCGCCGTCGGCGCCTCGGACTGGGCGTCCTGGTCGTCGAAAAACAGCAGGTCTTCTTCGGCGTCGGTCATCGCGCAGGCTCTCTCCGAACCCATGTTGCAGGGCACAATAACATGGCTGGCAGCCCGTTCATACGGTTGTACCGGAACACTTTCGAGGACAAATGTTAAAAACTCAAAAGGCTTCCAGTTCGATGATCGAACAATCCCGCCCGCGTTGCGCCAGTGTCGTGCAGGCGGTGTCGATCTGCAAGCGGGTGAAGGGGCCGACGGCCATGTCGTAGGCCACCCGGCCCTCGCGGAACACCGGCCAGACCATGGGCGGGCGCTCTCGGTACTGGGTGCCGGGGCCGCCGGTGAAGTCGGTCCAGGCGCGCACCCCCTCGGCGTAGGAGGCGTACTCGCCCAGCTTGACCGCGTAGATCGGCCCGGTCGGCAAGGCCGGCTCGCCGGGCAGCGGGTAGGGGGAGGCCACGCCCATCAGCCCGTCCAGATCGGCCACCACCTTGGCGCGGCCGGGCACCGCCAACTCCGCGCGCCCCTCCCTGACCTCGGCCAGGGCGACGACCTGTCCTTTTTTCAGGGTGAAGCCGACGCGTTTGCGGGAATCCAGCACCTCGGTGGCGTGAACGGCGCGGGTGGCGACGACATAGCCTTGCGCCGGGGCGGGGGCGGCGGCTTCCCACGCCGAGCGCGGCACCAGCGCGCCGACTCCGCGCCGCGCCGGTGCGGGGGGCGTCTTGGCGTCCTTGTCCGGCGCGGGCGGCGGCGCGGCGGGCGTGACCGGGACTGTGCGCGGCACGTAGACGGGGTCGAGCGAGTCGGCCGGCACGTAGCCGATGGGCTGGCCGCCGATGGCGACCTGCGTCCAGGTGGTGCCGCGCGGCGTGCCCAGCGCGTTGACCGCCTTGCCGCTCTTCATCGTCATGATGATGCGGGCGTCCTGGTTGGGGCCGATGCGCACCTCGACGTCGCGGTTCAGCACGACGGGGCCTTCCAGCGGTGCGCCGATGGCGACCGGGCTCTGCGCCTGCGCGGGGGGGGAGCCCAGCGCCAGCAGCACCGCCATCATCGCCACCGCGAAACGCCCGACCGCCATGCCTGATCCCCTTGGAACGCGGCGGCCATTCTGCCCCGCTTCGGTCGGTTGGGGCAACCCGTACGGGTTATCCGGCGCGCAGCAAATCGTGGATGGCCTCGGCCAGCGTGCGCACGGGGGCCGACGTGGCGCCGGGCGCCCGGTGCAGCGCGATGTCCACCGGCGGCAACTCGGGGAAGCCGTCGGCGGGGGTGAGCAGGCGCAACGCCGGCGGCACGGTGCACGCCTCCATGGCGGTGACGCCGAGGCCACCGAGGACGGCGCCGTGCACGGCGACGACGCTTTTGGAGGTGAAGGCGACGCGCCACGCCCGGCCCTTGCCCTCAAGCGCCGCGACCGCGAGGTCGCGCACCACGCAGCCCTTGGGGAACAGGGCGAGCGGCAGCGGGTCCAGCCTCTCGACGGCGCTGTTGGGCGGGGCGACCCACTGCACCGGCTCGCACCGCACCTGCTCGCCGGCCGGGTCGTCCGGGTGGCGGGTGACCAGGGCGAGGTCGTAGCGGCCCTTCTCGATCTCGGCGACGAGGTCGGGGCTGTTGTCGCAGACCACCTCCACCGCGATGTCGGGATAGGCCTGGGCGAAACGCGCCAGGATTTCGGGCAGCAGCATGGTGGCGTAGTCGTCCGGCGTGCCGATGCGCACCGAGGCCGGCGCCGGGCCGTGCCGCATGGTTGCCATCGCCTCGTCGTTGAGGGTGAGCATGCGGCGCGCGTAGGCCAGCAGAACCTCGCCGTCATCGGTCAGCCGCACGCCCTTGGTGTCGCGCTCGAACACGCGCTTCCCGACGACGTCCTCCAGGCGCTTGACCTGCTGGCTGACGGCGGCCTGCGTGCGGAACAGCGCATCGGCGGCGCGGGTGAAGCTGCGCGCGTCGGCGACGGCGACGAAGGCGCGCAACAGGTCGGTGTCGAGGTTGGAGGCCATGGCCCGCATTGAAGCAGAGCGGAGACGTGGCGGCAATGGCATCACGGAACGTGATGCGGTCATAAAGCCTATTCGTTTCAAACGGATCGCGCGCGGGAGCAGGCTGGCTGCCGATGATGGAGGGTGGATGTCATGGGCGTGTTCGAGGCAATGACGAATGTGGTGCTGGAGGCCGGGCGCCTGGACCGGCCGGCGCGACGGGAGCATGGGCGCTTTTGGCCAAGGTTGCGGTTGGCCTGGGTGCCGGCGCTGCCGGCGGTGGCGATGCTGTTGCTGGGGAAGCTGTAGGCGCCCGGCGGCGCGCGAAGCTGGTTAAAATGTGAGTTGGCTCACATGTTTCTCCAAGCCGGCCTCCTATGCTGGCTGTGACGCTTTCGCACCTGACCTCACCCAACGGGCTCGGCCCAGGTCTTCACGAGCACAACGCCCATCCGGATGGAGCGGGCCCGCCCGGAACACAGGGCGGCGGTTCACGCACCGGGTCACGGTGAGGGGGCATCGACGGACGAACGTCGTTGCGAAGCTCCGCACCCGAACCCGTAAGAGGCCAAACATGTCTTCGACGTTCACCTTCAAAGACTGGACCGTCTACGAGCTGTCCGACGCAACCGCGCCGCCCGCTTTTGATGCGGCGTCGAACACGCTGACCCTGTCCCCATCCCTCACCGATACGGCGCCGATCGTCTACCAATTCTACGACAACCTGTTCGACATCGGCACGCCCAGCGGTCAGGTGCGGAACGACCTCCGCTTCGACTTGAACCTGAACATCGCCAACAACACCAACACCGACGCCGCCTATTCGGACGTCATTGTCGATGCCGTCACGATGGACCCGGTGAATGTCGTGGGGAACGATGCCCATCCGACGCTGGCGCACTTTCACCCATCGGCGGCGGCGACGCCGGGCAGCCTGACGCAATCCGACGCGTACCGGATGGATAAGGGGGAGGCCTACGCGACCCATCTCCAGAGCCTGAACGGCGCAACCCGCGTGCACCTTTCCGGCAATCAGATCGATCCCGGTGAAACCGCCACCTGGACGGCGGCCAAGGTGCATCATTGGGACGGTGTCTTCTCCTTGGTCGTCACGCCCGTCACGGCGTCCGTTTACAACGCGCCGTACGGCGACGTCGGCAACCGCCTGCAAGGGCTGAGCGCCAGCACCCCGACCGACGGTTCGCAGTTCGCATACGAAAACGTCGTGAACCAGCACTTCACGCCCGAGGTCGCCGGCACGGACCTCAACGACCTGCTCGTCGGGTCTGACGACGACAGCAACATCACCGGCGGCAATGGCCGCGACACCGCTCTGGGGCGCGGCGGCAACGATTCGCTGTCCGGCGGCCTCGACAACGACTTCCTGTACGGCCAGGGCGGCCTGGACACGCTGCTGGGCGGAGACGGCAATGACATCGTCGATGGCGGTGCCGACGCCGACTGGGTCGATGGCGGGCTCCTCGACGATCTCGTCCTCGGCGGCAGCGGCAACGACACGGTGCTGGGCGGCGACGGCGACGACACGGTCGACGGCGGGCTCGACGAAGACACGGTCGATGGCGGCTACGGCAACGACCTCCTGATCGGCGGCTACGGCAACGACCTGATGACCGGTGGTTACGGCAACGACCAACTGCGCGGCGGCTTCGGCCACGACACGCTGTCCGGCGGCTTCGGCGACGACACGCTGTCGGGGGGCGAAAACAACGACCAACTCAACGGCGATGAGGGCAACGATGTTCTGGCGGGCGGATTCAGTGCGGACACGCTCGACGGCGGGGCCGGAGACGACACGCTGGACGGCGGCCCCGATGCCGACGTCGTCAGGGGCGGCGCCGGCCAGGACCACTTGACGGGCGGCGAGGGCGCCGACCGGTTCGACTTCAACAGCATCACCGAGAGCAGCGTCGGCGCCGGCCACGACATCATCGAAGACTTTTCGCACGACGCCGGCGACAAGTTCGACGTCGTCACCATCGACGCACAGCAATCCATCGGAACGAGCAACGACGCCTTCACCTACATCGGCTCCGCCGACTTCAGCGGCGTAGCCGGACAACTCCGCTATGCCGGCGGTCTCGTCCAGGCCGACTGGAACGGCGACCGCGTCGCCGATTTCGAGGTCCAACTCGCCGGTGCCCCGGTGTTGCAGGCCGGCGATTTCTATCTATGACGAGGCGGCGGCCGGGGGCACCAGCGATCCGGCCGCCGAACTTCTGCCTCCGGCCGTTCCGGAGGTCCGTTGCCGGCTCGGCCGGCGCGTCAGCGGATCATCATGCGCCGTGTGGTGGACGCGTCGCGCCGCTGGTCCACAATATCGTCAATAGCGTCGGGCTCTTCCACCCAGCGGCCGTATTCCTCATGCGTCAGGCCGAGGAAGTCCCAGACGTCCTTCTTGGACGCGCCTGCGTGCCACGCTTCGACGAAGTCATCGATGTCGACCGGCCGCACCTTGCCGGCGAGGCAGAGGTCAACGAAGCTTCCGGCATCACTGTACATTCAGGCGCCTCCCTTGCACCGGCCCCTTGAGAAACCGGCCGTTTACGGGATCAACCGAGCCCAGATGATAACCGCGGCGGTCGAACACCTCAACTTCGCCATGAAGCGAGTCCCAGGAGTAATATCGGGTGCCGGCGGGATTCCGCCAAATCTTCCGCCCTTCGACGACCTTAAGGACGTCGAAGAGATCCAGGATCGACGGTTTGGGAATTGAATGCCGAACCATGCACCAGAGCCGAAAATGCGAATTTCCAGCACGGTATCACACGTTCGCATGACCTGGGTCCAGGGCCTATGGCCCTGGACGGGGGAAGCACCCCCTACTCATCCCCCATCTTCAGCGCAGCGATGAACGCGCTCTGCGGGATCTCGACCTGCCCGAACTGGCGCATGCGCTTCTTGCCTTCCTTCTGCTTGTCCAGCAGCTTGCGCTTGCGGCTGATGTCGCCGCCGTAGCACTTGGCGGTCACGTCCTTGCGCATGGCGCTGATGCTCTCGCGGGCGATGATCTTGCCGCCGATGGCCGCCTGCACGGCGATCTTGAAGAGTTGGCGCGGGATCAGGTCCTTCAGGCGCTCGCACAGCATGCGGCCGCGGCGCTCCGACTGGCCGCGGTGCACGATCATCGACAGCGCGTCCACCACCTCGGCGTTCACCAGGATCGACATCTTGACGAGGTCGCCTTCCTCGTAGCCGTCCATCTGGTAGTCGAAGCTGGCGTAGCCGCGGCTGATCGACTTCAGGCGGTCGTAGAAGTCGAACACCACCTCGTTCAGCGGCAGCCGGTAGACCAGCATGGCGCGCGCACCGGCGTAGGTCAGCTCGATCTGCACGCCGCGCCGCTCGGTGCACAGCTGGAGGACGCCGCCCAGGTATTCGTCGGGCAACATGATGGTGGCCTTGATCCACGGCTCCTCGATGTGATCGATCTTCATCACGTCGGGCATGTCGGCCGGGTTGTGCAGATCGATCACGCTGCCGTTGGTCATGGTCAGCTTGTAGACCACCGAGGGCGCGGTGGTGATCAGGTCCAGGTTGAACTCGCGCTCCAGGCGCTCCTGGATGATCTCCAGATGCAGCAGGCCCAGAAAGCCGCAGCGGAAGCCGAAGCCCAGCGCCGCCGAGGTCTCCGCCTCGTAATGGAAGCTGGCGTCGTTGAGCTTCAGCTTGCCGAGTGAGTCGCGCAGGCGCTCGAAGTCGGCGGCGTCCACCGGGAACAGGCCGCACCACACCACGGGGATGGACGGCTTGAAGCCGGCCAGCGGGGCCGCGGCGGGGCGGCGCTCCTCGGTGATGGTGTCGCCGACCTTGGTCTGCGTGATGTCCTTGATGGCGGCGGTGATGAAGCCCATCTCGCCGGGGCCCAGTTCGCCGGTCAGCAGCGCCTTGGGCGTGAACACGCCGACGCGCTCGACCTCGTGCGAGCTGCCGGCGGCCATGAAGCGGACCTTCTGGTTGACCTTCAGGCGGCCGTCCACCACGCGCACCAGGATGACCACGCCCAGGTACGGGTCGTACCAGGAATCCACCAGCAGCGCCTTCAGCTCGCTGTCGGCGTTGCCCTTGGGCGGCGGCAGGCGGGTGACCACCGCCTCCAGCACCGCATCGACGTTGAGGCCGGACTTGGCGGAGATCTCCACCGCGTCGGTGGCGTCCAGGCCGATGACGTCCTCGATCTGCTGCTTGATGCGGTCGGGCTCGGCCGCCGGCAGGTCGATCTTGTTGAGGACGGGGATGATCTCGTGGTTGTTGTCGATGGCCTGATAGACGTTGGCCAGCGTCTGCGCCTCGACGCCCTGGGAGGCGTCCACCACCAGGATCGAGCCCTCGCACGCCGCCAGCGACCGGCTGACCTCGTAGGCGAAGTCGACGTGGCCGGGCGTGTCCATCAGGTTCAGCGTGTACTGGATGCCGTCCTTGGCCTTGTAGAGCAGGCGGACGGTCTGCGCCTTGATGGTGATGCCGCGCTCGCGCTCGATGTCCATGCTGTCGAGCACCTGCTCGCGCATCTCGCGCGCGTCCAGGCCGCCGCAGAGCTGGATCAACCGGTCGGCAAGCGTCGACTTGCCGTGGTCGATGTGCGCGATGATGGAGAAATTGCGGATGTGCGAGAGATCGGTCATCGGAACCCGGAAGCGCTGAATTTGCGCCCGGAACATAGGGCGTACGGGGTGGGGAAGCAACGATGGTGTGGGTCTCAACCCTCTCCCGTCCCGGGAGAGGGTGGCCGCGTAGCGGCCGGGTGAGGGTAAAGTCAAGAATCCTTGCGCGCACCCTCACCCTCCCGCTCTTCGAGCGGGTCCCTCCCTCTCCCGGGGCGGGAGAGGGAATTAAGCCCCAATCCCCTCGTAAAGCTCCAGATACTCCCGCGCCGGGCGTTCCCAGCCGAAGTCGCGGGTCATGGCGCGGTGCTGCATGGCCTGCCAGCGCTCGGGCTTGCGGAAAATCCCCATGGCGCGCCGCAACGCGAAGCCCAACTCCTGTGCGGTGGCATTCATGAACGCGAAGCCCGTCGCCGCACCGTCGTTCAGCGCCGCGGGGGTGGCGTCGATCACCGTGTCGGCGAGGCCGCCGGTGCGGCGGACCAGCGGCAGCGTGCCGTACTTCATGGCGTACATCTGCGTCAGCCCGCAGGGCTCGGAGCGCGAGGGCACCAGCAGCAGGTCGCTGCCGGCCTGGATGCGGTGCGACAGCGCCTCGTCATAGCCGATGCGCACGCCGACGCTGCCGGGGTAGAAGTCGGCGAGGTGGCGGAAACCCGCCTCCATCCACGGCTCGCCGGTGCCCAGCACGACGAACTGGCCGCCCGCCGCCACCCACGACGCGGCGTTCTCCAGCACCATGTCCAGGCCCTTGTGCCAGGTCAGGCGGCTGATGATGCCGGCGATGGGACGGTCGGGCGTGCGCTCCAGGCCGAAGGCGATTTGCAGCTCGGTCTTGCACACCGCCTTGCCGGACGGGTTGTCGGCGCTGTAGCGGGCGGGGATGTGTGGGTCGGTCTCCGGGTCCCAGACGTCGTAATCGACGCCGTTGACGATGCCGCTCAGCACGTCGGTGCGGTGCGACAGAAGGCCTTGCAGGCCCATGCCCTGCTCGTCGGTCTGGATCTCGTGCGCGTAGGTGTGGCTGACCGTGGTCAGGCGGTCGGCGTGCTGGCAGCCGGCCTTCAGATAGCCGATGCCGCCGTAATACTCGACGCCGTCCATGCTGTAGGCCGAGGCCGGCAGGCCGATGGCGCCCAGCAGGTGCGGGCTGAACTGGCCCTGGTAGGCGATGTTGTGGATGGTCATCACCGTGCCCGGCCGGAACGGGCCGGCGAAGCGGTCGGGGCGCAGGCGCAGATAGGCCGGCATCAGCCCGGTCTGCCAGTCGTGCCCGTGCAGCACGTCCGGCCGCCACCAGGGATCGTAGGACTGGTGCGCGGCGAAGCCGCACGCCGCCCAGGACAGCGCCGCGAAGCGCTCGGCGTTGTCCGGCCAGTCCTTGCCGTCCGGCCCCAGGTACGGGTTGCCGGGCCGGGCGAACAGCGCCGGGGCGTCGAGCGCGTAGGCCATCGTGCCGTCGGGCATGCGCCCCAGCACGAGGCGGGCGCGCTCGGTGCCCGGCAGGTCGGTGATCAGGTCGCCGACCTCGTGCATGTTGGCCAGCCCCTCCAGCACCGCCGGGTAGCCGGGCAGCAGAAGCCGCACATCCACGCCGATCTTCGTCAGCGCGTGGGGCAGGGCGGCGCTGACGTCGGCGAGCCCGCCGGTCTTGACCAGCGGGTAACATTCCGGCGTGACGAAGAGGACGCGCATGCGCTTCAGGCCTTCAAACGGTCGATCATGTCGCGGGTGATGAGGCAGACGCCGCCCTCGGACCGGAAGAAGCGCTGGGCGTCCAGCTCCGCGTCCTCGCCGACGACGAGCCCCTCGGGGATCTCGACGCCATGGTCTATGACGACCTTGGTCAACCGGCAATGCCGGCCGATGTCGCACTCCGGCAGCACCACGCACTCGTTCAGTTCGGAATAGGAGTTCACCCGGACCGAGGAGAACAGCAGCGACTGCCGCACCACCGAACCGGAGATGATGCAGCCGCCCGACACCACGCTGTCCACCGCCATGCCGCGGCGGTCCTCGTCGTCGAAGACGAACTTGGCCGGCGGCAACTGCTCCTGATAGGTGAAGATCGGCCAGGTGCGGTCGTACATGTTCAGCGACGGGGTGACGCGGGTGAGGTCGATGTTGGCCTCCCAGTACGCGTCGATGGTGCCGACGTCGCGCCAGTACGGCGGCTCGCCCGGCACGCCGGCGATGCAGGACTCGGCGAAATCGTGCGCCATCACCCGCGCCCGCGGCACCAGATGCGGGATGATGTCCTTACCGAAGTCGCGGGTCGAGCCGGGCTCGTGGAAGTCGCGCTCCAACTGCTCGTACAGGAACTCGGCGTTGAAGACGTAGACGCCCATGCTGGCCAGCGCGCGGTCCGGCTTGCCGGGGATGCAGGGCGGGTCGGCGGGCTTCTCGACGAAGTCGATGACGCGCTGCTCGTCGTCGATGTGCATGACGCCGAAGCCGGTGGCCTCGTGGCGCGGCACGTCGATGCAGGCGACCGTCAGGTCGGCCTTCCTGGCGATGTGGTCGAGCAGCAGCGCGCCGTAGTCCATCTTGTAGATGTGGTCGCCGGCCAGGATCAGGATGTGCTCCGGCCCGTGCGCGCGGATGATGTCGAGGTTCTGGTACACGGCGTCGGCGGTACCCTGATACCAGCTGGTCTCGTCGATGCGCTGCTGGGCGGGCAGCAGGTCGACGAACTCGTTCATCTCGCCGCGCAGGAAGCCCCAGCCGCGCTGCAAATGGCGCAAGAGGCTGTGCGACTTGTACTGCGTCATCACGCCGATGCGGCGGAAGCCCGAGTTGATGCAGTTGGACAGCGCGAAGTCGATGATGCGGAACTTGCCGCCGAAATAGACGGCCGGCTTGGCCCGCCGGTCGGTGAGCTGCTTGAGGCGGCTGCCGCGTCCGCCGGCCAGCACCAGAGCCAGCGCGCGCCGCGGCGCCAGACGCAGATCCCGCTTGTCGGACATGGGCAGGGGTCCTTTTTTGGTTCGTTGGTCTTCTTGTCTGGCCGCGCCGGTCAGCCTGAGCGTGACCGTGACACAAATTCGCCCGCCCGGCCATAGGCGCCAAGGACGCACCCAGGCATGCGCCGGGGCCGCCTGCGTGCAGATTGCTGCACAAAAAAGCAGCAGTCATCCGGTGCGCCGGCCGGCACCGCCGCGCATGGCCGCACCGCCTACTCCCTTCGGCGCGGAATCCCCAAGCGTGGCAAGGCCTCCGTGCTGCACCAAAGATGCTCAATGTTTGTGCAGAGATGGGCGGAAAGGGTGGATCTGCCAGGGCCGCGGCGTGCCGACCGTTTGTGCAGAGTCGAGTGAATCCGCCGTGTTTGCGATTGGCACGGAACTTGTAATTGGAGGGGCGAGCTTAGCCCCGCCCGACGCACCGAAGGGATCGACCGGGGCGGAGCGATTTGTAAGAGAGAGGAGCCTCGATGAGCCGTCTGACACTTCTCGCTGCACCGATCATGGCGGTGACTCTGGGCTTGGCCGGTCTGCCTGGCGAAGCCCTTGCGCAGGACGCGGCCGCGGCCGCAGCGGCTGCTGCCGCAGCAGCGGCTGCCGCGGCGGCCGCCGTTCCCGCGGCTGCCCCGACGGTCAACAACGGCGACACCGCCTGGATGCTGACCTCGACCGCGCTGGTCCTGCTGATGACCATCCCCGGCCTGGCGCTGTTCTACGGCGGCATGGTCCGCAAGATGAACGTGCTCGCCACGGTGATGCAGAGCTTCGCCATCACCGCGCTGATCACCGTCCTGTGGTTCGTCATCGGCTACAGCCTGGCCTTCACCAACGGCAGCACCTACATCGGCGGTCTCGATCGCCTGCTGTTGCACGGCATGGACTTCGTCAAGCCCTTCGTCATCGGCGAGGGCCTGGAGGCCGCGGTCACGAACACCATCCCCGAGCCGGTGTTCTTCATGTTCCAGATGACGTTCGCGATCATCACCCCGGCGCTGATCGCCGGTGCGTTCGCGGACCGCATGAAGTTCTCGGCCATGCTGCTGTTCATGGGCCTGTGGTCGCTGGTGGTATACGCCCCGATCGCCCACTGGGTCTGGCAGCCGAACGGCTTCCTGTTCAGCCTGGGCGTGCTCGACTTCGCCGGCGGCACGGTGGTGCACATCAACGCGGGCGTGGCCGGTCTGGTCGCCGCGCTGGTGATCGGCAAGCGCAAGGGCTATCCGAACGAGAACTTCATGCCGCACAACCTGGTGCTGTCGCTGATCGGCGCCTCGCTGCTGTGGGTGGGCTGGTTCGGCTTCAACGCCGGCTCGGCGCTGACCGCGGGGCCTCGCGCCGGCCTCGCCATGATGGTCACGCAGATCGCCACCGGCGGCGCCGCCCTGGCCTGGGTGTTCGCGGAGTGGATCGCCAAGGGCAAGCCGTCGGTCCTCGGCATCATCTCGGGTGCGGTTGCCGGTCTGGTCGCCATCACCCCGGCTTCGGGCTTCGTGGACGGCTCGGGCGCCCTGGTCATCGGCGTGGTTGCCGGCGTGGTCTGCTTCTGGTCGGCCACCAGCCTGAAGCGCATGATGGGCTATGACGACGCGCTGGACGCCTTCGGCGTGCACGGTGTCGGCGGCTTCATCGGCGCCCTGCTGACCGGTGTGTTCGCCAAGATGTCGGTCGCCAACGTCGAGGGTGCGTTCGCCTCGGTCCTGAAGACCGATCCGACCACCACGCTGGGCCTGCTCGAGGGCAACGGTTCGGCGGTGCTGATCCAGCTTCAGGGCATCGGCTGGACCGTGGGCTGGTGCGCCATCGTCACCTTCGTCCTGCTGAAGGTCATCGACGTGGTGATCGGCCTGCGTGTCGACGAGGACATCGAGCGCGACGGTCTCGACCTCGCCCTGCACGGCGAGACCATCCACTAAGCCTGCTTCTGGTGTGTTTCCTCCTTCCTGACTTTCCGCCGCCGGGCCCCACCCGGCGGCGGTTTTTATTTTGGGTCAGGCGGGAGGCCGCCGCAGAAGCATCTTGCCGATGCCGTTCAGCGCAGCGAAGAGCTGGTCGAACTGCGCCTTGAACGTCTCCCACGCCAAGGTGCCGCCGGTGGCCTCGGCCACGGCTTTGTGCAGGTCTCCCAGCGACATCCGGCCGTCGATGCGCGCCAGCATCGGCCCGGCCAGCCGCGGCAGCGGCAGCGGCACCGTGGCGCCCGCCAGTTCCGCCTCCAGCACGCCGCCGGGCGGCATCCCCTTCGCCATCGTCGGGCCGTCCAGGTCGCGCAGCACCGGCACCACCTCCGGCCCGTCCGGCCGCGCCACCGCGCCGTCCAGCGTGTCGGGGCGCACGAGGTAGGCGATGTGCTTGGTCATGCTGCCGCAGATCTGCTCGGCCCAGGCGGCGCGCTCCAGCCAGGACAGGGTGTCCAGCCGCTTCAGCACGCGCGGGTCCTTGACCCAGGTGGCGGGCTGGTAGCGCGCCGGCTCGATCAGGGCCGCCACCGTGAGGCCGGCCGTTCCCGCCAGCTCGGCCAACTCCGGTACCGTGTAGGGCCGGTCGCAGGAGTGCAGCAGCAGATCGTACAGATTGGCGTCGGAGGTCTGGTGGTCGCTGAGGAACGGGTTGCGCTTCAGCCAGTTGGTGTCGGGAAGCTGGCCGATCAGCCGGCGCGCCAGCGCCACCTGCTCCGGTGGGGTCAGGCCGGCGGTCATGCTGCGCAACGCCGCCTGAAGCGGGTAGACGCCGGTGCGCCCGAGCGGCGCGTAGACCATGATGCCCACGCCGCCGCCGGGCTTCAGCGCGCGCTCCAGCGAGGCGAGCCCGGCCGGCGGGCTGTCGAGGTGGTGCAGAACGCCGCAGCAGTCGATGTAGTCGAACCGTCCCAGCCCCTCCAGTTCCAGCAGCGAGCCGCGCAGGAAGCGCACGTTGGTCAGCCCCCGCGCCTTGGCGCGCGCCTCGGCGACGGCGCGGGACGCGTCGGACAGGTCGAGATACGTGACGCTGCCCGGATTGCCGGCGGCGGCCATCTGCTGGGCGATCATGATTGTCCCGTCGCCGGTGCCGCCGCCGGCCACCAGCACGTCGAGCGGCTTGGCAAAGTCCAGCCGGCCGCCGAACACGAAGTGGTTCACCTCGTCCAGATGGCTGGGCGAGCCGGTGATCAGGCGCTTTTTCTCGTCCGCCGGGTCGCGCGCCGGGTAGGGATAGGCCTCGTACTGGGCGCGCAGGTCGTCGATGCTCATCGGTCGATGCTCTCGGGGGGGGGGCTCGGGAGGCCGGGTGGATCGGTGGACCGACCCTACAGACCTCTCACGCCTGAGGCCACCCCGCGGCCGGCCGCACCTCACCGACATGCGCCCCGTTGCGGTTGGTGACCGGCTCGGCCAGCAGCGTTTCCGCCCCGGCCCACTGCGCGTCGGTCAGCGCGTTGGTGGCGCGGATCAGCGCCGCCTGGGCGATCTCGCGAGCCCGGTGGGCGCCGTCTTCGATCTTCAGCGCGATGCCGATGCCTTGGCCGGGGATCACGGCGCAGCCCACCCCCTCGGCACCGCCCTTGACCAGCACGGCGCCTTCCGCCGCCTGCATCATCCGCGTGTCGAAGCCGGTGCGGCCGGAGATCAGGTAGGGGTGCTTGGCCCAGGCGGCGCGGATGCGCGTCACCGCCTCGGCCCGGCGGTCGGGCAGGTCCTGCGGGTCGGCGACGCGCGCCATGGCGTAGGCCAGCGCCCCCAGCGGAATGCCGATGGTCGGGATCGCGCAGCCGTCGATCCCCCACGGCGCGCGCGACAGATCCTGCGCGGTCATCTGCTCCAGCACGCCCAGGATGCGCTGCTGCACCGGGTGCTGGTAGCGCACATAGCCCTTCAGCGGCTCGCCCTTGTGCCGCGCCGTTGTCAGGAAGCCGGCGTGCTTGCCCGAGCAGTTGTTGTGCAGCGCCGTAGCCGGCTCGCCGCGGCGGAGCAGGGCGTGCGCGGTCGCCTCGTCGCTGGGCAGGTGGGCGCCGCACTCGTAGTCGTCCACGGTGCAGCCGATGCGGTCCAGCCAGCGCGCCGCCAGGTCTGTGTGCACCGGCTCGCCGTGGTGCGAGGAGCAGGCGAGCGCCAGTTCCTCCTCGCCCAGGCCGAAGGCGTCGAAGGCGCCGGTCTCGATCAGCGGGATCGCCTGCAACGCCTTGATGGCGGAGCGCGCGTAGATCGGCGCGTCGATGTCGCCCCAGCGCGCCAGCACCCGGCCGCCGGCATCGACGATGACGGCGTGGGCGCGGTGCCGGGATTCGACCATGCCGCCGCGCGTCACCTCCACGGCGACCGGCGCCTCGGCCGGGCCGGAGAGGTCGGCGCTGCCCTGGGCGGGGGTATGGTCATGGTCGTGGCCGCCGCAGCAGCCGTCGTGTTTATCGTGGGTCATGGGCGAGAACTTGCCTCCGCGCACGGTCCGGTGCAAGGTGCCGCCCGGAATTTCGGCCTTCAGCGTTGGCAGAATCATGGACCCCGCAAGCACCGCCCGCGGCTACTTCGCCATCGGCGTCGAGAACATCAGCAAGCCGGGCAACGTCGGCAACCTGATCCGCTCGGCGCACGCCTTCGGCGCGTCGTTCTTCTTCGCCATCGAGCCGGCGCCGGACATCCGCGAGATGAAGTACGTCGATACCTCCGGCGCGCCGGAGCATCTGCCGTTCTACATCTACGACGGGCTGGCCGACCTGAAGCTGCCGCGCGACTGCATGCTGGTCGGCGTCGAGCTGACCGACGACGCCATCGAACTGCCGAGCTTCCGCCACCCGCTGCGCGCCGCCTACGTGCTCGGCCCGGAGCGCGGCAGCCTGTCGCCGGACTTGCAGGAGCGTTGCGACTTCATCATCAAGATCCCGATGAAGTTCTGCGTGAACGTCGGCGTCGCCGGGGCGCTGGTGATGTACGACCGGATGATCAGCCTGGGCCGCTTCGCCGAGCGCCCGGTGCGCACCGGCGGCCCGACCGAGGGGCCGTCCACGCACAAGCGCGGCAACCAGAAGATCCGCAGCCGGGCGGAACGGCGGCGGCGGGCGGCGACGCTGGGGCGCGGCGAGATCCCGGTGGATTAATAAAACGCCGTCTTGGTCCGGTGGCGCGGCTTGGCGCGGTATTCGGGCTGTTGGCCGCGGTGCCAGAGCACGCGGTCGACCAGCACCGCCGGCACGCCGAGCGCCGCCGACAGCAGTTCCACCGCGTGCACGGAGGCCGCGCGCAGTTCGGTTTCCTCGCGGCTGCCGGCGGGGATGAACTCCCCGCGGTCGATGCGCTCCGCCAGTTCCGGCGCGACGGTCAGGATCTCGTCGTGGCGCAGCACGTGCGGCAGCAGATTGTCGGCGAAGGCGGTCAGGCGGGCGAGGTCAGTGAACCCCGCCACGCCCGCCAAGACCAGATCCGCCGCCGCGATCTGCGCGCGCTTGTAGAAGGGCGAGTCCTCGAACAGCGGCATGCGCCAGAGGATGGTGGCCAACCGTTCAGCCGATCCTTCCGCTGCCGCCACCAGATCGAGGAATCGGCCGCCGTACGTCTCCCCCACAAAATGGCCGAGGTCGCCCAGCGCCGACGCGTACAGCCCGGCCAGCTCGACCGCCGCGGGGTTCGCCGGGTCGAGGCCGAACAGCGCCAGCACGCTATCGGTGTCGAGCGCCGCCAGCCGCTCCGCCGACAGCGCGCCGTGCTGGCGGATATGTCCGCTCAGCCGGCCGGCGGTCGCCGCGTAGCCCGACGCCGTCGGGCCGAAGATGTCCGGGAACCAGCCGGAGCCGAAATTCACCGAATCCAGCGTCAGCACGAAGGCCGCCGTGCCCTCCGGGTCGCGCTCCGGCTCGACGTAGTGCATGTCGGGGTCGAGCGTCAGTGGCGTGCTGGCGAAGGAAGGGGCAAGCGTACGGGCGTACGTCTCGATCCGGTCGGCCTCGACGCGCACGTACAGGGCCTGCCCGGCGATGCGGGCGCAGGCGCCGCGGACGATGTTGAAGAAGCTCACCGGGTCACAGCCGCAGGAAGGGGTTGAGGAATCGCCCGATCGCGCCGGTCAGGCGCAGCCGGCCGAGCGTCACCGACAGGCAGACGCAGCCTTCCGGGTCGGCCACCGGCTTGTGGTCGATGGAGCCGTCGCCGACAGCCACGTCGCCGCGCACGAAGTGCCCGAGGGAGTCGCTGAAGCCGCCGTGCAGGACGATGGCCAACTCCAGCCCGTCGTGGCTGTGCTGCGGCACCGAGGCGCCGCCCTTCATGCGCACCAGCCGTGCCCGCTCGCCGCGGCTCAGGCGGATGTCGCTGCACTGGAAGCCCGGCGCCATCATCCGCCAGCGCACCTGCGACAGATCGCAGCCGACATAGCTGCGCAGCGGTTCCGGCAGCACCAGCGCGCCGGGCGGCGGGGGCATCCGGTGGGGCGGCGCCGGCTCGTCCGGTTCGTCGAGGCGAGTGAGCAGCGCGTCCAGCGCGCCGGGGGAGAGCGTGTCGGGCTCCAACCCGTCGAGCAGCGCGCCGCCGACCGCTTCCAGCTCGTTCACCGCGTGGCGGCAGCCGGGGCACAGCGCCAGATGCGTGGCGACGACCAGCCCGCCGGCCTCGCCCAGGCCGCCGCCGGCGTAGTCCATCAGCAACGCGTCGCCGGGGTGATGGGTGGGAAGGCTCATGACGGGTCTCTCAGGGCCTTGCGCAGGCGGTCCAGGGCCAGACGCAATCTGGACTTCACCGTGCCGAGGGGAAGCCCGCGCTCGGCCGCGATGGCGCTGTGCGGCTTGTCCTCGAAGTAGGCGAGTCGCAGCAGATCGGCCTGTTCCGCCGGCAGTTCCTTCAGCGCCGCCTGCAAGCGGCTGTTGGCTTGGGCCACCTCCAGTGCGCGGTCGGCCGGCTCGACCGGGTCGGGGACCAGCGCGGGGTCGTCGGGGTCGATCTCCGGCCGCTGCTCGCGCCGCAGCGCGTCGATGCGCCGGTTGCGGGCGATGGTGAACACCCAGGTGCTGGCCGAAGCCTGGGCGGGGTCGAAGGTCTCGGCACGGCGCCAGACCAACAGCATCACCTCCTGCACCAATTCCTCAGCCGCCTGGGCGTCGGACCCCAGGCGGCGCAGATAGGCCTTGAGCCGCGGGGCGAAGTGGCCGAACAGCGCGGCGAACGCCGCCCGGTCGCGCGCGCGACCCACCGCGAGCAGCAGATCGTCGGGCGACATGTCCGCCGCGGCCGGAGGAGAAGGTTCCTGCATGTCTGCATTGAAGGCGAAGGCGGGCGCGCGCACAAGCCGCTCGTGCCGTCCCGGACACGGAAAAAAGGATGAGAAGATGTGCCGAGGGGCATGTTGCATGAACGCTTTGTACGCAGGACACCGTCCGTCGGATCACGAGCTTGTCCATTGGGTGCGGCGTCTTCGGCAAATCGCCGGGAGCCTCTTCAAACCGAGGCCGAATTCGGATAGTGTCCGCCTCACCCGAAACCATTTCGCAGTCGCACAACGATGTTGCCCTTCCGCACCGTTCGTGGCGCCGCCGTCGCGGCCCTGGCGCTCACCGCTTTCACCTCCTTCGGCGCCCCCCATGGCGCTCTGGCGGACGAGCCAAAGGTCCTTGGCTCGTTCAAGGACTGGAGCGCGTTCGCCTTCGACGAGGGCGGGCACAAGGTCTGCTACATGTCCAGCCAGCCCAAGAAGAAGGAGCCGGCCGGCGCCAAGCGCGGCGACATCTACGTGCTGGTCACCCACCGTCCGGGCGAGAAGAGCTTCGACGTGGTGAGCTTCATCGCCGGCTACTCCTTCAAGAAGGAGAGCGAGTCGGTGGTGGAACTGGGCGGCAAGACGATCAAGCTGTTCACCGACGGCGAAACCGCCTGGGCGCGCGACGCCGACACCGACAAGGCGCTGGTCGCCGCCATGAAGGACGCCAAGGGCAAGCCCATGGTGATGAAGGGTGTCTCGGGCCGCGGCACCAGGACCACCGACACCTACAGCCTGGACGGCGTGACCGAGGCGTACAACGCCATCAACGTGGCGTGCGGTGTGAAGAAGTAAGAGGTTTTTCTTTTCCCTCAGACGGCGGGCGGGGCCATCCGGCCCCTTGCCTTCGCGGCCATGAGGCCGCGGGGCCGCCGTCGCGGCCCTTTTTCTCCTGCGCCACTTTGACTCTGATGGCGTCAGGGCCTATGTAAATCGGCCATGAACGCCATCAGCACCGCTGCCCTGAGCCCCCTTCCGCACGCTGATGCGGACGGGCGCAAGAACCTCGTCGGCCTCTCCCGTGAAGAGCTGGAGGCCGAGATGCTCGGCTTCGGCCTGGAGAAGTTCCGCGCCCGTCAGCTCTGGCACTGGATCTACCACCGCGGCGCCACCGACTTCGCGGTGATGAGCACGCTCGCCAAGCCGGTGCGCGAGAAGCTGGCCGAGGCCTACGCGGTGCTGCGCCCGACCGTGGTGCGCGACCTGAAGTCCACGGACGGCACCCGCAAATGGCTGCTGCGCATGCCCGACGGCCAGGAGGTGGAGAGCGTCCACATCCCCGAGGAGGACCGCGGCACGCTGTGCGTCTCCTCCCAGGTCGGCTGCACGCTGACCTGCCGCTTCTGCCACACCGGCACCCAGCGCCTTGTGCGCAACCTGGATGCGGCGGAGATCGTCGCGCAGATCATGCTGGCGCGCGACGCGCTGGAGGAATGGCCGGCGCCGCCCGACGGGCGGATGATCTCCAACGTCGTCATGATGGGCATGGGCGAGCCGCTGTTCAATTACGAGAACGTCGCCAAGGCGCTGAAGATCGTCATGGACGGCGACGGCATCTCGATCTCCAAGCGGCGCATCACGCTGTCCACCTCGGGCGTGGTGCCGATGATGAAGCGCTGCGGCGAGGAGCTGAACGTCAACCTCGCGGTCAGCCTGCACGCCGTCACCGACGAACTGCGCGACATCATCATGCCGATCAACCGCAAATACCCGCTGAAGCAGCTGATCGACGCCTGCCGGAACTACCCCGGCGTCAACAACGCGCGGCGCATCACCTTCGAGTACGTGATGCTGAAGGGCCTGAACGACAGCCCGGCCGACGCGCGCGCGCTGGTCAATTTGCTGCGGGGCATTCCGGCGAAGATCAACCTGATCCCGTTCAACCCGTGGCCGGGCGCGCCGTACGAGCGCTCGACCGACCGGGCGATCCAGGTGTTCGGCGACATCGTCAACAACGCCGGCTACGCCAGCCCGGTCCGCACTCCGCGCGGCGAGGACATCATGGCCGCCTGTGGCCAGCTGAAGAGCGACTCGTTGCGGCTGAGCGCTGCGGATCGCGCGGCGATCCAGAAGGTGATCGAGGAGAAGGACGCCGAACTGGCGGGGTGAGGCGTCACGCCAACTGTGAGAGATGCACCATGCGGCTCTCGAACCGTGTGCCGGTCGCCGTCTTCAGGAATCTCTGGTCCAGCGTAACCACGGTGGCATCCTGCGCCTCTGCAACGGCAAGGTAGAGGCAATCGTACACGGGGTGCCGCAATTCTGCGGCAATGTGGCCAGCCGTTGCTATCAACGGCATTGTCGCCGACCACCGCACGGGAACCTGTCGGATGGCGGCGAACACACCGGTGTCCCCGGGGCGCGCATTGGGGTCCCGTTGCAAGCGCTTCCATAAGACATTCGCCAACTCGACGGCCATGAAGTCGGGCGCCGACAAGTCGTGATGTTTGGGCAGTTCGGCCGCGCGGTCGCTCAATGGCTCGCCGAGAAACCAAAGCACCGCAACGCTTGCGTCCACCACGAGCCTCACCGGTCACGATCCTCCCGGACCGCCTCGACGACGTCGAAGTTCGGCAGCGGCGTGAAACGGGCTCGCCACGCCGCCGATACAGCCTGAAAATCGTCAGGCTCAGGCATGGCCGCTTCCGTCAGGATGCGGCGGACCTCCTGCTCCAGCGACAGTCCCGCCGACTGCGCGCGCGTTTCCAAACGGTCGACCACCGTCTCTTCCAGGTCCCGGATCAGCAGTTGCCGTCCCATGCCGTGCCTCCGACCGTTCCAGGGAAAGGTTAGGCTGGGCCGCTCGCCGCTTCAAGGGGCTGACCACCCGCCACCCTCTCCCTGGGGAAGCGGACGGTGACGGTGGTGCCGCGGCCGACGGTGCTGGCGATGCTCAGCGTGCCGCCGTGCAGTTCCATCAAGTTGCAGCTGATCGCCAAGCCCAGCCCCGTCCCGCCGAAGCGGCGGCTGATGGTGTTGTCGGCCTGCTGGAACGGCTTGGCGATGGTCTGGAGCGCCGCCGGGTCGATGCCGATGCCGGTGTCGGCCACCACGATCTCCAGCGCCCCATCCGCCGCCAAGCCCGCCGACAGCGTGACGCGGCCGCCGGCCGGGGTGAACTTCACCGCGTTCGACAGCAGGTTCAACACCACCTGACGCACCGCGCGCTCGTCGGCGCGCAGGCGCGGCAGCGTCGCAAGGGCCGCCCGCTCCAGCGTCACGCCGTTGGATTCCGCCGGCAGCGCGCTGACCGTCAGGCAGGAGTCCAGCAGTTCCTCCAGCTTGATCTCGCGCTCCTCGATGATGTAGCGCCCGGCTTCCAGCTTCGACATGTCCAGCACGTCGTTGATCAGGTCCAGGAGGTGCATGCCGCTTTGCTGGATATGGTGGGCGTATTCGGCGTAGCGCGCGCTGCCGATCGGCCCGAACACCTGATGCACCATGATCTCCGAGAAGCCGATGATGGCGTTCAAGGGCGTGCGCAGTTCGTGGCTCATGGTGGCGAGGAAGTTGCTCTTGATGCGGTTGGCGCTTTCCGCCTGCTCCTTGGCCTGGGCCAGCCGCTCGGCCGCCTCCACCCGTTCGGTGACGTCGCGGGCCAGCACCAGCACCATGGGCGTCGGGGCGAAATCGGCCGGCAGCGCCGTGGTGCGCGCCTCGAACCAGCGCCGGCCGGCGGGCACTATCAGCGGGTATTCCATAGTCTGCGGTCCGTCACCGCGCAGCGTCCGGGTGATCGCGTCGGTCATCCGCGCAGCGATGTCGGGCGGCAGCACCTCGCCGATGTGGCGGTCGATCACCGCGTCGGCCGGGGCCACCATCAGGTCGGCGCGTGGGGCCAGTATCTCGCGGTAGCGGCCGGCGGCGTCCATGATGAAGGAAATGTCCGGCAGCGCTTCGATCAGCGCCCCCAGGCGCGCCGTGCTGGTGCGCAGCGCCTCCTCGGCGTGGCGACGCTCGGTCACGTCGCGGATGACGCCCAGGTTGCGGTCGGGGCCGAGGCGCACGGCGTTGATCTCGACCAGAAGGACTTCGCCGTCCTTGCGCCGCAGGGCCGCCTCGCCGCGAAATTCGCCGGTGAGCAGCAGCGTGGCGTAGCACTCGGGAAACCGGCCGGTCAGCCGGTCGGTGTCCGACACCACGTCCGGCACGCCCCGCGACAGCAGCTCGTCGCGCGTGTAGCCCAGCATCTGGCAGGCCGCCGGGTTGGCGTCCACGTAACGCCCGCCGCCATCGGTGACGACGATCCCCTCCATGGCGGCGTCGAGGTAGGAGCGCAGCCGCGCCTCGCTCTCCCGCAGGCTGTCCTCGATGCGCTTGCGCTCGGTGATGTCGCGCGCCTCGGCGACCAGCAGGACGACGCGTCCGCTGCAGTCGCGCACCGGCTTGACCGAGCAGTCCACCGTGTGCGGGCCGCCGGTGCCGTCCAGGTCGGCCTCGAAGCGGACCAGGGTGCCGGCCGCCGCCCGCTCCACCGCCGCGCGCATGCGCTCGGCCGACTCGGGCCGGCGCCGCCACGCGCGCATCTTCCAGGCCGGGCAGCCGATGGCGCCGGCCGCTTCCGCGTCGCCAAAGCGGCGGTTGCCGAATTCCAGACCGGCCCGGTTGATCGCCAGCATCCGGCCGTCCGGTTCCAGCAGCGCCATGTACTGGAACGAGCTGTCGAAGATCGCCCGCGCCCGCCGCTCGCTGTCCCGCAACGCCCGCGCCGTGGCCTCCAGGCGCGTGAGATAGCGCAGCAGCAGCACGGTCAGCAGCGCGATCACCACCATCTCGCCGGTCAGTTCCATGAGCTGCTGGCTGGTGGTGGCGCGCCAGCCGGCGAGATAGTCCGGCTCCGCCATTCGTACCGAGACGTAGAGCGGCAGCCCCTCCACCGCGCGGAAGGCGACGATCCGTGGGGTCCCGTCGACGACCGAGCGGCCGGTCAGCGTGCCCTCGCGCTGGTCCTTGCGCTGCTCGCGGATGGCGGCGGCCAGTTGCGCCGGCGTGGCCGACGTGTCGGCTTCGCGGGGGTGGCGGGCCAGCCTGTAGCCGTCCGGCGTCCACAGCGTGACGCTGCCCTGCGGCCCGACGTCCAGCGAGGCGTAGAAACGCTCGATCCGCTCCAGGTCGATGGTCGCCCACACCACGCCGCCGAAATTGCCCTGGGAATCGCCGACGCGCCGGCTGATCACCATGACCCAGCCGCGGTTGGCCCGGCTGAGCAGCGGAGCGGAGATGAAGCTGCCGCGGTCTTCGGCTCCCTGGTGTGCTCTGAAATATTCGCGGTCGGCAACCCTCAGGCCGTTGGCCTGTCCGAGCGCGTCCATCCGCACCCAGCCATCGGCGTTGGCCACCGCCAGCGTGCGGAAGGCGCCGCTGGCCGTCAGCAGCCGGTCCAACAGGCGTTTCAGCTCCTCGTCGCCCAGCGGCGTGGCGCCGGCCCGCTGGGTCAGCGCCTCGGCCACCGCGGCGGCGGCCAGATCGGCGGTGCGGAAGATGCCCTGGGCGTGCAACTCCAGCGTCTTGACGAGGTTCTGCGCCTGACGGGTCGCGTCCTGCTCCGCGCGCTCGCGGTCGCGCAGGATCTCGGTGACGGTGACCGCCGCCAGCCCGCCGGCCACCAGCAGAATCAAGCCCAGCAGGCCCCTGCGGAAGCGGGTGAAGACGGTCGTGCCCGGCGGTTCGCCCAGGGCATTTGCGGCGGTTGCATTCGCGGCGGTGGGGGAGGGCGGGGACTCGGAAGGGGCGGTCACGATGGTGGCGCGGGGGCATGCGGGCGGGGGTAGTCCGGCCCATCGTAGCATTACGGCGGATGGCGATGCACGGCCGGCGCGCAGCCGCCCCAACTTCGTTCTCGACAAGCGAGGCCGGCGCGGGGCATGTAAGACCGAAGGCGCTTGATGTCTTCCATCAAGCGCCTTCGGTTTAAACCCGACAGCTCAATGCGTAGCATTGAGCTGAAGGGGCATACGGCCGGCCGATCATGAAGCATTCATGCTCCGGCCGTTTGACCCGCCATTCCGATCAAGCGCACCGGGAGGGCCGCCATGCAGGACCTCATCCACCATCCCGCCTTCGGGATGATCCTGTTCAACCTGCTCATCGTCTGGCCGCTGTGGCGGATCTTCCGCCGCACCGGGCTCGATCCGCGCTGGGCGCTGCTGCTGTTCGTGCCCATGCTGGGGCCGCTGCTGGTGCTGATGGTGCTGGGTCACCGCAAATGGCCGGCGCTGCCCGCGCGCGCGCCGCGCCCGGCGCCCAAGGCCAGGAGGTCGGCATGAGCATCGAAAGCGTCTTCGGGCTGTCGCCGTGGATCGGCCTGAGCCTCATCTCGGTGGTGCTGGTCTATGCCATCGTGCTCGGCGGCTGGGTGTTGGCGAAGGCCGGGCGCAGCCCGTTGTGGGTGCTGCTGCTGCTGATCCCGTACGTCAACGTGCTGGCCGTCTGGGCGTTCGCCTATGCGCGCTGGCCGTTCGTGGACGGAGCCAATGCCGTCCCGGGACCATCCCAGGACACCGATTGATTCGCGCGGGCGGCGGGGCTACTGTCCGGCAGCGTTATTCCTTCCCTTCCGCATGAGCCTTCCCATGACCGTTGCGCCCGGCAAAGAGATCAAGAAAGTCGTGCTCGCCTATTCCGGCGGCCTGGACACCTCGGTGATCCTGAAGTGGCTGCAGGAGACCTACCGCTGCGAGGTGGTGACCTTCACCGCCGACCTCGGCCAGGGCGAGGAGCTGGAGCCCGCGCGCAAGAAGGCCGAGTTGCTCGGCATCAAGCCCGAGAACATCTTCATCGACGACCTGCGTGAAGAGTTCGTGCGCGACTTCGTCTTCCCGATGTTCCGCGCCAACACGGTGTACGAGGGGGTGTACCTGCTCGGCACCTCGATCGCCCGGCCGCTGATCGCCAAGCGCCAGATCGAGATCGCCAACATGGTCGGCGCCGACGCGGTCGCCCACGGCGCCACCGGCAAGGGCAACGATCAGGTCCGCTTCGAGCTGGGCTATTACGCGCTGCGCCCGGACATCAAGATCATCGCGCCGTGGCGCGAGTGGAACCTGAACAGCCGCACCACGCTGATCGACTACGCCGAGAAGAACCAGATCCCCATCGCCAAGGACAAGCGCGGCGAGGCCCCGTATTCCACCGACGCCAACCTCCTGCACATCTCGTACGAGGGCAAGGCGCTGGAGAACCCGTGGGTCGAGGCCGACGAGGACATGTACACCCGCTCGGTCTCCCCGGAGAACGCGCCGAACACGCCCACTTATATCGAAGTCGAGTTCAAGCGCGGCGACGCGGTGGCGATCAACGGCAAGGCGCTGTCGCCGATGAACCTGCTGACCGAGCTGAACCGCCTGGGCGGCGAGAACGGCATCGGCCGCCTGGATCTGGTGGAGAACCGCTACGTCGGCATGAAGTCGCGCGGCGTCTACGAGACGCCCGGCGGCACCATCCTGCTGGCGGCGCACCGCGGCATCGAGAGCATCACGCTGGACCGGGGTGCCGCGCACCTCAAGGACGAGCTGATGCCGCGCTACGCCGAGCTGATCTACTGCGGCTACTGGTGGAGCCCGGAGCGTCTGGCGCTCCAGGCGCTGATCGACCAGACGCAGGAGGTGGTGAACGGCACGGTGCGGCTGAAGCTGTTCAAGGGCAGCGTCTCGGTGGTCGGCCGCCAGTCGCCGAACTCGCTGTACCGCCTGGACTACGTGACCTTCGAGGAAGACAGCGTCTACAACCAGAAGGACGCAGAAGGCTTCATCAAGCTGAACGCCCTGCGTCTCCGGTTGGGGGCGATGGCGAAGGCGAACGTGAAGTAAGGACTGTGCGGGAGGGCTGCGGCCCTCCCGCCGCCATGCAAAACGCGGCCTCGCGGGAGCGGGGCCGCGTTTTTTATGGGGGAATTGGTTCGGCTCGGATTTCACGACGGCCTGAACTCTCTCACACCGTCATCCCCGCGCAGGCGGGGATCCATGGCTTCGCAACGAAGCGCCTGAGCCGGCCTGGATCCCCGCCTCTCGCGCTGGCGCAGCCAGCGCTGGCGGCAGGCGGGTCCTGTGGACCCGCTGAGAGCCTGCGCGGGGATGACGGAAAAGGAAAAGTTCAATCCGTTCAGGAAGACCGCTCAGAAAATCGGCTTCGGCGCGTCCAAATAGTCGATGGCTTCCACCAAGCCGGTGATGGTCTGCACCGTTTCCATGGGCGTGCCGTCCAGCACCGGGTTGTGGTGGTTCATCCACTCCCGCGCCGCCTTGGCGTCGCCGTCGACGATGGCGTCCAGCGAGCGCCAGAGGCGGGTGAACAAGATGGCCAGTTCCTGCGCCTTGCCGTCCTCGGGCAGCGCCTCGCCGTTGCGCAGGCGCGCCAGCAGCGCCTCAGGCACGCCAAGTATGCGCCCCATCACCCGGTCGGGCATGGCGAGCTGGTCGGCGGCGCGCAGCAGCGCCTGGGTGACGGCGAGCGCTTCGGGAGAGGCGCTGGCGGCCTTGGGGGAGGCGCTGGCGGCCTTTCGCAAGGGCTTGGGCGGCATGGCGGTTCTTTCGTCAAAGGGGCGGGAGAGCCTCGGCCCTCCCGCGGGTGCATCATCGCGGCTTGGTCATCGCGGATCAATCACTCGATCACTCACTGCGGTGCCATGCGAATGGCGCCGTCCAGGCGGATCACGTCGCCGTTCAACATCTCGTTCTCGACGATGTGCTGGACGAGGCGGGCGTACTCCTCCGGGCGGCCGAAGCGCTTGGGGAAGGGCACGGTGGCCGCGAGGCTGTCCTGCACCTCCTGCGGCATGTTCAGCAGCATCGGCGTGCCGATCAGGCCCGGCGCGATGGTCATCACGCGGATGGCGTTGCGGGCGAGGTCGCGCGCGGCGCAGATGGTCAGCGCCACGATGCCGCCCTTCGACGACGCGTAGGCGGCCTGGCCGATCTGCCCCTCGTAGGCGGCGACCGAGGCGGTGTTGACGATCACGCCGCGCTCGCCGCTGTCCAGCGGGTCGAGCTTTGCCATGTCGGCGGCGGCAAGGCGCAGGATGTTGAAGGTGCCGATCAGGTTGACCTCGATCACCTTGCGGAACGCCTCCAGCGGCATGGCGCCGTCGCGGCCGACGATGCGCTGGGCCGGCGCGATGCCGGCGCAGTTGACGGCGATGCGGGCGGGACCGTGCGCGGCGCTGGCCTGTTCGAAGGCACGCTCGGCGGAGGCCGAATCGGTGACGTCGCAGACCATGCCAAGGCCGCCGATCTCGTGCGCGACCTTCAGCACCGCGTCCTCGTTGACGTCGAGCACGGTGACCTTGGCGCCGTTCTTCGCGAGGTGACGGGCCGTCTCGGCGCCCATACCCGAGCCGCCGCCGGTGACGATGGCCGAAAGTCCTTGGATCTGCATGTGGTTTCCTCCCCTGCCTTCCGATTTATTACTCTATGTAGCAGGGCCGGGCGGTGGGCGGAACCCGCCTGAGGGGGGAGCGACACCCCGTCGCTTGCGGCGCCGTGATCGACGGCCCATCATCGGCGGCCCAGGTGGCATGTCGGGATGGGTGCGGTGCAGCCAGCGGAGTGGAGCATGGTGGCGAGGGGTCTCTTGACGGCGTTCCTGCTGGCCGGCGCGGCATCGGCTTCGGCTGCGGCCGGACCGGCACGCGAATGGTCGCTCAACACCGCGAGCGCCGATGTCGGCGCCTCGCTGGAGCGGGAGGGCAACCGCGAGTCGCTGGTGCTGCACGTGCATCCGCACGACGGCGTGCGGATCGAGCCGCCTGTGCTGCGGGTGGACGCCCCGGCGCTGATGCGCTCGCACATCGCCGTGAAGTTCCCGACCACCGTGCGCGCCGAGGGCAAGGGCCGGGCGGCGACGATCCGCGCGGCGCTGCCGCTGGACGGGCCGGGCAAGGTGCACTTCGCCGACGCCGACCGCAACGACGGCGCGCTGCGCATCGAGTACCGCTACTGCACGGCCAAGACGGACTGCGCGGTCGAGAGCGTGGACATCGCCCTGCGCGCGGGGCCGTGAAGACTACGAACCGGCCAGCAGATCCTGGTATTCGGGATGCTTCTGGATGAAGTCGGCGATGAAGCGGCAGCGGGCCACCACCGGCATGCCGCGGGCGCGGGCGGCGTCCAGCGCGCCGCGCGCCAGCGTCGAACCGACGCCGTGCCCGGACAGGCTGTCCGGCACCTCCGTGTGGGTGAACACCAGTTGCCCGTTCTCAATGCGATAGGCGGCGAAGGCCGTGGCGCCGTCCATGGTCAGCTCGAACCGGTTGCGGGCGGGGTTGTCGGTGACCGCGCCGGTCATCGGTGCGGCACGGTGGGGTGCGGCACGGCGGGCTTGGACTCCGACTCAGGCTCAGCGGTGGCGTCGTCGGGGGAGCCGCGGCCGCTGTTCGGCTCGTCGGCCAGCGCGCGGTTGAACTGCATGGCCTTCTCGATGCCGTCGAACCAGAAGGTCCGGCCCTCGCAGACGAAGTCGCTGCCGGCCACAAAGCCGATGTCGCGCGCCACCGCCATCCCCTGCGCTTCGGGGACGTTGATGGGCCATTGGAATTTCGAGTCCGCCATGACGCGCCTCCCGGTTTGCCTCATCTGCGACAACGGAAAGCCGGGGCCGGCGTTCCCCGGCGCGTCCTTCTGGCGAGGTCGCCCTTCCCCTTTGGGGCAGGGCGCCTCGGGCGTGGTTACCCGCCCGTCTTGAGGGCGGATATCCGCTGGCGGACGGCGTCGCGGTCGGGGTCCTTGGGGTCCATCTGCACCAGCAGGCGGTTCCACAGCTCGGCCGCCTCGTCGCGCCGGCCGGCGCTGGCGGCGTCCAGGCCGAGCAGCCACAGCGCCTCCTTGTTGGCGGGGTCGAGGGCGACCACCTCGCGCAGCGCCGCGACCGCCGTGGGCGGGATCGGGCCGTCCTCCGGCGCCTGGGCCAGCAGCGCGTCGGCGTAGGCGATGCGGGTGTCGACGCGCTGCGGCGCGCGGTCCACCGCGTGCTTGGCGGCGGCGATGGCCTTGTCGTGTTCGGCCAGCACCGTGTAGGAGCGGGCCAGCTTCAGCCAGCCGTCCACGTCGTCGGGCCGGTCCTGCATCTTGGCGGCGAGCTGCGCCACCATGTCGCGGATCATCCGCTGCTGGTCGGCGTCCTGACCGCCGATCTGTCCGCCGTTCTGGCCGCCGGCATCGGGGTGCCCCTCCGGCGGCAGCGGCTTCGGCATGACGCTGGCGACGTCCAGCTTCAGGATGTCGGCGGTCTCCTTGATGCGGGCCTGCACCATCGGCAGCCACGGCGCGTCGGCCGGCGTGTCGGCGACCAGGGCGGCCCAGCCCTCCAGCGCACCGCGGGTGTCGCCGGCCTGGAGCTGCGCCAGCGCCAGGAAGAAGCGGCCACGGGCGTCCTTGGGGTCCTTGACCAGAATCGCCTGGAAGACGCGCTTAGATTCCTCGGTGAGGGTGCCGCCGTTGGCGGCGGTGGACATCTCGGCGTAGGCGGCCTTGGCGTCCAGATCGTCGGGCTGGAGATCGGAGGCGCGCTTCAGCGCGTCCGCCGCCTGCTCGTAACGGCCGATCTTGCCGTAGGTCTGGCCCATCAGAGCCCAGGCTCGGGCGTCGTTGGGGTTCTCTTCCAGATGCTTCTTCAGCTTCTGCATCGCCTCCATGACCTGGGGGGGCGGGCCGCTCTGGCTCTGCTCCTTGGCGAGGTCGCGGGACGCCAGCGGCATGGCCGGCAGGTCCGGCCGGCCGAGCGGCAGATAGACGGCCAGCGCGCCCAGCGGAATGGCGACCGTCAGCAGCGCCGCCACCGCCTTGGCGCGGGTGACGCCGGTGCGCGGCGCGGTCTTGGCCTCGTCGGCCAGCGCCAGCATGCGCCGGGCGATCTCCGCCTTGGCGGCGCCCATCTGGGCGTCGGTGATCAGGCCGCGGGTGCGGTCGCGCTCCAGTTCGGCCAGCTGGTCGCGGTAGACCTCCAGGTCGTAGGCGCCGCGGGTGGGGGCGTCGGCGTCGGTGCGCGTGGCCTTCAGCAGCGGCGGCACGATGATCAGCACGACGACGGCCGTCAGCGCCGCCGCGAGAATCCAGAACAGCATCAGATCCCGTCCTTGCGGAGAAGCGCGTCCAGGCGCCGGCGCTCGTCATCGGTCAGCGGCGCGGTGTCGCCCGCCGGCCCGCCGGCCCGCCGGCGGTTGCGCAGATAGGCCACGGTGGCCAAGCCGCCGAACGCCAGGATGGCGAACGGCCCGACCCACAGCACCAGCGTCGTCGCCTTGAAGGGAGGGCGCAGCAGCACGTAGTCGCCGTAACGGTCGGTGATGTATTGCAGCACCTGATCGTTCGAGTCGCCCTTCTTCAGGCGCTCGCGCACGATGACGCGGAGGTCGCGCGCCAAGTCGGCGTTGGAGTCGTCGATGGACTGGTTCTGGCAGACCAGACAGCGCAGATCCTTGCTGAGGTCCCGCGCGCGCTCTTCCAACTTCGGGTCGGACAGCACCTCGTCGGGCAGCACGGCCAAAGCCGGCAGGCTGGAAACCGACAGCAGGAGAGCCAGCAGAAGCGCCCTCATTCCGACCTCAGCTTTGCGATGAGTGGGAGGATTTCCGTCTCCACAATGGCCGGGCTCAGCGGGCCGGGGACCTTGTAGCGGATGCGGCCCTGACGATCGATCAGGAAGGTCTCCGGCACGCCGTAGACGCCCCAGTCGATGGCCGTCCGGCCGTCGCGGTCGGCGCCGATGGCCGTGTACGGATCGCCATTGCGGGCGAGCCAGCCCAGCGCATCGTCCGGCGCATCCTTGTAGTTGATGGCGCGCACGGGGATCCGCTCGTGCTCGGCCAGCCGGCTGACGATGGGGTGCTCGGCCCGGCAGGGGATACACCACGAGGCGAAGACGTTGACCAGCTGCACGTCGCCCTTCAGGTCGGTCGAGGCGACGCCCCGGTCGCGGCCGGGCAGCGGCGGGAGCGTGAACTCCGGCACCGGCTTGTCGATCAGCGCCGAGGGGATCTCGCGCGGGTCGCGGTCGAAGCCGCGCAGGAACGCCACGCCAAGCCCGAGAAAGAGCAGCAGCGGCAGGATGTACATCAGGCGGCGCATGGTGTCGTCCAGTTCCTCACTCGGCCGGTTGCACGACGGCACCGGCGCCGTTGCGGCGGCGCTCCGGCGCACCGACGCGGTAGCGGCGGTCGGACAGCGACACCAGCCCACCGAACACCAGACCCAGCGCGCCGATCCAGATCCACGGCAGCAGCGGGTGGTGGTACATGCGCACTACCCACAGCCCCTGCGCGTCCGGGTCGCCCAGCGCCACGTAGACGTCCGACGTCCACGTGGTGTGGATGGCGGTTTCCGAGGTGGTCTGGCGCGACACCGGGTAGTTGCGGCGCTCCGGCTCCAGCGTGGTGACCACCGCGCCGTCTCGTTTCAGCGTGAAGGTGCCGATGTCGGCGCGGTAGTTCTCGCCCGCACCCTGGCGCACGCCGTCGAAGGTCAGCGTGTAGCCGGCGATCTGCGCGGTGTCGCCGGGCTTCATGCCCTTGATCAGCTCGGCGTTCCACGACGAGGTGGCAGTCATGCCCAGGATGCCGACGCCCATGAAGGCGTGCGCGATGGTCATGCCCCAGGCGCTGCGCGGCAGATTGACGGCGCGGCTCCAGCTCTCGGCCGGCGGGACGCGGAACAGGCGGATGCGCTCGGCGAACTCGACCAGCGATCCGACGAAGGCCCAGGCACCCATGGCGACGCCGACCAGCGCCATCACCGGGCCGCCCACCGCCCACACCGTGAGCAGCACCGCCGCCGCGGTCGCCACGATCGCCACCCACAGCCGGCCCAGCGCGCCGGGCAGGTCGCCGCGCTTCCACGACAGCAGCGGGCCGACGGTCAGGGCCGCGACCAGCGGAATCATCAGCGGCACGAAGGTCGAATTGAAGAACGGCGCCCCCACCGACACCTTGCCGAGCTGGAGCACGTCGAGGAACAGCGGGTACAGCGTGCCGATGAACACCGTGGCGGTCGCGGTGGACAGCAGCAGATTGTTCAGCACCAGGGCGCCCTCGCGGCTGACCGGGGCGAACATGCCGCCGGCCTTCAGCGTCGGTGCGCGCAGGCTGAACAGCAGCAGCGATCCACCGGTGGCGATGGCGAGCAGCACCAGGATGAAGATGCCGCGCGCCGGATCGACGGCGAAGGCGTGCACCGAGGTGAGGATGCCCGAGCGCACCAGGAAGGTGCCCATCAGCGACAGCGAGAAGGTGATGATCGCCAGCAGGATGGTCCAGGTCTTCAGCGCGTCGCGCTTCTCCACCACGGTGGCGGAGTGCAGCAGCGCGGTGCCAGCCAGCCAGGGCATGAACGAGGCGTTCTCGACCGGGTCCCAGTACCACCAGCCGCCCCAGCCCAGCTCGTAATACGCCCACCACGAGCCCAGCGCGATGCCGGCGGTCAGGCAGCTCCACGCGGCCAGCGTCCACGGCCGCACCCAGCGCGCCCAAGCCGGATCGACGCGGCCCTCGATCAGCGCGGCGACGGCGAAGGAGAACGCCATGGAGAAGCCGACGTAGCCCGCGTAGAGGAACGGCGGGTGGAAGGCGAGGCCGGGGTCCTGAAGCAGCGGGTTCAGATCGTGGCCGTCCAGCGGCGGCGGCATCACGCGGATGAACGGGTTCGACGTGATCAGGATGAACAGCAGGAAGCCGACGGCGATGATCCCCTGCACCGCCAGCACGCGGGCGTGGAGGGTGGGCGGCAGGTTGCGGCCGAACAGCGCGACCGCGGCGCCGAACACCGCCAGCATGACCACCCAGAGGACCATCGAGCCCTCGTGGTTGCCCCACACGCCGCTGACCTTGTAGAGCATCGGCTTCAGCGAGTGGCTGTTGTTCACCACGTTCAGCACGCTGAAATCGGACACCACGTGTGCCCAGGTCAGCGCCGCGTAGGCGACGCCGATCATCGCCACCTGCGCGAAGGCAGCGGGGCGCGCCACGTTCATCCACGTGGTGTTGCCGGTGGCGGCGCCCACCATGGGCAGGGTGGACTGGACCAGCGCCACGAACAGCGTCAGAACCAGGGCGTAATGGCCGAGTTCGGGGATCACAGGACCCTCACTGCTTCAGCGTCTTTGCGGTGTCTTTGAAGTGCTCGGCGCGCTTCAGCGCGTCGGTCACCTCGGGCGGCATGTACTTCTCGTCGTGCTTGGCGAGCACCTCGCGCGCCAGGAAGACGCCATCGGGGCGCAGCTTGCCCTCGGCGACGACGCCCTGACCCTCGCGGAACAGGTCGGGCAGCTGGCCGCGGTAGGCGACCGGCACGCCGGCCACGCCGTCGGTGACGCGGAACTCCACCGACACGCCGTCGGGCAGGCGCTTGACCGTGCCCTGCTCGACCAGCCCGCCCAGGCGGAAGCTGCGGTCCTTCACCTCGGCCGTCCTCGTCTGCAAGTCCGAGGGGCTGAAGAAGAACACCAGATTGTCCTGGAACGCGGTGAGCGTCAGCGCGGTCGCCGTGCCCAGCCCCAGCAGGGCCAGCAGCAGCATGTACAGACGGCGTTTCTTGCGAGTCATCCTTCACCCATCTCCGCCGCCGCGCCTGGGCCGGCAGCCTCGCGCCGGGAGCGGCGGCGCGGTGGCCGGCTCCCTTCCAGCGCCTTCAACGTCGCCTCGCGGTCGCGCAGGCCCTTGATCGACGCCACCAGAAGCCCGAGCAACACCAGCGCCGCCATCCCGTAGGCGGGCCAGACGTACGCGGCATAGCCGCCCATCGCAAAGAATTCAGCCATGGCACTTCAAGTGGTCGTGTCCATTCAACGGTTCGGATCATGCCCAAGCGTATGGCGCTTTCAAGGCGTTCGCTTTGATCGAAAACAAACTGCGCCGCGTTCAGCCATGCGCCTCGCTGAAGCGGAGCGTCTGCACCTTGCGGGCGATGATCTCGCTCTTCACACGCAGCAGCACCACCGTAACAAAATACGCGGTAAATGCCATCGCCATGACGAACAGGGGCCACAGCATGGAACCGGCGATGGCCGGGCCGCCCATCTTGATGACGCTGGCGGGCTGGTGCAGCGTGTTCCACCAGTCGACCGAGAACTTGATGATCGGCACGTTGACGATGCCGACCAGCAGCAGCACGTTGCCGGCCTTCACCCCGCGCTCGGGATCGTCGAAGGCGTTCACCAGCGCCATGTAGCCGATGTACAGGAAGAACAGGATCAGCACGCTGGTCAGTCGCGCGTCCCACACCCACCAGGTGCCCCACATCGGTGCGCCCCACAAGGACCCGGTGAACAGGCACACGAAGGTGAAGCCGGCGCCGATGGGGGCGGCGGCCTTGGCGAACAGGTCGGCCAGCGGGTGCTTCCACACCAAGCCCACCGCGGCGGCGATGGCCATGTTGGTGTAGACGAACAGGCTCATCCAGGCGGCCGGCACGTGGATGTACATGATGCGCACCGTCTCGCCCTGCTGGTAGTCGGGCGGCGAGCCGAACAGGCTGAGGTACAAGCCCAGCACCAGCAGAATGACGGTCAGCCCGGCGCTCCACGGCAGCAGCACGGCCGCGATGCGCAGAAAACGGGCGGGATTGGCGAAACGGTGCATGGGAACCTGTCTGTTCGGCCGACTGTCGGACGATATAGTCTCACAGTGGCGCCGACGCGAGGGGTCTGCCTTGACCTTTGTCAGTTTTAGCAACGGTTGACCGCGCGGGAACGGCGCGCGACATTGCTCATGCGTGGTAGGGAGGCTCCGGTGGGCGATATCACGATCCGCAACATCGACGACTCGCTCCTGCAAGCGCTGGAGGAGCGCGCCTCCGCGGCCGGCCGGTCGCTGGAGGACGAGGCGCGGCAGATCCTCGCCCAGACGGTGCGGACCGATCCGCCTGAAGATCCCAAGGAGTTCTGGGAGAGGGTAAGGCAGTTTCGGGAAAGCTTCGGGGACAAGGTCTTCTCCGACAGCGGCGAGATCGCCAGCGAGATGCGCCAGCAGCGCTCAAACGAAGTCGGTGGACCGTGAAGCGGTTGCCGTTATCCATCGTCGTCGATTCGAGTGTGGCGGTGAAATGGTGGATCGCTGAAGCCGACAGCGTGCTGGCAACGTCCTTGACGCAAGGGCGGACGCTCGTCGCCCCGGATTTCCAGTCCGTGGAATGTGCCAACATACTCTGGAAGCATGTGCGACGTGGTGAGATCACCCAAGCGACGGCCACTGCCGCTTTAATGATGCTGCAAGCAGCTCCCATCTCCCGCACCCGCGATACGGATTTGGTTTCAGACGCACAGCGGCTGTCCGCTGATCTGGACCATCCCGTCTATGATTGCCTGTATCTCGCGCTGGCTCTCCGGCATGGCATCCCGGTCGTCACCGCCGACCGCCGCTTCGCGGCGCTTGCGGAACGCTCCCACGTGCTCCAGGGCGCGCTCGTCCTGTTGAGCGCGCTGGCCTGACCGCCTACTCCAGCGCCTGCCGCAGCGCAGCCGCGCCCGCCCACGGCGCCAGCGGCAGGCAGCCGGCGAGGATGCCGGTCAGCAGCAGCAGGTGCGGGCGGGGCGTCAGGCCGGTGACGGCGGCGTCGATGGCGCCCGCCCCGAAGATCAGCACCGGGATGTAGAGCGGCAGGATTAGCAGCGAAATCAACACGCCGCCGCGCCGCGCCCCCAGCGTCAGCGCCGCGCCGATGGAACCGATCAGGCTGAGGATCGGCGTGCCGATGGCGAGCGTCAGCACCAGCACGCCGAAGCCGCCGGCCTCCATGTTCAGCAGAACCGCCAGCAGCGGCGCCGCCACCAGCAGCGGCACGCCGGTGACCAGCCAGTGCGCCAGCGTCTTCGCCAGCACGACCGCCTCCAGCGGCAGCGCGGTGAGCGACAGCAACTCCAGCGAGCCGTCCTCGTAGTCGTTCTGGAACAGACGCTCCAGCGACAGCAAGGACGCCAGCAGCGCCGCCACCCAGATCACCCCGGCGGCGATGCGCGCGAGGATGTTGGGCTCCGGCCCGACGCCGAAGGGGAACAGCACCACGCACAGCACGAAGAACATCACCGCGATGGAGGCGTCCGAGCCCTGGCGCAGCGCCAGACGCAGGTCGCGCCGGACAAGGGTGAGGAAGCGGTTCATGCGGCGTGCTCCCCGTCTTCGGTCACGTGCTCATCCTCGTCCTCGTACGCGTCGTCGTGCGCCACGGGCGTGAAGTCGTCGAGTTGGAGGACGCGGTGACCGGGCAGGTCGATGTCGGCGTGGGTGGACAGCACCACCATGCCACCGGCGGCGCGATGCTCGGCGATGATGCCCTCCAGGAGGCGGACGGCGGCGCGGTCGAGCGCCACGGTGGGCTCGTCCAGCAGCCACAGCGGCGCCGGGGCGGCGAGGATGCGCGACAGGTTGAGGCGGCGCTTCTGCCCGGCCGACAGGTAGCGGCCCGGCACCGGCGCGATGTGCGGCACCCCGAAACGCCCGAGCGCCTGGAGTGCCTGCGCCTGCGGGTCCGCGGCGCCGCCCAGGCGCGCCCAGAACTCCAGGTTCTCGGCGGCGCTCAGGACCGGCTTCACGGCGTCGAGGTGGCCGACGTAGTGGACGCGGCGGCGGTGTTGGTCCGGCTCCTCGCGGACGTCCAGATCGTCCCAGGCGAGCTTGCCGCGGAAGGGCCTGAGCAGGCCGGCGAGGATGCGCAGCAGGCTCGACTTGCCGCTGCCGTTCGGGCCGAGCAGCATCAGCGCCTCGCCCGGTTCGAGGCGGAAGTCCAACTCGGTGAAGACGAGCCGGTCGCCGCGCAGGCACGTCAGCTCGATTCCGGCGAAGGCAGGCATGGGCGGGGCAAGGTCCTGGAAGGGCAGGCGGCTTTGGAGCGGAGCTATAGCACAGCCCCGGCGCGCCACAAAAAAATATGGCGAAACGCCGACTTCACCGGGCGGGCCGGCGTGCTAAACAAGGGTCCCCATCCGCGGACCCCTAACGGACGCATGCGCACCCGTCGATTTTCCCTGGCTTTGGCCCTGACCCTGCTGCTGGCCTCCTGCGCCCCGCAGACCCGCTCGCCGCCTCCCTTGCCGCCCCAGGCGCCGGCCACCGGATTCGAACCGATGGGCGGCAAGTGGGACGCCGGCACCGACGCGTCGCTGCGCTCGGCACCCACCGAGGGCGCGCCGGTGATCGGCAAACTGCGCGCCGGTCAGCCGGTGAACGCGCTGGGCCGGGTGCGCAATTCGGACTGGGTGGCGGTGCCTTACGGTGGTGCTACGGGCTATGTGCGCCTGCACCTGCTGCGCCTGCACGACACGGCGGCGGTGACGGTGAAGGGCAGCTCGACTGTGGTTCCCAAGCCTGTGGACAATGCCGGCCCCAAGGTCAACGCCGCGCCGCGCGGGAAAATCCAGGCGGCGCCGATCACGCCGTAGCGCCCCAACTTCCTTCATTGGGCCATTGAAACCCCGCGCGCGCATGCGCGCGAAGGCAAGGCGCGGATCCGCCGAGAGCCGTCTGAGAAAATGCAAAAAGAAACGGCCACCGCAGGGGGCTCTGGCGGTGGCCGCGGGGTCCAACCGGGGCTGGCTGGGGGACGCCGGGGTCAGCGTCCGAGTAGGGGGTCGTCGAACCGCCTTGCGGCGTTCCGTGGCGCACAATGACCGCGCGCTGGGTTATGGGGTACGACAAGAAAGTGGCGAAATTTTGATTTTTTCGCCGGAGCGCGTCATTGATGTCCTCCGCACGCCGCCACAACCGTCCGGATCGCCTCCATGCTCGACCTCTTCCAGGGATTGTCCGACATCGCCCGCGTCATGCTGACGTTGAGCGCCGTGGCGGTGAGCGGGCTGGCGCTCGGCCATCTCAAGGTGCGCGGCATCGGCTTGGGAATCGGCGGCGTGCTGTTCAGCGGCTTGGCGGCCGGACACATCGCGCGGGTGGCCGGCGTCAGCTTCGACCATCACGTCCTGCACTTCCTCCGCGAGTTCGGGCTGATCCTGTTCGTCTACACCATCGGCATTCAGGTCGGACCGGGCTTCTTCGCCGCGCTGAAGCGGTCGGGCCTCGCGCTCAACCTGATGGCGGGGACAATCGTCGTGCTGGGCGTGCTGACGGCGGCGGCGATCCACCTGCTGGCTGGGGTGCCGCTGCCGGCGGTGCTCGGCATCTTCTCGGGCGCCGTCACCAACACGCCGTCGCTGGCCGCCGCGCAGGAGATCCTCGGCGCGGTGGGCGCCCCGGCGGTCGAGCAGGCGATGCCCAGCCTGGGCTATGCGGTGGCCTATCCGTTTGGCATCGCCGGCATCCTGATCGCCATGGCGGTGGTGCGGCAGGTGTTCGGCATCGACCCGGCGGCAGAAGCCGCCGCCTTCGAGAGCCAGCGCCGCGCCCAGCTCGATTCGCTGGAGACGCTGAACGTCGTCATCCGCAACCCCGGTGCGACCGGCCTGTCGATCAAGGAACTCGTCCACTCGGCCGAGCAGGGCGTGGTGGCGTCGCGCATGATGCGTGACGGCCACCTCCAGGTGCCGCACGCCGACACGCTGCTGCTGGCGGGCGACGTGCTGCACCTCGTCGGGCCGCGCCCCAAGCTGGAGCGGCTCAGGGCCTATCTCGGCCAGGAAGCGGAGGTGACGCTCACCACCCAGGGCACGGACATGCGCTGGGAGCGTCTGGTGGTGACCAGCGACCACGTGCTGGGCAAGAGCATCGCCCAACTGAACCTCGCCAACGCCTACGACGTGGTGGTCAGCCGGGTGAACCGGGCCGGCGTGGAACTGGTGCCGTCGCCGGCCCTGCACCTCCAGTTCGGCGACATCCTGACCGCCATCGGCAAGCCGGCCGATATCCACAAGGTCGCCGCCCTGCTGGGCAACGCGCCGCGCCGGTTGCAGCAGGTGGAGTTCATCCCGGTCTTCATTGGCATTGCGCTGGGCATCCTGCTGGGCTCCATCCCGCTCTATGTGCCGGGGATGCCGGCGCCGATGAAGCTGGGGCTGGCCGGCGGGCCGCTGGTGGCGGCCATCGTGCTGGCGCGGGTCGGGCATTTCGGCCCCCTGGTCTGGTTCATGCCGCCGGCCGCCAATCTGGCGCTGCGCGAAATGGGCATCATCCTGTTCCTGGCGGTGGTCGGGCTGCTGTCCGGCGGCCGGTTCGTCGAGACGCTGCTGTCCGGCGAGGGGCTGGTGTGGATCGCCTGCGGTGCCGTCATCACGCTGGTGCCGCTGCTGACGGTGGGCCTGTTCGCGCGGGGCGCGCGCAAGCTCAACTACCTGTCGTTGTGTGGGCTGCTGTCCGGCAGCATGACCGACCCGCCGGCCCTGGCCTTCGCCAACGCCATGTCGCCGTCCGAGGCGCCGGCCCTGGCCTATGCCACCGTCTACCCGCTGGTCATGTGCCTGCGCATCCTGGCGCCGCAGATCCTCGTGCTCCTGTTGTGGTAGGAGCGTAGCGGAGCCCCTGCCGGGGTGGGGCAGCCAAACGGGTGATTGCCGGCCGCGCGCCGCGCCCAATCCTTGCGTTCGTGCACGTTCCGTCCTAGACGGTCCGCTCCCCTTTACCACAGACGGCCTCCGTCCCATGCACTTCCTCGCCGACGCGTTGCTGGCCATGCCGACCATCGCCCGCGTGGTTCTGGTGCTCGGCCTCGTGTCGGCGGCGGGGCTGGCGCTGGGGCACGTGAAGGTGCGCGGGGTGGGGCTGGGCATCGGCGGCGTGCTGTTCGCCGGGATCGCCGGCGGGCATCTGGCGAAGGAAGCCGGCGTCACCTTCAACCCGGAGATGATGGACTTCATCCGCGACTTCGGGCTGATCCTGTTCGTCTACACCATCGGCATCCAGGTCGGGCCCGGCTTCTTCGCCGCGTTGCGCGCGTCGGGTCTGCGGCTGAACGCGCTGGCGCTGCTGATGGTGGTGCTCAGCGTCGCGGTGACGGCGCTGCTGGCGGTGTCGGGGGTCGTGCCGCTGGGCGCGGCGCTGGGAATCTTCGCCGGAGGGGTGACCAACGCGCCGGCCCTGGCCGCCACGCAGCAGGTGCTGACCGAGGTGCACGCCGACGCCCTGACCATGGCGCTGCCGGGGCTGGCCTTCGCCGTCACCTACCCGTTCGGCATCGCCGGCAATCTGCTGACCATGGCGCTGGTGCGCATCGTCTACCGCATCGACCCGCAGCAGGAGGCCCGCGACTTCGAGGCCGAGCGGCGGCGCGAGGTGGCGGCGCTGCACACGGTGAACGTCGCCATCCGCAATCCCTCCATCCACGGCGTGCGGCTCGGCACGCTGTCCACGCTGCCGAGTCTGGGGGTGGTGGCCTCAAGGCTGCTGCGCGGCGACCGGCTGATGGTGCCGCACCCGGACATCGAGCTGCACGTCGGCGACGTCATCCACCTCGTCGGCCCCAGGCCGAAGCTGGACGAATGCTGCCTGTTCTTCGGCGAACCGGCCGAAGAGGTGACGCTGACCACCCAGGGCACCGACCTGAAGTGGGAGCGCATCGTCGTCACCAGCAACGCCGTCCTGGGCAAATCCATCGCCGCGCTGAACGTGCAGGGCCTGTACGGCGTGGTCATCAGCCGCGTCACCCGCGCGGGTGTCGAGCTGGTGCCGAACGCCGCGCTGAAGCTCCAGTTCGGCGACATCCTGACCGTCATCGGCGCGCCCGACGATCTGAAGGCGGTGGCGCGGCTGATCGGCAATTCCGAGCGCCGGCTCCAGCAGGCGGAAATGGTGCCGATGTTCTTAGGGATCGCGCTCGGCGCCATCGTCGGCTCGATCCCCATCTTCCTGCCCGGCATGCCGGCGCCGCTGCGCCTGGGGCTGGCCGGCGGGCCGCTGATCGTGGCGATCTTGCTGGCGCGACTCGGGCACCTCGGCCCGCTGGTGTGGTTCATGCCGCCGGCCGCCAACCTCGCCCTGCGCGAGATCGGCATCGTGCTGTTCCTGGCGGTGCTCGGCGTCGCCTCGGGTGCGCGCTTCGTCGAGACGCTGGCGAGCGGGGCGGGGCTGCCGTGGGTGGCCTGGGGCGTTCTGGTCACCGCCATTCCGCTGCTGGTGACGGGCCTCGTAGCGCGCGGCGTGCTGAAGCTGAACTTCCTGACCATCTGCGGCATGCTGGCCGGGGCGCAGACCAACCCGCCGGGGCTGGCCTACGCCAACGCCGTCGCGGCGTCCGAGGCCCCGGCGCTGGCCTACGCCACGGTGTACCCGTTGGCGATGTGCCTGCGCATCCTGGCGCCGCAGATCCTCGTGCTGATGCTGTGGTGAGCGAAAATCCACTTTTCCAACGGGAAATAGCGGTCTAGCTTGCGTTGTTCCCGACAACTGGTCACACCACCTCCATGCACCGCCACCCGCCCAGCAACCCGAACGCCCCCGAAGCCGTCGTCGTTCACGACCTGCACAAGCGTTTCGGCAGTCTCGAAGTGCTGAAGGGCGTGTCGCTGACGGCGCACGAGGGCGACGTGATCGCACTGATCGGCTCGTCCGGCTCGGGCAAGAGCACAATGCTCCGCTGCATCAACCTGCTGGAGGTGCCGGACGAGGGGCGCATCGTCATCGCCGGTGAGGAGATCGGCCTGAAAAAGGGGCGCGGCGGGCGCACCGTGCCGGGCGACAGCAAACAGGTGGACCGCATCCGCACGCGGCTCGGCATGGTGTTCCAGAACTTCAATCTGTGGACCCACATGACGATCCTGCAGAACGTCATCGAGGCGCCGGTCCACGTGCTGGGCGTGCCGAAGGCGGAGGCCATCGACCGCGGCCGCCGGCTGCTCGACAAGGTCGGCATCCTCGCCAAGGCCGACGCCTACCCCTCGCAGCTTTCCGGCGGGCAGCAGCAGCGCGCGGCCATCGCGCGCGCGCTCGCCATGCAGCCCAAGGTGATGCTGTTCGACGAGCCGACCTCGGCGCTCGACCCCGAACTGGTGGGCGAGGTGTTGGTGGTGATCCGCCAGCTCGCCGACGAGGGCAGCACCATGATCCTGGTGACGCACGAGATGGACTTCGCCCGCGAGGTGGCGTCCGAGGTGGTGTTCCTCCACCAGGGCCGCATCGAGGAGCAGGGTCCGCCGGACAAGGTTCTGGTGAATCCGGACTCCGATCGGGTGCGCCAGTTCCTCGCCCGGCACCTGTCGAATTCCGCTTGACCGGTCCGCCGGATCGGCAAAGCTGAACCCATGACCCGCGTAAGACGGGCATGCCGTGATACAGAGGAGGCAATTAAGATGAAGAAGATCGTTGCGGCGCTGGCCGTTGGCGCCGCGGTTCTGGCGTGCGGCGTGGCCGAGGCCAAGGATTGGAAGAAGGTGCGCATCGGCACCGAGGGTGCCTACGCCCCGTGGAACGCCACCGACGCGTCGGGCAAGCTGATCGGCTTCGAGATCGACCTGGGCAACGATCTGTGCAAGCGCATGAAGGTCGAGTGCGAGTTCGTGGCGCAGGACTGGGACGGCATCATCCCGGCGCTCCAGCAGGGCAAGTACGACGCCATCATGTCGGCGATGACCATCACCGACGAGCGCCAGAAGATCCTCACCTTCACCGTTCCCTACGTGACCGAGCCGTCGAGCTTCGTCACCGACAAGAAGTCGCCGCTGGCGGCCATGCCGAAGACGGACATCCTCGACATCGAGACGCCGGCCGGCAAGAAGGCCATCGAGGACCTCGCCAAGACGCTGAGCGGCAAGACCATCGGCGTGCAGACCTCGACCACGCAGTCGGCCTTCCTGGAGAAGCACCTGCCGAAGGTCGCCGTGCGCACCTACGACAAGATCGACAACGCCGGCATCGACCTGGGCGCCGGCCGCGTCGACGCGGTGATCGGCGACCGCTCGGTGGTCGAGGGGATCATCAAGGAGGACAAGGCCGGCAACATCGTCATGTTCGGCCCGAACCTCGTGCGCGGCGTGCTGGGCGAGGGCATGGGCCTGGGCCTGCGCAAGCAGGACACGGACCTCAAGGCGATGTTCGACAAGGCGATCGCCGAAGCCAACAAGGACGGCACCATCGGCAAGCTGTCCATGCAGCACTTCGGCTACGACATTTCAATCAAGAAGTAAAAAAACGCCCTCCCCCAGTTCCGCTGGGGGAGGGCTTTCTTGGCTGTTAAAGACACCGCATGCTCGACCTCCTCTCTTTCGGCCCGACCGGCTGGGGTTTGCAGATTCTCGCCGGCACCGGGATGACCGTCGCCGTTGCGGTGTCGGCGTTCGCGCTGGGCGTCGTGCTGGGCTCGCTGGGCGCCGCCGCCAAGCTTGGCGAGAGCCTGATCCTGCGCGCCGTGGCGGAGGTCTACACCACCGTCGTGCGCGGCGTGCCGGAACTGCTGGTCATCTACCTGCTGTTCTTCGGCGGCAACGGCATGGTGGCCGCCGTCGCCCGCGTGTTCGGCTATGACGGCTATGTGGAGCTGAACGCTTTCACCATCGGCGTCGTGGCGGTCGGCCTGATCTCCGGCTCGTACTCCACCGAGGTGATCCGCGGCGCCGTGCAGTCCGTGCCGCACGGCCAGATCGAGGCGGCGCGCGCCTGCGGCATGGCGCGCTGGCTGATCCTGCGCCGCATCCTGGTGCCGCAGACGCTGCGCTACGCGCTGCCCGGCCTGGGCAACGTCTGGCAATTGACGCTGAAGGACACCGCGCTGGTGTCGGTGACGGCGCTGGCCGAGGTCATGCGGGTGGCGCAACTGGGCGCCGGCTCGACCCGGCAACCGTTCCTGTTCTACACGACGGCGGCGGTGGTGTACCTGCTGCTGACCACGGTCTCGACGGCGGCCTTCGACCGCGCCGAGCGCCACACCATGCGCGGCGTGCGGAGGGCGTGAGATGAACTGGCCGCTTATGTGGGACGTGCTGCCCCGGCTGCTGGACGGCGTGCCGCTCACCATCCAGCTCGTGCTGTTCGCCGAGCTGCTGGGCGTGCTGGTGGCGACCGGCACCGCGCTTATGCGGCTGTCCGGCAACCCGGTGCTGGACTGGATCGCGCGGGGCTACGTCTTCATTTTCCGCGGCACGCCGCTGCTGGTGCAGATCTTCCTGATCTACTACGGCCTGGGTCAGTTCGGCGGCGTGCGCGAGAGCGTGCTGTGGCCGATCCTGCGCGAGCCGTACTGGTGCGCCATCCTGGCGATGATGCTCAACACCGGCGCCTATGGCAGCGAGATCCTGCGCGGCGCCATCCAGTCCGTGCCGCACGGGCAGCTGGAGGCGGCGCGGGCCTGCGGCATGGGCCGCTTCCTGACCTTCCGCCGCATCACCGTGCCCATCGCCGTGCGGCAGGCGCTGCCGGCCTACGGCAACGAGGTGATCCTGATGGTCAAGGCCAGCTCGCTGGCCAGCACCATCACGCTCCTGGAGGTCACCGGCATCGCCCGCAAGATCATCGCGCAGACCTTCGCGGTGTTCGAGGTGTTCCTGGTGGCCGGCGCCCTCTATCTGGCGCTGAACTTCACGCTGGCGTGGCTGGTCCGCGCCGCCGAACGCCGCATGAACCCGCACCTGCGCGCGCGTGCCTGACGAATCGTCATAGTTACGAATCTCCATTGTTTGTGCACTGCGGAAAGGTCATCCTTTTCCGGGGCTCAGCGAGCGGAGCGGCAGCGCATCCATGACGACGGAGTTCGTGACCACAGCCGGCGTGCTGGTTGCCGGAATCCTCATCGGCGCCTTGCTGTGGCACGCCGCCACCGCGTGGCGCCGGGAGCAGCGCCACGCGGCACTGCTGCGCGACATCGCGTCGCGCAAGGAGCTGGAGAACAGCCTGCGCGCCGCCAAGGAGACCGCCGAGGTGGCGAGCCGCGCCAAGTCGCAGTTCGTCGCCACCATGAGCCACGAGCTGCGCACGCCGCTGAACGCCATCATCGGCTTCTCGGAGATCATCAAGAATCAGTCGATGGGTCCGATCGGCAACCCGCACTACGCCGAGTACGCAGAGGACATCCACGAGGGCGCCGTCCACCTGCTGGCGGTGATCAACGACATCCTGGACATCGCCAAGGTCGAGTCGGGCCAGATGGCGCTGTCCGAGCGGCCGGTGGCGCCGGGTGCGCTGGTGACGGCCTGCCTGCGCCTGATGCGCGACCGCGCCGAGCGGGCCGGCGTGGCGCTGGTGGACGCGCTGGACGACGCGACACCCGCGGTGCTGGGGGACGAGCGGCTGCTCAAGCAGATGCTGGAGAACCTGCTGTCGAACGCGGTGAAGTTCACCCCGCCCGGCGGCAGCGTCACCGTGCGCGCCACGCCGATGGACGACGGCGGGTTGGCGATTGCGGTGATCGACACCGGGCCGGGCATCGCGCCGGACATCCTGGAGCGGGTGTTCTCGCCCTTCGTGCAGGCCGACGGTCACCTGTCGCGCAGCCACGAGGGCACCGGGCTGGGCCTGCCGCTGACCAAGGCGCTCATCGAGCGCCACGATGGCCGGATCACGCTGGACACCGCGCCGGGGCGGGGAACGGCGGCGACGCTGCTGCTTCCGCCGGGGCGCGTGCTGGCGAGGGAGGCGCAGCCGGTGGGGTGATGTTCACACCTCGATCAGCGCGTAGATCCGCTCGCCGTCCTTCGGGATCGTCTGGGCGCAGTTGTAGACCGGCGTGCCGCGCGGGGTCTTGCCGGTGAAGCGGCCGTGGTGGGCGTGGCCGTGCAGCACCGCCTTCACACGGTCGTGGTAGCGGTCGATGGTCTCGGCCAACCGTGAGGAGCCCAGGAAGGGGAAGATCTCCTTGGGCTCGCCCTCGATGGTCTCGGCGATCGGGGCGTAGTGCAGGATCACCACCGTGCGTTCGGTCTCCAGTTGGCGGAGCGCGCTTTCCAGCTTCATCGCCTCGTTGACCGACTCGTGGACGAACTGCTTGATCGCCGGCTCGCCGAAGGCGTCGAGCATCATGCGCTCGAACCCGCCGCCGAAGCCCTTCACACCGGCGAAGCCGACGCCCCGGAGCTCGAAGGTCGTGTCCTCCAGGAACTGCACGCCGGCCTGCTCCAGGATGCGGCGCACCTCGTCCACGGCGCCGCACTCGTAGTCGTGATTGCCGAGCACAGCCAGGACCGGGATGCCGATGCCGCGGATGTCCTCGGCGAGGATCTCGGCCTCGCGGATCTTGCCGTGGTTGGTCAGGTCGCCGCACAGCGCCAGCACGTCGGCTTCGTCGGCGATCTTGCGGAACAGGTCGCGGTAGGGGTGCACGGCGCTTTCGCCGACATGCACGTCGCCCAGGCCCGCGACGGTGAGGCTGCCGTTTCCTTCAGCCATGCTTCGCCTCCTCGCCGACCACGTCGGCGAAGCCCCATTCGGTCACGTCGATCAGGTAATCCTCGCGCGAGAACAGCCGGCCGCGACAGATGCGGGTCTGCGGGACCGGCAGCTTGGCGCGCTCGTTCAACCGGGTCAGCAGCTCGTCGATCAGCCAGTCGGGGATGGCCTCGCGCTCGGTCGGGTAGATGAAGCGGAAGTTCAGGACGTGCATCAGCAGCACCTCCCAGTACTGCTCCATGTGCGCCAGCAGGCGCTTCCAGTCGATGTCGCCGCGCCGCCGCAGGATCAGGTGCGCCACGTCGGGGCCGTCGTACTTGTGGCGCAGCTGCACGAACGCCTTGGAGAACAGCAGTTCGGTCGGCGGGATGAGCTGCACGTCCATCCCCATGATCCTGGCCGAGTGCCGCTCGCCGAACCACGCGTCGGTGACGGGGTTGATGGCGGCGGCTGAGTTGAAGATCACGTCGAAGAACAGCTCGCCATGGAAGACCTTGCCGATCCAGCGTTCGTCCTCGATCTCGGTGGTGAAGCCGCGGTCCTGGAAATAGGCGAGGATGCGCGGGAAGTCGCCGGCCTTGCAGAACACGTCGATGTCCTTGGTCGGCCGGCTGAGGCCGGTGTAGGCGCAGACCGCGTAGGTGCCGCCCAGCAGGAACGGGACACCGGATTCCTTCAAAAGTTTCAGGCTCTCGGCGTAGAACGCCTCGGCCTCGGCCGAAACGGGGAGCGCAGCCGGAATCTTGGCTTGGGGCATGGTCCTCATCATGGTCGGAGGGAAACCGTGCGCGCCCACGCCGAGGCAGGCGCGCACGGGTGACAACGCTCAGCAGCACCCCACCTTCCCGCTGCGATAACGGCGGTCCTGGCAGTCGCGGAAGAACTCCTCATAGGTCATGACCGGCTCGTCCGGGTGGGTGGTCCGGCGGTGCGCCACGTAGGAGTCATAGTCCGGCACGCCCACCATCAGCCGGGCGGTGCGCTGCATGCGCAGCAACAGGTCGTAAGCTTGCTGCATGGCCGTCACTCCGCTGCCAGCGGACGGCCGGTCGCGGTGGCGCGCACCCCGACGCCCACCTCGTGCGCGGTGACGTTCGGGTTCGCCAGCCCCCGGCGAATCCAGATCACGCCGTAGACCACCATCGCCAGCACCACCAGGATGAACAGGCCGGTCAGCGTCGCGTCCACGTAGTCGTTGACGATGACGCGCTGCATCTCCTCCATGGTCTTGGCCGGGGCGAGGATCTTCCCGCCGGCCGCCGCGTCGGCGAAGAGTTGGGCGTGCGACAGGAACCCGATCTTGACGTCGGGGTGGAACAGCTTCTGCCAGCCGGCGGTCAGCGTGCAGACCAGCAGCCACACGGTCGGCAGGATGGTCACCCAGGCGTGGCTCTGGCGCTTCATCTTGAACAGCACCACCGTGCACAGGATCAGCGCGATGGCCGCCAGCATCTGGTTGGAAATGCCGAACAGCGGCCACAGCGTGTTGATGCCGCCCAGCGGATCGACGACGCCCTGGTACAGGAAATACCCCCACGACCCCACCGCCAGCGAGGTGGCGATCAGGTTGGCGGCCCAGGACTGGGTCTGGCGCATGAAGGGCATGGCCATGCCCGCCAGATCCTGGATCATGAAGCGCAGCACGCGGGTGCCGGCGTCCACCGTGGTCAGGATGAACAGCGCCTCGAACAGGATGGCGAAGTGGTACCAGAACGCCATCAGCGCCTGCCCGCCGATGGCGTTGGACAGGATGTGCGCCATGCCCACGGCCAGGGTCGGCGCACCTCCGGCGCGGGACAGGATGGTGGACTCGCCGACGTCCTTGGCGATGGCGGTCAGCGCGTCGGGGGTGATCGGGAAGCCCCAGCCGGAGATGACCGAGGCCGCGTGCGTCGCGTCGGCGCCGATCAGGCCGGCCGGGCTGTTCATGGCGAAATACACCGCCGGGTCGAGCACGCAGGCGGCGATCAGCGCCATCATCGCCACGAACGATTCGGTCAGCATGCCGCCATAGCCGATCAGGCGGGCCTGCGTTTCGTTCTCCAGCATCTTGGGCGTGGTGCCGGACGAGATCAGCGCGTGGAACCCCGACACCGAGCCGCAGGCGATGGTGATGAACAGGAACGGGAACAGCGAGCCGGAGAACACCGGGCCGCTGCCGTCGATGAACCGGGTCACCGCCGGCATGCGCAGTTCCGGCATCACGAACAGGATGCCGATGGCGAGCGCGATGATGGTGCCGACCTTGAGGAAGGTGGACAGGTAATCGCGCGGCGCCAGCAGCAGCCACACCGGCAGCACCGACGCCACGAAGCCGTAGCCGATGATCATCAGCGCCAGCTGCGTGCCGGTATAGGTGAAGGCCGGCGCCCAGGCCGGGCTCAGGGAGACGCTCTGGCCGCCCATGATGGCGCCCATCAGCAGCACGAAGCCGATCACCGACATCTCGCCGATGCGGCCGGGCCGGATATAGCGGGTGTAGAGGCCCATCAGGATCGCGATAGGGATGGTGGCGAACACCGTGAAGGTGCCCCACGGGCTGCCGACCAGCGCCTTGACCACCACCAGCGCCAGCACGGCGATGAGGATGATCATGATCAGCATGACGCCGATCAGCGCGATGACGCCGGCCACCGGCCCCATTTCGGAGCGCACCATGTCGCCCAGCGTGCGCCCGTCGCGCCGGGTGGAGGCGAACAGCACGACGAAGTCCTGCACCGCTCCGGCCAGCACCACGCCGACCAGAATCCAGAGCGTGCCGGGCAAGTATCCCATCTGCGCCGCCAGCACGGGGCCGACCAGCGGCCCGGCGCCGGCGATGGCGGCGAAGTGGTGGCCGAACAGCACGTACTTGTCCGTCGGCACGTAATCCAGGCCGTCATTGTAGAGCACGGCCGGCGTCGGCCGGTTGGCATCCAGTTGCAGCACGCTCCTGGCGATGTACAGGCTGTAGAAACGGTAGGCGATGGCGTAGACGCACAGCGCCGTCACCACCAGCCACAGCGCGTTGATGGTCTCGCCACGGCTCAGGGCAACGGTGCCGAAGGCGAACACCAGGAGCGCCGTGAGCACCAGCCAGCCAAATCCGTTCATGACACGGGACATGGCGACGTCTCCCCCTAAGGAATTTGTCCGGTGCTCGTCAGCACCGTTTCCGCTGCCTAAACAGGCGATCCCCATGAAACGGCACGGGAACCCGTCGCGCCGCGTCGACGTTTCCGAGGTACCGCGGCCTTGAGGGGACTTCGCACCATGACCAGGATTCTTCGCAGCGCGCTGATGGCGGCCGGGGTGGCCGCGCTGGCGGCGGCGCCCGCGGCGGCGCAGCAGACCTGCCGCGACATGGTCGAGCGCTTCGCCGCGGCCGAGAATCTCTCCGGCAGCAGCCCGCCTGTGGTGTCGCCGCCCGCGGCCGGGAGCACGGCGGACAGTGGCAGTCCGTCCGGTGAAACCATGTCGGACAAGCTCGGCCGCTCGGGCGGCGTGCTGGCGCCGCCGGCCGTTGGCGACACGGCGGTGATCGACCCGCCGCGCAGCGGCACGGAGCGGATGCCGACCGCGCCGCGCGTAGCGCCTGCGCCGGGGGCCGGGGCGGGCTCGTCGGCCGACGCGCCGACCGGCTCCACGCCGGACCGCGCGGCGAAGCGCGCACAGATGGAATCGCTGGTGACCGCCGCCCGCGCCGCCGCCGCGCGCGGCAACGAGCAGCAATGCATGGACAGCCTGTCCAAGGCACGGGCGCTGAGCGAGCATGGCCGCGGCTCGGGCGAGGGCGGCTGATGAGGCGTGGTGTGATGAGGCTGGGTCCGATCCCGCCGACGCCGCCGGTTCCCGGTGGTCCGTCGCCGACGCCGCCCGAGGTGCCCGGCGACCCGTCGCGCCCGCCCATGGGCGAACCGCCGGACCCCATTCCCGTGCCGCCCACCGAACCGCCGCCGGTTCCCGAGCGGTTGTGGGAATCGCCGTAAGCGTGTGCGGCGGAACGCGGCGAACCGTGCTACAAGGGGGGCGTCCTCCCCCTTGGTAAGCACGGCCTGAGATCATGAGCAGAGATGAACCGCCCCGTCACGTCTTCCGTCAGCCGAAGGTCCTGGGGGAGCGCGTGGAAGCCACCGTCAAGTGGTTCGACCCGGTCCGCGGCTTCGGCTTCGTCCAGCCCGGCAACGGCTCGCCCGACGCGCTGATCCCCAACGCGCTGGTGCAGTCCGCCGGCCACGACGGGCTGCCGGACGGCGCCACGGTGGTCGTCGACATCGTCGAGGGCCGCAAGGGCAACCAGGTGAGCGCGCTGCACTCCGTGGACACCTCCAGCGCCAAGCCGGCCCGGCCGCCGCGCGGTGATCGCGGTGGTGAACGGGGCGGCGGGTTTGCGGATCGCGGCGGCGACCGCGGCGGGCGCTTCGGTGATCGTGGCGGCGACCGTGGTGGTGATCGCTTCGGCGACCGCGGCGGCGACCGCTTCGCGGATCGCGGTGGCGACCGCTTCGCCGACCGTGGCCCGCGGCCGGGCGGTCCGCGCCCCAGTGCTCCGCGGCCCGGCGGCCCGCGCCGCGACGCCGATGCCGGCCCGACCACCGAGGCCGAAGGCACGGTGAAGTGGTTCAACGAGACCAAGGGGTTCGGCTTCATCGCGCCGGATGGCGGCAGCCGCGACGTGTTCGTGCACGTCAAGGCGCTGGAGCGCTCGGGCCTGTCCAGCCTCAGCGAGAACCAGCGCGTCCGCCTGACCTTCCGCCAGGGCGAGAAAGGCCCGGAAGCGGTCAGCGTTTCGGAAATCTGAAGCGAGGGGGCGCTCAGCGCCCCTTCATCATGCGCCGCCAGAAGGGAGCGGAGCGTTCCTCCGCCTCCTTCTCGGCCAGCCATTCCTCGGCCAGTTCGCGCACCTGCCAGCCGCCCAGGAAACGATCGCAGTCCACAGCCGTGTACAGCCGCACGCGCTCTTTCCCAAGCCGCTCGAAATACTCCAGCGTCCGTTGCCGGTCGACGTCCTGCATGACTATGCCCATACGGCCTTCACCTCCATAGGGCGCACCCGACACCATATATAGTTTGCCGGGCTCATAATGTAGTGCATCTGAACGCTGCGCCGCAATGAGACTTTTCCGCCGAATGGTCAGTCGGCCTCACCATCACCTGCCTAGCGCTTTTCCGAGGCGGTGGGAAAGGGATCAAAATGGTACACGCGGGCCATGCTGCGGCGTGTTGCCGCAGTCGTCCGCCGGTATGGACGCCCGGATTTCAGGCGTGGGAGCCGGTGCGGATGGTCAGGTCGGACAGCGCGATGCCGGCGTGCTTGACGGCCGCGGTCACGTCGCCCAGCGTGTCCCAGTAGCAGCGCCCGCCGATCTCGGCCAGTTCGCCGCCCAGGCACACCACCCACAGCCCGGTCTTGTCCATGTGCAGCGCGCGGGCCATCCCGCTGGTGCGACCGGCCGCGTGGACCGCGTCGGCGTGGCGCTCGTACACGGGAATGTCGGGATGACCGGCGACGGCCTGCTCGGGGCGGCGGTGGCGGCGGTCGTGGTGCGTGTCGGCGAAGGGCGTGTAGGTCATGGTCCGGCGCTCCCTGGTAGCAGTGTCGCCCGCTGGATGGGGCTTGTTTGTTACGACACTAAACTAGTGCGACACTTACTATCTTGTAAAGCGAAATCTGCGCATTTGCGCGGCAATCGCTCGCTTTTTTTGCTGGGGATTTGGAATAAAACGCAGCGTGATTGAATAGAATTTTATGAGACCGCAAAGGAGTGTGGCGCGGGCGAAGGTGCGCGAGCGACGTATGCAGGAAACTTTGCCGCGGCCATTGGGTTGAGGGCATGCAAAGCCACCAACCAGGAGGATTCCATGGCCGAAAACCGCAACGAAGGCGCCAACGAAGGTGAGGGCAACCGCACCGCCGACCGCCAGTACCGTCGGGGCGTGCAGGATCACGTGCAGCACCACGACGTGCAGGGCGACGCCCAGCGTGCCCGCGACGCCGTCGACGGTCCGGAAGGCAACGAACTCCGCCGCGCGGAGGAAGAGGGCAAGCGCCACTCCAAGGGCGAGGACCCTCAACTGAACAAGAAGAAGCCCTGAGCCGGGTTTCGCGCCCCCTCTCCCGAGGGCTGGGGAGGGGGCGCCGCCCCACTCCGCAGCACTACCCCGAAATCGTCACACCAAAAGGCGTGTCCGAATCCCAATCAATAGGGTGATGCCGACAAACCGCCGGCAGCGCGCCATTGATGGGTAGGATGATGCTGAAGACCATTGCCGTAGTGATTTTGGGAACGGTGCTCGTTTCCGGCTGCTCGAATCTGTCGCAACGCGAGAACCGCGCGCTGACCGGCGCGGCGGTTGGGGCCGCGGGTGGTGCGGCCATCGGCGGCCTGACCGGCGGCAGCGCCGTCTTGGGCGGCTTGATCGGTGGCGCCGGTGGCGCCGCGGTCGGCGCGCTGACCAGCGACGACGGGTCGCGCCGGCGGCGCTAATCCGTGAAGTCGTCCAGCGACAACTCGCGGACTTCCGGCGAGCCGGTCGCTGGCGACTTGGTGGGCCTGGGTTCCTCGTGCGCTTCCTCGAACGGTTCCTCAGGAGTTCCCTCGTACGGCTCCCCGAAAGGCTCTTCCTCAAAGGCCACCGGCGGTGGGGGCGGCGGCGGTGCCGCCACCGGCTTGGGCGGCGGCGGCGCGGGCCTGGGCGGCAGCGGGCGCTTCGGCGCCTTGATGGGCTTGCTGTAGCCGCCCTTGGCGGTGACGCTCGGCAGGTCGCCGAAGTCCGGCAGCGGCGGCGCGCGGTCCATCACCCGGCGCATCTGATCGGCGATGCGGTCGGCGTAGGCGCGCAACGCCCGGCCGCGCTCGCCGTCGTAGCGCGAATCGTCGAGGAACTGGCGAATCGCCAGCAGCCCGCGCAGCTCCAGCCCGCACATCTCGTGCGTGCCGATGGGCAGCTCCTGCACCTTGGCGAAGGCGGCGAAGAACGCGGCGCTGCTCTCGACGAACAGCAGCACCATGCGCGCGTGCATGCGGTCCAGCGCGGTGACCATCTGCGTCACGCCCAGTTCCTCGGGCAGCAGATCCAGCCGCTCCTCCACCAGCGCCGCCAGCGCGAAGAAGTCGCGCACCTTCTTGGTGAAGCGGCGGTAGCGGTTGAGGCCGCCGACGCTCACCTGTTCGCGGGCGGTGGCCGCCAGTTCGGCCGCCTTCTTCAGATGCTCGTCCAGACGCATCAGCATCTTCGCCGCCTCGCGCTGGCGCGCGGCGGGGGAGAGCGGCGGGGCTGAGGTCGGCGGTCGCGGCGGCATGGGCTCGTGCAGGTTGCGGGCTACTTTACGGTGCGGACGCTGATGCTACGCTGCTGACCGTCCCGCAGCAAAGTGATCTGCACCGGCGTGCCCGTGCGGACAAGCCCGATCCGGTTGCGCAGGTCGGTGCCGGAGTGGATCGGCCGCCCGTCCACCGAAGTCACCACGTCGCCGGAGCGCAGGCCGGAGCGGTCGGCGGCCGAGCCCGGCTCGACCTTGGCGATCACCGCGCCCTGGTCGCCGGGGACGTTCAGCGTCTCCGCCAGATCCGGCGTCAAATCCTGGATGGCGACGCCCAGCCGGCCGCGGCGCACCGCGCCGTGCTCGATGAGCTGGTCCATGACCGAGCGGATGATGTTGGTCGGCACCGCGAAGCCGATGCCGACGCTGCCGCCGGCCGGGCCGATGATGGCGGTGTTCATGCCGATCAGCTCGCCGTTGAAGCTGACCAGCGCCCCGCCCGAGTTGCCGGGGTTGATCGAGGCGTCGGTCTGGATGAAGTCCTCGTACCCCTCGACCTTCAGCCCGCTGCGCCCCAGCGCCGAGACGATGCCGGAGGTCACCGTCTGCCCCAGCCCGAACGGGTTGCCGATGGCGACCACGAAGTCGCCGACGCGCAGCCGGTCGGAATCGCCGATGGGCAGTGCCGTCAGCCGCTCCGCCTGGATCTGCAGCAGCGCCACGTCGGTGGCCTCGTCGCTGCCGACCAGCTTGGCGCGGATGCGGCGGCGGTCCTTCAGCGTGACGGCGATCTCCTGCGCGTTGGCGATGACGTGGTGGTTGGTGATGATGTAGCCGCGCTGCGCATCGACGATGACGCCCGACCCCGCGCTCACCTGCGGGCGGGCCTGCGCCTGCTGAAGATCGCCGAAGAAGCGGCGGAAGAACGGGTCGCGCATCAGCGGGTTGTCGGCCGCCTGCGGCGCGCGCGACAGAACGGCGATGTTCACCACCGCGGGCGTGACCTGGTCCAGCATGGGCGCGATAGTCGTCGCCCCGTTCGCCGTCGCCGGCAGTGCCGCCCACGCCGGAGCCGCGCCCGGTCCGCCCGCCAGCGCGCCCAAAACCGCCAGAACCCCTGCAATCTTCATTCTCATGGAAAACCTCACATGCAACCGGCGCCGCAGATTTGGGACAGGTCGCCCGTCCGTTCAAGCCCAAGCTTGATCGCCACGGCGGGGAAGCCATGTACCACCGGGGAGAGGGAGGAAACGCCGATGAACAAGCCTGAACGGACGCCGGACAGGGCGCCCCCCGCGTTGCCGAATCCGGGCCTGATGATGCTCGGTCCGATGACCGCCATGCGTCTGTTGGCCGACTTGAACCGGGCGGTGCCGGCGTCGCTGCTGATCGCCGCCTCGCCGTTCTTCTGGGCACCGCCCTTGTGGATCGGCGCGCTGATGGCCGCACGGGCGGCCGCAGCACACGGTGGTCCCGAGGGTTCGGCCGTCACCCGGCGCGAGGCCGAAGCGGCGCCGAAGCGCATGGTGGAGCGCGCCGTGCCGAGGCGCCGGGCGGGCCAGCCGTAACTACCTCTCCGCTCCATCCGCCGCCGCGGCGACGATCTCCAGAAGGTCGGCGGGGACAATGGGCTTGTGCAGCAGCCACAAGCCGCGCGCCGCCGCTTCGCGCAGGCGGTCCGGGTCGGTGTCGCCGGTGATGATGACCGAGGGGATGCGGCGCTCCAGCCGCTCCGCCACCCGCTCGACCAGATCGGCGCCGGTCAGCGGGCCGGGCAGGCGATGGTCGGTGACGATGAACTCCGGCATCGCCTCCAGGCGCGCCAGAAGGTCGAGCGCGTCGGTGCCGTCGGCGGCGGAGGCGACCTCGTGGCCGGCATCCTCCAGAATGCGGCGCAGGGCGGCGCGCTGGTCGGCCTGGTCCTCCACCAGCAGGATGCGCAGGCCGCGCACCGGCGCCCGGCCGCGGTCGGCCGTGCGCGGTGGCGGAAGCTGCGCGGTGGAGGCCGCCAGCGGCACGGTGACGGCGAACAGCGAGCCGCGGCCAACGCGCGAGCGCACGGTCAGCGGATGCCCGAGCAGCCGGGCGGTGCGCTGCACCACCGACAGCCCGAGGCCCAACCCGTGCCGGTGGTCGCGCGCGGCGTTCTCCACCTGATAGAAATCCTCGAAGATCGCCTCGATCTTGTCTTGCGCGATGCCGATGCCGGTGTCCCACACCTCGATGCGCAGCTGCGAGCCGCGCGTGCGGCAGGCCACCAGGATGCCGCCGGCCTGGGTGTAGCGCACGGCGTTCGCCAGCAGATTGCCGACGATGCGGCCGAGCAGCAGCGGGTCGCTGCGCACCATGGCGGCGCAGGGGCGCTGGTGCACCGTCAGCCCCTTGGCCTCGGCCAGGGGGCGCAGCTCGGTCAGCTTGGCGTCGAGCAGGTCGCGGATGGGCAGGTCGGAGACCTGCGGCCGCACCGTCCCGGCCTCGAGCGTCGAGACGTCGAGCAGCGCGTTCAGCAGCATCTCGCCCGACTGCATGGCGGTGCCGAGCTGGCGGTGCGCGTCGTGCGCCCGCTCGCCGGCCAGACCGGCCTCCAGCAGGTAGTGGTAGAGGCGCATGGCCTGGAACGGCTGGCGCAGATCGTGGCTGGCCGCGGCCAGGAAGCGCGATTTCGACGCGTTCGCCAGTTCCGCCTCGCGGCGTCGGCGCGCCTCCTCGGCCAGCAGGAAGGCGCGCTCGGCGCCGGCCTCGTGCAGGCGTCCGCCAGCGTTGGCGATGGCGGCGGCCAGCTCGTCCACCTCCCGCACCCCGCAGCGGGCGAGTGGCGGCACCGGGCGGTCGTCCTCCAGCGCCCTGGCGGCCCGGGCCAGCGCGCGGATCGGTTCGGCGATGCGGCGGCCGGCGCGCAACGCCAGCAGCACCGCCACGGCGACCAGCCCGGCGCCGGGCAGCAGCATCAGCGCCAGATTGCGGTACAGCGGCTCGACCAGCGCCGCCTCGGGCGCCGCGAAGCCCAACGTCCAGCCGGCGACGGCGGAGCGCCGGAAGGCGATGGTGATCATGTGGCCCTGCACCGCGCGGCCGGTGACCAGCCCCTCGTCGGCGGCGCTGGTCGCGGCGCCATACCAGTCGGGCGAGGGTCGCGCGACATAGGCTTCGGGGTTGCGGGCGCGGGCGACGGCGATGTTGTTCTGGTCGACGATCGCGCCGACCCAGCCGTCCGGCACCTGCTGGTCGGCGAGGAGCCGGCTCCAGCGCTCGGCGTGCAGCACGGCCCCGACCACGCCGTTGACCACGCCGAAGCGGACCAGCGGCACCGCCACCGCCACCAGGGGCGGCTTGCTGGCCGAATTGGGGCTGGCCGAATTGGAACTGGCCGAGTCGGAGATGATCGGCGAGACCGCCGGCTTCGCCTTGATGATCGCCTGACGCACCGTTTCGGTGAAGGCCGGCGGCGGCTGGCCGTGGCGCGCGGCGGTGTCCATGATCGGCGTGCCCCAGGCGTCGGCCAGGAACACCGACTGCCAGAACGGGTGCGTCTGCTGGAGCATCGCGGCGGCGGCCTGGAAGCGGGCCGGGTCGTCGCCGGCAAAGCCGCTGGCCAGCGCCGCGCCCTCCAGCGCGTTGACGATGCCCGTGAGGTCGGCGTCCAGCGCCAGCACCAGGGCGCGCGCCGTCTCGCGCAGACTGCTCTCGGCCGCCGCGCGCTGGTCCAACGCGTTGCGCGTGACCAGAAAGCCGGCCAGCAGCAGCATCGGCAGCAGTGCGGCCAGCACCAGCGCCATCAGGTGCCGCCGCAGCGAGCGCGACGGACCCGGCGCGGTGCCGGTGCCGTTCTCCGGCGTGCGTGGTGCGGGGAGTTGGAAACGCTGTCGCATGGCTCCGACCTTACCGTCGTTGCCGAACGGGTCCGTGTGAAAATTGGGAGATTCGCCCACGACTCGGGTGTGGCACCCAGACTGCGGCGGTGCGCGCCTTTACGCGGAATGGCCGAACGGTTAAGGTTACCCGCAGTGCCCGATCCGCACACCCCCCGTCCGTTCCGGAGCCGGGAATGCCCGATGACTCGCTGCTCGAATTGACCGAGCAGGACTACCTGAAGATGGAAGAAGCGCTGTCGCAGACCTCGCGCGGCCGTGCTTTCCTGCGCATGCGCGACCGCCGCACGCGGCTGGTGGCGGTGGACGAGTTCCACCACGTCGCCGGCCTGCTGGAGCAGCAGGTCCAGCGCTTGGCCGCCGGTGACTTCGCGCCGGCGCAGCGGGCCGCCGCACCCGCCGCCGAGGGCCAGCTCGCCCGCATCCAGGAGGAACTGAGCGCGCTGCACGCGTTCGTCGATCAGGCGCGCGACGACATGGCCGCGCTGCGCCCCGCCGACGGCGGCAACGACCCGATTCTCGCCGCCACCGCCGAGTTGGACGCCATCGTCCAGGCGACCGAGCGCGCGACCACCGAGATCCTCGACGCCTCCGACGCCATCCAGGAATTCACCATCCGCATTCCGCGCGACGACCCGGATTGGGCCGAGCTGGCCAACGGCATCGAGATGCAGTGCATCGAGATCATGACCGCGTGCTCGTTCCAGGACATCACCGGCCAGCGCACCACCAAGGTCATCAACACGCTGCGCTACATCGAGGAGCGGGTGAACGCGCTGATCGAGGTGTGGGGCGTCGACCGCACGGGCAGCGGCGCCGTGCCGGACGTGGCGGCGGCGCACCGCAAGCTCAACGACGACCGCCCCGACGCGCACCTGCTCAATGGCCCGCAGCTGGAGGGGCAGGGGGTCAGCCAGAACGACATCGACGCGCTGTTCGACAACATGGCGACCGAGAACCCGCAGGTGCTCTCCCGCGCCGAGAGCGTCCCCGACACCGCGCCGGCCCCAGAGCCAGCCCCCGAACCAGCCCCGCAACCGAAGACGAAGTCCGCAGCGAAGAAGTCGCCCCCGCCGCCACCCCCGCCCGAGCCGCCCCCCGCGGAAGAGCCGGCGGCCGGCGGGGCGCCGATCTCGCAGAACGACATCGACGCGCTGTTCGCCTGATCCGCCATGGCATACGACGGCCACATCAACACCCGCATCCACCTGACGCAGGAGCAGCTCGACCGCGTCTGCGAGCGGCATGTGCGATTCATCGAGGGCCGGCCCGGCGGATCGCGGGCCAACCTGCCGTTCTTCGACCTGAGCGGGCTGGACCTGTCCGGGCGCAACCTGACCGGCGCATATCTGGCCGGCGCCGTCCTGTGCAGGGCCAATTTGAACCGCACGGTGCTGGACCACGCCGACCTGTTCGGGGCGGACCTGCGCGGCGCCGACCTGCGCGGCGCGCGGCTGTTCCGCACCGACCTGCGCGGCGCCAACGTGCGCGCCGTCAACATGGAAGGTGCCGCCATGGTCGAGGTGGACCTGCGCGACGGCGGCACCGTCAACAGGAACAGCATCGGCGAGAAGATGGTGGTCGGCTTCCACCCCGGCCCGGCGGACCTGACCGCGGCGCGTCTGGTCAACACCGACATGGCGCGGGCCAAGCTGACCGGCAGCTTCGCGCGCGCCGCCGACTTCACCAACGCGACGCTGAGCGGCGCCCGGCTGGAGCGCGTGGACCTGCGCGACTGCAACTTCGTCGGCGCCGACATGCACGGCGCCAACCTGACCGGGGCCGATCTGCGCGGCGCCAGCCTGGACGGCGCCTTCCTGAACGAGCTGGATCTGATCGCCACCGCCCGCACCGACGCCGAGGCCACAGCGATCAAGGCGCTGCCGCCGCTCCCCGTCGAGAACGAGGACGACACCCCGCCTCCCACCGAGCCCGAGGCGCTGGACGAGATGCTGCGCCAGCACCTGCTGTGGCTGGGCTCCAGCGGCAAGGTGGGGCGGCAGCTCGACCTGAGCGGGATAAACCTGTCCGGCGCCAACCTGTCGGGCGCAGTGCTGACGCTGGCGCGCGGCACCAAGGTGCAGATGCGCAAGGCCAACCTGCGTGGTGCCCAGCTCCAGGCCGCGCACCTCGACGGCGCCGACCTGCGCTCGGCCGACCTGCGCGGCGCCGACTTGCGCGGGGCTACGCTGAACCGCGCGGTGCTGATCGACTGCCAACTGGACGGCGCCAACCTGTCGCCGCTGGCGATCTCGGCGACGCATCAGGTCATGCGGGCGTCGATGGTGCGCGCGCGCTTGGCGGGTGCCTCGCTGGCCGAGGCCAACCTGACCGGCTGCGACCTGACCAACGCCGACCTGACCGGCGTCAACCGCACCGGCGCCACCCTGGACGACGCGGTCCTGGATGGCACGCGGATGACTGTCGAAGGCGGTTGAGCCCGGCGGCAGCTCCACAAGAAAAAGGCCCCTTCCCATCGGGAAGGGGCCTTTTTGCGGAAGGGGGCTAGCGGGCCGCTTCGACCGCCATGGGCGGGAGCGCGGTGACCGTCGCCGCCGGTTCCGGCGGTGCCAGATGCAGCGACACCCGCGGCGTCTTCCACTCCAGCGTGTCGAAGGCGTTGCAGTTGCCGCACAGGCCGGCCCATTCCTGGCTGACCGCACCGCAGCTGCGGCAGGTCCATGCCGGGTCGGGCGCCGCGGACGCCGCCTGGACCAGCCAGCCGCGCGCCGCTTCCTCGCTGCCGTGCTCGGAGCGTTCCAGGTCGGCCAGCAGATGGTAGACGCGGCGCGACGGCTGCACCTCCAGCGCCTTCATGAGGTGGCTGCGCGCCTCCCCCCACAGCTCGGCGTCCAGCGCGGCGCGGGCGACGGCCAGATGGCCCTCGACGTTGCCGGGCTTCTGCGCCGCCAGCTTCTCGAACAGCTTGAGGCGGGTCAGCGGGTCGTAGCCGGAGAGAATCTCGCGGTAGACGTCCGCCAGTTCCTGCGCCGGATGCTGCCGCCACGCGCGCTCGACCGTCTTGGAGGCCGGCTTCTGCCGGCCGGCGGCCAGCAGCAGCCGGGCCAGACGCGCCGCCGCCGGCACGAAGCCCGGCAGCAGATCGTGCGCTGACTGCGCATGGTAAAGCGCTGAGTCGCTCCGCCCGCGCCGCTCCGCCTCGAAGCTGCGTTCCAGCAGCAGCGCGGCGCGGCGATGGCGGCCCTCCTCGGCCGGGATGGCGCCGGCCTGCACGGCCGATTGCAGCGTGCCTTCCGCCGCCGCCCAGTCGCCCGAGCGCGCCTCCAGGTCATACAGCGTCGCCAGCACCCAGGGGGTGTTGGGTTGCAGCTTGTGCGCCCGGCGGGCGAGGCTCAACGCCTCCACCCGGTCGCCGGTCTTCATCGACTGCGTGAGCAGGCCGCGCAGGCCGAGGAACGCCGTCTCCGGCCGCTCCAGCATGGCGTGGAAATACTCGCCGGCGGCCTTGTCGTCGCCCTGCAGCTGGGCGGCCTGCGCCGACAGCAGCATGGTGAGCGGCGGCTCGTTCAGCAGGCCGTCGGCCTTGCGCGCCATCTTGCGGGCGGTGACCGGGTCGCCGGCGGCGACCGCGACCATGCCCTGGGTGAGCGCTCGGTAGCCCTTCTCCCGCCGCCGCGAGCGGCTGTGGTTCCGCAGGCTGCGCGGGGCGCCGACGATGGCGCGCCAGAACCGGTAGAGCAGCGCCGCGGCGCCCAGCGCGCCGACCGCGACCAGCACCATCATGGCGAAGCTCGTCTCGACGACGTAGCCCTGCCACGTGACGGCGACACTGCCGGGATGCTCGGCGAGCCAGATGGCGATCGCGACGAGGATCGCGACCTTGATGAGGAACCAGATGGCGCGGATCATTGCGACACCTTCCCGCCAGACGCCGCCGACATCAGCGCGATGGAGCGCCCGGTGAGCTGCTGCCCGGCGGTGTTGGCAGCCAGACGTGCCTTGGCATCGGCAAGCCAGCCGCTTGCGGCCTGTGCGGCGGGACCCTGGAGCGTGGACATCTCGTCCACCGCGCCCTTCAGGTTGCCGTCGTTCAGCGCGGCCTGGGCGCGGGCGACGGCGGCCTCGGGCGTGTCGCCGACCACGTCGCCGCCCTGGCGGCGCACGGTCACCAGCGTCGACAGCGTGCCGGTCACCTCCTTGATCCAGTTGCCGCCCTCGCCCTTGAGCGCGGCGCGGACGATGTCGCCGGCCTGCCGGTCGAGCCGGTCGGCAAGCTGCGCCTGCGTCGGGATGCCCTTGCCGGCGTACGGCGCGATGGAGTCGAGCGCCTGATTGAGTTGGGCGTCGCTGCTGCCCAGCGCCTTGACGGCCTGAAGCTCGCCCTGGAACGGGCCGCTGCCCGACAAGGCGCTGCGCAACTGCCCGGCGGCGAGCACCAGCGCCTCGGCGCTGGCCGCCGTGTCCTGCTTGGCGGTAGCCTGCTGGGCCAGCGTGGAGACCTGCTGCTTGAGCGCCGTCACGTCCTGGCCGAGCGTCGGGTCGGCCGCCGGCTTGCTCTCCAGCGCCGCGAGGCGGTCGGACAGGCCCTTGACCACCGCCGGATCGACGGAGGGCGCAGCGGCAACCGGAGCCGGGGCGGGCCGCTTCTCCAGCGCGTCGAGGCGCGCGGTGAGCGCCGACAGGTCGGCGGACGCGGCGGCGCTGCCGTTGCCGGAGGCGGCGGGGCGCTGTTCCAGCTTGGCGATGCGGTCGTTCAACTGCTGAACCTGGGCACTCAGGCCCGGATCGGCGACCGGCGCGACGGCCGTCGTCGTGGCGGCGGGCGGCTTCGGCCAGCCCGGCACGCGCGGCGACCACCACGGCTCGCTCAGCGCGGCGGCGCCGACCAGCAGCGCCAGCAGCGACACGGCGGTGGCGAAACCGGCGCCGGAGCGGCGCTCGACCACCGGGGGCGGGGTGTGGACCGTCTCGCGGTGTTCGATCACCGGCGGTTCGGGCCGCGGCTCGGGGGCGGCTTCGACCGTAACCGGCTCGACCACCGGCTCACCGGCGGGCGGCACGTCGGACGCGGCGACGATGGTGTCCGCATCGGCCGGCTTGTCGTCGGTGGTGTGCCGGTCCTCGGCCGGGGTCGCGGCCTCCAGGTCGGCTTCGTCGAGCGTGACGTCGTGCTTGGCGGCGGCGGCGCGCAGGTCGGCGTGGCGCGACAGCGGAATGGCGCCGCGCTTCTTCCAGCCCTGCACCGTGGTCACCGGCGTGTCGAGCTTGTGAGCCATGGGGCGGATGCCGCCGAAGCGCTCGATGAGGCGCTCCACGGCGGAGGCGCCGGGGGTGGCGGAGGAGTCCGAAGCCGGCTGGGCGTTCGGGTCCGTCTCGGGCTGATCGGAGCCTGGGCGAGAGGTCATGAAAGCCTTCTTGGTCGCGATTTTTGGTTGTGGGCGACGCGTTTCCTCGAAACCTGGGCAGCGTCGTCCCTGCGGAACGCCGTGTACGGCCGTGGCCCGATGGACCCGACCGGCTCTTGTAAGCCTGCCCTTAAGCCCCGCCGCGGCCCCGACCCGGCAGCAGAGCGAGCAGGCTGTCCTGTTCCGGCCGTTCGGCGACCTGTACGCTTCGCCACGGAACCTGTTCCGCGTCACACGTACGGGCGGCCTCCGCAACCGCCGGACTGAGGCAGAGCACATCGACTGTACGACAGCGGTCGAGCAGCCCGGCCTCCCGTACCAACCTAACAAACGAACGCGCCGTACGGGGAGAAAAAATCAGTACGGCGTCTATCTCACTTTTGGCCAGTCCGGCCGCCGTCGCACCCCCCAGAACGGCAGAGGGGCGGGCCTCGTACATGGCCTCCCGACGTACATCAAAGCCCTTGGCGCCCAACAGTCCCGACAGGTCGCCGGCCACCGTGGTGCCTGCGACATGAAGCAGCACCCCGGCCTCCGGGCGGCACCGTTCGCCCACCAGCGCGGCCAACGCGTACACGTCGCCCTGCGCGCTCGCCACGGACGCAAATCCGGCTTCGCGCGCGGCGCGGGCGGTGGCGTCGCCGACCGCATAAGCGGGGCGGTCGCGCCGTGCCGTACGTCGAACGAAGGCCCGTACGCCATTCGCGCTGGTGAAAAGGAGGGCCTGTACGTCTTCCAGATCCGGCGCCGGGCCGTCCAGCCAGACCATGTCCAGCATCGGCTCGATCAGCGCGGCGTGGCCGAGCGCGCGCAGACGCCCGGCCAGCGGCTCGGCGTCCTCCGCCGGCCGCGTGATGAGGAGCCGTAAAGCCCCTCCGCTCACGGCAGGAAGAAGTCCGGCGGCAGTTGCGCCTTGATCTCCGCCCCGGCGTCGGCGCCGAGTGCGGCGGCGTCCGCCGCCTTGCCCGTGCGGTGCGCCGTGAACACCTGCCGGCCGTCCGGCGACAGCACCTTGGTCTTGAACGTGAGAGTGTCGCCGTCCAGCACCGCCAGCGCCGCGATGGGCGTGCGGCACGAGCCGTCGAGCATGGCGAGCAGCGCCCGCTCCGCCGTCACGCGGGCCGCCGTTTCGGCGCAGTGCAGCGGGCCGAGCAGCGCGCGGGTCTTGTCGTCGCTGCTGCGGATCTCGATGCCGATGGCGCCCTGCGCCACGGCGGGCAGCATGGTCTCGGGTTCGAGGATCGCGGTGATGCGCTCGGTCAGGCCCAGGCGGCGCAGCCCGGCCAGCGCCAGCAGCGTGGCGTCCACCTCGCCGGCGTCCAGCTTCTTCAGGCGCGTCTGCACGTTGCCGCGCAGCGGCACGACCTTCAGGTCCGGCCGGCGTTCGAGAACCTGCGCCTGCCGGCGCAACCCGGCGGTGCCGACCACCGACCCGGCGGGCAGCGTGTCCAGCCCGTCGCCGGTGCGCGAGAAGAACGCGTCGCGCGGGTCCTCGCGCGGCAGCAGGGTGGAGATCTCCAGCCCGTCCGGCAGCCAGGTCGGCACGTCCTTCATGGAGTGCACGGCCAAATCGACGCGGTTGCCGAGCAGGGCGTCTTCCAGTTCCTTGGTGAACAGGCCCTTGCCGCCGGCCTCGGCCAGCGTGCGGTCGAGGATCTGGTCGCCGGTGGTCTTGATGACCACGATCTCGATAGCGTCCGGGGACGCCAGATGCGGGTGAGCCGCGGCCAGGCGGTCGCGGGTCTCGTGGGCCTGCGCCAGCGCCAAGGGGCTGCCGCGCGTGCCGATGCGGAGCGGAGTTGTCATGGGTCCGTTTCTATGCCGTTCCCCGCACTTTGCAAACCCCCGCCGTCGGCGCCTTGACCGAAATCAGTCGCGGCGCGCCGTCACCACCATGCGCCGGCTGTACGGCGTCCAGACGGTGCCCTCGAAATCGCCGGTCAGCGTGTCGGGCGTAAATCCGGCTTCGCGCAGCATCGGCTCCAGCTCGGCGTGGAAGATCATGCGCCAGTGGAAGGCGAAGTCGCTGCTGTGCACCGTGCCGCCCGGCAACAGCTCGTCGTACCAGCCGCAGACGAGCTGGCGCTGGCGGGTGTCGAGCCCGGTGTTCATGCCGTAGCGGACGTAGCGGTTGCCGGTGTCCGGCGCGGTGCGCGGTTCGGTCGGCGCCGGAGTGCGGTCGGCCTCCAGAGTCAGCGTCGGCGGGTTCATCACATCGAACGCCAGCGTGGCGCCCGGCGCCATGTGGGCGGCGATGGCTGCCAGCGCAGCCCGCTCCTCGTCCGGGTCGGGGATCAGCATCAGCGTGTTAAACGGCAGCAGCGCCAGCGCGAACCCGCGCTCGGGCAGGGCGAGGCACGCCGCGTCCTGCTGGACGACGCGCACGCGCGCCTGCACGGCGGGCTCCTCGCGGGCCAGCTTGGCGCGGAGCTGGGCCAGCATGCCCGCCGACACGTCCACCGCCCACACCTCCATCCCCAGCCGGGCCAGCGGGATGGTCAGGCGCCCGGTGCCGCAGCCGACCTCCAGCACCGGACCGCCCCCCTGAGCCAATATCCGGGCCGCCAGCTCCTTGTAGAAGCCGACGTCGCCGAGGATGCCCATGCGCTCCAGCTGCACCACGTGCTCGGCCAGCGGTTCGCCGATCTCCAGCGACGGGTAGTCGCTGTCGTAATAGCGGATCGCCGCGTCGTTGTCGGGGGTGTCTCTGTTCATGGGGCCCTGTTCATGGCGGAAGACCCTATACCGACACGGGCGCAACGGCTAGGTTGGCGGCCATGATCGTCCTTGGAATCGAAACGAGCTGCGACGAGACGGCGGCGGCCATCGTCACCGACGCGCGGGAGATCCGCGCCGACGTCGTGCTCTCCCAGATCGCCGACCACACGCCGTACGGCGGCGTGGTGCCGGAAGTGGCGGCGCGCGCCCATTTGGAGCACCTCGATGGCCTGATCCGCCGCGCGCTGGACGAGGCGGGGGTGGGGCTGTCCGACCTCGATGCGATTGCCGCGACCGGCGGGCCGGGGCTGATCGGCGGCGTCATCGTCGGCGTGATGACCGCCAAGGCCATCGCCGCGGCGCGCAAGCTGCCCTTCGTCGCCGTCAACCATCTGGAGGGGCATGCGCTGACGGCGCGGCTGACCGACGACGTGGCGTTCCCCTACTTGCTGCTGCTGGTGTCCGGCGGGCACTGCCAGTTGCTGGTGGTGGAGGGAGCGGGGCGCTACCGGCGCCTGGGCACCACCATCGACGACGCGGTCGGCGAGGCGTTCGACAAGACCGCCAAGCTCATCGGCCTCGGCTACCCCGGCGGCCCGCAGGTGGAGATCGCGGCGGCCGAGGCGACCGATCCCGGCCGGTTCGAACTGCCGCGCCCGATGCTGGGCCGGCCGGGCTGCGACTTCTCGTTCTCCGGGCTGAAGGCGGCGGTGCGCCGCGTGGCCGAGGGGCTGCCCAAGCCGCTGACCCCGGCGGACCGCGCCGATCTGGCGGCGGCGTTCCAGCGCGCGGTGGCCGACGTGATGGCCGACCGCTGCAAGCGCGCCATCCGCCTGTTCAAGCAGGCGCACCCGCAGGGCGGGGCGCTGGTGGTGGCCGGCGGCGTGGCGGCCAACAAGGCGCTGCGGGCGCGGCTGTCGGAGCTTGCGGCGGGGGAGGGCATGCCCTTCGTGGCGCCGCCGCTGCGGCTGTGCACCGACAACGCGGCGATGATCGCCTGGGCGGGCATCGAGCGCCTGCGGCTGGGCCAGACCGACAGCCTGGACTTCGCGCCGCGCCCGCGCTGGCCCCTCGATCCCACCGCCAAGCCGGCCATCGGCCGGCCGGACGTGGGGGCGGGGGTGAAGGCATAACCAAGAAAGTACCAAGGGGATACATGGCGGACGAACGACCCACCACCTTCCACCGAATCGGCGTCGTCGGCGGCGGCGCCTGGGGCACGGCGCTGGCGCTGGCGGCGTTGCGCGCAGGGCGCGAGACGCTGCTGTGGGCGCGCGAGCCGGCGGTGGTGGAGGCCATCCGGCGCGACCGCGAGAACCGCGACTATCTGCCCGGCGTGGAGTTGCCCGCGGCGTTGACGGCCACCGCCGACCTGGGCGACCTGGGGGCCTGCGACGCGTTGCTGCTGGTCACCCCGGCGCAGCATCTGCGCTCGGCCTGCGCCAAGCTGGCGCCGCACCTCAAGCCCGGCGCACCGGCGGTCATCTGCGCCAAGGGCATCGAGATCGACACGAGCGCGCTGATGTGCGAGGCGGTCGAGGCGGCGCTGCCGGCCGGCACGCCGGTCGCCATCCTGTCCGGTCCGACGTTCGCGGCCGAGGTGGCGCGCGGCCTGCCCACCGCGGTGACGCTCGCCTGCAAGAACCACGGCATCGGCGCGGCGCTGGCCGAGGCGCTGGGCAGCCGGACGTTCCGCCCCTACCTCACCGACGACGTAGTCGGCGCGCAGGTCGGCGGGGCGGTGAAGAACGTGCTGGCCATCGCCTGCGGCGTGGTGGCCGGGCGCAAGCTGGGCGACAACGCGCGCGCCGCGCTAATCACCCGCGGACTGGCGGAGATCACCCGGCTCGGGCTGCGGCTCGGCGCGCGGCCGGAGACGCTGATGGGGCTGTCGGGGCTGGGCGATCTGACGCTGACCTGCTCCAGCCTGCAATCGCGCAACATGTCGCTGGGCGCGGCGCTGGGCGAGGGCCGCACGCTGGACGAGGTGCTGGGCGAGCGCCGCTCGGTGGCGGAGGGCGTCTACACCGCCCGCGCGGTGGTGGCGCTGGCCGACCGGCTGGGCGTCGAGATGCCGATCTGCGCCGCGGTGGACGCCATCCTCAACCGCGGCGCCAGCGTGGACGACACCATCCAGGGCCTGCTGGCGCGGCCGTTCCGCGAGGAGGCGGTGTGAAGGCGGCGCTGCCCATCTTAAGTCTGCTTGGGCTGGCACTGCTGGGGGCTGCCCCGGCGCTGGCGGCGTGGGAGAACCCGGCCGAACTGCCGGGCCTGGGCGCCACCGACCGCCGGGTGCCCGTGGACGTGGCGCAGGACCCCTGGCGCTCGGTCGGCAAGGTGCAGACCAACCTGGGCACGCGCTGCACCGGCGCGCTGATCGCGCCGCGGCTGGTGCTGACGGCGGCGCACTGCCTTTTCAACCCGCGCACCCAGGCGATGCTGCCGGCCTCGTCGCTGCACGTGCTGTTCGGTTACAGCCACGGCGACTACCGCACCCATGTGACCGTCGAGCGCTACGCCTCCGATCCCGCCTTCGACGGGCGCAAGAACCGCGGCATGCTGTCGCCCGACAACGCCCATGTGGACTGGGCGCTGCTGACCCTGGCGCCCGCGCCGAAGGTGACGGAGCCGGTGCTGCCGCTGGCCGCCAAGCCGCTGCCGGCCGGCACGCCCTTGGCGCTGGGCGGCTTCAACCAGGACCGTTCGCACCAGTTGATGGCCGATCTTGCCTGCACGATTCTTGGCTGGGGCAACTTCCCGAACGGCGCGCCGATGATGCTGCACGACTGCTCGGCGACGCGCGGCACCAGCGGCGGCCCGATCCTGGCCCGGCGCGACGGCCGGTGGGAGGTGATCGGCATCAACGTCGGCGCCTCGCCCAAGGCCAATCTGGCGCTCCCCGCCGCGGCCTTCGCCGCCGAGGCCGCCAAGGCTCCCTGATAAATCCCCCTGACGCCCGGCCGTGGTTGCGCTACGGTCCGGGCGGTCAAAGAAACGGGAGGGTTTTCCGCATGCTGTTCATGTTCCACTGCACCGACAAGGCCGGTGCTGCCGACGTGCGCGCGTCCAACCGCAACGCGCACCTCGACTATCTGGAAGCCCACAAGGACCGCATCTTCGCCGCCGGGCCGTTGCTGAGCGACGATGGCAACGGGATGGTCGGCAGCCTGCTGGTCATCGAGTGCGCCGACAAGGCCGCGGCCGAGGACTTCGCCGCCAACGACCCCTACGCCAAGGCCGGCCTGTTCGAGAAGGTCGAGATCCGCGCCTGGCGCCGCGTCTTCCCCAAGGCCTGAGGGGGGCGGCGCGCATGGTCCGCTGGCTTCTGAAGTCCGAGCCGACCAAGTATGCCTGGGACCGCATGGTCGCCGATGGCCGCACCCATTGGGACGGCGTGCGCAACCATCAGGCGGCCAACAACCTGAAGGCCATGCGCGTCGGCGACCGCGCCTTCTTCTACCATTCCAACGAGGGGATGGAGGTGGTGGGCGTGGTCGAGATCGCGCGTGAGTACTACCCCGATCCCTCCGACGAGAGCGGCCGGTTCGGCATGGTGGACGTGGCGCCGGTGATGCCGGTGATGACCCCGGTCACCTTGAAGCAGATCAAGGCCGACCCACAGCTGGCCGGCATGGCGCTGGTGCGCCAGTCGCGCCTGTCCGTCTGCCCGGTCACCGACGCCGAATGGGCGCGGGTCTGCGAACTGGCCGGGATCGACGGTTAGTTCGCGGTGGAGCGGTGCCCCGCCCTACTCGGCGGGCACCGGCTCGATGGTGGCCTGGAAATCCTTGGCGGCCTGCATCATGCGGCGCGACAGCGCGCGGATCTCCGCCGCGGCCTCGGCGTAGTCCTGCTCATCCCCGGGCAGGGCGCCGAGCGTGGCGTCGATCACCATGAGGTTGGTGCGATTGCCCATCTGGTTGAGCCGCCCGACGATGTCGAGCCCACCCTTGCCGTCCGCGCTGGTGGTGCTGGCCATGGATGAATTCCGTCCGCATGCTGGTTCTGAATGCTCCCGGACGCTAATCCAAGCTGGTTAAGGCTGGGTTAAAGGCGTTCGCATGGGCGCGAACCGTCCGTTGATGCGACAAATGGCCGCGCCACATTCGGTCTATGCTGAATGTCTGGGGGTTATAAAGTTTCGCTGCGGCGCACAAAAACGGCCTCATAATTCGAAGGTGGGTGGAAGCCGGGCGGCCGAGCGACTTGTCGAGCCCTCTCCATGTGTGGATAATGCCGGCCAAAGGGGGCGGTCGGCAAGGCCGCCCTATAACGCCTACACGGGCAACCAGAAGTCAGCGGGGGAATCGCAAGCAAATGACCGATAACACGTACTTTCCTGTAAAGCCGGAGGTCGCCAAGGCCGCCTGGGTCGACGAAGCCAAGTACAAGGCCATGTACGAGCAGTCGACCAAGGATCCCGAGGGCTTCTGGGCCGAGCATGGCAAGCGGGTCGACTGGATCAAGCCGTACACCAAGGTCAAGGACGTCAGCTTCACCGGCGATGTGCACATCCGCTGGTTCCAGGACGGCACGCTGAACGTCTCCGCCAACTGCATCGACCGTCACCTCGCGACGCGCGGCGATCAGACCGCCATCATCTTCGAGGGCGACGACCCCGGCGTTTCCAAGCACATCACCTACAAGGAACTGCACGAGCAGGTCAGCCGCCTCGGCAACGTCCTGAAGAAGAACGGCGTCAAGAAGGGTGACCGCGTTACCATCTATCTGCCGATGATCCCCGAGGCCGCCTACGCCATGCTGGCGTGCGCCCGCGTCGGCGCCATCCACTCCATCGTGTTCGGCGGCTTCTCGCCGGACAGCCTGAAGGACCGCATCGTCGACTGCGACAGCCACTTCGTCATCACGTCGGACGAGGGTCTGCGCGGCGGCAAGCGCGTTCCGCTGAAGGCGAACGCCGACAAGGCCGTGGCCGGCGCGCCGATGGTCAAGAACGTGCTGGTGGTCAAGCACACCGGCGGCGACGTCGCGTGGACCGCGGGCCGCGACCTCTGGTACCACGAGGAAATGGCGTCGGTGTCCGCCGACTGCCCGCCGGAAGAGATGAACGCCGAAGATCCGCTGTTCATCCTCTACACCTCGGGCTCGACCGGCAAGCCGAAGGGCGTGCTGCACACCACCGGCGGCTATCTGGTCTACGCGTCGATGACGCACCAGTACGTCTTCGACTACCACGACGGCGACGTGTACTGGTGCACGGCCGACGTGGGTTGGGTGACCGGCCACAGCTACATCGTCTACGGCCCGCTCGCCAACGGCGCCACCACGCTGATGTTCGAGGGCGTGCCCACGTACCCGGACGTCTCGCGCTTCTGGCAGGTCGTCGACAAGCACAAGGTCAACATCTTCTACACCGCGCCGACCGCCATCCGTTCGCTGATGCGCGAAGGCGAAGGCCCGGTGAAGAAGACGTCGCGCGCGTCCCTGCGCGTCCTCGGTTCGGTTGGCGAGCCGATCAACCCCGAGGCGTGGCTGTGGTACTACAACGTGGTCGGCGAGGGCCGTTGCCCGATCGTCGACACGTGGTGGCAGACGGAGACCGGCGGCATCCTGATCACCCCGCTGATCGGCGCCATCGGCCAGAAGCCGGGTTCGGCCACCAAGCCGTTCTTCGGCGTCCAGCCGATCGTGGTGGACAACGAGGGCGCCATCCAGGAAGGCGAGACCGAGGGCAACCTCTGCATCGCCGACGCCTGGCCGGGCATGATGCGCACGGTGTACGGCGACCACGAGCGGTTCGTGCAGACGTACTTCTCGACCTTCACCGGCTACTACTTCACCGGTGACGGCTGCCGCCGCGACGCCGATGGCTACTATTGGATCACCGGCCGCGTCGACGACGTGATCAACGTGTCCGGTCACCGCATGGGCACCGCCGAGGTGGAGAGCGCGCTGGTGGCGCACCCGAAGGTCGCGGAAGCGGCCGTGGTGGGCTATCCGCACGACCTCAAGGGCCAGGGCATCTATGCTTACGTGACGCTCAACGCCGGCGAGACGCCGTCGGAAGAGCTGCGCAAGGAGCTGGTGAACTGGGTCCGCAAGGAGATCGGCCCGATCGCCTCGCCGGACCTGATCCAGTGGGCGCCCGGCCTGCCGAAGACCCGTTCGGGCAAGATCATGCGCCGCATCCTGCGCAAGATTGCCGCGAACGAGCACGACGCGCTCGGCGACACCTCGACGCTCGCCGATCCGGGTGTGGTCAACGAGCTGGTCGACAACCGCATGAACCGTGCCTGATCGTCCTGATCGGAAGCGGTGAGTTACGGACCAGGGGCCTTCGGGCCCCTGGTTTCGTTTCGGGATGCGGGATCGCCGGCCAGTCCCCTTCGCATGACTTGACCATTGTCAGGTTCGCCCGCCGCCCAGCCAACTAGGATGGCGCCGATTCTCATCGCGGAGACATCCAATGCTGCGCCGTCTGCCCGTCCTTGCCATCCTGCTAGCCTTCGGTTCACCCGCCTGGGCCGAGACCCTGTCGTGCCCCGACATGAGCCAAGCCGTTCAGGCCGGGTCCTGCCCGACCAAGGCCGAGCTGGAATACGGCTTCAACGGGTATTGCAGCGACAATGCGCGGATGATGGACAAGGAGACGATCTGCAACGATTTCGAGCTGTACCGCCAGTTGAAGGACAATTCCCTCTGGGAGGCTGGGGAGTTCCACGGCTATCTGTCCTGCAACCTGAAGCCCGACCAGATCCGTGGTGCCAAGGCGGTGTCGGTCTCCGTCGGCCGCGCGCCCGGAACCATGCAGCGGGTCGCGTGCACTTACGACAACGGCATGGTCATGGCGACCCGCACCCGCAGCACCTGCACCTCCAGCGGTGCCACCAGCGTGGAGTGCACGGCGCCGGCGCCCCGTGGCGCCGCCCCCTCCGACACGCGCAGCCCGGCGCAGTAGCCGGTTTCGTCTCGGGGAGCGGGCTGGACGCGTTCAGGGCGAGCGATTACCTTGAACGGCAACACCGTTGCATCGGACGCCGCTGATGGCCCTCGCACTGACCCAAGACCAGAAGGACGCGATCTGGTTCGTCCTGCGCCGGAATTTTGGTCCCGACGTGAAGGTCTGGGTCTTCGGATCGCGCGCCTTGGGCGAGGACACGGGTGACATCGATCTCTACGCCGAGGTGAGCGACGAGACAGACGCGATCATCGTGCCGCGCGGGCGGGCGCGCCGCCAACTCGAAGCGCTCCTCGACAACAAGGTCGACTTGATCGTCCGCCGCAGCAGCGGCCAGAAGAGCGTGTTCGACGAGGTCGCCCGGAAGCGCGGGGTCGCACTCCAGCCATGACCGACCTCGATCGCCGCCGGCTTTTCGCGGAGCAGTGCCGCCACCTTATGAGAGCGGCCATGCACCTCGGCTACACGCTCGGCCGGTGCCAAGGTGTTCTGCCGCATGGGGTGGCCGCACTGTCCCGCATTTCGGAGGAACACCTTGAGCGGCTCGATGCGCTGGCTGTGCGCTTCGCCCGTTGCCAGGAATTCACTGGGACGACGATGCGTGCCGAGGCCATTTTGCTTGGCGAAGCCTTCGAGGATTACCCGAAGCTGCTGGATGCACTGCGCAAGCGCGGTCTTCGGGTGTCCATCGGTGAATGGCAAGTTCTGCGCGATTTGCGCAACGACGTCGGCCACGCGTACCTTGGGACCGATGAGGAGTTCTTCGATTTTTATCGGGAAGTGCTCCAGCACGCGCCGAGCCTTATCGAGTCAGCGTGCCGGATGTACGACCATGCCGTGACGGACCTGGGCTTTGCCGAAACGGAACTCGGTGCCCGTCCCGTTTGAGCCTTACCCCGCCGCCCCCTCGCACCAGGGCTGCCGCTTTTCGCCGTGATACGGGCGCACCAGCCCCGCATCGAGCATCAATTGCGACAGGTCGGCCCCTGTGGAGGTCAGCACCCGTGCCCGCACGCGGCCGCCGTACTTGTCGGCCTGCACGTCCATGAGCCGGGCGCGGCCGTCGGCCAGCAGGCGGCGGGCGAAGTCGCGGGCGGCCTCGGCCTTTTCCTTTTCCTGGGCGCAGCGGGCGCGCATCTCCGGCGCGTCGATGCCGGACAGGCGCACGTGCGTCTCCACCGCCTGACCCAACCAGATCGTGGCGCGCACGGCGATGGTGTCGCCGTCCAGAACGTCGAGAATCTCGGCCGGGATCGGCCCCGGCAGGGGCGGCTGACCGGCAAGCGCCGGGGCTGCGACCAGCATCGCCAGCAACGCGGAACGAAGCAAAGGGGAGCGCACGGGCATGGCCTCCACACGAGCGGGCGTCACGCCCGGAACGCGCAAAGGCTACGCTCAAGCTAGGAACAAAGCAAGCGCGCAATAGGCATAAGATCCTGCACACAATTGTGTGCAGGTCATAAGTCCTAGAAATCCGAGCAGCGGCCCTTGAACTGCCAGTCGCCGTAGCGGGTCGGCTCCGGCCCCTTGGGGCCGCCGATCTCGCCGGGCTTCTGCTCGGGGCCTTTGCCGAGGGTTTCCGTGGGGGGCGTTTCGGGAACGGTGCCGACGGAGGTGTCTGCGGTCGGGGTGGGCTTGTCGTCGCTCATGATCGTGCTCGCGGGCATCTTGAACGGGGCGCTGAGCCAAGCCCATATCACCGACAGGACGTGGCGGGAAGCCCCGTCCGCAGGAATTGGGGCTCACAGGGACGTATGACCAGTTATCTGAAGACCACCGTGCTGCTTGCCGGCCTCACCGCGCTGTTCGTCGGGCTGGGCTATCTGCTGGGTGGGCAGGGCGGCATGCTGATCGCCTTCATCGTGGCGCTCGGCATGAACTTTTTCGCCTACTGGAACTCCGGCAACATGGTGTTGGGCATGTACGGCGCCCAGGAGGTCGATGCGTACTCCGCGCCGGAATACTACGGCATCGTCCAGCAACTGGCGCAACGCGCCGGGCTGCCGATGCCGCGCGTCTACGTCATCCACTCCGACCAGCCCAACGCCTTCGCCACCGGCCGCAACCCGGAGAACGCCGCCGTCGCCGCCACCACCGGCCTGCTGAACCGGCTCAGCGCCGAGGAGGTTGCCGGCGTCATGGCGCACGAACTGGCGCATGTGAGGAACCGCGACACCCTCGTCATGACGGTCACCGCGACCATCGCCGGCGCCATCTCCATGCTGACCAACTTCGGCATGGTCTTCGGCGGGTCCTCGAGCGGCGAGGACGGGCGCGGCGGCAACCCACTCGGCTTCGTCGGCGCGCTGCTGGTGATGATCATCGCACCCTTCGCGGCGATGATCGTGCAGATGGCGATCAGCCGCACCCGCGAGTACGAGGCCGACCGCATCGGCGCCGAGATCTGCGGCCAGCCGAACTGGCTCGCCTCTGCGCTGTTGCGCATCCACGAGGGCGTCGCCCACATCGCCGAGCCGCACGCCGAGGCCAACCCGGCCACCGCGCACCTGTTCATCGTCAACCCGCTGCACGGCGGCTCGTTCGGCAGCCTGTTCTCGACCCACCCCGCGGTCGAGGACCGTGTGGCGCGGCTCTACGCCATGAGCGGCTATGCGCCGCAGCCCGCCAGTCCTTGGGGTTGAGGATTGCGTCCACCATGGACCATGACTACCTTGCCTGACCCCAACGATTGGGGCAGGGCAATGGGGGAAGCATGGCCGAGGATCAGAAGTACCGTCTCGTCACCCGCTCCGACTTCGACGGGCTGGTGTGCGCCGTCCTGCTGAAGGAGTTGGACATGGTGGACGACATCAAGTTCGTCCATCCCAAGGACATGCAGGACGGCAAGGTCGAGATCACGGCCCGCGACATCACCACCAACCTGCCCTACGTGGAGGGCGCCCACCTCGTCTTCGACCACCATCTGTCGGAGACCATCCGCGTCGGCAAGCAGCCCAACCACATCATCCACCCCGAGGCCCCCTCGGCCGCCCGCGTCGTCTACGACCATTTCGGCGGCAAGGAGCGGTTCCCCAGGGTGTCGGACGAGATGATGCGCGCCGTCGATCAGGCGGATTCGGCGCAGTACGACCGCGACGACATCCTGAACCCGGTGGGCTGGACGCTGCTGAACTTCCTGATGGACGCGCGCACCGGCCTTGGCCGCTTCCGCGAGTTCCGGGTGTCGAACTATCAGCTGATGATGGAGCTGATCGACTACTGCCGGCAGCACGACATCGACCAGATCCTGGCGCTTCCCGACGTGGTCGAGCGCGTCGAACTCTACGCCCAGCACCGCGAGCTGTTTGCCGACCAGCTCAAGCGCTGCGCCACCGTGCACGGCAACGTCGTGGTCCTCGACCTGCGCAACGAGGAGACGATCTACGCCGGCAACCGCTTCATGATCTACGCGCTGTTCCCGCAGACCAACATCTCCATCCACGTGCTGTGGGGCCTGAAGCAGCAGAACACGGTGCTCGCCTGCGGCAAGTCGATCCTCGACCGCTCGTCGAAGACCAACGTCGGCGCGCTGATGCTGGAGTACGGCGGCGGCGGCCACCACGCGGCCGGCACCTGTCAGGTCGACAACGACAAGGCCGAGGCCGCGCTGGCGGAGATCGTCGGGCGGATGCGGGCGGACGGCTGACGCCGTTTGTCCATCGACACCCCGCCCCCGGCGCGCTACATCCCCCGCATGACCGATGCCTCCCTCGCCGCGCGCGTGATCGCGCTGGACATCCTGCGCGGAGTGCTGCGCAAGAACCTGCCGCTCGATGACGTCTTTGACGCTCACCCCAAGCTGGCGGATCTGGAGCCGCGCGACCGCGGTTTCGTGCGCATGCTCGTGTCCACGGTGCTGCGCCGGTTGGGGCAGATCGACGCGCTGATCTTCGCCTGCCTGAAGGAGCCGGGCCTGCCCAAGGCCTTGGTGCACGACGTGCTGCGCCTGGGCGCGGCGCAGCTCGTCTTCCTCGGCACGCCGGCGCACGCAGCGGTGGACACCACCGTCGAGCTGGCCGTCGCCAACGAGGCGCCGCAGTACAAGGGCCTGATCAACGCCGTCATGCGCCGTCTGGCGCGCGAGGGCGTCGAACTGGTCAAGGCGCAGGACGCCGGCCGGCTCAACGCGCCCGACTGGCTGTGGCTGTCCTGGCGGAAGGCCTACGGCACCGCCCGCGCCCGCGGCATCGTCGATGCGCACCTGCACGAAGCGCCTTTGGACATCACCGTCAAGTCCGACCCGCAGGGCTGGGCCGAGCGGCTGGAGGCGACTGTGCTGCCCACCGGCTCGCTGCGCCGGGCGGCCGGCGGGTCGGTGACCGAGCTGCCGGGCTTCGGCGAGGGCGCGTGGTGGGTGCAGGATCTCGCCGCCTCGCTGCCGGCCAAGCTGATGGGCGACATCAAGGGCAAGCGCGTCTACGATCTGTGCGCCGCCCCCGGCGGCAAGACGGCGCAGCTCTGCGCCGCCGGTGCCGACGTGGTGGCGATCGACCGCTCGGCCAAGCGGCTGGAGCGGGTCGGCGAGAACCTCGCCCGCCTGAACCTGACCGCCGAACTGATCGCCGCCGACGCCGCCACCTGGGACCCCCTCGAACCGGCCGACGCGATCCTGCTCGACGCGCCCTGCACGGCGACCGGCGCCATCCGCCGCCACCCCGACGTGATGCGCCTGAAGAGCGCCGAGGACGTGGCGAAACTCGCCAAGGCGCAGGGCCGGCTGCTGGCGCACGCGGTGGATCTGCTGATGCCCGGCGGCATCCTGGTCTACTGCACCTGCTCCATCCAGCCCGAAGAGGGCGAGGCGCAGATCGACCGCCTGCTGTCCAGGGACAGCCGGGTCGAGCGCGTGCCGGTCACCCCGGCCGAGCTGGACGGCCTCAAGGAGCTGATCAACGAGCGCGGCGAGGTGCGGTCGCTGCCCGGCATGCTGGCCGGGCACGGCGGCATCGACGGGTTCTTTGTGGCAAGACTGAGACGGTCGGAATAAACATTACCGGCTCTCTTGCGGCCTTCGCGGCGAATTGATACCACACGAACCATGTCGTTGATGAACAGTCGTCGCACGCCCGCTTCCGGCCGGGCCGGCTCCGCACGCCGCGGGCCGGGGTGAGCACCATGTCCGGGTCCCGCGACACGTTCGGCCGGTTCCGCGAAGGCGTCGCGCAGATCGCCTACGGCAACCCCATCTACCAGCTGACATTGGGCGGCCGGGCGCCGACGGCGCTGTCCGTGGTGCCGCCCGATCCCTGGCCCGGCGATGCCGGCGAGGGCACGGCGCTGCTGTCCGGCCTGTACCGCTTCGCCGGCCAGACGCTGCACGGCGACCCGGCCGGCGAGCCGCACTGGCGCCCGCTCGGTGCCGGCGCCGCGTGGCGCAACGCGCTGCACGGCTTCGAGTGGATGCGCGACCTGCGCGCGGTGGGCGGCGACGCGGCGCGGCGGCGGGCGCGGGCGATGGTGCTGTCGTGGATGGACCACAACGGCTCGTGGAACGCGCAGACCTGGGCGCCGGAGGTGCTGGGCGCCCGCATCGCCAACTGGATCGGCCTGCACGACTTCTACTGCGCCTCGGCGGATGACGAGTTCCGCGTCCGCGTCTTCGACAGCCTCGCCCGCCAGACCCGCCACCTCGCGCGCGTCACGCCGGGCACGCTGGAGGGCGCCGACCTCATCACCGCCATCAAGGGGCTGGCCTACGGCGGCCTGTGCCTGCCGGGCAGCGAGCGCCTTGCCGGCGACGCGCTGCGCCTGCTGGAGCGCGAGCTGCCGCGTCAGGTGCTGCCCGACGGCGGCCATATCGAACGCAGCCCGTCCGTTCAGCTTCGCGTGCTGCGCGACCTGATCGACCTGCGCGCGGTGCTGCGCGTCGCCCGCGTCGAGACGCCGGAATCCTTGCAGCACGCCATCGACCGCATGACCCCGGCCCTGCGCTTCTTCCGCCACGGCGACGGCGGGCTGGGGCTGTTCAACGGCGGCCGCGAGGAAGACCCGACGCTGATCGACGCCGTGCTGGCGCAGGCCGACGCCCGCGGCCGGCCGCTCAAGAGCGCGCCGCACGCCGGCTTCGAGCGGCTGATCGCCGGCCGCACGCTGGTGCTGATGGACACCGGCGCGCCGCCGCCGCCGGGCATGGACGCCCACGCCCACGCCGGCACGCTGTCGCTGGAGGTGTCGGTCGGCAAGGAGCGGCTGATCGTCAACTGCGGCGCCCACGCCGCCCCCATCGGCCCCTGGCGCGCGGCGCTGGCTGGCACGTCGGCGCACTCCACCGTGTCGGTGGCCGACACCAATTCATCGGAAGTGCGCGAGGACGGCGGCCTGGGGCGCCGCCCCGGCCTCGTGTCGTGCGAGCGGCAGGAGATCGACGGCGCGGTGCTGGTGGTGGCGACGCACAACGGCTACGCCCGCAACTTCGGCTATCTGCACCGCCGCCGCATCTATCTGGGCGAGAACGGCGAGGATCTGCGCGGCGAGGACATACTGGAGCCGCTGCTGGGCGCCAACCCCGGCTCGCAGATGTTCACCGCGCGCTTCCACCTGCACCCTCTGGTGCAGGCATCGGTGATCCACAACGGCCAGCAGGTGCTGCTGCGCCTGCCCAGCGGCGCCGGCTGGCGCCTGCACGCGGCCGGCGGGTTGTTGGAACTGGCGGAGAGCATTTATCTGGCATCGGGCGATGAGCCGCGCCGCACGACGCAGATCGTGCTGACCGGCCAAGCCGACGCCAACGGCACCACCGTCAAATGGGCCTTGCGCCGCGAGCGCAAGGGGGCGTGACAGCACTCTCCTTGCGCTTCGCTCCCTGAACATCATATCATTACGGGCATAATGATGGAGGTGGGCGATGCCGAGCGTTGTCACCATCAACCGACCTGACGTCGTCGCGCTGATCGAACAGGCGGCGAAGCTGACGGACGGCAACAAGACCGAGGCTGTTGCGCTGGCGATGCGGCGCCTGCTGGAGCAGGAAGCGCGCGGTGGCTCGCTGTTCGGCGCACATCGTGGATCGGTGCGCACGCGGCCGGGCTTCGACCTGACCGCGCCGCTTCTCGACGATGAGTCGGATGCAGAGACGGGACGGGAAGTCCGCCGATGACCGATGGTCTGCTGCTCGACACGCACATCGCGCTGTGGCTCGACAGCGGTGACGAGCAGCTTCGGCTGTCCACGCGTGACGTTATCGATGCCTGTTGGCGGCGGGGTGGTGCCATCTATCTCAGCGCCGTCAGCGCATGGGAGATCGCGGTGCTGGTGGACAAAGGGCACATCTCCCTGGACCTTCCCGTGGATCGGTGGATGTCGCGCTTCCTCGGGCGTCCGGGAGTCGAGGCGGTGCCGCTCGACCACCAAGCCGCCATGCGTGCCCATCAACTCCATCACTTGGAACACCGCGACCCAGGCGACCGTCTGCTGATCGCCAGCGCTATCGGACTGGGCTGCCCGCTCGTCACCTACGACGAGCGCATCCAGCGCTTCGGCCAATCGCATGGGTGGCAGTACGGCTTCACGGTTGCCGTATAGCCACATGACCCTTGCGCCGCGAGCGCAAGGGGGCGTAAATCCCGCGGCATTCCATGGCTCCCTCTTACGAGGGGGCCCTTTGTCGTTTTTTTGGGTCGTTTTTGGGAGCCGCCGCCATGACCGTCGATACCGTCCGCATCACCCGCGCCCTCATCTCCGTGTCCGACAAGACCGGCCTCGTCGCGCTGGGGCAGGCGCTGGCGGCGCGCGGGGTGGAGATCCTGTCCACCGGCGGCTCGGCCCAGCGCCTCGCCGAGGCGGGCGTGCCGGTGAAGGAGGTCTCCGACCACACCGGCTTCCCGGAGATCATGGACGGCCGCGTCAAGACGCTGCACCCGCGCATCCACGGCGGCATCCTGGCGCGTCGCGACACGCACGCCGCCGCCATGACCCAGCACGACATCCCGCCCATCGATCTGGTGGTGGTCAACCTCTACCCGTTCGAGGCGACGGTGGCCAAGGGCGCCGGCTTCGAGGATTGCGTCGAGAACATCGACATCGGCGGCCCCGGCATGATCCGCGCCGCCGCCAAGAACCACGACTTCGTCGCCGTGGTCACCGACCCCGAGGATTACGAGGCGCTGCTCGGTGAGCTGGACCGCAACGACGGCGCCACCACGCTCTCCCTGCGCCGCACGCTGGCGCAGCGCGCCTACGCCCGCACCGCCGCTTACGACGCCGCCATCTCCGCGTGGTTCGCCGGGCAGCTGGGCGAGACGTTCCCGCCGCGCTACTCCATCTCCGGCCAGCTCAGCCAGACGCTGCGCTACGGCGAGAACCCGCACCAGCAGGCGGCCTTCTACGTCACCGGCGAGCTGCGCCCCGGTGTGGCGACCGCCATCCAGCTCCAGGGCAAGGAGCTGTCCTACAACAACCTGAACGACACCGACGCCGCCTTCGAGCTGGTCGCCGAGTTCGAGCGCCCGGCCGTCGCCATCATCAAGCACGCCAACCCCTGCGGCGTCGCCGAGGGCGGCAGCCTGCTGGAGGCGTACAACCTAGCGCTCCGCTGTGATCCGGTCAGCGCCTTTGGCGGCATCATCGCGCTGAACCGCTCGCTGGACGCCGTCACGGCCGAGGAAATCGCCAAGCTGTTCGCCGAGGTGGTGATCGCCCCCGATGCCGACGATGCGGCGCGCGCGGTGCTGGCGTCGAAGAAGAACCTGCGCGTGCTGCTAACCAAGGACATGCCGGACCCGGCGGCGGCGGGCATGATGATCAAGGCGCTGTCCGGCGGCTTCCTGTTGCAGAACCGCGATTCCGGCCGCGTCTCGGCGGCGGAGCTGAAGGTGGTCACCAAACGCGCCCCCACCGAGCAGGAGATGCGCGATCTGCTGTTCGCCTTCCGCGTCGCCAAGCACGTCAAGTCGAACGCCATCGTCTACACCAAGGACGGCGCCACCGTGGGCATCGGCGCCGGCCAGATGAGCCGCGTCGACAGCGCCCGCATCGCCGCCATCAAGTCGGCCGAAGCCTCCAAGGCTGCCGGGTTCGCCGAGCCGCTGACCAAGGGGTCCGTGGTGGCGTCGGACGCGTTCTTCCCGTTCGCCGACGGCCTGCTGGCGGCGGCCGAGGCGGGTGTGACGGCGGTCATTCAGCCCGGCGGTTCGATCCGCGACAACGACGTCATCGCCGCTGCCGACGAGAAGGGCTTGGCGATGGTGTTCACCGGGATGCGTCACTTCCGGCACTGAGGTTTTTCTCGCCCTCTCCCGGCTCGGCCGGGAGAGGGGAGGGCAATATTACCGCTGTCCGAACATCATGCGGCTGAACAGGCCGGCCATGGTCGTCGGCGCAGCGGGCTCCGTGGCCTGCTCGCCCTCCGCGGCTTCCACGGACTTCGCACCATCCTCGGCCCCCGGCTGCGCCGCCTCAGCCTTCGCTGGCCCTTCCGCCGAAGCCTGTGCCGCCGCCATCAGGCGCGCCAGCAGGACAGCGGGGTGGTTCGACAGGTCGGCATCGCCCTCGCCGTGCGCGGCAGTACCGGACGCGCGGAACAGCGACTCGTTGATGCGGGCGAAAGCCTCGATGTCCTTGATGTGCAGCATACGCCGTGTCCTGCGCTGAAATCCCTGCGACGGCCGAACTCTATTGTGCGCCGCAGCAATGTATTTTGCCACAGGGAATGGACTCTGGAAACACACTCTTCCGTTCTAGGGCGTGGCCCGCAGCGGCTCGCGCACGCCCAGCATGACGACGAAACCTAGGGCGAAGAACACCATGATCGAGGCCATGCCGGCGCGTTGGCTGGAAAAAAACTCGGTGGCCCAGCCCAGCGCCAGCGGCCCGAAGAACCCGACCACCCGGCCCGACAGGCCGTAGAGCCCGAACATCTCACCCTGCATGTGCGGCGGCGACAGGCGCGCCATCATCGACCGCCCGGCCGCCTGCGCCGGTCCGAAGAACAGCCCCAGGCCCAGCGCCAGCACCCAGAACCATTGCTTGTCGCTCACCAGCAGCAGCGGCACGCCGGAGGCGATCAGCCCGGCGACGCTGATCAGGATGGTCAGGCGGGCGCCGATCCAGTCGTCGATCCAGGCGAACCCCACCGCCCCTAGCCCGGCCACCACGTTGAGCGCGATGGCGAACAGCACGATCTCCTCGAAGCTCATGCCGAAGGTGCCGGCGGCGTAGATGCCGCCGAACGCGGTGATGGTGTTGATGGCGTCGCGGTAGAGCGCGCTGGCGACCAGGAAGCGGACGATCTCCCGATACCTGCGCGCCTCGCGCAGCGTGCGCCCCAGCGTCGCCAGCCCCTCGCGCACGGCCTGGCCCAGCGTGCGGCCGGTGGCCGGCTCGTCCGGCACCCAGAGGAACAGCGGGATCGAGAACGCCCCGAACCACACCGCCACCAGCAGCGCCGTGGCCCGCACGTTCTCCTGATCGGCGGTCGAGAACAGGCCGAACACCGGCGCCTCGCTCTTGACGAAGCCGAACAGCGCGACGATCAGACAGGCCAGCCCGCCGAAATACCCAGTTCCCCAGCCCCAGCCGGACACCCGGCCGAACATGGCCTGCGGCGCCACGCCGGGCAGGCTGGCGTTGTAGAAGACGTTGGCCAGTTCGAACGCGATGGTGCTCAAGCCCACGGCGACCAGCGCCAGAATCATCGATGACGGCTGCGGCGTCACCCACCACAGCGCGGCGGTGAAGGCGACGGTCAGCGCGGTGAACAGCGCCAGCCACGGCTTGCGCCGCCCGGTGTGGTCGGCGACGGCGCCCAGAACCGGGCTGAGGACGGCGACGGCGAAGCCGGACAGCGCCATCATCCGGCTCCACGCCGCGGTGCCCAGCACCTCGTCCCCCGCGACCGAGCGTGTGAAGTAAACGGCGAAGATGAAGGTGGTGATGACCGTGTTGTACGCCGAGTTCGCCCAGTCATAGAGGCACCACGCGGCCACCGCGCGCCGGTCGAGGGTCATTCGGCGGCTGACGGCACGGCGGCAAGGCGGGTGGGGATGAGAGCGTTGATGGTGGCCCGCTGCTCGTCGAGCCGGCCGTCGATGCGCGCCAGCAGTTGCAGAACCTGGGCAAGCGTGGTCTTCAATTCGGCTTGGCCGCCTTTAAGCTCGGCAAGGTCCGCTTCGATGCGTTGCAGGCGGCTGTCCGTATCCATCGCGAGTCTCCGATCATCCCCCACATCCTACCCGAACCTCCGCCGCAGGACAAACGCGCCGCTTACTTTTCCGGCTTATACGGATCCGCGATCTCTTCAGGGTCGGCGGAGGGGCGCTTGTGCGGCACATCCCCCGGCTGCGGTTTGACGTGCTCGGCGGCTTCGTGCAGGTGACGCTCGACGGCGCTGTCGGGCACCGGGATGCCGGAATCGGGGCCGCGCACCGGCTCGACGGATGCGGGCGGGGCGGGCTGGCCGTTCGGCTTGGTCTCGTCGGTCATGGGGAAACTCCGTTCACGGACCGCGGTCGGGCTGCGAGGGGGTGGAGATGCGCTCCAGCGCGTCGCTGACGGCGCCGGTGTTCTTGGCGTCGATGGCGAGGTCGCCCAGCGACACGATGCCGACCAGCGCATCGTTGTGGTCCACCACCGGCACGCGGCGGATCTGCTGACCGGCCATCAGGCGGGTCACCTCGGAAACCGGGTCGTCCTCATAGCAATAGCGCGGGTCGTCGGTCATCACCTCGGCCACCGTGCAGCTCTCTGGGGACAGCCCGGCCGAGGTGGCGCGCACGGTGATGTCGCGGTCGGTGACCACGCCGACCAGGGCGGAGCCCTCACACACCGGCAGCACGCCGACGTTCAGCTCATCCATGATCTGGGCGGCCCGGCGGATCGTGTCGCCGGGCGACACGGTCTGCACGTCGCGGGTCATGATGTCGTGGATCTTCATCGCCAGGACCCCTGCTTCGCTGGTTGCGTTCCCTCCTGCAACAGCGCAACCGACCCCGACGTCTCAGGGGGGACGTCTCAGGCGGGAACCACTTCCGCCGGTGCCACCGCCGGGAAGCGCAGGGTGAACCGGGTGCCGGCCCCGGTGACGGTGTCCAGCCGGATCTGCCCGCCCAGCTTGGCGGTCACCAGATTGAAGACGATGTGCATGCCGAGGCCCGTGCTGCCGGCCCCGCGCCGGGTGGTGAAGAACGGGTCGAAGACCTTGGCGCGGTGCTCCTCCGGGATGCCGCAGCCGTCGTCGCTGTAGACCAGTTCCACCCAGCCCATCTGCGGGCGGGAGACGCTCAGGCGCATGATGCCCGTGTGGCCGGGCGGGTAGCCGTGCGTCACCGAGTTCATCACCAGATTGGTGACGATCTGCGCCAGCACGCCGGGGTAACCGTCCATCTCGATGCCGTCGGGGCAGTCCAGCTCGACGCGGTGGCCGGGCTTCTTCCAGCTCGGCGACAGGCTGAATAGGATCTCCTCCAGCCGCGGCTTCAGCGCGAAGTGGCGGCGGTCGTCGCTGGCCTGATCGACGGCCACCTGCTTGAAGCTCTGCACCAGCTCGGCGGCGCGGGCGATGTTGGAGGTCAGCAGCGCCGAGGTCTCCTCGGCGTCTGCGACGAACTGCTGGAATTCCGAGCGCTTGAGCTTGCCGGTGGCGGCGGCGTCCTTGATGCGCTCGGTCTCGCCGGCCAGGAAGCTGGCGCCGGTCAGCGCCACGCCCAGCGGTGAGTTGATCTCGTGCGCCACCCCGGCCACCAGCTGGCCGAGCGAGGCCAGCTTCTCCGACTGCACCAGCTGCGTCTGCGCCGCCACCAGCTGTTCGTTGGCGGCGCGCAATTCGCGCTCGCGGCGGCGGTCCCCGGTGACGTCCAGATAGACGCGCACCATGCCGCCGTCCGGCATGGCGTTGCGGCGCACCTGGATGATGCGCCCGTCGCTCAGGTCGATCTCCTCCGGGCCGCCCTCGAAGGCCAGCGTCAGGTCGGCGCGCACCACGCCGGCCCCGACCAGCGTCGCCAGCATGTCCTCGTAGCGCAGCCCCTCGCGGATCGCCAACCCCGGAAACATGACCTCGGCGCGGCGGTTCCACACGCGCAGCCGGTGCTCGGCGTCGAACACCGCCAGCGCGTCGGTCATGCTGGACAGCGTCGCCTGGAGCCGCTGCGACTGCGTGCGCAGTTCGCGCGTGCGCTCGGCCACCTGGGATTCCAGCGTGCGGGTGAAGGCGTTCAGCTCGTCGTAAAGACGGGCGTTCTCCAGCGCCGCGGCGATCTGCGCCGCCAGCAGGCGCGGCGCCTCCAGCCGCTCGGCGACGAAGGCGCCGCGCGCCAGATTGTTCTCCAGGTACAGCACGCCCACCAGCGCCCCCTGGCGCAGCAGCGGCAGGCACAGCACCGAGCGCGGCGTGTGCGAGCGCACGTAGGCGTCCTCGGCGAAGCGCACGTCCTCGCGGGCTTCGGCCAGCACCAGCGGCTCGCGGGTGCGCGCCACGTAGGCGACCAGGGCGGCGGGCACCCGCTCCCCGGCGGCATCCTCCAGCGGTTCGGCGGGCAGGGCGCGGTAGTCGGCGCGCGCGGTGTCGCCTTGCGCCGCGACGCTCAGTGCACCATCGGCACCGGCCACCAGCAGCGTGCCGCGCACCGCGCCCGCGGTTTCCAGCACCGTGCGCATCAGTGTGCCGAGCAGCGCGTCGCGGCGGATCTCGCCGGAGATCGCCTCGGCGGCGCGCAGGATCGCCGCCACGTCCAGCCCGCCGGCATCGCGCACCGTCGAGGTGGTGGAGATGGTGGCTTCCGGGTTGGCGGTCGGCCAGACGCGCAGCAGCGCCGGGTGGCTGTGCTCCAGCTCGCGCACCTTGGCGGTGGCGCCCCAGCGCTCGTACCCGTCGCGCGCCTGCGCCCGGTAGGCCAGCGCCGGGGTGGTGCGCCCGCGCTCGTCGTAGAAGCCGGCGGCGCGCTCGTTGGCGAGCGCCTCCTCGCTGACGAAGCCGTTCTCGCGGGCGGCGGCGATGGCGGCGTCGTACTTGGCTTCCGCCTCCGCGGTGCGCCCCTGCCGGCGCGCCGCCTCGGCCTCCAGCAGAGCCAGGCGGTGGCGGTGGTTGCGCGGGCCGATGGCTGCCAGCTTGCGGAACCGGCGCAGCGCCGGGCCGAGGTGTATCGGGTCGGCCAGCGCCATCAGCAGCAGCGCCGCCGGGTAGCTGCTGGTGGCGCGGATCTGGTCCAGGTGGCAGGCCAGCGTGGCGGCGATGGCCGCGGCGTCCGCCGTGTCGAAGATCACCGCCAGCTGCAGCTTCATCAGGTGCAGGTTGGCCAGCATCAGGACGTTGCGGGACGCCTCCAGCCCGGCCACGGTCGCGTCCTCGTCCAGATGCGCCCCGTGCAGGCGCGACGGCCGCGCCGCGCCGTCCTGAAGGATGGCGGCGGCCTGCTGGAACATGGCGACGGTGGAGATCTGGATGGTGTTGCCGATGCGCAGCAGCGTGTGCTGCACCTCGGCGGCGTCGGCCATCAGATCCGTTAGCCGCAGGCCGGTCAGCCAGCCGAAACGCAGCCATTGCAGCAAATGGTAGCCTGCACCCTCGCGGTCGCCGATGCGCACCGCCTGCTCGCAGGCGGTGCGGAAGCGCGGGCGCAGCGCCGCCAGCGGCTCCGACCAGTGCCAGCCGAAGGCCAGGAAGCCGAGCACCACGCGCGGCGTGACGCCGAAGCCCTCGCCGGCCAGAACCTCGTCGACGCCGGCGCTGTGCCGCGCCGCGTCGCGCCACGCCCCGGCGAAACTGCACAGCGTCACCCAGGCGGACAGCGCCACCACGCGCATGGACGGGTCGCCGGAGCGCAGCCCCAGTTCGACGGCGCGGAAGGCGAGGGGCACCGCCATGTCCTTGCGGGCGAACAGCACGCCGCCGAACACCACGAACACCAGCCGCGCCAGCACCCGCAAATCGGCGCCGGAGTAGGCGGACGGCCCCGGCGGCGGGGCGGGCCGCGCCAGCATCCAGCGCCCGCGCAGCAGGGTCGCCACGGTGGCGAGCTTGCCCGAGCGCTTCGGCAGCTTGATGCCCAGCGCGCGCAATGCCGCCAGCCCGCTCTCCGTCGCCTCGGCGACCTCGCCGCGGCCGAGGATGGCGGTGACGCGGATCAGGTGCGGGCGGATCGTCTCGCGCGGCTCGCGGGCGTGGGCCAGCGCCTCGGCGCACAGGCTTTCCATCAGCGCCGGCTCGCCGCACATGCCGGCGGCGTCGGCGGTCTCCTCGTGCAGCCCCAGCGCCAGCGCGTGGTCGATCCGCCAGCCGTCGCCACCGAGCAGGGCCAGCCCGGCGCGGCCATAGCCGAACGCCGGCTCGAACGCCGCCGAGGCCAGCGCCCGGCGGGTGGCGGCAAGGTTCAGCGCGGCGACGCGGCGCCGCTCCTCCGGATCGGCGATCAGCGCGTGCGCCCGGTTCAAATGGTCGAGGATGTCGAACAGATCCTCCGACCGCTCGGCGTCGGGGGTGCCGGTCAGCAGGCGGCGGCCGGTGCGCAGGTGCACCGCGGCGCGCTCGCCCTCGGGAATCAGCGAATAGGCGGCCTGTTGCACGCGGTCGTGCAGGAAGCGGTAGCGCACCCGCCGCCCGACATCCGACTCCAGCATCGCCTCGACGTAGCGGTAGGCGCCGTCGAGCGGCAGCACCAACCCTTCCTGCAACGCCGGGACCAGGGCGGCGGCCAGTTCCGCCGCCGGGGCGTCGCCCGCCGCGGCGAGGTCGGCCAGCTCGAACCGGCCACCAACGCAGGCGGCGATGCTCAGCGTGGTGCGCGTGGCCTCGTCCAGGCGGCGGATCTTCTCCACCATCAGATCGACCACGTTGTCGGTGCTGTCGCGCTGGGCGATCTGCTCCGCGTCCCAGCCCCAGATGCCGGTGGCGCGGTCGAGCGCGATCAGCCCGGCCGCGTGCATCGACAGCAGGAACTGGCCGAGGAAGAACGGGTTGCCCTGCGTCTTGGCCCAGCACAGCCTCGCCAGCTCGTCCACCGCGGCGTCGTCGCGGTGCGTCGTCTCGGCCACCAGCCGCCGCACGTCGGTGGCGGTCAGCGGCCCGACGCTCAGCCGCTCGACCCGGCTGCCGCCGGCGCGCAGGCGCTCGGCCATGGCGATGAGCGGGGCGATGGCGTCCGCCTCGCCGTCGCGGTGGGCGCCGATCACCAGCAGGTGCTTCATGTCCGGGTCGGCGATCAGCTTGCCCAGCAGCGCCAGCGACGGCCGGTCGGCCCATTGCAGATCGTCGAGGAACATCACCAGCGGCCGGTCCTGCCCGGTCAGCGCCGCCACGAGGTTCTGGAAGGTGAGCTGGAAACGGAACTCCGCCTCGCTGGGCGCCAGCTCCGGCACCGGCGGCTGCGGGCCCAGGATCAGCGCGAACGCCGGGATCAGCTCGGTCACCACCGCGCCGTTGGCGCCCACCGCGCGTTGCAGCGCGGCGCGGTGCTCCGCCAACTCGGCTTCGCTGGCGGTCAGCAGCTGGCGGGCCAGGGCGTCCAGCGCCTGGATGACGGCGGAGTAGGGGATGTTGCGCTTGAACTGGTCGAACTTGCCGTCGACGAAGAAGCCGCGCAGCGCCGTCATCGGCTTCTGCACCTCGTGCACCAGCGCCGATTTGCCGATGCCCGCCGGCCCGCCGACCAGCAGCAATTCCGCTCGGCCGTCCACCACGCGGGCGAAGCTGGCCAGCAGCGCCGCGACATCCGTCTCGCGGCCGTACAGCGTCTCCGGGATGCCGAAGCGCTCGGACCGGTCATGGCGGCCCAGCGTCAGCTGCGGCTGCTCGCCCGCTTCGAGCGCCTTCAGGCAGATCCCCAGGTCGGCGACGAGGCCGGCGGCGCTCTGGTAGCGCGCCTCCGGGTCCTTGGCGAGCAGCTTCAGGACGATGGCCGACACCGCCTGCGGGATGTTGGGGTCCAGCGTGTGCGGCGGCGTGGGCGTGCGGGCGATGTGGCCGTGCACGACGCTCAGCGGGTCGGCCTCCAGCGGATCGGACCCCAGCGGATCGAAGCCGCCGAATGGCGGCCGGCCGGCGAGCAGGCGGTACAGCGTGGCGCCCAGCGCGTAGAAGTCGGCCCGCCAGTCCACCGAGCGGTTCATCCGCCCGGTCTGCTCCGGCGCCATGTAGGCGACGGTGCCCTCCAGCGTGCGCACGTCGGCGGCGGTGGCGGTGGCGGCCTCGCGCGCCAGCTCGGCGGAGATGCCGAAGTCGATCAGCTCGACGGTGCCGGAGGCGCGGTTCCAGACGATGTTGGCCGGGGTGACGTCCTTGTGGATCAGCCCGGCGGCGTGCACGCGGTCCAGCGCCGCCGCCACCGCCATGCCGATGCGCAGCGTCTCGGCCGGGTCCAGGCGGCCGTCCACCAGCAGCCGGTCGAGGCTGTCGCCACCGCTGTCGGCCATGACCAGGGTCAGCCCCTCGGGCGTGTCCTCCAGCGCTTCGACGCGGACGATGCCGGGGCCGGCGAGGCGGCGGGCGATCTCCGCCTCGCGGCGGAAGTGCAGCACGTCGGCGCTGGCGGGGCGCGGGCGTTCCAGACGCTTCAGCACGACGGGCATGCCGTCGCCCTCGCGCAGGGCGCGCAGCACCGTCACCAGCGTGCCGCGATAGAGCACGTCCTGCACTTGGTAGGTCGCCGCCGCCATACTCGCCCCGTTTCGCCGGGCTCTGTCGGCCCGGACGTTCAACTGCGACTATACAGAGCCCGGCGAAGGATGGAACAGGACGTTAAGCCGCGACCTATTCGGAAATCGGGCGCAGCAGCAGGCGCACCTCGTCGCCGTGGGCGGTCTTGGTCACGCACTCCCAGCCGCGCTCCTCCAACTCGGGGTAGAGCAGCATGGGGTCGCGGTCGTGGTGCACGACGATCTCCTCCGCCTCGCCGGCCTCGACCAGGCGCAGGACGGCGGTCAGCGGGCCGGGCGGGGTCATGCCGCGCACGTCGACGTGCAGCGCCGCCCCCTCGCGCCACGTCTCACCGGGCTTGCGCAGAGCGGGCGGATCGAAGACGGAGTCGTCGGCCGCGCTGCCGTCGCGGCGGAAGCAGATGCGCCAGTGCCCCGGCTCGACCGGCCGGCCGACGGACATGAAGCCCTTGCCGGCCAGTACGCGGCGCAGCGGCGCCGGGTCGAACGGCGCGTCGAGCATCAGGAAGCCGCCGGGCTCCACCGTGGCCGAAGCCTGGAGCACCGAGGCGAAGGGATCCTGCCCCTCGGCCAGCAGGGGGCGGACGTCCACGATGGCGGCGCCGCTGCGCTCGGCCTGGGCGAACCAGTCGTTGCCCGACGCGGCGGCGGCCGGTGCCGGCGCCGGCTCGGACGCGGCGGCGGCTGGGCCGGCGGCGAGCATCAGCAGCGTGTCCACCGGCAGCCCGGCGATGGCCGCGGCGTCGGCGAAGTGGATGCGGCCCACCGGCAGGTTGCCGGCGGCGAGCAGCCGGCTCAGCGGGTTGTCGGGTCCGAGCCGGCCGGTCAGGCGCTCGGCGAGTTCGGGGTCGGCGCGCAGCGCCTTGGCAAGCGAGGTGTCGGCGGTCAAGGGCATGGCGGGCCTCATCCGGGAAGCCAATAGAGCGGGTCCACCCCGAACACCAGGGGGTGGGCGTAGAGGATGCCGGCGTACAGCGCCAGCGCGCCGAGCAGGCGCCCCGCGCCGATCTCGCCCCAGACGAGGCGCTGGCGGCCGGCCAGGATGGCGGCGAACGGCACGGCGCTGGTTCGGGCGCGGAAGGCGGCGGCGTCCGGGTTGGGGGAGTGGCGCAGCACCCAGTCGTTCTTGACCATGGCGAACAGCGCGATGGCGGCCATGGTGGCGAACAGGATGAAGCGCCGGGCGTCGCCGGTCGCCTGCAAATGCAACAGCGCCCACAGCAGCAGCCCGACCGAACCGGGAAAGCGCGTGATGCGGTAGATGCCCACTGGCGGGCGCGGTGCCGCGGGCTCGCCGAAGGTGGTGGTGACGCGCGCGACCATCAGGAACAGGGCGACGGGCATCGCCGCCACGGCCAGCTTGGCGGCGCCATCGGCCGGGAAGAACAGGTGCCCCGCGGTGTCCGCCGCCCGGTAGGCCAGCACGAACAGCGTCAGCGTCACCACCGACAGCGCGGAATGCAGGGCGATGAAGCCCGGCCGCCCCAGCCGCCCGAGCAACGCCGGCCGCACGCCCGGCCAGGACGGCACGGCGTGGCTGGCGAACAGCAGGATGGCGGAGGCGAGATAGACGAGGGTCGACATGGGAATCTCCGGTCGAAACTCTACAACATGGAAGCGGGTGCGCTGTCTTGATGATGGTCAAGCGGAACCGGGGCTGGGTCTCCATGAACGAATGCACGGTGTTTCAGGAACATTCGACAACCTCCAGCGTTGCTGCCAGCGCGTTGTCGGTGGTTCGATGGAAAGGAAATCTGCCATGACCCGGTGCCGTTCCGAAATGTCAGGACGCGGCGCGATCGCTGCCGTCCTGCTGTCGTTCGGTCTCGTCGCCTGCGTGAACGACGTGCCGCCGCCCACCGCCCAGTTGGGTGCCTCCAGCCAAGCCATTCTCACCGCCGAGCGCGCCGGTGCCGCGCAGTACGCGCCGGTCGAGCTGCAATCCGCCCGCGTCAAGCTGGCCGCCGCCGACGCCGCGATGCGCGCCGACGACCGTGTCGCTGCGCGCCGTCTCGCCGAGGAAGCGCAGAGCGACGCCTACTACGCCGCCGCCAAGGCGCAGGCCGCCGCCCAGCAGGCGGCAACCCCGATTCCCCCACCCGGCATGGCCGGCAGTTCGACCACCGTCACCACCACGGGGCCGGCCGTCCCGCCCGCCTACGGCGGCCCGACGTCCTGGAACCCCGAGGGCATCCGGCAGAGTGGAAGCACGACCACCACGACGACCACCGGGCCGATGCCGCTGTGGGCACCGGACACGACCACCTCGGTCGGGGCGGGCAAGAGCGTCAGCGTCGGGGTCCCGCGGTAAGCGCGCCAACTCTAAAGGTGCGTTTCGATGTCACTCATGGTCCTCTGCCCACAGACGCAACACCGGCCCGAGGGGGGGCGGCGCCATCCCGCACGCGGCGGAAAGGTTGGTCAGTATCCAGTCCCCCCCGGTGTTCCCTTCGAGGATGACCGGCCCCGCCGGTGTCAGGATCAGGTCCCAGTTGACCAGGGCCAGTCCGGGCAGCAGCGCCATGGCGTGCAGCACCATCGCCACCGCGGGCTCGAAACCGGGCAGCGCCCGGCCGGTCAGCGGGGCGTCGTTCCAGGGCAGCCGTTCATAGCGCCGCTCCGGGTGAAGGAACCGCAGACCGGCCGCAATCCGTCCATCGACGGGATCGACGGGAGCGCGCACATGCCCGCGCAGGAAGTTTCGGGGCTTCTCACCCGGCACCTCGATGGACAGCAGGGCGGAATGCAGGAACGGCGCCGCGCCGGGCCGGCGCGCCGTGGCCAGCCGCAGCACCGGCGCGGCGCCGGTCTCGGAAAGATCCGCCAACTCCGGCGCGGCCTCCAGCCGGGTCTGCACCAGAACATCGTCCGCCGCCGTCACCGCGGCCCGCAGGCGCTCGCCATCGACGGGCGAGCCGCCGTCGATCCGGTAGAGCCCGCCCTCCAGAACGTCGATCGCCATCGCGCCGTGCCCCGCCCAGCCGTGGCGCGGCTTGACGAAAAGCGGTCCCGGCCGCGACCAGGGAGCGGCTGACGGATCGAGGACCGCGCCGCGCGGGATGACCGCCAGCAACGGCGGCGTCGGCAGCCCCGCCCGCTCCAGCACCTCCGCTGCCGCCAGCTTGTCCGACAGAAGGCGATGCTCCTCCCGGTTGCCGAGACGCGGCAACACGGCAGCCGCCGCCCGAGCCGGCAGGGGATGCGGACCGGGTGAGGGGAAGGCGTTGCGCCAGATGAAGGCTTCCAGCGGCGGCGCCCCGCTGCACAGGCAATCGCCGAGCACCCGGCAGGCCACCGGCCAGCTCAGCCCGCGCCGTCGCGCGAAGCGGCGCGTCCGAACCGCCGCCGCCGCCGCCCCGGCCAGCCGGGCGAGCGGGATCAGCGGCGGGCGGCTCCACCAGGGAACCCGCTGCCAGAACCGGGCTGCCGCCCAGCGCCGCAATCCGGCCAGCGCGGCGTCCGCCGGTGGAACGAGGCCCTGACCGTCATAGGGCAGGCGCGTCCACAATGTGCTCAACCGTCCATGCATGCCCGCTACCATTGCCCCTATCGGGGCGACCTGTCGAGGGCTGCGTATGCACGCCGGCGCCGAGGGCGAACCTCACGCCGCCGCGGGTGCGCCGTGGTAGTTGCGCCACATGGCCTGGAACGCCGGCTGGCGCACCAGCAACTCGTCGAGCGTGCCGGCATCGATGCGCCGGCCCTCGGCCATCAGCACGACGCGGTCGAAGTGCTTCAGCAGGTGCAGCCGGTGCACCGCCGACACGATGCAGGCGTCGGGGAACTCGGCCATCAGGCCCTGGTAGATCGTCATCTCGGTGGTCGGGTCCATGCTGCTGGTGGGCTCGTCCAGCATGATCAGGCCCGACGCGCGCGAGGCCAGGATGCCGCGCGCCAGCGCCAGACGCTGCTTCTGTCCGCCGGACAGGTTCAGCCCGCGCTCGCTGATCACCGTATCGAGCCCCTGCGGCAGCCGCTCGACCACTGGCAGCAGGTGCGCCAGCCGGCAGGCGCGCAGCACCTCGGCCGGCGGGTAGCCGATGCCCATGGTGATGTTCTGGCGGATGCTGCTTTCGAAGATCTCCGGGTCCTGCGGCACCAGCGTGGCGATGCCGCCGAGGTCGCGCAGATCCGGCCGCTCGGCGCCGTCGACGCTGACGGCGATGCGGCCGGCCTCGTAGAGACCGGCCAGCACGCGCAACAAGGTGCTCTTTCCCGACCCGCTCTCGCCCACCAGTGCCACCCGCTCGCCGCGCAGCAGGTCCAGTTCCAGATCGTGCAGCGCCGGGCGCGTCCCGTACTGGAAGTCCAGGCCGCGGACGCGGACCGCGCGCCAGTCCTCGGGCAACGGGGCGGCCTCGGCGCCGACGCGCGGCGCGGCGTCGAGGATGGCGTCGGCGCCGGCCACGTCGGCCTGATGGCGGACGAGGTCCTGCCAGTGCGTCGCCATGGAGCCGACGACGGTGCCGATCTGCTGGGCGTACTGGTGCACCATGACCGCGGTGCCCAGCGGCACCACGCCGCCGTCGCGCCACGCCAGCCACGCGTACAGCACCACCAGCCCGGTGCGCAGCGCGTTGTTGGCGAGGTCGATGGCGCACCACTTCGCCTCGTTGACCACCACGTGCCAGCGCAGCGGCACGAACACCGCGGCCAGCCGCTCGCCCACCACCCGGCGCGTTGCCGCCTGGAGGCGCAGCGTCAGCACCGTGGCGATGTTGCCCAGGCAGTCCACCAGTTCCGCCATATAGCGGCGCTCGGCCTGGTTCTCCTGTTCCAGCAGGCGCACCATGGTGGAATCGAAGCGCACCAGCACCGTCAGCACCGCGGCATAGCCGGCCAGCGCCGCCGTCCCGGTGGCGGTGGACACCACGAACAGTGCGGCGATGGGGCCGAGCATCGCCACGAGGTTCTGAAGGTAGACGAACTGGTGCTGGGCGAAGCCGAACAGCGCCGCCGTCGCCTTGCCCATGCGCTGGATCGTCTCGCCGGAGTGGTGGCGCTCGTGCCAGCCCAGCGGCAGCGCGGTCAGCCGGGCGTACAGCGCGTCGGCGAACTGCGCCCGCGCCCGCACGGCGACGAAGCGCTCCATCACCCGTCCCGGCCCGTGCAGCGCCCAGGCGGCCACCGCGGCGCCCAGCGTCAGCGCCATGTAGGTGCCGGCGGTGTGCAGGTCCTGCGCCGCGGCGTTCTGCAAGGCGTTCACCGCCTCGCCGAAGAAGTAGGGGATGGCGAGCCGCACGAGCTGCGCCACGAACAGCAGCGTCAGGAACGCGGCCACCATGCCGCGCGCTCCCGCCGTGTTGCGCCAGAAGGTGCCGTAGAGCCGCCCGATGCCGCCGGGCCGGGTGGCGGGCTTGGTGCTGGTCATCCGCTGTCTGTCCTGCGGGTGGGTGAATCCGGCTGGGCAGGCTAGGGCGGGGCGGTTAAGCGGGGTTTACCGCAGCGCAGCGGCGGCGGTGTCAAATATGGGGCGGGCGCGGCGGGTGGGCGGTCTTTCACGCGCCGGAGGGCACGATTCGCGACCTTGGCTGTTTACCGCCATGAGGAAGGCTGCGCCGAACGCCTGGCGAGCGGCCTCCAACCACGGCGCGACCGTGGTTTGTTCGAAAACAGGGATCGGAGAAAGCGGATGCGTAACCTTTTGATCGGGACCGTCGCGGCGCTGGCGCTGCTCACCGGGTCCGCCATGGCTCAGGGCTCGGGCGGCGGTGGCGGTGGCGGCGAGCAGAACACCACCGTTCCGCGTGCTGGCCAATCCACCATGTCGCCGGGCTCTGCGGGGGCTGGCGGCGGCAACTGGTCGCCCGGCAATCCAGGTGGCACCACGGCGGGCTCGGGCGCTTCGGGCGGCTACAGCGCCAAGGGCACGGCGGCCAATCCCAACGGGGTGTCCAGCAGCGGCAGCATTGACTCCCGCAGCGACGCGACCACGCCGGGTCAGGGCAGGACCTACGACACCATGAAGCAAGGCCGCTCCGGTTCGTCGAGCGTCGACAGCACCACGACGACCGACGGCTCGACGACGACGAAGAAGAAGGCCAGCCGCTCGCCGCAGTCCGCGCAGCGGGCCACGGGCACGCACTGCCCGCCGGGCACGCCGGATTGCCGTCCGGGCAACCAAAGCGGTCGGTAAGCGTTCCGCGAACCACCGCCATGGCGGGCGCGCCGGGGCCATCCCCCCGGCGCGCCCGTTTCGTATCGAACCTCAGGCCGCCAGTTGCTCGGCGAGCGCGCGGCCCTTGGCGGCCTCGATCAGGGTGCGGAACAGGTTCTGCTGGCGCGGGTCGGCGACGAGGTACTCGGGGTGCCACTGCACGCCCATCAGGAACGGGTGACCCGGCGCCTCGATGCCCTGGACGACGCCGCAGCGTTCCCGCGCGACCACGCGGATGCCATCGCCCACCCGGTCCACCGACTGGTGGTGCAGCGCGTTCACCCGGCATTCGGAGATGCCGAGGATGCGGTACAGGCAACTGTCCGGCACGATGGAGATGCGCTTGCGCGGCAGCACCGTGTGCATGCGTTGCGCCCCCTCGTAGACCTCGTGGATGTCCACGTGCAGCGAGCCGCCGCGGTGCACGTTGATCATTTGCGAGCCGCGGCAGATGCCCAGCACCGGCATGCGCCGGCGCTCGGCGATGTCGAGGGCCTGCATCTCCAGCCGGTCGCGGTGAGGGTCGATGCGGATCTTCGGCCGGGCGGCCTCGCCGTACAGCGAGGTGTCGATGTCGTCGCCGCCGCCGATCACCAGCCCGTCGAGCTGCTCGAAGGGAAACGGCTCGGTGGCGGTGATGCGCACCGGCCGCCCGCCGGCCCGCCACACCGCCATGCGGTTGAACCACGAACTGATGCGGGCGCCGTGCGCCGACGCGGTGATGCCGATGAGCGGCCTGGGGAGCGGCCTCGCCATGCCGGCTCGCCCCCTCAGCCGGCCAGCCGCTGGCCGGCCTCGGACGCCCAGTCGTCCAGCGCCCGGCGTGTGGCGTAGTCGCGGTACGCGGTGCCCAACGCGTCCAGCCGGGCGCGGTCGGCCGCCAGCTCCTCCACCGTCACCCAGCGGTTCCAGTCCTGCGCCAGCGACCAGTCCGGCTCGCCGATCCGCGCGTTGGGCAGACGGTAGTGGAAGGTCGGCCGCGGCCGGACGTGCGGGTCGGCGATCTTGGCCCGCAGAACCTCGGGATCGAGGTGGGCGAACAGCGGGAACAGGTCCAGCTCGCGGTTGCGCGTGGGGTTGGCCTCCAGATAGTCGGCCACCAGCGTGTCCATGTCCGGCCGATAGGCGGGGTCGACCACCTTGACCGCGTACGCCACCGGGAAGGCGGCGATGAAGCCGGTCATGCGCCGCGTCGTGTCCACCCGGATCTGCGCGCGCAGCCACGGCGACAGGATCAGGAACGCCTTCAGATGGTCGAGCACGTAATCGGCGTCGGTGGCCGCCACCTCCGGGTTGAAGTGCAGCCCGAAGGCGAACAGCGGGCTCGCCCCGGTGCCGGACGCCCCCCGCTCGCGCAGGCCGGTGACCAGCGTTTCCAGCTCGGTCAGGCGCTCGACGGGCACCGGCGGGGCGGCGATCTCGAACGGCATCACCAGACTGCCGATGCTGCCCCACAGGGGCCGCAGCCTCTCCAGCAGCGCCTCCAGCGCGCCGGGCTCCGCGTCGCTCTCTTTGGGATGGGCCGAGCGCATGTCCAGTTCCACCGTGAAGTCGCCCAGGCGCGTGCCGCGGACGCGGCAGCGGTGCGGGTTCTCCACGGTGATCTCGCCGCCGTACAGGTCGCGGACGAGACGGGCGGCGCTCGGCGCATCGAGGTCGGCGAACTCCAGCTCGACTCCGACACGGCGGGGCGATCCATCGGGCGCCGTCAGGCGCGGGGGCATCAGAAGGGCCGTGGTCATTGCGACGAAACAACAGAGCCGCCGCCGCCGCGGTTCCGCGGCGGGTGCTCCGATGCCCCGGCGCCGCTCTAACCCTTTTTGGGTAATCGGAATGCGCAGTAAGATACAATGTAAGTCGGATAATAGAAAAAATTTTTCAGTTGTCGTCTTGGCATAACCATTTGGATGAAACGATTTCGTTAGGACGGCGCCAGATAACACCCAAAAAGAATGTCCATAATTAACTTGCAATTAACCAAGAGCGGTTAAGAAGGTCAGCATCCGGCAGAGGTCTGAAACCCTCTGCGCTCCCGCCTCCGGCGCACGGTGCTCGATGTCGCTTCTCGCACGCCTTTTCGTTCTGGTGCTCATCGCTGTCCTCCCTGCGGTCGGCATCCAGGCGTACAGCGTCGTCCGGCTGCGGGCCGAGCGGGCGCAGCAGGTGAGCGCCGAGGCGCAACGCCTGATGCAACTCGTCGAGGGCGAACAGGCGCGCCTGTTCGAGGGCGTGCGCCAGCTCGCCGTCACCGTGTCGGAGGGCAGCTTCCTGCGCACCGGCGAGAACGTGCGCTGTGAGCACTATCTGATCCGGCTGGCCCGCCGGGCGCTCGACCGCCAGACGGTCACCGTCACCGACACCGCGGGCAACGTGCTGTGCAGCGGTGCGCCGGGGATGACCGGGCGCTCGCTGGCCGGCCTGCCCGTCCTGCAACGCGCCATGGACGGCGGGAGCTTCACCCCCGGCGAATGGATGAATTGGCCGCTGGACGGGCAGCCGGTGCTGCCCTTCGCCATGCCGTACCTGGACGGGGAACAGCGGGTCGGCGGGGCCGTCCTGGTGACCCTGGACCTGCGCTGGCTGGCCGCCAGCCTCGCCGAGCGGCCGCTGTTCGGCGGGGTCACCCTGACGCTGGCCGACCGCAACGGCACGATCCTGGCGCAGGTGCCGGAACCGGATGGGGGCACGCGCACCGGTGCGCCGCTGCCCGACGCCATGCGCCCGCTGCTGAGCGCCGCCGCACCGGGTGTCGCCGACTTATCGGACGCGGACGGCACCACCCACGTGGTCGCCTATTCGCCGGTGCAGGAGGGCGTGCAGGACCTGTTCGTCGCCGTTGCCCTCGACCGACGGATCGCCATGGCGCAGATCGACCGGACCACCACGCAGGGCGTCGTGATGATGCTGGTGGGGCTGATGGTCGCCATGCTCGCCGCGTCGATCGGCGGCACCCTGTTCGTCCGCCGGCCGGTGGCGGCGTTGATGCGTGCGGTGCAGGACTGGCGCGAGGGCCGGTCGCATGGCCGTGCCGGCATCGGCGACGGCCGGTCGGAGATCGGTCGGCTCGGCCGCGCCTTCGACGACATGGCCGAGGCGCTGGAGCGCCGCGAGGCCGAGCTGCGCGGCAAGGAACAGCACCTGCGCGCCGTGCTGGACGGCCTGCCCGCCTTCGTCGCCGTGCTGACTCCCGCCGGGATCGTCCGCCACGTGAACCGCGCCGCACTGGGCGCCGCGGCGCTGGAGGCGGAGGACGTGGTGGGTTGGCCGTTCGACCAGATCCACTGCTGGGCCGCCGACCGCACGGTGCGCGCCCGCATGCGCGCCGGCATCGACGATGCGGCGTCCGGCACCTCGTCGCGCTTCGACAGCACGGTCCGCCTGACCGGTGGCCGCATCATGACCGTGGACGTCACGCTCACCCCCATGCTCGACGCCGAGGGCCGGGTCGAGCACATCATCGCGTCGGGCATCGACATCACCGAGCGCAAGCGCACCGAGCAGGCGCTGCGCATCGCCGAGGAACGCTTCCGCACCGCGCTGACCAATTCCGGCGTGGTGGTGTTCAGCATGGATTGCGACCTGCGCTACACCTGGATCTCCAACCCCGTCCTGCTGCCGCCGGAGCGCATCGTCGGCCGCACCGACCACGACATCTTCGACCGTGCCGAGGACGCCGAGAGGCTGACCGCCGTCAAGCGCCGCGTGGTGGAAACCGGCGAGCCGGCCCGCGAGGAGGTGCGCGTGTGCCTGCATGGCCGCGACATGGTGTTCGATCTGGTCATCGACCCGACGCGCGACGCCGCCGGCACAATCGTCGGGGTGACCTGCTCGGCCTTCGACGTGACCGAGCGGTGCGAGGCCGAGGCCGTCATCCGCCAGGCGCACGAAGAGGCGGAGCAGGCCAACGAGGCCAAGTCGAAGTTCCTCGCCGCCGCCAGCCATGATTTGCGCCAGCCCGTGCAGTCGCTGTTCCTGTTCAGCGCGGCGCTGGCCGACCGGCTGAAGGACCACCCGGCGTTGCCGCTGATGGACAGCATGCGCCAGGCGCTCGACGCGCTGAAGAGGCTGCTGGACAGCCTGCTGGACATGGCGCGGCTGGATTCCGGCAAGATCGTCGCGGAACCCGTGCGGCTGCGCCTGGACGAAATCGTCGGCCGGCTGGCCGCGGAATATGGCCCGCGCGCCCGGCAGAAGGGGCTGGATTTGCGCGCCGTGCCCAGCGGCGTCTGGGTGACCAGCGACCCGGCGCTGCTGGAGCGCATCCTGCGCAACCTTATCGAGAACGCGCTGAAATACACGCGCAACGGCCGTGTCCTGCTGGGGGCGCGGCGCCGGGGCGACCGCGTGAGCGTCGAGGTGTGGGACACCGGCATCGGCATCCCCGCCGACAAGATCGAAGCGATCTTCGAGGAGTTCACCCAGGTCCACGACACCCGCACCGAGCGCGGCCTGGGCCTTGGGCTCGCCATCGTCAAGCGGCTGGGGCGGCTTCTGGGGCACCGCGTGTCGGTGCGCTCGGTGCCCGGCAAGGGCTCGGTCTTCACGGTCGAGATGCCGCGCGACCGCCTGTCGGAGCCTATGGTGCCGGGGACGATGATGGAGGTGCGCCACGCCGCCAACGACGAGCTGGACAAGGGCGTGGTGCTGGTGATCGACGACGAGGCGATCATCCTGCTCGGCCTCAAGGCGATGCTGGAGGGCTGGGGCTACGAGGTGCTGGCGGCGCGCTCCGGCGCTCAGGCGCTGTCGCTGCTGGAGAAGGACGGGCGGCGGCCGCGGATGCTGCTGTCCGACTACCAGCTCCAGAACGGCCGCACTGGGCCGGAAGCGCTGACGGCCATCCAGGAGCGTGTCGGGTACGACGTGCCCGGCGTCATCCTGACCGGCGACGCCTCGCCCGAGCGTCAGGCCGAAGCCGACCGCAACGGCTACCGCCTGCTGCACAAGCCGGTGCTCGCCAACGAACTGCGCAAGGTGATCGGCGGGGGGTGAGCGGCTGTTGCCGTGGGGCAGGGCTTCCTGTGTTACAGTGCAGTGAGGCGACAATCGGAGATTGATGTGGCCGACGACACCGTGATGTTCGGCGTCGATGTGCCGGGCGATCTTGCGACCCGGTTCGATGCGATTTCGGATCGTCTTGGCCGCAGCCGTGACTGGCTCATCATCAAGGCGGTGGAGGTGCTGGTCGAAGCCGACGAGCGTCGAGAGGCCGACGTCGCCGAGGGCTTTTCTCAGTTGGACCGCGGCGAAGACGGAGCAGCGTCCGTTCCTGCAAGGGGAGCACCTTGAATCCGTCTCGAAGGCGTTCTCCCGTGAAGGGGCCTTCGCTCGACGAGACGGCGAACAACTGGCATGCGACCCACCGGCTGCTTGCCCGGTGCTTCGCCGCCCTCCAGCTGGACGCCAAGCCCGCGGACGGCACGCCGGGGGCAAGGTATGGCGCTGGTGCTGGCGGGGACCCAGAAGGACCTGCGGGCGGCGCTCCGGTCGACCAGCGACTTCGTGCTCGCCGACTCCAAGGGAGAGAGCCAGCCCAAGAAGCTGAAGATCCTGTGGGAGGTGCTCAACGGAACGCCACCGTCGCCAAGGTCGGCTTCACCAACGCCCTGAGGAAGATCCTGAACAGCACATCCTGATCGCCGCGGCGCAGGTCCTGCCGGAACCGTTCCGGGTTACCGGCGAGGCCCGGAAGCGTTTGAGGGCGCGCCCGATCGGGCGGTCATCATCCGCTCGAAGGCCGCCAGCGTCTCGTCGCTCACGTGGTGTTCGATGCCCTCGGCGTCGCGTTCTGCCGTCTCGTCGCTGACCCCGATCGCCTTGAGGAATCCGACCACGATCGCATGGCGGCGACGCGACCGCTCGGCCATCGTGCGTCCCGTCTCGGTCAGGAAGATCGAGCGGTAGGGCAGCGTATCGACCAACCCGTCCCGTTGCAGGCGAGCGATCGTCTTGACCACGGTTGGATGTGCGACGCCGAGCCGCCGCGCGATGTCGGCGGCGCGCGCCTCGCCGGTGGTGTCGATCAGGTCGGCGATGAGCTCGACGTAGTCCTCCGCCACCTCGGTCTGGTGGGCCTCCCGGACCCGCTGGAAGTTCGCCGCCTGCCGGTCCGCGTCCGGCAGCGACACCGGCATCCTGCGCACGCGCTCTGCGTTCACCGCCCCATCCTCCCGTTGTCCGCGCAGTGTGCCACACGGCCACGGGCGCGGCTGCGGCGCTTCCGGCTCTCCCAAAGGAGACTTTGGACCGCCGTTGAGAACTATAGCCGAGGCTACATGTTATGGCATCAGGCACGTCGCCGGGCCGCTGTGGTGTCGGCCCTGGGGAGAGATGCGCCCCCTCGTCGAGGTTGGAGAGCGATGCTTCACCGGACCAATGAGCCCTTCACGGACGTGCCCTCGACGGTGCCGCCCAGCCTTCAGGAGGTCTACCGCAGCGTCCGCATCCCCACCTCGGCGAGCGTGGGGCGGCGCCTGTTCGCGTTCGTCGGTCCCGGCTACCTCGTCGCCGTCGGCTACATGGACCCGGGCAACTGGGCCACCTCGCTGGCCGGAGGATCGGCGTACGGCTACACGCTGCTGTCGGTGGCGCTGCTCTCCTCGCTGATGGCGATGCTGCTGCAAGCCCTGTGCGCGCGGGTCGGCATCGCCACGGGGCAGGACCTTGCCCAGCTGTGCCGCGACCGCTTCCCGCGCCCGGTCGCCTGGGGGCTCTGGCTGCTGGCCGAGGTCGCCATCTGCGCCACCGACCTCGCCGAACTCATCGGCACCGCCATCGCGCTCAAGCTGCTGTTCGGCATTCCCCTGCTCGGCGGTGTCATGCTGACAGCGCTCGACGCGCTGTTGGTCCTCTGGCTCCAGCACCGCGGCATGCGTTGGCTGGAGGCGTTCATCGCCGCCATGATCGTCCTCATTGCCGGGTGCTTCCTGGCCGAGATCGCGCTGGCCGACCCGGACTGGGCGGCCGTGTTCGCCGGGTACGTGCCCTCGGCGTCGCTGCTGAGCGACTCCACGCAGCTGTACCTCGCCATCGGCATCCTCGGCGCCACCGTCATGCCCCACAACCTGTACCTCCACACGGCGACGGTGCAGTCGCGCGCGTACCGACAGGACGAACAGGGACGGCGCGAGGCCATCCGCTTCGCGACCATCGACTCCACGGTGGCCCTGTCGCTCGCGCTGGTCATCAACTCGGCCATCCTGATCCTGGCGGCGGCGGTCTTCCACGCCGCCGGGCGGACCGAGATCGCAGAGATCCAGGAGGCCCACCAGCTGCTCGCCCCCATGGTCGGCGTCGGGACGGCGGCGACGCTGTTCGCGGTGGCGCTGCTCGCCTGTGGGCTGACCGCAACGGTGACGGCGACGCTCTCGGGGCAGGTGGTAATGGAGGGGTTCCTGCGCTTCCGCATGCCGCCGGTGCTACGGCGGTTGGTGACCCGGCTCATCGCCATCGTCCCGGCCGTCGTGGTCACCTGGCAGTACGGCGAAAGCGGGACGGCGCAGCTGCTCATCCTGTCCCAGGTCACGCTGTCCCTTCAGCTGCCGTTCGCCGTCATCCCGCTGATGCTGTTCGCCACCGACCGTTCCCGGCTCGGCGCTCTGGCCGCGCCGCGCTGGCAGAGCGTCCTCGGCTGGGCAGCCACGGCCTTGATCGTCGCGCTGAACCTGAAGCTGCTTTACGACACCGCGGTTGGTTGACGGCAGCCCCGCGCGGCCACCGTATCCAGCCGTCCGCACACGGTTCATCCTTGCGGGTGGCGGGGCTTGGGATCAAGATCCGGCCGCATCGCCGCCAGTTTCTGCGGCCCGACCCAAAGCGTTCCTATGCCTACACCCTGGCCAGCGGCCACGATCCTCGGCTGCATCCTGCTGACCTGTTCGATGCCGAGCCTCGCTCCCGCGTCCGTCGGGAACATCGAAGATGACACCCGCCCCCTTTCAGTCCCCATCGGCTCCTCGCCCGGCGCGTGGCGGTTCGAGGGCGACGGGCCGGACGCGGTGGCACCGGAAGACGAAGCGGAAGGGGAGGCCATCGAGGGTGGCCAAGCCGAGAGCGGGCGCCCCGGCGCCGACGGCGCTCTGGCGATCACCGAGCTTCGGAGGGAAGCGGACGACGGTGACGCGGAGGCGCAGTACGAACTCGCCACTGCCTACGCCGTGGGGGGTGGTGTGCCGCGCGATCCGGCTGCCGCCGCCGAATGGATGGAGAGAGCCGCGCTTCAGGGCTTTCCTCCGGCCGTGGCTGACCTCGGGGTGATGTACCTTCATAGCGACGGCGTCCCCCGCGATCAGGTCAAGGCGTGCGCGCTCCTGACGGCCGCTGTTGGTCTCGCCGTTCCGGCGGAGATCCGGCCGGAGGTGGCGTGCGGCGCACTTTCGGCTGACGACCGGCAGGCGGCCAAGAGGATCACTGCGAACCGGGGGCTCTGGCGGCGCTCCTGACCCCTGTGTCCGCAGGACGACGGTCATCAGACGACATCGGACGGCGCCAAGTGGCAGTCGTCGCCGTCGTGTTCCACCTGGATGGTGGCATGGCCGATGCTGAACCGCTCCTTAAGATCGTGAGCGACCCGCTTCAGGAGCTCGTCGTCGGTCCCGGCGCCGGGGCGCACGAGGTGCGCCGTCAGCGCCGCGTCGGTCGTGCTCAGGCCCCAGATGTGCAGGTCGTGGACGGCGACGACGCCGGGCAGCCCAGCCAGATAGCCCTCGACCTCGGAGCGGTCGACGCCCTCCGGGACGGCGTTCATGGCAAGGTTCGCCGACTCCCGCAGCAGGCCCCAGGTGCCGACAACGATGACCCCCACGATGGCGAGGCTGACCAGCGGATCGAGCCAGAGCCAGCCCGTCCAGCCGATGAGCAGGGCCGCCGCGACGACGCCAAGCGACACGCCCGCGTCGGCCGCCATGTGCAGGTAGGCGCCCTTGACGTTCAGGTCGGTGTCCTTCCCGCCCATGAAGAGCCACGCCGTGACCGCATTGATGATGATGCCGACGGCGGCCACCCACATCACCACGCCGCCCTCGACCGGCTCGGGGTGCATCAGGCGCCCGGCCACCTCCCAGGCGATGGCGCCGACGGCGATCAGCAGGACGACCGCGTTGATCAGGGAAGCCAGGATGGAGGAACTGCCAAATCCGTAGGTGTGCCGGTGTGTCGGACGGCGCCGGGTGAGCCAAGCGGCGCCCCAGGCCAGCAGGAGACCGAGCACGTCGGACAGGTTGTGACCGGCGTCGGCCAGCAGCGCGACCGAGTTCGCCACGACGCCGTAGAACGCCTCGACGGCGACGAAACCGAGGTTCAGCGCCGTGCCGATGGCGAAGGCGCGGTCATAGCGCACCGGGCCATGATGATGGCCTCCGAGGCCGTGGGAGTGGCCCCCATGGTGCGCATGACCGTGGTCGTCGGCCTCATGGGTATGCCCGCCATGCCCGTGGGCATGCGCGTGGTCGTGCGACATGAACGTCGTCTCCTCGTCATTCGGGGTTCATGGCGCCGGGCTTGCCGACCTTGACCGGCACCTGCACGGTCCCAGCCCTCTCGAACGTCACCGCGAGCGGGAACTCCTGACCGGGCTTCAGCCCGCCCTTCAGGCCCATCAGCATGATGTGCGTGCCTCCCGGCTTCATCTCGACGATGCCTCCTGGCCGAAGCGCCAGCGGCCCCGCCTCCTGCATCTTCAGCACGTCACCCTCCTGCTTGGTCTCGTGCGCCATGACGTGCCCGGCAACCGGAGCCTGCATGGCGGTGATGCGGTCGGGCTGCTGGCCGGTGTTGCGGATGGTCAGGTAGGCGGCTCCGGTCGGCGCGGACGCCGGCGTCGCACGCGCCCACGCCTGTTCCACGACGAGGTCGCTGGACCGTATGGCATCGGCGCCCGCGGCGCCCGGCAGAGCGACCCACAGGGCGGCGAGCGCGAGGTGTTTGGTTCTCATGGGTCTCCTACTCCCGGGTGCCGCGATAGTGCCCAAGCAGCCGCAGCGCGTTCATGGTGACGATCACCGTCGCTCCGGTGTCCGCCAGGATGGCAGCCCACAGGTCCGTCACGCCAGTCACCGTGGTGGCCAGGAACACGGCCTTTAGGCCGAGGGCGATGGTGACGTTTTGATGGATGTTGGCCAGTGTCGCCTGCGACAGGGCGACCAGCGCGGCGACGTCGGCGACCCGGCCCCGCAACAGCGCGGCGTCGGCGGTCTCCAGCGCCACGTCCGTGCCGCCGCCCATGGCGATGCCGACGTCGGCGGCGGCCAGGGCCGGGGCGTCGTTGATGCCGTCGCCGACCATCGCGACCGATCCCTGCTCCCGCATCGCCGCGATCTCGCGGAGCTTGTCCTCGGGCAGCAGGTCCGCCTTCACGTTCAGGGCGATCGTTCGTGCGATGGCTTCGCTGGTCCGGCGGTTGTCGCCGGTCAGCATAACTGTGCCGAGGCCGAGCCTGTGCAGGGCGGCGACGCCATCCAAGGCGTCCGCCCGCGGCTCGTCGCGCACGGCGACGAGCCCGATCGGCTGGCCGTCCACGATGACGACGGCGACGGTCTTGCCCGCGTCCTCAAGGGTGGCGATGCGGTCGGCCAGGGTGTGCTCCGGCCCGCAGCGTTCCGCGTAGTGGCGCGGCGAGCCGACCTCGACGAGCTTCCCGCCGACAACCGCCTGCACCGCCCGCCCGGGGATGGCCTTGTGGTCGCGGGCCGGGCGGGGCGGCACTCCGGCGGCGGCGGCCCGCTCCAGCATGGCCGCGGCGATCGGGTGGGTGGACCCGTTCTCGACCGATGCCGCCAGCCCCAGCAGCGTGCGTTCGCTGCCGGACGCCGGGACGATGTCCGTCACCTGCGGCCGCCCCCGGGTCAGGGTTCCGGTCTTGTCGAAGGCGACGGTGCGGACGCGGCCGATCGCCTCCAGGGTGGCGCCCCCCTTGACCAGCAAGCCGCGCCGGGCACCGGTGGCGAGGCCCGAGGCGACGGCGGCCGGGGTGGAGAGCACCAGCGCGCAGGGGCAGGCGATCAGCAGCAGCGCGAGGCCGCGGTAGATCCAGGTGTGCCAGTCGGCCCCGAGCGCCAGCGGCGGGACAACCATGACCAGGGCTGAGAACCCGATCGCAGCGGGCGTGTACCGGGCGCTGAACCGCTCGATGAAGCGGGCCGTCGGCGACTTGCTCGCCTGCGCCTCCTCAACGAGGTGGATGATGCGGGCGATGGTGTTGTCGGCGGCGGCGCGGGTGACGCGGACCTGGAGGGCCGCGGTCGTGTTGATGCCGCCCGCGAAGACGGCCGAGCCAACCCGCTTGAGGACCGAAACCGACTCCCCCGTGACGGGGGATTCGTCGACGTCGGACTCGCCGTCCATCACCTCGCCGTCGGCAGGGACGCGCTCGCCGGGGCGGACCAGAACGATCTGTCCGATCTCCAGGCGGGAGGCCGGAACCTCGCGCGCGACATCCCCCTCGAGGAGCAGGGCAGTGCGGGGCACGAGAGCGCCGAGCGCCGCGATCCCGGAGCGGGCATGGCTCGCCGCGACGCCCTCCAGCAGTTCGCCGACGGCGAAGAGCAGGACCACGACGGCCGCCTCAGGCGTCTCGCCGATGAGCAGCGCGCCGCCCGTGGCGACACTCATCAGCATTTCGATGCTGAAGGGCGACCCGGCTCGGGCCAGCGCGACGGCACGGCGGCCGAACATGGCCAAGCCGACCAGGGCGGCCGGAAGCAGCGCGTACAGCTGCGCAAGGGGGATGAGCCAGGAGGCCAGGTAGCCAGCCGCGACGAGGACGCCGATCAGCGCCGCCGACCTGCCCCTGGGCGTACCCCACGACCACGGCCGCTCGCCGGGAATGGGAGCTCCGTCACCGCCGAGGCCCGCGCCGCCTGCGATGACCCGGGGATCCTCCAGCGTGGCGACCTCGAACCCGAGGCTCCGGATGGTATCCTCCAGCTTCGGCCGTGGCGTGGCTGTCTCGTCCAGTTTCAGCTTCAGCACCTGGGTGTGGAAGTTGAGGCTGATGTCATCGGCGCCAGGGACGCGGCGCAGGGCGGTCTCGACCTTGGCGACGCAGCTGGCGCAATCCATGCCCGTCACCCTGTAGCGCAAGGTCTGTTCTGCCGCGCGTGTGGCCCGTTCGACGGTGTGCTCCTGCATGCCGCGCTCCGGTGTCTGGACCGGCGCCGCATGCCTTCGGATGCTGCGCTCGGCCCCTCATCGCGCTACCATGGACCCTGTACCAACTACAGGGTCAACAGGCGATGTCGGGAAAATCAGCAGCCCGGGGATGCACGATCGGCACGCTGGCCAAGGAGACCGGCGTAAACATCGAGACGATCCGGTTCTACGAGCGCGAGGGGCTCGTCCCGGCGCCGCCGCGGACGGCGGGGAACTACCGGCTCTACGGGGCCGAGCACGTGCGCCGCCTGACATTCATCCGTCGGGCGCGCGACCTCGGGTTCCCGCTCGACGTGGTCCGGGCAATGCTCGCACTGGCCGACCAGCCGGACCGGCCGTGCGGGGAGGTGGACGACCTCGTCGTCGAGCAGCTGCACGAGGTCGAGCGCAAGATCGCCGACCTCCAGCGGTTGCGCGAGGAGCTCGACCGCTTGGCCCACCAGTGCCGCCGCGGGGGCCGCATGGCCGACTGCCGCATCATCGAGGCACTGTCGCCATGACTTTCGGTTCGCATCCGCTCGCCGCCTAGCTGAACCAGGCCAGCACTTCGTCGAGCGTTGCCCCCCACTCGGATTGTGCGACCGCCGTACAGCTGCACGATGGTCTCATCGCGACAGGGATCGGCGTCACACAAGGAACCGTCGGCACCGGAGAAACTCCATTCACCGAGTGGAAATATCCTAGAGGGGTGAATGCCGCGCCTCCGGCGCGGCAGAGGGGCCGTCAATGAGGCCCCTCGTGCCTCGGGCGCGAGGACGTGACCATCCGGAGGGGACGCGCAGCGGAGTGAGGGAAGGAGCGGGAGCGCCCCGCGTTCAAGGGAACAGCGGCGCGCTGATCCAATACGTGATCGCGGCAATGACAGCGGACGCGGGGATGGTGATGATCCAAGCCCAGACGATGCCGCGGGCGACCCCCCAGCGGACGGACGACGTCTTCCTCGCGGCGCCCGCGCCCATGATACCGCCGGTGATGGTGTGCGTCGTCGAGACCGGAACGCCCATGTACGTCGCCAGGAACAGGGTAATTGCCCCGGCACCCTCGGCGCAGAACCCTTGCATGGGCTTCAGGTCGGTGATCTTCGAGCCCATGGTCTTGACGATGCGCCAACCGCCCATCAGCGTTCCCAGGCCCATTGCCGCTTGGCAGATGAGGACCACCCAAAACGGGATGTGGAACTCGCTACCCATGTATCCCTGGGAAAACAACAAAATTCCGATAATCCCGATGGTCTTTTGAGCGTCGTTGCCTCCATGTCCCAAGGAATAAAGGGCGGCGGAGAAGAGTTGTCCGTGGCGAAAACGACGGTCTACGGTAAACGGCGTAGCTTTCACGAACAGCCACGACACAATAACCATTAGAAGCTGTGCAATGATAAAGCCAAGGAGTGGAGACAAGACAATGCCAGCAACCGTCTTGCTGATGCCTTCCCAAGCCAATACAGAAGCCGTTCCAGTCTTGGCCAAGGCGCCGCCGATGAGGCCGCCGATGAGGGCGTGGCTGCTGCTCGACGGAATTCCACCCCACCAAGTGATGATGTTCCAAGCGATGGCGCCACCAAGTGCCCCTAGCACAACCTGAGGATCGGCGATTGTCGGATCTATGATGCCCTTGCCGATGGTGTTCGCAACGTGAAGCCCGAAGAACAGGAATGCGATGAAGTTGAAGAAAGCAGCCCAAACAACAGCGTATTGTGGTTTGAGAACTCGCGTTGATACGACTGTTGCAATACTGTTGGCTGCATCGTGCATGCCGTTGGATAGGTCGAATGCGAGGGCGATTACGATGATTGTAACCAGGAGCGGAAACCCAATCGACATCGTGTCCATGGTGGACTCCAGGGCGCCCGGCGTCAGGGGCGAGTCAGAAATGGTAGGGAGTGTTCGTAGGTCTGCCAGGCGCAAGCCATTGAATCTAAATACATAATATGCGGGCTGTGGGTATAAGGGTCTTCTGCGCGTCGTTGCCGCCGTGCCCCAGCGAGTACAGCGACGCCGAGACGAACTGCAACTGGCGGAAGCGCCGGTCCACCGCGAACGGCGTGGCGCTGACGATGCCCGTGCCGATGGTGTTGGCGACGTGCGTGCCGTTGATAAAGTCGAAGAACAGTGCGAGCGCGATCAGTCCGACCAGCGCCGGCATGGCGAGCGTCATGGCATCCATGGGGCGGGCTCCCGGTCAGACCTGTTCGATGACGATGCCGTCGATCACGTTGGCGACGTCGTCGCAGTGATCGACGATCTCCTCCAGGAGTTCGTAGATCTCCTTGAGGATGACGAAGCGCTTGGGGTCGTGCTCCCCGGCGGTCAGTTGGGACAGGCAGTCGCGCATCAGCGCGTCCGTCTCGCCCTCGATCCGCGAGATTTCCACGCTCATGCGCTGGAGGTGCTTCAGGTTGTTGTTGATCGAACCGAGCAGCGGCACCCCCTCGCGCAGCAGCCGGGCGCACTGCATGGCGGCGTCGGCCATCTGGCGCATCGCCGGGGTGAACTCGGTGATGTTGTAGATCATGATGCGCTGCGCCGTTTCCTCGATGAAATCGATGGTGTCATCCATCGACGTGATCAGCGCGTGGATGTCCGAGCGGTCGAACGGCGTGATGAAGCTGCGGTGGATGGCCTGGAGCGTGCGCTTGGTGATCTGGTCGGCGGCGTGCTCGGCGGCCAGGATGCGCTCGAACGCCGCCCGCCGGTCGCTCCCCGCGCTCAACAGGTCCTGCAACGCCGCGGCTGCGTCCATGATCCGCTCGGAGTGCTCGCAGAAATGGTCGATAAACTTCTCTTCCCTGGGCATCATGGCGCGGAACAGGCGAAGAAACATGACCATGGGTCCTTGGCGGGGTGGCGGGTGGACGGCGGCGGTGGTTTAGCACCGGACGCTGGTGCCCGCCAGATGCATGACATATTTATGGCGATGGCGGCGGCAATCCGGGCTTCCGCCGGCCGGGCGGCGGCCGGGCGGCGGCCGGGCGGCGGATGGCGGGGCTCTTCCGCTGTTGATGCCGGCAGCGAATCGGGGAAGCCGGAAGAGCGGGGGCGCATGGTTCACTACATCGGTATCGACGTCCTGCGCTCGCTGCACGAGGGCATCGTCGCGCGGCGCAAGGGCGACGCCAAGACCTCGCGCACCGCCAAGCTGTTCTCCCAGGGCAGCCGCAAGGTGGCGGCCAAGGTCGGCGAGGAAGCGGTCGAGGTGGTCATCGAGGCCATGCGCGACGACAAGCACGGCGTGGTGATGGAGAGCGCGGACCTGCTCTATCACCTCGTGGCGCTGTGGGTGGACCTTGGCATCAAGCCCGACGTGGTGTGGGCCGAGCTGCGCCGCCGCGAGATGACCTACGGTGTCGCCGAGAAGCTGCTCAAGGAGGAGGACGCGCCGGCTGCCGTGGTGGCGCGGCCGAAGAAGGCGCGGAAGGGGAAGTAACGTTTTGTCCCTCCCCCGCCGGAGGCGGGGGAGAGCTTGAAACCGCTCCCGCCTATCCCGCCGTCAACCCCCGCAACTGCCGGTTCGCCACCGCCAGCATGGCGAGGTCCACGTTGGCCTGGGTGCGCAGCTCCGATACCAGTTGCTCTACCCGCTCGACCACCGACCGGCGCAGCGCGATCCAGGAATCCACAGGGGACTCCACCGGCGCTTCCGCCGACAGCCCGCCCGTGCCGTCCAGCACGCGCACGGTCAGTTCCTTCTGGTGCGCGAACAGGTCGTCGACGATGGCCGCCACCGCCTGCTTCTGCCAATGGTTGTCGCTCTTGGCGCCGCTGGCCTTGTCGCGCAGCCACTCCAGCCCGAAGCGCCGGCCCAGCATGAAGTACACCGCCGCCACGCCGGCCACCTCGCGTCCGGTGCGCTCGGCGATGCGCACGAGGTCCGGCGCCGAGGCCAGCACCGGCAGGGCTGCGATGCGCTTCGCCAGCTCCTCCGGCACCCCCTGCGCCGTGTAGAGCGCGGCGCGCGCCGCCAGCCGCGCCGCTTCTTCGGCGTCCAGCACCGCCTCAAGACCCGCGCTCAGCGCCTCGACGCCGGGGCGGTAGATCTCGGTCTCCGCGGCGATGGACAGCGGGTGCGTGCCGCCGGTGAGGAACCACGCCACCGTGCGCTCCATCAGCCGGATCGTCTCGGCCAGCATGGCGGTCTGCACCGCCGCCGGCACGCACGTGTCCAACTCCTCGATGGCCTTCCACAGCGGGCGCAGCTGGAAGGCGTCGCGCACGATGGCGTAGGCCCTCGCCACGTCGGCCGGCCCCATGCCGGTCTTCTCCATCATCTCCTTGACGAACACCGGGCCGACCCGGTTGACGATGGAGTTGGTCACCCCAGTGGCGACGATCTCGCGCCGCAGCCGGTGCCGGGCGATGGCCTCGGCGAAGCGCTCGCGCAGCGGCACGGGGAAGTAGCGCACGAGGTCCTCGTGCATGAACGGGTCGTCCGGCAGGTCGGACGCCAGCAGCTCGTCGTACAGCGTGATCTTGGCATAGGCCAGCAGCACCGCCAGCTCCGGCCGGGTCAGCCCCTGGCGGTTGGCCATGCGCGCCGCCAGTTCCTCCTCGTCCGGCAGATACTCGATGGCGCGGTTGAGCCGCCCGGCCTTCTCCAGCGCGCGGATGAAGCGCGCCTGCGGCTCCAGCATGTCCGGCCCGCGCGCCTGCGCGATGGTCAGCGCCTGGCTTTGCAGATAGTTGTCGGTCAGCACCAGCGCCGCCACCTCGTCGGTCATCGCCACCAGCAACTGGTCGCGCTGCTTCACGGTCATGTCGCCGCGCGCCACCACGTCGTTCAGCAGGATCTTGATGTTCACCTCGTGGTCGGAGGTGTCCACGCCCGCCGAATTGTCGATGGCGTCGGTGTTGAGCCGCACGCCGGCCTGCGCCGCCTCGATCCGGCCGCGCTGGGTGACGCCGAGGTTGGCGCCCTCGCCGATCACCTTGGCGCGCACGTGTGCGCCGTCGATGCGCAGCGCGTCGTTGGCCTTGTCGCCAACCTCGGCGTTGCTCTCGTCGGAGGATTTCAGGTAGGTGCCGATGCCGCCGAACCACAGCAGGTCCACCTCGGCCTTCAGCATCGCCTGCATGAGTTCCGCCGGGGTGACGTGCTCGGCGATGATGCCGAAGCGCTCGCGGATCTCCGGCGTCAGGACCAGCGACTTGGCCGAGCGCTCGAAGATGCGCCCGCCCTTGGACAGCAGCGCTGCGTCGTAGTCCGCCCACGACGAGCGCGGCAGCGCGAACAGCCGCTCGCGCTCGGCGAAGCTGGTTGCCGGGTCCGGGTCGGGGTCGCAGAAGACGTGGCGGTGGTCGAAGGCGCCGACCAGTTTGGTGTGCTTCGACAGCAGCATGCCGTTGCCGAACACGTCGCCGGACATGTCGCCGACGCCGACGACGGTGAAGTCCTGCGCCTGGATGTCGCGATCCAGCTCGCGGAAGTGGCGCTTGACCGACTCCCACGCACCGCGCGCGGTGATGCCCATCTTCTTGTGGTCGTAGCCTTGGCTGCCGCCCGACGCGAAGGCGTCGCCCAGCCAGAACCCGTAATCCAGCGACACCGAGTTGGCGATGTCCGAGAAGGTCGCCGTGCCCTTGTCGGCAGCGACCACCAGATACGGGTCGTCGCCGTCATGGCGCACCACGTCCGAGGGCGGCACCACGCTGCCGTCGGCGGCCAGATTGTCGGTGATGTCCAGCAGGCCGCGCATCAGCGTCTTGTAGCACTCCACCCCCTCGGCCAGCGCCGCCTCGCGCCCGGCCGATGCCGGCGGCGGGCGCTTGACGACGAAGCCGCCCTTGGAGCCCACCGGCACGATGACGGTGTTCTTGACCATCTGCGCCTTCATCAGGCCGAGGATCTCCGTGCGGAAGTCCTCGCGCCGGTCGGACCAGCGGATGCCGCCGCGCGCCACCTTGCCGCCGCGCAGATGCACGCCCTCCATGCGGGGCGAGTAGACGAACACCTCGACCCACGGGCGCGGCAGCGGCAGTTCGTCGATGGCCATGCTGTCCAGCTTGAAGGACAGGTAGCTCTTGGGCTGGCCGTCGGCGCCCTTCTGGTAGGCGTTGGTGCGCAGCGTGACGCGCACGAGGTTGACGAAGCGCCTGAGGATGCGGTCCTCGTCCAGGTTGGTGACGGCGTCCAGCGCCGCTTCGATGTCGGCGAGGATTGCCGCTTCATCGCCGGGCTTGGCGGGATCGAAGCGCGCCTGGAACAGGCGGACCACCAGCCGGGCGGTCTCCGGGTGGGCGGCCAGCGTCGCCTCGACGGTGTCCTGAGTGAAGGCGAAGCGGGCTTGGCGCAGGTACTTGGCGTAGGCGCGCAGCACCGTCACCTCCCGCGCGCTCAGCCCGGCGCGCAGCACCAGCCGGTTGAAGCCGTCGTCTTCCATCCGGCCGTCCCACACCGCGCCGAAGGCGTTCTGGAACGCCTCCTTCGCCACCGCTACGTCCACCGGCGCGCCGGTCAGCGTGCGCAGCGCGAAGTCGTGGATCCACACCGGCGCCGGTCGGCCGGCGACGGCGACCTCGAAGGGCTGTTCGGTGATGACCTTGAGGTCCATGTGCTCCAGCATCGGCAGCACGTCGGACAGCGGGACGGGATTGCCCTCGTGGTAGATCTTGAAGTGCAGCTCGGCCGGTTCGGCCTCCAGCGGGCGGTACAGGTTGATGCCCATGCGGCCGTGCTGCACGGCGGCCTCGATGCGCTCGATGTCGTGCACCGCGGCCTCGGCGGCGAACGCCTCGCGGTAGCTGGTGGGGAAGGCTTGCGTATAGCGCTCCAGCAGGCTGGCGCCAGCCTCGTCGCCGCGCGCGTCCACCAGCGCGTCCTTCAGCATGTCGGTCCAGTCGCGCGCCGCTTGGACCAGCCGCGCCTCGATGTCCGCCACCGAATAGGCCGGCGCCCGGCCGGGTTCGGTCTTGATGATGAAGTGGATGCGCGCCAGCACGCTCTCGGCCAGCTGCGTGGTGAAGGAGGTGCAGGTGCCGTTCAGCGCCGCTTCCAGGATCACCTGCATGCGCCGCCGCAGTTCGGTGTCGTAGCGGTCGCGCGGCACGAACACCAGACAGGAGGCGAAGCGCTCGAACGGGTCCTTGCGCACGAACAGCGCGAGGCGCTGGCGCTCCTGCAGATGCAGGATGCCCAGCACCGTGTCGAACAGCTCCTCGACGCTGGCCTGGAACAGCTCGTCGCGCGGGTAGGTCTCGATGATGTTGAGCAGCGCCTTGCCGTCGTGGCTCCGGGCATCGAATCCGGCCCGCTCGATCACCGCCGCCACCTTGCGGCGGACGAAGGGAATGTCGCGCGGGCTGCGGTTGTAGGCGGACGAGGTGAACAGGCCGACGATCAGCCGCTCGCCGACGATCGTCCCATCGGCGTCGAAGCGCTTCAGCAGCACGGCGTCCATGTGCACCGGCCGGTGCACGTCGGAGCGTTTGTTGGCCTTGGTGACCATCAGCGCGCGCGGGGCCCGCAGGAACTCGCGCACGTCGGGCGCCAGCGCCGAATAATGCCGCAGCCCGTCGAAGACGGTGATCTGGTCATCGTGCAGGATGCCCAGCCCGCTCTCCGGCACCAGGGTCAGCGCCGGCTCGCCGCCGGCCGGCGCCGGCTCGAACCGGTACTCGCGGTAGCCGAGGTAGGTGAAGTGGTCCTCGTCCATCCAGCGCAGGAACGCCTCGGCCTCGGCCACCTCGTCGGCGGGCAGCGTGGCGCGCATGGCCGGCACCTCGGCCAGAACCCCCTGGACCTGGGCGCGCATGGCGCGCCAGTCCACCACCGCGCCGCGGACCTCGCACAGCACGCGTTCCAGCCCGGCGCGCACACGCTCCAGCGCCGCGGCGTCGGAGTGCGCGTCGACCTCGACGTGCATGTAGGATTCGGCGGTGGCGTCCTTCGGCGCCGCGTCCGGCTCGTACAGCTCGGTCAGCCGGCCGTTCCCGTCGCGCGCCACCCGCACCACCGGGTGAATGACCAGATGCACGGTGAAGCCCTGGCGGTTCAGCTCGGAGGTGACGGAATCCACCAGGAACGGCATGTCGTCGTTGACGATCTCCACCACCGTGCGCGGCGACTGCCAGCCGTGCTCCTCGATGCGGGGGTTGTAGACGCGCACAGTGGCCTTGCCCGGCTCGCGCTTCTGGCCCCACTGCCACATGGCGATGGCGGCGCCGTAGAGCTGGTCGGCGGGTGCCTGGACGATGTCGTCCGGCGGCACGTTGGCATAGAACTGCCGCACGAATCGCTCCGCCAGATCGACCCGGCTGCGATCAAGGCGTCCGCGCACCTGGCGGACCACCTCCTCGGTCAGCTCGTCCTTGAGCTGCTCGGCACGGAGCGCCATGACCTGTCCTCCCCAAACCCTTTTCTATCGTTGCTGCAAGGGTAGCTGATCCACGGCCCGTGGCAAGCGCGCACTCCCCCGTATGTGACGACCCGCAATCTTCAGGAGAACCCGCAGGCCTTCTTGTTCCTGATCGACTATGCCCGCCGGCGCCGCGTGAAGATCTGGGGGACGGCTCGGGTCGTGAAGAACGATCCGGAGCTTATCCGCCGCCTGGAATTGGACACCTATCCGGCCGAAGCGGAACAAGCGGTTCTGTTCACGGTGAAGGCCTGGGACGTCAACTGCACAAGTCACATCCCCCCTCGTTCTCGGCGAGGAGGCCGCCGGCACCATCAGAACGCTTCAGTCGCGGATCGCTGAGCTTGAGCGTGAAAACGCGGCTCTCAAGGCGGCTGGCCGATGACGTCCCGGTTGATCCGTCAGGTCAGTGGGCCAGTCAAGAACAACGTCACACGCAGTCCCCCATGCGACACCGGGGCAGCGGGAGGCGCGAAGGGCAAGCTGGTCGCCTTGGCGAGCGATGCCTCGTTCGTCACCAGCCCCACTCTCCAGCCGACGAAACGGGTGAGGAGTGTTTGTCCGAGCGCGTGGTAGAGCGCATAGAGGGGCTTCTTGTCCCCGATCCGGGTGCCGTATGGCGGGTTCACGATGACGAGGCCGGGCGGTCCGCTCGGCGCAACGAGGTCGCTGATCGCGTGCTGCCGGAACTCCGTCAGCTCGGCGACTCCTGCACGCGCCGCGTTGGCGCAGCTCATGCCGATCGCGCCTGCGTCGCGGTCGCTGCCGTAAAACCGGACGGCAGGCTTGGCACCGCCCCCTGTGGCGCGCAGACGCTGCCAAGCCGCCTCGTCGAAGGTTGCCAGTTGCTCGAAGGCGAAGCGCCGCGACCGGCCAGGGTTGAGGCCGGCGGCGATTTCCGCCGCCTCGATGACGAAGGTGCCCGACCCGCACATCGGATCGACGACGGGCTCGGTGCCGTCATATCCGCATTGCCGCAGGAAGAGAGACGCCAGGGTCTCCCGCATCGGTGCCTTGTTGACGGCCTCCTTGTGCTCGCGCTTGTGCAGGGATTCGCCCGACGTATCGACGCTGATGGTGCATAGATCATCATCGATGCGCGCCTTGATACAGACCTCGGCGTCACGAGAAACCGGCGCGCCGAGTTCCTCCTGGATCGCCCGTTCGATCCGCTGCGCCGCGGCACCGGCGTGATAGATGCGGGAGCCCTTGCAGGCCGCCTCGACGCGGACCGGCACATCGGGACGCAGGATGTCGCCCCACGCCAGGCGGCGCGCGCGCTTGTCCAACTGGGCGAGATGAAACGCCCGGAAGGCGCCGATGCGCGCAAGAACGCGGCTGGCACCTCGGACCTCGAGGTTCGCCCGCCAGACGTCGGGCCAGCCGCCCCTTACCGTCACCCCGCCCTTGACGGGCGTGGGGTCCTTGAATCCCTTGGCCTGCACCTCCGCGCAGAGCACGGATTCCAAGCCGGGGGCGGTCACGATGAAGATTTCGAAGTCGCCGTCTGCGTTCATCCCGCTTACTTATCGCGAAGACATGTCGCTATCGACATCTTTCTCGCTGCGCCCCCCCCCTTGCGCGCGGGGGCTCGTGACGGCGGCTCTCGTTCGCTGTGTACGGCATCGGGGCCGCGGCTCCAGTGAGGCCGCCTTCCTACCCGACACCCCAGCCCAGACCGACATCCGAGCGATTTACGCGCCAAAGCCGAGTCGCCGCAGAAAAACGGCGCCTCGGCCTTTCATGACATTTATCAAGAAGCCATAAGACGTCAATCATATAACCAACCGCCATAGGTTAAACATTACAAAAAGCCGCCATTATGGTGCGACATATTCTCCGGTACTTGCCGTTCTTGATCGCGGTCAAGCGGTCACGGCCACGCATTGCCGATCAATACCCCCTCTACGCATAGGGACAGGCGATTGACGCCGGCCCAACCCACGGGGGTGAAGCGATGATGAACCTGGATACCGTCACGCCCGGACAGCAGGCACGGGCGCTGACCTTGAGCACGGTGGCGTTCACCGTGTGCTTCGCGGTGTGGACGATCTTCGCCATCATCGGCGTGCAGATCAAAAAGGACCTCGGCCTCTCCGACACCCAGTTCGGCCTGCTGGTCGGCACGCCGATCCTGACGGGCTCCTTGAGCCGGCTGTTCCTCGGCATCTGGACGGATCAGTACGGCGGCCGCATCGTCTACACGGCGGTGATGCTCGCCGCGGCGGTCGCCACGCTCGGGCTGACGCTGGCCTACGACTACCCGACCTTCCTCATTGCCGCGCTGTTCGTCGGCATCGCCGGCGGCTCGTTTGCGGTGGGCATCGCCTACACCTCGCGCTGGTACAAGAAGGACCGCCAGGGCACGGCGCTGGGCATCTTCGGCATGGGCAACGTGGGCGCTGCGGTCACCAAGTTCGCCGCGCCCTTCGTCATGGTCGCCTTCGGCTGGAAGATGGTCGCCATGGTGTGGGCGGCGGCGATCTTCCTGATGGCGGTGATCTTCTGGTTCTCCACCGAGGACGATCCCGTCCTCCAGGAGCGCCGCGCCAAGAACCTGCCGGCCGAATCGACGGCGATGCACCTGTCGCCGCTGAAGAACCTCCAGGTCTGGCGCTTCTCGCTCTATTACTTCTTCGTGTTCGGCGGCTTCGTGGCGTTGGCGCTGTGGCTGCCGCGCTACTACATCGGCGCCTACGGGCTGGACATCCAGACCGCCGGCATGCTGGGTGCGGCGTACTCGATCCCCGCCTCGATCTTCCGCGCCTTCGGCGGCGTGCTGTCGGACAAGTACGGCGCCCGGCGCGTCATGTACTGGACGTTCGGCATGTCGGTGCTCTGCACCTTCCTGCTGGCCTACCCCGACACCCACTACGTGGTGCAGGGCATCAAGGGGCCGATCGAGTTCGACATCAAGCTCGGCTTCATTCCCTTCACGCTGATCGCCTTCGTGCTGGGCTTCTTCATGTCGCTCGGCAAGGCCGCGGTCTACAAGCACATCCCGGCGTACTACCCGAACAACGTCGGTTCGGTCGGCGGCATCGTCGGCCTGATCGGCGGCCTGGGCGGCTTCATCCTGCCCATCGCCTTCGGTGCCATGAACGACATCATGGGCGTGTGGACGAGCTGCTTCATGCTGCTCTTCCTGATCGTCTCCGTGTCGTTCCTGTGGATGCACGTCACCATCCAACAGATGGAGCGCCGCCGCGTGCCGGCGCTGGCCGAGCTGCCCGAACTTCCGGAAATGGAAGGCATGAAGCGCTCCGCCGCAGCCGCTCCCGCGGATGCGCCGTTGGCCGCCGAACCCATCACGCCGCGCGCCTAGAAAAAGACCTCACAGGGGAAACACAACCATGACTGCTGCACCCGCGACGGCGCTGCCGTCCGACACGGTCGCCGACTGGCGGCCAGAGGACGCGACCTTCTGGGAAGCCACCGGCAAGCGCCTCGCATGGCGCACGCTGTGGCTCACCACCGCCAACCTGATCATGGCGTTCATCGCCTGGTTCCTGGTGTCGGCGCTGGTCGTTCGCCTGCCCGGCATCGGCTTCAAGTTCACGCCGACCGAGCTGTTCTGGCTGACCGCCATGCCCGGCCTTGCCGGCGGCACCATGCGCATCGTCCACACCTTCCTGGTGCCGCTGTACGGCACGCGCCGGGTGGTCGGGTGGTCGACGCTGAGCCTGCTGATCCCGCTGGTCGGCCTCGTCTACGCGGTGCAGGACCCGACGACGCCCTACTGGGTGCTGATGGCGCTGGCCTTCTCGGCCGGCCTGGGCGGCGGCAACTTCTCGTCCTTCATGCCGTCGACCAGCCTGTTCTTCCCGAAGCGCCTGCAAGGCACGGCCCTGGCGATCCAGGCCGGCATCGGCAACTTCGGCGTCTCGGTGGTGCAGTTCCTGACGCCGTGGGTGATCGGCTTCGCCGTGTTCGGCGGCGTGCTGGGCGGTCCCGAAGTGTTCACCAAGGGCACCGCGCAGTCGTCGATCTGGCTGCAGAACGCCGCGGCGATCTACGTCCCCTTCGTCATCGTGTTCGGGCTGGCCGGCCTCGCCATGCTGAAGAGCGTGCCGGTGCGCGCCAACGTCAAGGAACAGCTCGACATCTTCGGCAACAAGCACACGTGGCTGATGACGTCGCTGTACGTGATGACCTTCGGCTCGTTCTCCGGCTTCTCGGCGACCTTCCCGCTGCTGATCAAGCAGGTGTACGGCGGCTTCCCGAACGCGCCGGACCCGCTGGCCTACGCCTTCCTCGGCCCCCTGGTCGGCTCGCTGATGCGCGTCGTCGCCGGCCCGATCTCCGACAAGTTCGGCGGCGCCATCGTCACCCAGATCTCGGGCATCGGCCTGCTGGTGTGCACCGTTGCGGTGACGTTCTTCACGGCGCCGACCTCGGTGGAAAGCTTCCCGTGGTTCGTCGGCTGCATGCTGGCGCTGTTCTTCTTCACCGGGGTGGGCAACGCGTCCACCTTCAAGCAGATCCCGATGATCCTGCCGCCGCGGCAAGCCGGCGGCGTCATCGGCTGGACCGGTGCCGTGGCCGCCTACGGGCCGTTCATCTTCGGCATGCTGTTCGGCGCGTCGTTCTCGATGACCGGCTCGCCCAACGCCTTCTTCTACGGCGCCGGCGTCTTCTACGTCATCAACATCGCCATCAACTGGTGGTTCTACGCGCGCAAGGGCTGCGAAGCCCCGTGCTGAGCAAGCAATTGCTGACACGATAATGCGCGAGCGTTAGGGAGCTTTATTATGAGTCACTTCCTCGACCGCCTGATGTTCTTCAAGAAGAACGTCGGCACCTTCTCCAACGGCCACGGCGTGGTCACCCAACAGGACCGTTCCTGGGAGGAGGCCTACCGGAATCGCTGGCGGCACGACAAGATCGTCCGCTCGACGCACGGAGCGAACTGCACGGGCTCGTGCTCGTGGAAGATCTACGTCAAGGGCGGCATCGTCACCTGGGAGACGCAGCAGACCGACTACCCGCGCACCCGCGCCGACCTGCCGAACCATGAGCCGCGCGGCTGCCAGCGCGGGGCCAGCTATTCCTGGTACCTGTACTCGGCCAACCGGGTGAAGTACCCGCTGATCCGCTCGCGCCTGCTGCGCCTGTGGCGCACGGCCAAGCACGCCCACAAGGACCCGGTGACCGCCTGGGCCTCCATCGTCGAGGACCCCGCCAAGGCGCACGAGTACAAGTCGTTCCGCGGTCGCGGCGGCTTCGTCCGTGCCCAGTGGGACGAGGCGCAGGAGATCATCGCGGCGGCCAACATCTACACCGCCAAGACCTACGGCCCCGACCGCGTCGCCGGCTTCTCGCCGATCCCGGCCATGTCGATGGTCAGCTACGCCGCCGGCTCGCGCTACCTGTCGCTGTTCGGCGGCGTGTGCATGAGCTTCTACGACTGGTACTGCGACCTGCCGCCGGCCTCGCCGCAGACCTGGGGCGAGCAGACCGACGTGCCGGAATCGGCCGACTGGTACAACTCGAAGTTCCTGATGATGTGGGGCTCCAACGTGCCGCAGACGCGCACGCCGGACGCCCACTTCATGTCCGAGGCGCGCTACAACGGCACCAAGACCGTGGTGGTGACCCCCGACTATTCCGAGGCGTCGAAGTTCGCCGACCTCTGGCTGCACCCGCAGCAGGGCACCGACGCGGCGCTGTCCATGGCGATGGGCCACGTCATCCTCAAGGAATGGCACCTCGCGGCCAAGAGCCCGTATTTCGAGGACTACTGCCGCCGCTACACCGACATGCCGTTCCTGGTGCGTCTGGTGAAGCAGGGCGAGCATTACGTCGCCGAGCGCATGCTGCGCGCCTCGGACTTCGCCGACGGCCTCGGCGAGACCAACAATCCCGAGTGGAAGACGGTCGCCATCGACGAGGCGACCGGCAAGGTGGTGGCGCCGCTGGGCTCCATCGGCCATCGCTGGGGCGAGAAGGGCAAGTGGAACCTCAAGGACGAGGACGCCCAGGGCAACAAGCAGTCGCTGCGCCTGTCGCTGATCGACGTGCGCGACGACGTGGCGCCGGTCGGCTTCCCCTACTTCGGCCGCCGCGCGCCCGAGTATTTCCGCGGCACCGAGCATGCCGAAGTGCAGGTCCGCAACGTCCCCATCAAGAAGGTGGCGCTGAAGGACGGTGAGGCGCTGGTCGCCAACGTCTACGACCTGTTCATCGCCAATTACGGCATCGACCGCGGTCTGGGCGGCGGCAACGTCGCCACCAGCTTCGACGACGATGTGCCCTACACCCCGGCGTGGGCCGAGCGCATCACCGGCGTCAAGAAGGACCTGATCGTCACCACGGCCCGCGAGTTCTCGGCCAACGCGCACCAGACGAATGGCAAGTCGATGATCATCATCGGCGCCGCCATGAACCACTGGTACCACATGGACATGAACTACCGCGGCATCATCAACATGCTGGTGATGTGCGGTTGCATCGGCCAGGAGGGTGGCGGCTGGGCCCACTACGTCGGCCAGGAGAAGCTGCGCCCGCAGCCGGGCTGGACGGCGCTGGCCTTCGCGCTCGACTGGGGCCGCCCGCCGCGGCAGATGAACTCCACCTCCTACTGGTACGCGCACACCGACCAGTGGCGCTACGAGAAGGTCGGCATCAACGAGATCCTGTCGCCGACCAGCGACGTCAGCGTCTCCGGGTCGATGATCGACTTCAACGTGCGGGCCGAGCGCATGGGCTGGCTGCCCTCCGCGCCGCAGCTCGAACTCAACCCGCTGGAGTTGACCAAGCAGGCCGCCGCCGCCGGCAAGGACGCCAAGGACTACGTGTCCGAGCAGCTGAAGGCCGGAAGCCTGCGCATGAGCTGCGAGGACCCGGACAACCCCAAGAACTTCCCGCGCAACCTGTTCGTCTGGCGGTCCAACCTGCTGGGTTCGTCGGGCAAGGGGCACGAGTATTTCCTCAAGCACCTGCTGGGCACCGAGAACGGCGTGCAGGGTGGCGACATCGGCGTCACCGGCGAGGACAAGCCGGAGGAGATCGTCTGGCACGACAAGGGGCCGGAGGGTAAGCTCGACCTGCTGGTCACGCTGGACTTCCGCATGTCCACGACCTGCGTCTACTCCGACATCGTGCTCCCCACCGCCACGTGGTACGAGAAGCACGACCTCAACACCTCGGACATGCACCCGTTCATCCACCCGCTGACCGCGGCCGTCGATCCGGCCTGGGAAGCGCGTTCGGACTGGGACATCTTCAAGGGCTTCGCCAAGAAGGTGTCGGAGCTGTCGCCCGGCCATCTCGGCGTCGAGAAGGACCTCGTGCTGGTGCCGCTCCAGCACGACACGGCCGGCGAGCTGGGCCAGGCGCTGGACGTCAAGGAGTGGCGCAAGGGCGAGTGCGACCTGATCCCCGGCAAGACCGCGCCGGGCATGGTCGTGGTCGAACGCGACTACCCGAACATCTACAAGCGCTTCACGTCGCTCGGGCCTCTGATGGAGAAGCTCGGCAACGGCGGCAAGGGCATGGCCTGGGACACCAAGGACGAGGTCGAGTTCCTCAAGGAACTCAACGGCACCGTGGTGGAAGAGGGCCAGAGCCAGGGCCTCGCCAAGATCGAGACCGACATCCAGGCCTGCGAGGTCATCCTGACGCTGGCGCCGGAAACCAACGGCCACGTGGCGGTCAAGGCGTGGGATTCGCTGTCGAAGAACACCGGCATCGACCACACCCACCTCGCCATCCCGCGCGAGGACGACAAGATCCGCTTCCGCGACGTCATCGCCCAGCCGCGCAAGATCATCTCCTCGCCGACCTGGTCGGGTCTGGAGAGCGAGAAGGTCTGCTACAACGCCGGCTACACCAACGTGCACGAACTGATCCCCTGGCGCACGCTGACCGGCCGTCAGCAGCTCTACCAGGATCATCCGTGGATGCGGGCGTTCGGCGAGCAGCTGTGCGTCTACAAGCCGCCCGTCGACATGAAGACCATCAAGTCGGTCATTCAGGAAAAGGCGAACGGCAACGCGCAGGTGGTGCTGAACTGGATCACCCCGCACCAGAAGTGGGGCATCCACTCGACCTACACCGACAACCTGCTGATGCTGACGCTGTCGCGCGGCGGTCCGATCATCTGGATGAGCGAGACCGACGCGAAGAAGGCCGGTATCGAGGACAACGACTGGATCGAAGCCTACAACGTCAACGGCGCGATCGCCTGCCGCGCCGTGGTCAGCCAGCGCGTGCCCGAAGGCATGTGCATGATGTACCACGCGCAGGAAAAGATCGTGAACACGCCGGGCGCCGAGACCACGAAGATGCGCGGCGGCATTCATAACTCGGTGACGCGCACCATCACCAAGCCGACGCACATGATCGGCGGCTACGCCCAGCAGAGCTACGGTTTCAACTACTACGGCACGGTGGGTGCCAACCGCGACGAGTTCGTCATCATCCGCAAAATGAAGACCGTGGACTGGATGGAAGACCCTGCGCCGGCCTATCGGCCGGTCACGGCCCCCGCCCAGGCCGCCGAGTAAGGAGCACCGAGACATGAAAATCCGCGCTCAGATCGCCATGGTCCTGAACCTGGACAAGTGCATCGGCTGTCACACCTGCTCGGTCACTTGCAAGAACGTCTGGACCAGCCGCGAAGGCGTCGAATACGCCTGGTTCAACAACGTCGAGACCAAGCCCGGTGTCGGCTACCCCAAGGAATGGGAGAACCAGGACCGCTGGAACGGCGGCTGGGTCCGCAATCTCAAGGGCAAGCTGGAGCCGCGCCTCGGCGCCAAGTGGCGGGTGTTGTCGAAGATCTTCGCCAACCCCGACCTGCCGGAGATCGACGACTATTACGAGCCCTTCACCTTCGACTATCAGAACCTGCAATCGGCGCCCGAGAGCAAGACCATGCCGACGGCGCGTCCGGTCTCGCTGATCACCGGCGAGAAGATGGACAAGGTCGAGTGGGGCCCGAACTGGGAGGAAATCCTCGGCGGCGAGTTCTCCAAGCGCTCGAAGGACAAGAACTTCGACGGCATCCAGAAGGAGATCTACGGCCAGTTCGAAAACACCTTCATGATGTACCTGCCGCGCCTGTGCGAGCACTGCCTCAATCCGGCGTGCGTGGCGGCCTGTCCGTCGGGGTCCATCTACAAGCGTGAAGAAGACGGCATCGTCCTCGTCGACCAGGACAAGTGCCGCGGCTGGCGCATGTGCGTCTCCGCCTGCCCGTATAAGAAGATCTACTACAACTGGCAGTCGGGCAAGGCCGAGAAGTGCACCTTCTGCTACCCGCGCATCGAGGTCGGCCAGCCGACCGTGTGCTCGGAGACGTGCGTGGGCCGCATCCGGTACCTGGGTGTGCTGCTCTACGACGCCGACCGCATCGAGGAAGCCGCCTCGGCGGTCGATGAGAAGGACCTGTACCAGAAGCAGCTCGACATCTTCCTGGACCCCAAGGATCCGAAGGTGATCGAGCAGGCCCGCCTCGACGGCGTGCCGGAGGCGTGGCTGGAGGCGGCTCGCAACTCGCCGGTCTACAAGATGGCGATGGAGTGGAAGATCGCCTTCCCGCTGCACCCCGAGTACCGCACGCTGCCGATGGTCTGGTACATCCCGGCGCTCAGCCCCATCCAGGGTGCCGCCGAGAAGGGCCACATCGGCTTCGTCGATGGCCTGCCGGACATCAAGAGCCTGCGCATCCCCGTCAAGTACCTCGCCAACCTGCTGACGGCGGGCGACGAGGAGCCGGTGGTGACGGCGTTGCAACGCATGTACGCGCTGCGCATCTACCAGCGCGGCCGGACGGTCGAGGGGCGGATGAACACCGACGTGCTGCGTCAGGTCGGCCTCACCGCCAATCAGGTCGAGGACATGTACCGCATCCTCGCCCTGGCGAACTACGAGGACCGCTTCGTCATCCCGACGACGCACCGCGAGTACGCCGAGAACGCCTTCGACCTGCGCGGCTCGTGCGGCTTCAGCTTCGGCAACGGCTGCTCGGACGGCTTCTCGGAGGGCAACCTGTTCGGCACCCGCAAGCCGAAGACCAAGTCCCTTGAGGAGGCCGATTGATGCTGACCTACAAGGCGCTTGGCGCGCTGCTCACCTATCCCGACGAGGATCTGGTGGACGGCCTGCCCGACATCATGCAGGCGCTGGCGGCGGAAGGGCTGGTTTCCCCGGCCCATCTCGCCGGCATCGCCGGGCTGATCGGGGAGTTGCGGGCGGACGATCTGATGGAGGCGCAGGAGCGCTACGTGTCGATGTTCGACCGTTCGCGCCGCCTGTCGCTGCACCTCTATGAGCACCTGCATGGCGAATCCCGCGACCGCGGGACCGCCATGGCGACGCTGGCCGAGCTGTATCGTTTCCACGGCTTCGAGATGAACGCCCGCGAACTGCCGGATTTCCTTCCGATGGTCTGCGAGTTCCTCTCCTTCCTGGACGACGCGGTCGCCCGCGGCGTGCTGGCCGACGCGGCCCCCATCCTCGAAGCGCTGGCCCGCCGGCTCGCCGAGCGGGAAAGCCGCTACGCCGCGGTGCTGCACGCCCTGGTGGCACTGTCCGCACAGCCGGCCGACGCCGCCGAGGTGGAGGCCATCCTGGCCGCCACCCCGGAGGATGCCGACAGCCTGGAGGAGTTGGACAAGATCTGGGAAGAGGAGCCCGTCACCTTCGGTCCGGGCGACGCGCTCCAGAGCTGCCCGATCGCCCGCAAGCCACCCGCCCACCACACGCTGGGAGCCGCCGGGATGGGGTGAGGCCCCGCGGGCGCCTGGAGCACCCCGACGGCTCGGACGCCCCGGATCTTCGACCCTGAGCCCTCCCCCTCCCGGCGTCATGGGAGGGGGAGGATCTCGGCCCCAACACGGAATTCCCCCTCGGAGGGAGAACAGTCATGAGTCACGCTTATCAGTTCCTGTTCGGCTACCTGCCCTACGTGTCGCTTACCGTGCTCATCGTCGGCAGCATCATGCGCTTCGACCGTGAGCAGTACACGTGGCGCAGCGGCTCCAGCCAGATGCTGCGCAAGAAGAGCCTGTATCTGGGCTCCAACCTGTTCCACGTCGGCATCCTGCTGCTGTTCATGGGCCATCTGTTCGGCCTGCTGACGCCGCCGGAAGTCTACCACGCGTTCGGCCTGTCCACCGGCGGCAAGCAGCTGTTGGCCTGCATCGCCGGCACGGTCTTCGGGCTGACCGGATTCGCCGGGCTCAGCATCCTGCTGCACCGCCGTTGGACCGACCCGCGCATCCGCAAGAACTCCTCCACCATGGACATCGCCATTCTGGCGATCCTGTGGGTGCAGATGCTGCTCGGCCTCATCACCATCCCGATGTCGCTGGGCCACCTGGACGGCAGCATCATGGTGAAGCTGGCCGACTGGGCGCAGCGCATCGTCACCTTCCGCGGCGAGGCGGCCGACCAGTTGGTCGGCGTTCCGTTCGCCTACCGGCTGCACCTCGTTCTCGGCATGGTGATCGTCATCCTGTTCCCGTTCTCGCGTCTGGTGCACGTCCTCAGCGCCCCCGTCGGGTACCTGAGCCGCAGCTACCAGATCGTGCGGACGCGGTTCCGGACGGCGTGATTCCAAAGTCGCGTGGGTTGGGGCAAGCCCAGCCCACGCAGCACCCCCAACAAGCACAGAGGCTTCCATGCCGATCACCGTGAACGGTACCGAGATCCCGGACACCGCCGTGGACCAGGAAATCCAGTACCATCCGGCACCGACCCTGGACGACGCCCGTGAGTCCGCCGCCCGCGCGCTGGTGGTCCGCCAACTGCTGCTGGACGAGGCGCGCGCGCTGGGCCTCGACGGCGCGTCGGCCGCCGGCGAGGAGACGGCGGAGGACGCCGCCATCCGGGAGTTGCTGGACGCGGAAGTCCACATTCCCGACGCCGACGAGGCGACCTGCCGGCGCTACTACGAGAACAACAAGGCCAAGTTCCGCAGCCCCGACCTGTTCGAGGCCTCGCACATCCTGTTCCCCGCCGCTCCCGACGACGACGAGGCGCGCGCATCGGCCAAGCAGCAGGCGCTGGACACCATCCAGATCCTGGTGGACCACCCCGACCGCTTCGCCGATCTGGCGCGCGAGCGCTCCGCCTGCCCCTCCAAGGCGCAGGGCGGCAACCTTGGGCAGATCGCCCGCGGCCAGACGGTGCCGGAGTTCGAAACCTTTCTGTATCACATGCTGCCCGGCACGCTGTGCCTGGTGCCGGTGCCGACGCCGTTCGGCTACCACGTGCTGCGCGTGGACCGCCGCATCGACGGCCGCGACCTGCCCTTCGAGATGGTTGAGAAACGCATAGCCGGCTACCTGCACGACGCAAGCTGGCACCGTGCCGTGCACCAGTACATCCAGCTGCTCGCCGGGCGCGGCGAAGTGACGGGGTTTGCCCTTCCGACAACCGGATCACCTCTGGTGCAGTGAGGCGAGGCTTTCGCGCGCAAATCGGCGACGGCGCGGTGATCTGACGATCCGGGTGACGCCCGGCGCGATCACCGCCCGGAAGCCAAAGTCACGCGGCAGCGGCTCGACTTCAGCGCGTTCGAGCCGCTGACCGGATCGAAGGTCTCGCCCGTCAGCACGGCGTTGAGGTTCTCCGGCCACCAGCCGTACTGGGCACACACCACGCCCTCCGCCAGCGCTTCGTTCAGGCGCGCCCGCGCCCGCACGCATCCCAGCTCCGTCGCGATCTCCACCGCGTCACCCTCGGCGATGCCGTGCGTGCGCGCGTCCGCCGGGGCGATCTCCACCAGCGGTTCGGGCATGCGCTCGCGCACCGAAGGCAGGTGGCGGTGCTGGCTGTGGCAGAACTGCGGCCACTTGGCCGAGGTCAGCACCAGCGGATACCCCTCGTCCGGCGCCGGCGCCTGAAACGCCGGCAGCGGCGGCTGGCCGGCCTCCAGCAGCGCCGTCGAGTAGAGTTCGATCAGCCCGGTCGGCGTGGCAAAGCCCGTCCGCTCGAAGCTCCTTGCTTCGTCCCCGAGGCCGACGCGCACGCCGCCCGGCGTGGCGCGGAGCCGTTCGGCCGTGACGCCCGTGTCGGCCAGCGCATGCGCCAGCCCCGCCTCCGGATCGCCGCCGAAGAAGTGGTTCGACAGCCCCAGCCGGCCGGCGAGGTCGAAGACGATGCGCGTGTCGGACCGGCACTCGCCCAGCGGGTCCAGAACCCGTGGGCGGAGTTGGAGCAGGCGTTCGGCCTCGCGCCCGATCTGGAAGCCGGCCTGCAGTCCCTCGCGCTCCCACGGCGAGGCCACCGGCAGCACGATGTCGGCGAAGCGCGCTGTGGGCGTCATCACCATGTCGGTGTGGACGTACAGCTCGAGTGCCGCCAGCGCCTCCTCATGCCCCGGAGTGTGCGGCTTGCTCAGCAGCGGGTTGGAGCCGAAGGCCACCAGGGCGCGCACGGGGTAGGGCGTGTCCGTCAGCACCGCGCGGACGACGTCGCGGCTGGTGACCCAGCCGCGCGCAGGCGGCCCCAACGGGCGCTCCGCCAAGCCGAGCGTCCTGGCCCGCTGCGCCGCCGGCAGCAGGTCGCGCCCGGATACGTCGCGCACCGGTGGCTTGGCGAACAGCCGGTTGCCGCCGACGCCGTCCCGGCTGCCGGTCAGCGCGAACAGCAGGGCGAGCGCGCGTGTCGTTTGCGTGGCGTCGGCGTGCTGGCCGGTGCCGGTCCAGGTGTACCACGACACCGGACCGGACTCGTGGATCAGACGCGCCGCGTCGCGGATGGCCTGCACCGGCACGCCGGTCACCGCCGCGGCCCGCTCCAGCGTCCAGGACGCGCACAGCGCCCGCACCAGATCGAAGACAGGACGGCAGGCGACGGGGCCAGCCAGGGTCACCACCGTCACCTCCCCGGACAGCGCCCATGGCGTCTCGGCGGCCCGCGGATCATGCGCGACGGCCCGGCGCTCGCCGCCATGCCAGGCGAGGAAGCGGCCGGCCGCGCCGCCCTGCGCCACGTCGGCCTCCGTCAGCAGGCGCCCGGTGTCGGCGCGCACCAGGAGCGGCCCGTTGGTCCAGCGCAGCACGAAGTCGGAGTCGTACCAGCCCTCCTCCAGCAGCACGCCCGCCAGCGCCAGGGCGAGCGGTCCGTCGGTGCCCGGACGCGGGCCGAGCCACCGGTCGGCCCGCGCGGCGAGGCCGGTGCGGCGCGGATCGACGGCGATCAGGCGCGCCCCTCGCCGCGTCGCCGCCAGCACGGCCCTCGCCATGGACGGCCACGTGGCGGCGGGGTTGGCCCCCCACAGCACGAGGCAGCCGGTGTTCTCGAAATCGGGCATGCCGATCCCGGTGCCGTAGGTCAGCGCGGCGCCGAAATCGCGGTGCCAGTTGCAGTTCTCCGTGGCGAACAGGACGTTGGGGCTGCCGAAGGCGTTCGCCAGCCGGTGGATCCAGGCGAAGGCGTCGGCCACCGCGGTGCCGCTGGGCGTGGCGACGCCGAACACCACGGCCTCGGGCCCATGCCGCCCGGCGATCCGGTGCAGCCCGTCGGCCACGAGCGCAAGCGCCTCGTCCCAGGACACCGGCTGCCAGCCCGGATCGGGGTCGCCCTTCGGGCGGGTGCGGCGCAGCGGGGTGAGCAGGCGTTCGGGCGCGTAGACCATCTCGGGCGCGGCGCGCCCCTTGACGCACACCGCGCCGCCGGTGGGATGGTCGCGGTCGGCCTCCACGCCCACCAGCCGCCCGCCTGCCAGCATGGAGACGATCCCGCAACGGGAAACGCACAACGGGCAATAGCCCCGCACCTTGTCCGTGCCATCGGCCATGGCGGTCACCTCGGTTTCGCGGCGGTCTCGCGAAGGAGAGGCGCTGGGGCCGCAAGCCCAGCTCGCCGCACGCGAGGGTCGGTCTGCAAGCTACGCCCAAGTTCAGGGGGGCGGAAGCCGGGGGACATGCGGCGATTCCGCGCAATCGGTACCGCAATGCCAAGTAAACTCCGCTCCCAGCGGGAGCTTAACAGAGATGTCCCCTGCTTCGAGGGAGGGGCAACTTGACTCGTTACCGACAGCGCGCACTCCCCGCCGAACGGCCGATGCGGAATGGCGCCGGGTCTGGCTTTCCTCGTTTACGTCCAAAGCGCGAGTGGACGCGAGACGTGTTCGAGTCTGAAGTGTTCCTAGCTCAACGTGCACTGAAGTGAGGCGGGGGGGATGGACGTGGCCAGCTGGATCGGCGCCGCGGTCATCGCGATAGCGACGGCGGGGGTGTCTTCGTGGGTGACGTGGCGCGTGGCGCGGAGGCAGCCGGCTCCGCCGCCGGCACGCGATCCCGCACCCGCACCCGCGCCCTGCGCCGTGGCGGGTGAGGCGCTGACGCAGGCGATCCTCGACGCGGCGGTGGACGCCATCATCATCATCGACTCGCGGGGTATCGTCCGCTCGCTCAACCGCGCCGCCGAGCGGCTGTTCGGCTACCTTCCCGACGAGGTGATCGGCCAGAACGTCAGCATGCTGATGCCCGAGCCGCACCGCAGCGCGCACGACGGCTACCTCGCGCGTTTCCTGGAAACCGGCGAGGCGCGCATCATCGGCATCGGCCGCGAGGTGCAGGGCCTGTGCAAGGACGGCCGCGTCTTCCCCATGGAACTGGCGGTCGGCGAGGCGGCGGCGAGCGGCGGCGAACGGCTGTTCGCCGGCATCGTGCGCGACATCACCGTGCGCAAGGAAACCGAGGAGCGCCTGCGCTACAGCGAGGCGAAGAACCGCGCCATCCTGGAGGCGGCGGTGGACGGCATCATCACCATCGACGAGAAGGGCCGGATCGAGAGCTTCAACCGCGCCGCCGAACGGATCTTCGGCTACTCCGCCGCCGAGGTGCTGGGCCGCAACGTCAACGTGCTGATGCCCGCCCCCTACCGGCAGGAGCACGACACCTACCTCAAGCGCTACCTGCAAACCGGCGATCCGCGCATCATCGGCATCGGGCGCGAGGTGCAGGGCCGCCGCAAGGACGGCAACATTTTTCCCATGGATCTGGGCGTCGGCGAGGGCTTCGTCGCCGGCCGGCGGATCTTCGCCGGCACCGTGCGCGACATCACCGAACGCAAGGCCGCCGAGGACATGCTGACGCGCGCCAAGGAGGACGCGGAGCGCGCCAACCTCGCCAAGACCAAGTTCCTCGCCGCCGCCAGCCACGATCTGCGCCAGCCGGTGCAGTCGATGGTGTTCTTCACCTCGGCGCTGGCCGCCCAGCTGGCCGAGGGGACACCCACCCGCACCATGGTCAGCGACATGGAGCTGGCGATCGACGCGATGAAGATGCTGCTCGACTCGCTGCTGGACGTGTCGAAGCTGGACGCCGGCGTGGTGACGCCGAAGCACATGGACTTCCCCATCGACACGCTGCTGGCGACCATGCGCGTCAACTTCGCGGGTGTCACCGAGTCGCGCGGGCTGGGGCTGCGCGTGGTGCCGTCCAGCGCCGTGGTGCGCAGCGACCCGGCGCTGCTCGGCCGGCTGGTGCAGAACCTGCTGGAGAACGCCGTGCGCTACACCCAGCGGGGCACCATCCTGCTCGGCTGCCGGCGGCGCGGCGGCGCCCTGCGCATCGAGGTGTGGGACACCGGCATCGGCATCGCGCCCGAACTGACCAACGAGATCTTCGAGGAGTTCACCCAAGTCGCCAACCCCGAACGCGACCGCACGCAGGGCCTCGGCCTCGGGCTTGCAATCGTCAAGCGTCTGGCGCGGCTGATGGGCCACGAGGTGGGGGTACGCTCGCTGCCCGGCCGCGGCTCGGTGTTCTGGGTCGAGGTGCCGCGTCTGGCGACCACCCAGCCGCCGGCCGCCGAGGCCGAGCGGCCGGCGGAGAACGGGTTGGGGCGCGGCACCATCGTGCTGATCGATGACGAGCCGGTGGTGCTGTCCAGCCTGCGCGCCCTGCTGCAAGCCTGGGGGTACGACGTGGTGGCGGCGCAGTCGGAGGACGAGGCGGTGCGCCTGCTGCGCGGGCTGCCCAAGGCGCCCAGCATGATCCTGGCGGATTACCGCCTGCGCGAGGGCCGCACCGGCACCGAGGCGATCCGCGCGCTGTGCGAGCTGTACCACCAGCCGATCCCCAGCATCATCCTGACCGGCGACACCGCGCCCGAGCGCATCCGCGAGGCCGAAGCCAGCGGCATCAGCGTCCTGCACAAGCCGGTGACCCCGCCGGTGCTGCTTCACGCGCTGGCCGAGACCATGGGGAACGCGTAGGTTGGGCCAACGGCCCAACGCCCTTTCCATCGCGGCGCGTGTTGGGCCGGCGGCCAACCTCCGACTTGTCCCTTGAGCGGCCGATGTGCGCCAGGAACGGACATCAGGCGAGCTCCCCCCCCCCCCGAGGGCAATGTGAGTAGATTATGCTCACACTGCTTCCTTCAAGCACCAGCCTCCTCGCTCGCTAAGTATTTTGAGAACGAATGTGTATGTCGCCTGCATCAATCTGTATGGTCCCACAGGCGATGCACAACGTGTCCCGTTTGCAGATAGTTTAGGACAGCTTTCAAATAGTCGCTAAAGTTTCTATTTTCCTGAGCAATCCTGTTTGCATTAGCCCAGTCAACCTCCTCTCGCTCCTTTGCTGGAATCAGTATCCTGCTCTCCGTAAAATCGTCCGGGTCAATTGAGATGTAGCCAAGTCCATGGAGGGCGCAGAGCATATTCAGCTCTTCTAGAGTTTCTTCACCCTTAATCTCCATAGCCGCCAAGTAGGCGCGGTTTGCCCAGAGAGAGTTAGATACAGCCTGGAAAAATGACTCTCGAATGTCTCCAGCCGTGAGTCTGATTTTTACCTCAACTGATACTAATTTCGCTTTCCTCGTTGGCAGCGCCATTGAGCATTGCCGAACTACGTCACTCCACCCTTGCCCCGGCGCAAGCATTCCAACAATATCCGGATGAAGCCACTTATTTCCATTGCGGCCACGCCGGTTGCTGCTTACCGATTCGCGAATTCTCTTTGAAACAATTTCAAGCTCAAGATGCAAAAAACGTTGCAGTGGCTCATAAATTTCATGCTCGGTTATCTCCTCTTCTTTGCTTAACTGCTCAGCATAGCTATCTAAATTTTGTGATTGAGGTGGGCTTTGGCCGAGCTCAATGAAGCTGGGCGACCAAACAGACTCGGTTGGCAAGGGGGTTCCAATAGTTTGTCGTCTTCCAGGCTCCAATTCAATAAACCACCTTGCTGGACGCCTCGACGTGTCGACCGAAATATCGTTATGATGATTAAGTATTTCTTTTCTTTGCGCTGATATTTCTTTTGAAATTTGATCAATTAGCGTTGTGCGACCTGCGAGCTTTCGCTCCTTTTCAATAAATCGCTCTCTGTTATTTGAAGTCACTCCTCGAGCGATGTCGCCGACCGTTAGCCGCTCACCCGCTCTGCTTCGAAGGTAGTCCGCAACAAGTCGGTGCAAGGGCAAAGCGCTGCTCAACATCGCCTCCGGTTACGCATAAAAACTACTCAAAATCTTCGGAAAGCTACACGACCCTGATGAGGCTGAAAACCCTCTTTACGGGTGGTAAGGGGACGCGTTGCTCAATACGCGCCAAGCTCTTGCCACCGCCCTGGGCGGGCTTGCATGGCAGGTTTGTCTGTGGTGTATCCGGACCGAATCTGGGCAAATTATGGCCCCTGGCGTCCGCTCTGGGTCATGTGCGGTCGATTGGGGAGTCTGGATGCGATTCCGCGCCAACCCAATATGCCGTGGGTGTCCGCGTTGATCGGATAGGCGCGGATCCAACCGACGAAGGCTTGCTCCGAACGCCGAAATTTCGTAGGATTTCGATCCTTCCCCTGCCTGCTTCCGCAGGCAGCCGGGCGGGATGAAACACACAGTGAAATCGCGTTGCATGGTGTTACACAATGTTTCATTCGCCGGCACCGGACCAAGCCAAGTCCTTGATTTTGCGAAAAACCCGGCGCCGGCCGCTGGGCGCGCATGAAACGCCGTGCGTCGCATGACCGACACCCGTCTCCCCGACGTGCGCGGCCGGGGGTTCCCGTCGCGCACCGCGCTCGCCGACGCCGCCCGCTGGCTGGACGCCCACACCGCCGCGCTGCCGGCCGAAGAGGTGCCGCTTGGTGACGCCGCCGGCCGCGTGCTGGCCGTGGACGTTGCCGCGCCCGCCGACCTGCCGCCCGCCGACCGCGCCGCGCGCGACGGCGTCGCGGTGGCCGCCGAGGCGACGCTGGGGGCCGGCGGCTACAACCCGATCTTGCTGACCGCCGGTCAGGCGATCCGTGTCTCGGCCGGCGATCCGCTGCCGCCGGGCGCCGACGCCGTGCTGCCGGTGGAAGCGGCGCAGACGTCCCCTTTGGGCGTCGAGGTGCTGGACGCTCTGCCCGCCGGCAGCGGCGTCGAGCGCCGCGGCGAGCAGGCGAAGGCCGGCGCCGTCCTGCTGCCCGCCGGCCGCGTGTTGCGCCCGCAGGACATCGGGCTGCTGGCGACGCTCGGGCTGGACGGGGTGGCGGTGGTGCGGCGGCCGGCGGTGCGCATCCTCATTGCCGGTGGGCCGCGCGCGGGGAGCGAGGCCGATGCGGCGATGCTCGCCGCCCTGGTCCGGCGCGACGGCGGCGTGCCGGAACTGCGCGGGCCGTTCGGCCCCGCGGCGTTGGTCGCGGCGTTGACCGAGCCGAGCGCCGACATGGTGCTGGTCTGCGGACGCACCGGGCTTGGCGCGGACGACGAGGCGCCGCTGGCGCTGGCGGACGCCGGCGCGCTGGCGGTGCACGGGGTGGCTCTGCGGCCCGGCGATTCGGCCGGCCTGGGGCTGGCGGGCGGCGTGCCGGTGGCGCTGTTGCCCGGCGAGCCGGCGGCCTGCGCCACGCTCTACGATCTGCTGGCCGGCCGCGCCGTGCGCCGGCTGGGCGAGCGTCCGGCCGATCCGCCCTACGCCATGCGGCGGGTGCCGGCGGCGCGCAAGCTGGTGTCCGAGATCGGTTTCGCCGAAGTCCACCGCGTCCGCCTGACCGAGCGCGGCGCCGAGCCGGTCGCTTCCGCCGCGGTGGCCGGCTTGGCGGCGGTGGCGCGGGCCGACGGCTTCGTGCTGATCCCGGCGGAGAGCGAGGGCGTGCCGGCCGGTGCCGAGATCACCGTCTGGATGTACGATTCTCCCGCCGACGCGCTATGATGGCGCGCGAATAACGGTGTGGAGGAAACGGTGTCCAACGAGGACGTCCGGCGCTTCGTGAAGCAGGCGGCGCGGCAGCAGCAATTCCTTGAGGTGGCGAGCCGCGACGAGGCGTGGGACCGCTGGCGCGCGGCGCTGGACCTCACCCCGCGTGGCGAGGAGCGCGTGGCGCTGGCCGACGCCCGCGGCCGGGTGCTGGCGCGCGACGTGGTGGCCGGCGTGGACGTGCCCGGTTTCGACCGCTCCAGCGTGGATGGCTTCGCGGTGCGGGCATCCGACACCGCCGGGGCCAGCGAGCACGCGCCGGTGCTGCTGACCCTGAATGATGAGGTGCTGTCGGCCGGCGCCCAGCCGCGCGAGACGGTGGCGCCCGGCACCGCCACGGTGATCGCCACCGGCGGCATGGTGCCGCGCGGCGCCGACGCCGTGGTGATGGTCGAGCACACCGAGACGCACGACGGGGACGGCGAGCTCAAGGTCGAGATCCGCAAGCCGGCGGTGCCCGGCGGCTTCGTGGCCGCCGCCGGCTCCGACATCGGGCGCGGCGAGACGGTGCTGCGCCGCGGGCAGGTGTTGACCTCGCGCGAGGTCGGCGTGCTGGCGGCGGTGGGCTTGGCGGAGGTGGACGTGCTGCGCCGGCCGCGCGTGGCGATCCTCTCCACCGGCGACGAGATCGTGGCGCCGGGCCAACCGATCCGCCCCGGCGCGGTGTACGACTCCAACGCCGCCATCCTCGCGGCGGCCGTCGAGGAACTGGGCGGCGAGCCGGTGCGCCTGGGCGTCAGCCCGGACAGCGAGGCGGAACTGGAACGCCTCGTGGCGCGGGGGGTGGAGTGCGACGCGCTGGTGCTGTCGGGCGGCACGTCGAAGGGGGCGGGCGACCTGTCCTACCGCATCGTCAGCCGCCTGAATGACCCCGGCGTGCTGGTGCACGGCGTGGCGCTGAAGCCCGGCAAGCCGCTGTGTCTGGCGGCGACCAAAGGCAAGCCGGTGGTGATCCTGCCGGGCTTCCCGACCTCGGCGGTGTTCACCTTCCACGAGTTCGTGGCGCCGGTGATCCGCGCGCTGGCCGGGCTGCCGGTGGCGGCCAAGGAGGCGATTGCGGCGACCCTGCCCATGCGCGTCGGTTCGGAGCGCGGGCGCATGGAGTTCGTCATGGTCTCGCTGGTGCGCGGGGCGGACGGCTTGGTGGCGTACCCGCTGGCGAAGGGGTCCGGTTCGGTCACCGCGTTCAGCGCGGCGGACGGCTTCATCGCCATCGACCAGCACGCCGAGGCGGTCGAGGCCGGCACGCCGGTGTCGGTTCAGCTCATCGGCGGCAGCGCCCGACCGGCGGATCTGATCCTGGTGGGCAGCCATTGCGTCGGCCTGGACGCCGTCGTCGGCCGGCTGATCGGCGAGGGGCTGACGGTCAAGGCGCTCAACGTCGGCAGCATGGGCGGGCTGAACGCCGCAAAGCGCGGCGAGTGCGACCTGGCCGCCGTCCACCTCATGGACCCAGCGACGGGGGTGTACAACACGCCGTTCCTGACGCCGGAGCTGGAACTGGTCCCCGGCTACCGCCGCCTGCAAGGCGTGATCTTCCGCCCCGGCGACGCGCGGTTTGAAAGTAAGGCGGGGGCGGAGGCCATCGCGGCGGTGGCGGCGGACGCCGGCTGCCTGATGGTCAACCGCAACGCCGGCAGCGGAACGCGCATCCTCACCGACCGGCAGCTAGGCAGCATACGGCCCGCCGGATACTGGACGCAGGCCAAGTCGCACAACGCCGTGGCTGTCGTGGTGGAACAGGGCCGGGCGGACTGGGGCGTGGCCATCGAGAGCGTGGCGAAGCTTTATGGATTGGGCTTCCTGCCCTTGCAGGAGGAGCGCTACGACTTCCTCATCCCCCGCGCGCGCCTGGACCGCGAGCCGGTGCGCCGGTTCCTGGCGGCGCTGGAGAACGCGGAGGTGGGGGAGGCGTTGAAGGAGATGGGGTTCGGGCGGTAGGGGAAGCCGCTGCCCCCTACGGCTCCTTCGCCACCACTGGCGCTTGCTTATCCTCCGGCAACGGGATGAACTCCGTCTCCCCCGGCACCGCCGTAAACCGCCCGGCCTTCCAGTCCGCCTTGGCGGCGTCGATGCGGTCCTTGGAGCTGGAGACGAAGTTCCACCAGATGTGCCGCGGCCCGTCCATCGGCTCGCCGCCCAGCACCAGCACCCGCGCGGCGGTCTCCGCCTCCACCGTGATGGCATCGCCGGGGCGCAGCACCAGCAGTTGCCCGGCCTCGAAGCGGTCGCCGCTCACGATCACCGTCCCCTCGGCCACATAGACCGCGCGCTCCGGGTGCTCGGCCGGCACCGGCAGCCGGGCGCCGGGGGCCAGCGCCGCGTCCACGTACAGCGTCTCGCTGAAGGTCGCCAGCGGCGAGCGCTCGCCATAGGCCCGCCCGGCGACGATCCGCACCCGCTTGCCCTCGCCCTCCACCATGGGCAGGGCCTCGGCGGGGTGGTGGATGAAGGCGGGGGCGGCTTCCTCATGCGCGGTGGGCAGCGCCATCCAGGACTGGATGCCGAACACCCGCTGGCCGGTGCGGCGGGTCTCGTCGCTGCTGCGTTCGGAGTGGGCGATGCCGCGGCCGGCGGTCATCCAGTTCACCGCGCCGGGGCGGATCGCCTGCACCGAGCCGAGGCTGTCGCGATGCAGGATCTCGCCGTCGAACAGGTAGGTGACGGTGGCGAGCCCGATGTGCGGGTGCGGCCGCACGTCCAGGCCGTGGCTGGGCGTCAGCTCGGCCGGCCCCATCTGGTCCCAGAAGATGAACGGCCCGACCATGCGCCGCTGCGCCGAGGGCAGGGCGCGCCGCACCTCGAACCCGCCGATGTCGTGCGTGCGCGGCACGATCTGTGTCTCCAGCCACTCCCGCGGACCTTCCATGCCTGCCTCCTGCTGTCTTTGCCAGTGAGGTGGGGCGGAGTGGCGGGACGGCCAGTCACCGTTCCGGCCGGTCCGCCTCGAACAGCGATTGCAGCTCCTTCGCGGCGTCTTGCGAGGTTTGGATCAGCCGTTGCTCATCGTGGTAGATGGCGTGCTGGCGCTCCAGCGTGCGCTCGTCGTGGGCGCGGAAGGTCTCGATGGTGCGGTGCGCTTCCCCGGCGTCGAGGCCGGTGGCGGTCAGCACCTTCTCGGTCAGGCTCAGGCTGGACAGGAAGGTCTCGCGCTCGATGATCGTCACGCCGCGGTCCATCAGCAGATGCGCGTGGCGCCGGTTGCGGGCGCGGGCTGCGATGGTCAGGTGCGGGAACAAGCGCTGCGCCATGTCGACGACGGTCAGGCACTCGGTCATGTCCGCCAGCGCCACCACCAGCACCTTGGCGCTGTCCGCCCCGGCGGCGCGCAGCAGTTCGGGCCGGGTGGGGTCGCCGTAGAACACCTTGGTGCCGAAACGGCGGACGAAGTCCACCTGATCGGCGCTCTTTTCCAAGGCGGTGAACGGGATGCCGCGCAGCCGCAGCACGCGGCCGACGATCTGCCCGACCCGCCCGAATCCGCAGACGATCACCGGCGGCGTGCCGTCCACGTCGATGCTGTCGAAGGCGCGCGGCGTCTTGGTCCCCAGGCGCGGAACGAGCCAGCGCTCGGTCGCCGCGAAAAGGAACGGCGTGGCAATCATCGACAGCGTCAGCACCAGCATGGCGGCGTTCGAGTGCTCCTGGCCCATCGCCCCGACCGCCGTCGCCAGCCCGAACAGCACGAAGCCGAACTCGCCGCCCTGCGCCAGCACCGCGGCCATGCGCACACTGCCGCGCGGCGTGTTGCCGGCGTATCGCGCCAGCGCGAACAGCACCGCCGCCTTCACCGCCACCAGCCCGAACATCACCAGCAGCATGCGCCCCGGCGCCGCCAGGAACCCCGCCACATCCGCCGACACCCCCACCGATACGAAGAACAGGCCGAGCAGCAGGCCCTCGAACGGCTCGATGTCGGCCTTCACCTCGTGCCGGTACTCGGAATCGGACAGCAGCACGCCGGCCATGAAGCTGCCCAGCGACATGGACAAGCCCGACGCCTCCACCAGCGCTCCGGTACCCAGCACGATCAGCAGCGCCGTGGCGGTGAAGATCTCCGGCGTCTTGGCGGCGTTGACCAGCCGGAACACCGGCCGCACCAGCAGCCGCCCGCCGGCCAGCACAATCAGGATGGCCCCGGCCGCCTTGGCGACGGCGATCCAGGCGTCGGCGCCGCTGGCCCCGTGGTTCACCGCCACCGCGCCGCCGTCGCCCAGCAGCGGCAGCAGCGCCACCAGCGGGATCACCGCCAGATCCTGGAACAGCAGGATGGAGAAGCTGTCACGCCCGGCGTGCGTCGCCAGCAGGTCGCGCTCGGCCAGCAGCGGCAGCGCGATGGCGGTGGACGACAGCGCCAGCCCGGCCCCCGCCACCGCCGCTGCGCGCGCCGGCAGCCCCAGCGCCAGCGCCGCCCCGGCCAGCACCGCCGCGCTCAGCAGCACCTGCGCGCCGCCCAGCATGAACACCGACTTGCGCATCACCCACAGGCGTTGCGGTCGCAACTCCAGCCCGATCAGGAACAGCAGCAGGACGACGCCCAGTTCGGAGACGTGCGCCATGCTCTCCACGTCGGTGATGATTCCCAGGCCACTCGGCCCGATGACCAGTCCGGCGGCCAGATAGCCCAGCGGGCTGCCGAAGCCCAGCCGCTTGGCCAGCGGCACCGCCAGCACCGCGGCGGCGAGCAGCACGATGGCCGTGTGGACGAGCGGCATGCGAGATTCCCCCTGGAACGTTTCGGCGGGTTACATCGCAGACATCGTACGGAAATACGCGGCGGCTAGTCTTCCCTCTCGGTCGGCAACGGACGTCGGCGATGCGCAACCTGAGCAGGGCGGTCTTCGACGACGCCATCGAGATGACGCTCCGCAGCGGGCGGCTGAGCGATGAGCAGAGGGTTGGGCTGCTCCAGCGGCTTCGTCTGGTCCGCGACGGCTTCTGCGACAAGGGGGTTCAGTGCGCCGACTGCCCCGAGCGCTGCGCGTGTGAGGATCTGGTGCGTCGGGCGTTCGCCGCGGGCGCGTCGAAACGGAGGTTTGGGCAATGAGTTCGCTGCGCGACTGTATCGGCGCTATAGCGATTGGTTACGGCTCGCTGCTCGTCGGTGTCGGGTACCTTCTGGTGCGGGGCTGGCTGCTTGGGTGAGGGGCGCTTCCGGCTCTCAGTGCGCCTTGCCGCCGCCGCTGCACCCGCAGCCGCAACTGCGGCCTTCCTGCACCTGCACGCGGATCTCGCCACGGGCGTAGGCCAGCACGAGGTCGAGCGGCAGCCCGATCGCTTCGGCCACGTCGCCCAGCGTCACGTCGCCGGGCAACCCGCCGGTCGGGCCGAAGGCCGGGTGCAGCGTCGACAGGCGCGACACGGCGTCCGGGTCCTGCCGGGTCACGGTGTCCAGGCGGGTGGTGGCGGCGAACTCGATGGGCATAGGTGTCCTTTCCAGCGAACGGGGGCGGCGCTTTCTTGCACCGGTGTGCGTCCATCGGCGTTGATCCGCGTCAATCATACCGAAGGCGCTTGATGTCTTCTATCAAGCGCCTTCGGTTCAAACCCGGCAGCTCAATGCCTGCATTGAGCGGGAGGGTGATACGGCCGGCCGATCATGGAAGCGTCCATGTGCCGGCCGTATCATCGCGTCAGCAACGCCGCAGCACCCAGCCCCAGCACCGCCAGCGCCCCGAGCACCAGCGCCGGGCGCCGCGCCACCGCCCAGCCGCCGAAGGCGGCGGCGTAGGCCGCCTTTGCCAGATTGTTGGTGGATGAGGCGATGAGGATTGCCGCCGCCACGCTTTCCGGTGCCAGACCGGGCACGCTGCCCTGAATGACGCTGAGCACGAAGGGGTCGATGTCGGTGACGCCTACCACGGCCGACAGGGCGACGATGCCGGCCTCGCCGAACGTCGCCTGCGCCCAGCGCGACGCCACCGCGACGACGATGAACAGCGCGGCGAAGACGATGGCGGCGTTGACCTGCAAGGGGTTGGTGACGGGCAGCGCCTTGCGCTCGGCGGTCTGCGGCGCCGGGCGCCACAGCGCCGCGGCGGCCAGCGCGCCGACGATGATCAGCCCGACCAGCGGCAGGGCCAGCACCCGCACCACCGGGGCGTTGAACAGCGCGACGATCAGGCCAAGGCGCAGGTACATCATGGCGGTCGCCGCGACGATGCCGGCCGACAGCTCATGCGTCGGCGCGCCCGGCTCTGCCAAGCGGCGGGCCAGCACCACGGTCGCGGCGGTGGAGGAATACAGCCCGCCCAGCACCGCCGGCACCAGCGTGCCGTGCCGCAGCGGCGCGTAGCGCTGCACCAGATAGCTGCCGTAGGACAGCGCGCAGACCGCCACCACCGCCATCCACGCCTGATAGGGGGTCACCGGCACGCCGGCCAGCACCGGCTCGTTGGGCACCAGCGGCAGCACGACGCCGATCAGCACCAGGAACTTGCCGGCGGTCAGCACCTCCTCGCTGGGGACGACGTGGACCAGCGCGTGCAGCCGTTCGCGCGCACCCAGCAGCAGCGCCGCGCTGACCGCCAGCGCCACGGCGACCCACGGCGGCTGCGTCAGCGACACCGGCCCCAGCAGATAGGCGGTCAGGCTCGACACCGGGACGATCAGCGTCGGGGTCATGCCGCCGGCGAGCGTCGAGGCCGGCGGGTTGCCGTGCAGCGTGGCCCGCACATAGGCGTAGAGCCACGCACCCACCACCAGCAGCCCGACGGTGACCGCCGAGGCGTGCGCCGGCTCCAGCAGGAGCAGCATGGCGCCGGCCAGCGCCAGCAGCGGGAAGGTGCGGATGCCGCCGGGCGCGCGGCGGTCACCGCGCTTGTAGACGTCCTCGAACGCCAGCCCGAGGAACACGCCGAGCAGCAGGGCAAGGCCCAGGCGCTCGGCCAGGAACATGGGGTCGAGGGGGGAGCCCATGGGCGGCTCCGATCATGGCCGGCCCGGAATTGGGCCGTCTATGACTGTAGGACGGGGGAATGAAGGGAGTGTGAATGCCATCTCCCCCCGCTGGGAGGAGAATGGCGCGAGTGACGGGACTTGAACCCGCGGCCTCCGGCGTGACAGGCCGGCGCTCTAACCAACTGAGCTACACCCGCGCTGGCTCCGGCGGTAGGATTCGAACCTACGACCAACGGATTAACAGTCCGCTGCGCTACCGCTGCGCCACGCCGGAAGAGAGCGGGCTTATACGGTCCCTCGTCGGGGTTGGCAAGGGGATTTTGCGAAAAAGGAGCCGGAATGCGAAGTGGAGGTATCAGTGGGCCGGTGACGGGCTTCGCGCCGGGGCCTTCGGGTTTGCGTCCGGCACCCCCGCCGCCTCCGGCGACACGCGCGGGAAACGGATGGTGAAACGGGTTCCGGCGTTCGGCCGGCTAGTCACCGCGATGGTGCCGCCAAGCGCTCCCGTCACCAGATTGTGCACGATGTGCAGGCCCAGGCCTGTGCTGCCGGCGCTGCGCCGGGTGGTGAAGAACGGCTCGAAGACATGCTCCAGGTCGGCGGCGGGGATGCCACGGCCGTCGTCCTCGAAGACCAGTTCGACGGTGGCGTAGTCGGGTGCCGTGGCGGCGATGCGCAACGTCCCGATCCGCCCCTCCGGGTAGGCGTGCACCAGGGCGTTCATCACCAGATTGGACAGCGCCTGGGACAGCGCGCCCGGATAGCCGTCCACCGCGATGCCCGGCGGGCACTCCACCTCCACCCGGTGGCCGGACCGCTTCCACGCCGGGCTCAGGGTGAACAGCTGGTCCCTGAGCCGGGATTCGAGGTCGAAGATCCGCCGGACCTCCGAGGTCTGGTCCGCGGCCACCTGCTTGAAGGACTGGATGAGGTCTGCGGCGCGCTGAATGTTGGTCACGATCAGGCCCAGGCCCTCGTCCTGGATGTTCAGGAACGCCTCCAGGTCGCTGCGGTTCAACCGGCCGGAAGCGACCTGCCGGCGGAACTGCTCCTGGCGGTCGGTCAGGAAGGTCGAGGTGGTCAGCACGATGCCGATGGGCGTGTTCGCCTCGTGCGCGACGCCGGCCACCAGGGCGCCGAGCGAGGCGAGCTTTTCCGACTGGATCAGCCGGCTCTGCGCCTGCCGAAGGTCGTCCAGGGCGGTCTCCGCGGCCCGGCGCGCCGCCTGGGTGTCCTCTTCGGACTGCTTGCGGGCGCTGATGTCGACCACGCCGGCCATCAGGCATTCCGTCCCGCCCGCGTGGAAGCCGGTGACCGCCAGCAGCACGTCGTGGATGGACCCGTCTGCCAGCCGCACCCGCGTTTCGAACGCGCCGACCCGCCCGCCCGTCTCGACCGCCATGAGCAGCGCCGCGCGCGCCGCCGGGTCGGCGTAGACCTCGGCCAGCGAGTGGATGCCCACGGCGACGGGGTCGGCGCCGAAATAGGTGTACGCGGCGTCGTTCGCCTTGATCAGGCGCCCATCGGATTTTGCCGTCACCACCAGCGGGATGGGAACGGCCATCAGCATGCTTTCGACCATGCGCTGGCTTTCCGCCAGGTCTTCCTTGGCGCGCCGCTCCGCCTGGGTCGCCACCCACTCCAGCCGCCGCAGGCGGTTCGAGCGCAGGACCACCAGCGCCAGCGCGCTGTTGAGCATGAACATTGCAAGCACGAGGCCGGTCGTCGTGGACGGCAGCGGTCCCGCCAGCAGATAGCCGGCCAGCATCATGGCGCTGCACCCGACGCCGGAGATCAGGCTCCAGCGGAACGCGGTCGGCACCACCAGATAGTAGATGGACGGCAGCATGAGGACGACGAACAGCGCCAGTTCACTGCGCGAGCTGACCAGCGCCGCCACCGCGGCCCCGTTGATCCACTGCCACGCGATCATCGCCGCCTGCGCGTGGCGAAACGAGCCGCTCCGCTTGACCGCGGCCCAGCAGGCCAGCGAGACCGCCACCACCACCGCCCGCGCGGGGATGGCGACGAAGAAGTGCGGGTCTCCGTGGAAACGCCAGTCGCTGGCGAAGAACAGCGTGTTCAGGATGGCCGAGAGCAGGAACAGCAGCCGGGCGTGGCGGACGGTTTCCGAAAGGCGCTCTGCCTGGAACGCCGCCTCGCGCACCGCATCGAGGAACTCGCCGCTGAACGCCGACAGGGAAGGGGAGGGCAACGCCACGGGAGCGAACGTCCTGCCCGCTCCATCGGTCGTGCCGCTCCGCTCCATGGCTGTTGCCCGCCCCGCGCTGGGCTCAGTGCCCGCCCAGATGCAGGGCGGTCGGCGCCAGCCAGCCGACCAGCGAGATCGCCGTGCCCAGCAGGCCCAGCCCGGCTGACAGCCACGCCAGCGGCAGGAAGCCGGTGATCACCGTCGCCGAGGCCAGCACGATGGCGATCTGGAACGCCGCCGAGCCGTACTCGTACAGGTGATAGGCGGCCAGGGAATGGTCGCGGATCTCCTCGGCGTGCTTGGCGCGCGCCGCCAGTTCCTTGCGGCCCTCCTGGGTCTCCGGCTCGCTGTCGTAGCGCTGGGCGGCCTGGGTCCAGCTGTCCGCCTGTTTCTGGAAAGCGGCCTTGCGCTCGTCGGGCAGGTCGGGGGTCAGTTGCAGCTTCACTTCGTCGGCCGCCGTGCGCACCGTCGTCATGCGGATCGTCTTGGCCTGGAAGAACGCCCAGAGGTTCGACGCCTCGACGTTGCGGTTCAGCGCCTCGGTCTGTGCGCTCTTGCCCGCCGCCTCGGAAATGGCCAGCAGCGCCGCCAGCGTGGCGATCATCAGGCCGATGCGGCGGTTGCTCGGATGGCCGCCATGCGCGGCCTCGTGGGCCTTCTCGTGGTGCTCGAACGCTTCGGACATGTGTTCCTCTCATGCTGGGCGGTGCCGGTCGGGCGGCGCAAAGATGCCTTGTCACAGCGCCATGCGCCACCTCGTTTGCGTGGGGCTTGCGCACGCACCGGTGGACCCGGTATCAGGGCGTCCTGTTCCACAAGCCCGTGAGTGAGAGACCCATGCGTGCCTTTGACGGCCAGCATTCCGACAACGTCGCCATCAAGCGCACCCGCGAGCAGAAGGAGCGCGCGCTGCGCGAGCTCAAGGAGCAGTTGGCGACGCTGAAGAGCCACGCCGCCCCGGCCATCCGCGAGGCGCTGGTGAAGCGAATCGCCGAGATGGAAGCCGACCTCAAGGCCCCGCCCAAGAGCAACGACCGTGGCGACCGCAGCGGTGACCGGGGCGGTGATCGGGGCGGCGACCGCGGCTTCCGCAGCCCGCGCCGGGCATGACCGAGGCACCGGCGAAGGCCGGCCGCACGACTTTGCTGGACCGGCCGTGGCTGCTGCTGATGCTGCCGCCGCTGTTCTGGGCCGGCAACTTCGTGCTTGGCCGCGCCGTCGCCAACGCCGGGGCGGTGCCTCCCGTGGCGCTCGCCTTCTGGCGCTGGGTGGTGGGGGCGCTGATCCTGCTGCCCTTCGCCTGGCCCCATTTGCGGCACGACGTGCCGGTGCTGGTGCGGCATTGGAAGATCGTGCTGCTGCTGTCGGGGCTGGGCATCGCCGTCTTCAACACCTTCGCCTATATCGGGCTGGCGAGCACCACGGCGCTCAACGGCGTGATGATCCAGTCCGCCATGCCGGTGATGATCGTCGGCATGAGTTTCCTGTTCTTTCGCGACACCGTCACGCCCTTGCAGGCGCTGGGCATCGCGGTGTCGCTGGCCGGGGCGGTGGCGCTGGTGTCGCGCGGCGACCCGGCGGCGCTGGCGAACCTGCACTTCAACGTCGGCGATCTGTGGATCCTCGCGGCGGTGACCGCCTACGCCGCCTACACGGCGCTGCTGCGCCGCCGGCCGCAGGTGCACGGCTTCAGCTTCATCGTCGTGACGTTCCTGCTGGGCGCCCTGATGCTGCTGCCCTTCATGGTGCTGGAGACGCTGAACGGGCGGCCGCTGGTGGTCAGCGCCGTGTCGCTGGCGTCGATCGCCTACGTCGCGGTGTTCGCGTCGATCCTCGCCTACATCTGCTTCAACCGGGCGGTCCTGCTGCTGGGCGCCAACCGCACGGGGCTGTCGATCCACCTGATCCCGGTGTTCGGCAGCCTGCTCGCCATGCTGTTCCTGGGGGAACGGCCGCAGTGGTTCCATGCGGCCGGCATTGCGCTGATCGCGACCGGGGTGGTGTTGGCGACGCGTAAGCCTCAGACATAGCCGAGGCCGCGCGGCAGCCAGAGCGAGTAGCGAGGTTGGTGGTCAGCATGACGCCGAACCACACCGGGTCTCACTTGAACGCCGTCATGATCGGCGTCAGCAGCGGCAGCAGGATCAGGACGATCGACACCACGTCCAGCAGCGCCAGATCAGGACGCTGAACATGACCAGTGCCGCACCCCAGGCGATGGTCTCGGTGAGGCGGCGCAGGCCGGGGGGCAGGCGGTCCACCGGGAAGGTGATGCGGATGTGGCGGGCGGCGGCCACTGAGGCGAGTACTTACCCCACAACCTCCCCCGTTGGGCGGGGGAGGGGCCGGGTGGGGCAAGTTGCCGCGTTACTTCCGGTTGGCAATGGACTCTTCGGCCTGTTTGACCAGCGCCGGGCCGATCGTCTGCGCCCACTTGTCGAAGACCGGGCGGGTCGCCGTCTGGAAGGCCTTCTGCTGCGCGGGCGTCAGCTGCACCACATCGACGCCCTGGCCCTTGATGTCCTTGATCAGGCTGTCGTCCTGGGCGGTGATGCCCTTGCGCGAGATCGCGATCTCCTCCTGGCCGGCCTGGAGGGCGGCGGCGCGCACGGCCTCCTGGTCCTCCTTGGACCACGAGTTCCAGACCTCCTTGTTGACCACGAAGATCAGCGGGTCGGCGACGTAGCCCCACAGCGTCAGGTTCTTCTGGTTCAGCGTCGGCAGCTTGGCGGCGGTGAACACGGCCACCGGGTTCTCCTGGCCGTCCACCGCGCCGGTGGACAGCGCCGGCTGCGCGTCGGCCCAGCTCATCTGCGTCGGGTTGGCGCCCAGCGCCGTGAAGGTGTCGAGGAACAGCGGCGAGCCGACGACGCGGATCTTCAGGCCCTTCAGATCCTCGGGCGTCGTCACCGGGCGCTTGGAGTTGGACAGCTCGCGGAAGCCGTTCTCGCCCCAGGCCACCGGCACCACGTCCTTGGTCGCCAGCAGGTCGAAGATCTGCTTGCCGACCGGCCCCTGCGTCAGCGCGTCGATGGCCTTGTGGTCGGGCATCAGGAAGGGCAGGGCGAAAAGGTTCAGTTCCTTCACCTGTGGCGACCAGTTGATGGTCGAGCCGACGGCGAGGTCGATGACCCCCTGGCGCAGCGCCGTGAATTCCTTGGTCTGGTCACCGTTCACCAGCGAGGTGCCAGGGTACATCTTGATGTTGATGCGCCCTTGCGTCTTCTCCTTGACCAGCTCGGACCAGCGGTCGCCGGCCACACCCCAGGGGAACGGCTTGCCCAGCACGGTGGACAGCTTGTATTCCGCCTTGTAGTCGGCAGCCATTGCGGCGCCCGGCAGAACGAGCGCGGCCAACGCCAGACCGGCCCAAAGCGCCTTCATCGACTTCATGCGGCATCCCTCCGTTATGTTTTGCCGTCTCAAATGGAGGGGGATGGTAACAGGCATGATCGTGCCAAGCCACAACCGGCGTGCGCCGGTTTGACCGGTCCCGCCACTTGCCCGACAATGGCGCGCTAACGGTGGGGGAGATTTGCGATGCGGGTGGAATGGTGGATGGCGGCGGCGCTGGCTCTGGCGCCGCCCGTTTTGCTGCCGCGGGGCGTGCAGGCCGCCGAGGCGCCGATCATGCTCGGCACCAACCCCAGCGAATGCGATATCTCCCGTGCGTTGCTGGGCGTCGCACCGCCCAGTTGCCCGCCGGCCCCGGTGGTGATCCCCGCCGCCCCCGCAATAGCGGTGGAGCCTCCCGCGGCGGCGCCGACGACGGCGATGCGCCCGGCCCCGTCCGTCATCGCCGCTCCGGCCAGGGAAGAGCGCCGGGTGGCATTTCTTATCAACTTCGATTTCAACTCAACGCGCATCCGGCCGGAGTCGCAGGCGGTGCTCGACCGGGTGGCGGCGGTGATCATGGCGCCGGACTCCGGTGCGGCCCGCTTCCGCATCGTCGGCCACACGGACGGCGTCGGTTCCGACGCGGCGAACCTGGACTTGTCACGCCGCCGCGCCGCCGCAGTGAAGGACTATCTGGTGCGCCACCACCACGTTGCCGCCGCTCGGCTGGACGCCACGGGCATGGGCAAGCGCGAGCCCATCGACCGCGCCAACCCCCGCGCCGCCGAAAACCGACGGGTGGAGATCGTCACGCTCGGCGGATAATCGCCAAGTGGATGTGTTGGTCTTTTCTCTCTAAGAAGAGGTATGCCGCCGGTACAGGTCGGCTGTTTACTGCTGCTTAAGTGATTCGGGCCGAATCTTCGCGGGCAACGTGGTTGCGCTTTTCTCGCAGGGACTTGAGCTTAGCCATAAGTTCGCGAGATGCGCTCTTGGAGTTCGCGCCGTGGCCCAGTCCGTTTCCCGCGCTCTTCACGCCCTCAAGCGCTACAACGCGCAGCCCGAGCAGATCGATCAGACGATCCTGTCGGCCATCAACGTCACGCTGTGCTTGGCCTCCGGCGGTGACGACCGCGTCGCCGAAGGCTTCAACGCCGACATCGCGCTCAGCGGCCGGGCCTTCGGCCTCCGCCACTGAGCGCGGTCCGTCCACTCCTCAGACGTGGGTAGACGCCAGGATCTCTTCCGCGTCGGCGCCGGTGCCGCGGCCCGGCAGCAGGGCGTTGAGCAGCACGCCGAGCAGCGCCGACAGCGCCATCGACGACACCACGAACCCGCCATCGCCGAACTTCAGCGACGCGCCGCCAATGCCGATCACCAGGATGGTGGAGGAGATCAGCAGGTTGCGCTTGTCGCCCAGGTCCACCTTGCCCTCGATCAGCGTGCGGATGCCCGACGACGCGATGACGCCGAACAGGGCGATGGACACACCGCCCATGACCGCGGTGGGGATGGTCGACAGGAACGCCGACAGCTTGCCGACGAAGCCCAGGACGACCGCCATGCCCGCCGCTCCCGCGATGACCCAGACGCTGAAGATGCGCGTCACCGCCAGCACGCCGATGTTCTCGCCATAGGTGGTGGCCGGCGGGCCGCCGATGGCGCCGGCGATCATGGTGGCGACACCGTCGCCGAGGATCGAGCGGTGCAGGCCCGGATCCTTGATCAGGTTGCGGCCGACGACGCGGCTCAGCACGATCTGTCCGCCGATGTGCTCGGCGATGGTGACGAGCGCCACGGGGGCGACCATCAGGATCATGGCGATGACCGAGGCGCCGTCCTTCATGTTCGAGAACAGGAAGTGGAAGTTCGGCACCTGAAACCACGGCGCGTTGGCGATCAGGGTGAAGTCCACCAGCCCGGCGGCCAGCGCCGCCAGATAGCCGGTGACGATGCCCAGCAGGATCGGCACCACCGTGAAGAAGCCGCGCAGCACGATGGAGTAGACGAAGATGCTGCCCAGCGTGAACAGCGCGACGAGGAAGTGCGGCAGGCTGTAGACGCCGCCGCCCGCGGTGTTCTGCGCCATGCCCACCGCCACCGAGGCGAGGCCCAGCCCGATCACCACGATCACCGGCCCGATGACGATGGGCGGCAGGATGGCCAGCAGCCAGCGCACGCCGAAGCCCTTGATCAGGAAGGCGACCAGCACATAGACCGCCCCCGCCGCGCAGGCGCCGACCAGCGCACCGCCGGTGCCGCCGATGGCGGTGGCGGTGAGGATCGGCCCGATGAAGGCGAAGGACGAGCCGAGATAGGCCGGCAGCCGCCACTTGGTGAAGCCCAGGTAGATCAGCGTGCCCAGCCCCGACGACACGAGGCCGACCGCCGGGTCGAGCCCGGTGAGGATGGGGACCAGCACGGTGGCGCCGAACATGGCGAACAGGTGCTGAAGGCTGAGCAGGATGAAGGTGGCCGGCGCCGGGCGTTCGTGGACGTCCAGCACGCAGTCGCGGGTGACGGCGGTCATGGGTGGCTGATCCCTGAACCTTGTGAGAGGTGCGGACCGATACCGCGGGTTGGGGAGAAGGTCAAACGACCTTATTCCCTCTCCCGTCCCGGGAGAGGGAGGGGCCCGCGCGAAGCGTGGGAGGGTGAGGGTCGTGCAAGGATCCTTGGATTTACCCTCACCCGGCCGCTGCGCGGCCACCCTCTCCTGGGGCGGGAGAGGGAATCACGAATGGTCCCGGATCACGTCCAGGAAGGAATCCGCGTACAAATCCAGCTTCCGCGCCCCCACGCCGGGCAGGCGCGAGAATGTCTGCCGGTCCAGCGGCCGCTGCTCGACCATCTCCAGCAGCGTCGAATCGTGGAAGATCACGTAGGGCGGCACGCCCTGGTCGCGCGCCAGTTCCAGCCGGCAGGCCTTCAGCGCGTGCCACAGCGTGTCGTCCGCCGGGCTGAGCGCGCCGCGCGCGCCGGACCGCGACACGCCCTCGCCCGACCGCCCGCCGCCGCGCACCTGCCGGCGCAGTGCGTCGTGCACCGAGCGGCGGCGCTCCGGCACCGGGTCCTTGCGCAGCGTCACGGCGCGCTGGCCCTTGATCACCGCCACGCCGGCATCGGTCAGGCGGAAGCCGCCGAAGCCTTCCATGTCCACCGTCAGCAGCCCGGCCGCGACGAGCTGGCGGAACACCGACTGCCACTCCGCCTTGCTGATGTCCTTGCCGACGCCGAAGGTCTTGAGCTTGTCGTGGTGCATCGCCGCCACCTTCTCGGTGGTGTTGCCCAGCAGCACGTCCACCAGATGCCCGGCGCCATAGCGCTGTCCAGTGCGGTAGACGGCGCTCAGCGCCTTCTGCGCCGCAACCGTGCCGTCCCAGCGCTCGACCGGCTCCAGGCAGGTGTCGCAGTTGCCGCACGGCTCGCCCATGTGCTCGCCGAAATAGTTCAGCAGAACCTGCCGGCGGCAGGTCGCCGTCTCGCAGAAGCCCAGCAGCGCCTCCAGCTTGGAGCGCTCGACCCGGCGGTGCGTCTCGCCGGCTTCGGACTGCTCCAGCATCTGGCGTAGGCCGACCACGTCGGCCATGCCGTAGGCCATCCAGGCGTTGGCCGGCAGCCCGTCGCGCCCGGCGCGGCCGGTTTCCTGATAGTAGGCTTCCAGGCTCTTGGGCGGGTCGAGGTGGGCGACGAAGCGCACGTTGGGCTTGTCGATGCCCATGCCGAAGGCGACCGTCGCCACCATGACGATGCCCTCGCCCTTGATGAACAGGTCCTGGTTCGCCTCGCGCACCTCGGCCGGCAGGCCGGCGTGGTAGGGCAGCGCCTCGCGCCCCTGGCCGTTCAGCCATGTGGCGACGGCGTCCACCTTCGCCCGTGACATGCAGTAGATGATGCCGGCGTCTTCCGGGTGGTTCTCGCGCAGGAAGCCGAGGAGCTGCTGGCGTTCCGAGTTCTTCGGCAGGACGCGGTAGGTGATGTTCGGCCGGTCGAACGACGACAGGAAGATCCGCGCCTCGGTGAGGTTCAGCTTGTCGGCGATCTCCGCGCGGGTCTGCGCGTCGGCGGTTGCGGTCAGCGCGATGCGCGGCACGGTCGGGTAACGCTCGTGCAGCACCGAGAGCTGCAAGTACTCGGGCCGGAAATCATGCCCCCACTGCGACACGCAGTGCGCCTCGTCCAGCGCGAACAGCGACAGTTTCGTGCGCTCCAGCAGGTCGAGGAAGCGTTCGGTGACCAGACGTTCCGGCGCTACGTAGACAAGGTCGATGTCGCCGTTGACCATGGCGCGCTCGACGTCACGGGCCTCGCCAGCCCCCAGCGACGAGTTGAGGAACGCCGCCCGCACGCCGAGCTGGCGCAGCGCCGTCACCTGATCGCGCATCAGCGCGATCAGCGGCGACACGACGATGGTCACGCCGTCGCGCACCAGTGCCGGGATCTGGTAGCACAGCGACTTGCCGCCACCGGTCGGCATCAGCACCAGCGCGTCGTTGCCCGCGACCACATGGTTGATGATCTCCGCCTGCTGGCCGCGGAACGCGTCGTAGCCGAACACGCTGCGCAGCACGTCCAGGGCCGAGTCGGTGTGTCTGGAAAACAGCGTATCCACGCCCATCCGATGCTAAATCCGGTGGCCGGGAAGCCGGCCCTTACACAACGGCTATGATGTGGCACAGATCCGCGCGCCGGTGAAGCGGCATTGTGGCAGGGCCGGGTGGACACTGGTGCGGACATCGGTGCGACAGCGCGGCACACGCGAATACGCTTGTGTTCGCCTCGCGTGTCGCGCGTAAAATGGAAACGGCGGGTGGATTGGCCACCCGCCGCTTTCAGAGGAGGAAAAGGCATGAAAAAGATGCCCTTTCTCCTGGTGCTCGAATGGCGGGGCTGGCGGATCGTGATCCACCGGACCCGTCGCTAGGCACGAGGAGCGGCCGGTGGGTGCTGCGAACACCCACCGGCCAGCTCCCAATATAATCGCTTACAGCAGGTCCCGCAACATCGCCACCAGCGGCACGTCGGCGGGCGGCATGGGGTAATCGCCCATGCGGTTCGGGTACACCCACTTCAACTGCTGCCCCTCTAGCGCCCGCACATTGCCATTCCACACCCGGCAGATGTACAGCGGCATCAGCAGGTGGAAGTCCTCGTAGGTGTGCGAGGCGAAGGTGAACGGCGCGAAGCAACTCGCCGCCGTATCGATGTCCAGCTCCTCCTTCAACTCGCGCACAAGTGCTGCCTCGGGCGTCTCGTCGGCGTGGACTTTGCCGCCGGGGAACTCCCACAGGCCGGCCAGCGACTTGCCGGGCGGGCGTTGCGCCAGAAGCACGCGCCCGTCCGCATCCACCAGCGCCACCGCCACCACGAACAGCAGGCGCTTGGAGCCGGCCGGCGGGGTGGAGTTGGGGTTGAAGCAGGGTGTCGGCTCGTCCAGGTCCATGGTCACGCCGGTCAGCTCCGGTAGCTGCCGTTGATGTCGATGTAGCCGTGCGTCAGGTCGCAGGTCCACACCGTCGCCGTGCCCGTGCCGCCCAGGTCGAGGTCGACGAGGACGTCCACCTCCTTGCCCTTCATGTGGGCGGTGATCGGCGCCTCGTCATAGCCCGGCACCTCCATGCCGTCGGCGCAGATCAGCACGCCGCCGATGGAGATCTTCAGCTTGTCGCGGTCGGCGCGCTCGCCGGCGCGGCCCACCGCGGCGACGACGCGGCCCCAGTTGGCGTCCTCGCCGGCAATCGCCGTCTTCACCAGCGGCGAGTTGGCGACGGTCATCGCGATGCGCTTGGCCGCTTCGTTGCTGTCGGCGCCCTTGACGGTAACGGTGACGAACTTGGTGGCGCCCTCGCCGTCGCGCACGATCTGTTGGCTGAGGTCGAGCGCCACCTCTTCCAGCGCCTTGCGGAAGCCGGCCAGTTCCGGGTCGGCGGGCACGGACGGGGCGGGGTTGCCGGCCTTGCCCGTGGCGAACAGCAGCACGGTGTCGGAGGTCGAGGTGTCGCCGTCCACGGTGATGCTGTTGAAGCTGCGCTCGTTGATCTCCGACAGCAACGCCTGGAGCACCGGCGCCGGGATGGCCGCGTCGGTGAAGATGTAGCCGAGCATCGTCGCCATGTCCGGCGCGATCATGCCCGAACCCTTGCAGAAGCCGTTGATGGTCACCGTCTTGCCCGACAGCGTCGCCGTGCGGGTGGAGCCTTTGGGGAAGGTGTCGGTGGTCATGATGGCGCGCGCCGCGGCTTCCCACGCGGATGCGGATTCGGACAGGCTGTCGGCCATGCCCGGCAACACGCGGGCGATGGCGTCGGCGGCCAGCGGGATGCCGATCACGCCGGTGGAGGACAGGTAGACCTCGGCCGGGGCGCAGCCGGCGACCGCCTCGGCGGCCCTGACGGTGGCCTGCACGGTGGCGTCACCGGCCTTGCCGGTGAAGGCGTTGGCGTTGCCGGCATTGACCACCACGGCGCGCGCCTGCCCGTGCGGCAGCGCCATGCGGCACCACTCGACCGGCGCGGACGCCGTCTTCGAGCGCGTCAGCACGCCGGCCACCGTGGTTCCGGCGTCGAGCACGGCGAGCATCACGTCGTCGCGCCCCTTGTAGCGGATGCCGCTGTTCGTCGTGGCGAAGCGCACGCCCGGAATCACGGGCAGCGTCGGGAACGAGGCCGGGGCGAGCGGGGAGACGGTCAGTGCCATGGGGTGTCCGTGGGCGGTGGGGGTGGTCGGTTCGGTTTGCGGCGAAGGGGCAAGCCCCTCCCCCGCAAGGGGGGAGGGGCTTCAGGCGGTGCTTACTTCTTCGCCGGCTCAACCGGCTTGGCGGCGGCCGGGTCTTCTTTCGGCATGGGCGAGCCATCCACCTGGAAGGTCTCGACCTTGGCGGTCTTGCGCAGATCGTCGATCACCGTGGTGACGATGTCCTTGGACATCTCCTTCTCCAGCTGCGGCTTCACCTCGTCCAAGGTCGGCTGCGGCGCCTTGCGCTTGTCCTCGACCTTGATGACGTGCCAGCCGAATTGGGTCTTCACCGGCTCCTTGCTGATCTCACCCGGCTTCATGGCGAAGGCCGCCTTGGCGAAGGGCTCGACCATCGTGTCCTGGGTGAAGTAGCCGAGATCGCCGCCCTGCTGGGCCGCCACGGTGTCCTTCGACTTCTCCTTGGACAGCTTGGCGAAGTCGCCGCCTTTGGCGAGCTGGGCGATGATGTCCTTGGCCTCGGCCTCGTTCTCCACGAGGATGTGCGACGCCTTCACCTCGTCCTGGGCCGGGTTGTCCTTCAGGAACTCCTGGTACTTGGCCTCCAGCATGGCGGGCGTGATGCGCGACTGCACCGCCTTGGTGATGAAGGCGCGCTGCACGATGCGCTCCTCGGCCTGCTTCAGCTCGGCCTTGGCGTCGGCGGTCTTGTCCAGGCCCTCCTTGTAGCCGGCGGCCGCGATCAGCTTCTGGTTCACCAGCTGATCGACCAGCGCCGGATAGATCATGTCGAGCGGCATCTGCTGCACCTGCGGCGGCAACTGGCTGACCAGACGCATCACCTCGGAGAGGTGGATCTCCTGCTCGTTGACGCGGGCGACGACGGGATCGCTGCCGGCAGCCGACTTCGGGGCGGCCTGCGAGGTGGCCGGCGCGGCCGGAGTCGCCGGCGGGGTCTGGGCGTGCGCGGCCAGGGCCAGGCCGCAAGCCGCGAACGACAGCAACGCGCTGCGGAGCACTCGGTTCACCATGGGTTCCCTATTCCTTCCGGGCGGACGTCTATAGAAGAGGCGACACGGGGCCGTCCGCCGACACCCCGCGCCCGGTATTTGGGACCGATTAAGCATGGCTCAACCCCGCTCGGCAAGGTGGGTTGCGGGGGGCCGTGGCGCTTTCGCCCCAAAGTTCCGTTGGAAGAGTCCCACTCTTGCACTAAGGTGTGGCCGCTTCGTGGCGTGTGCCCGCGTCGGCGGGTCTCGTTGACACCTTCCGGCAACGGTCTTATGTGACAGCCGTTCGAAGCAGATCCTGCTCTATCCGTATATCTGAGGTTTTCATGTTCGGTGCTCTCGCCCGCAAGATCTTCGGCAGCGCCAACACGCGCGTGGTCAAGGCCCTGCAGAAGCCGGTCCAGCAGATCAACGCCCTGGAGCCGGAGCTGGTCGCGCTGAGCGACGACGCGTTGCGCGCCCGCACCGACTGGCTGCGCGGCCGGATCAGCGGCGGCGAGTCGCTGGACGACATCATGCCCGACGCCTTCGCCACCGTGCGCGAGGCGGCCAAGCGGGTGCTCGGCCAGCGGCACTTCGACGTGCAGCTGATGGGCGGCATCGTGCTGCACCAGGGCAAGATCTCGGAGATGCGGACGGGCGAAGGCAAGACGCTGGTCTCCACGCTGCCGGTCTACCTCAACGCGCTGGAGGGCAAGGGCGTCCACGTCGTCACCGTGAACGACTACCTCGCCCAGCGCGACAGCGAGTGGATGGGCCGCATCTACCGCTTCCTCGGCCTGACCGTCGGCTGCGTCGTGCACGGCCTGGACGACGACGAGCGCCGCGCCGCCTACGCCGCCGACATCACCTACGGCACGAACAACGAGTTCGGCTTCGACTACCTGCGCGACAACATGAAGTTCCGCCTGGAGGAACTCGTCCAGCGCACCTTCAACTTCGCCATCGTCGACGAGGTCGACTCGATCCTCATCGACGAGGCGCGCACGCCGCTCATCATCTCCGGTCCGTCGACGGATTCGTCCGAGATGTACGTGGCGGTGGACAAGCTGATCCCGCACCTGAAGCCCGAAGACTACGAGAAGGACGAGAAGCAGCGCGGCGTCAGCTTCTCCGAAATCGGTCAGGTCCACATGGAGGATCTGCTGCGCGAGTCCGGCCTGCTCAAGGCCGGTGGCATGTACGATCTGCAGAACGTGGCGCTCGTCCACCACGCCCAGCAGGCGCTGCGCGCGCATCATCTGTTCCAGCGCGACAAGGACTACATCGTCAAGGACGACAAGGTCATCATCATCGACGAGTTCACCGGCCGCATGATGGAGGGCCGCCGCTATTCGGAAGGCCTGCACCAAGCGCTGGAGGCCAAGGAAAGCGTGGAGATCCAGCGCGAGAACCAGACGCTCGCCTCGATCACCTTCCAGAACTACTTCCGCCTGTACCCGAAGCTGGCCGGCATGACCGGCACGGCGATGACCGAGGCGGCCGAGTTCGCCGAGATCTACGGCCTCGAGGTCGTGGACATCCCGACCAACCTGCCGGTCTCGCGCAAGGATAACGACGACGAGGTCTATCGGAAGGCGTCCGAGAAGAACAACGCCATCGTCACCCTGATCGAGGAGTGCCGGGCGCGCCAGCAGCCGAGCCTGGTCGGCACCACCTCCATCGAGAAGTCGGAGGAGCTGTCGGCGCTGCTCAAGAAGAAGGGCATCCCGCACAACGTGCTGAACGCCCGCCATCACGAGCAGGAAGCCTACATCGTCGCGCAGGCCGGCCGTCCGGGCGCGGTGACGGTCGCCACCAACATGGCCGGCCGCGGCACCGACATCCAGCTCGGCGGCAACGTCGACATGCGCATCAGGATGGAACTGGCCGAAATCGCCGACGAGGCCGAGCGCGAGCGCCGCATCCAGCAGATCAAGGATGAGGTCGAGCAGGCCCGCGAACTGGTGAAGCAGGCCGGCGGCCTCTACGTCATCGGCACCGAGCGGCACGAGAGCCGCCGCATCGACAACCAGCTGCGCGGCCGTTCCGGCCGCCAGGGCGATCCGGGTGCGTCGAAGTTCTTCCTGTCGCTGGAAGACGACCTGATGCGCATCTTCGGGTCGGAGCGCATGGACAGCATGCTCCAGCGCCTCGGCCTCCAGGAGGGTGAAGCGATCATCCATCCCTGGATCAACAAGGCGTTGGAGAAGGCCCAGCAGAAGGTCGAGGCGCATCACTTCGAGACGCGCAAGAACCTGCTGAAGTTCGACAACGTGATGAACGACCAGCGCAAAGTCATCTACGAGCAGCGCCGCGAGATCATGGACGCCGAGGACATCGGCGACACCGTCAAGGAGATGCGCCACTACGTCGTGTCGCAGCTGGTGAGCGCGGCGATCCCGAACAATTCCTACTCCGAGCAGTGGGATATGGCGGGTCTGCACGAGGAGGTGAACCGCGTCCTCGGTCTCGACCTGCCGGTCGCCGACTGGGCCAAGGAAGAGGGCATCGCCGAGCCGGAGATCGAGGAGCGCGTGCGCGAGGCGGGCGACGCCAAGTACGCGGCGAAGGTCGCCAACTACGGCCCCGAGACCATGCGGCACGTGGAAAAGAGCCTGCTGTTGCAGATCCTCGACCAGGAGTGGAAGGACCACCTGCTCCAGCTCGACCATCTGCGCCAGGGCATCAGCCTGCGCGCCTACGCCCAGAAGGACCCGCTGAACGAGTACAAGCGCGAGGCCTTCGAGATCTTTGAGACGATGCTCGTGCGCCTGCGCGAGGCGGTGACCAGCGTGCTGATGCACGTCGAGGTCCGCCTGCAGCCGACCGAGGAGGAGCTGTTCGCCCAGCGCATGCAGGAGATGCACGAGGGCCGCTCCGACCCGGCGCTGGCGATGGCCGGCGGCGGTTACGCGGACGACGACATGCCCGAGGGCATGCGCCGCTCGGCTGGTGCCGCGGCGTCGGACGACGCCTGGGCGAACACGCCGCGCAATGCCCCGTGCCCTTGCGGCTCGGGCAAGAAGTACAAGCACTGCCACGGCAAGGTGTAACCCTTGAAGCCCCCCTCCCCTTACGGGAGAGGGGCTTTCCCCCCCTACCGCACCGTACACTCCTGCTTCTTCGCCCGCATAGCCGTGCAGAACCGCATGGCCTCTTCGCGGCCGGCGAAGCCGGCGATGCGCACGATGGTGAAGGCGCGGCCGTCCTTGCTGCGCGTCCGCGTCACGAACATCGGCTCGCGCCCATCGAGCAGCTGGCCCAGCACTTTCTTCATGTGCAGCCAGTCCACGCGGGCTTTCGGCTCGGCGTCGTAGGTGCCGAGTTCGACCTCAACCCCGCTCGCGGCCGGAGCCGCGCCCACCGCCGGCCCCTTCTCCGCCGCCAGCGCCTGCGCGACGCAGTCCGTCATTGCCCGCAGGCTGTTCCGGGCGCCCTCCAGCGCGTAGCCCACATCGTCGCCCAACCCGTCGAGGTACAGCCAAGTGCCGTGGCGCAGCAGGTCCTGCGTGCCGTCCGCGTCCGGCAGGTCGATGATGGCGCTTTGCCGCAGCAGATCGGCCGGCGCCTCGTACACCAGACCCTTGTCCACCTTGTAGCGGACGGTCCGCGTCTGGCCCTCCGGCAGGTGGAAGCGCGGGTTCCCCACCACCAGGAAGAAGTCGCGCTCGCGCGTCAATGCGAAGGACAACACGCTGTCGTCATCGAACTCGCGGGCGACGGCGCAGCTTTCCAATTGCCCGTTGCTGTCGCGCAGAATATTGCCCGCCCAGGAAGTGCCGGCATCGAATGCCTCCCCCCACGCAGGAACAGTCGCGCCGGTGAGTATGACTGCGGCGGGAAGCAGGCCGCAGCAGAATTTTGGCAATTTGATCATGGCGGTATTTAGACAGATTTGCGGCTTTCCCGAAAGAGCGTGCCGTCCCCACGGCCGCCGCACGGGAACAATCCCTTAACGGAAAAGGGGTTATGCTGGGAGTCCACAAGCTCACGGGCTTGGGAGGTGCCCCATGGCCCACAACGTCCACCGTCAAAATGTCCGGCGTCACCCGGCACACGACCACTCGGCCATCCGGCTCGTGCTGTTCATGTTCGGCGTGCTGGCGACGCTGGCAGCGCTCGGCTGGGCCGGCACCAGCATGTACCAGCGCGCCACGCAGCAGCGCACCCTCGTCACCATGATGGGAGCCAAGGGCAACTTCGCGGCGCTGCCGCAGATGGAGCTGAACCTGGGCGGCTCGCGCTCGCTGGACCTCAAGGTGACGCTGGAGTTGAGACCCAAGGCCAACCCCGCCGTTGCCGACCGCAACAGCCGCCGCATCATCGACCGCCTGTACGACGACATCCGCCAGGTCGAACCGCAGGACTTGCTCGGCCCCGGCTCGGCCAACGTGGTGAAGCAGTCCGTCACCCGCGCCGTGCGCGGCGTGACCGGCCAGGACATGGTGAAGGACGTGCTGATCGAGCGGATGGTGGTGAAGTAGCAATCAATATTTTTGCCCTCAGACGGCGGGCGGGGCCATCCGGCCCCTTGCCTTCGCGGCCACGAGGCCGCGGGGCCTCAACGGCCCAGCCGCGCTACGCGCGCCTACAGCCCCGCCGCCACCGTCAGCAACCCCACCGCCAGCACCACCAGTAGATCGCCCAGCGCGGTCAACCCCAGCGCGCGGCCGATGTCGGCGGCGGTGGCGCGGGCCTTGCCGCGGCCGATCCACGGCTCGTCCACGGTGACGCCGCCGTCGCGGTGCGGGCCGCCCAACGCCAGATCGAGCGCCCCGGCGGTCGCCGCCACCGGCCAGCCCATGTTGAAGGACGGGTGCTTGCCGGCGTCGCGGCCCAGCGTGGCGAAGGCGCTGCCGACGCTCGCCGTTCCGAGGAACGGCGCCGCCAGCGCCAGCAGCACGCCGGCGATCCGCGCCGGAATGGCGTTCAGCGCGTCGTCCAGCCGCGCCGCGGTGTGGCCGAAGCGTTCGTGCCGCGTGCCCGGATGGCCGAGCGCCCGGTCGGCGCCATCGATAAGGCTCCACGCCAGCATGCCCGGCACGCCCAGCAGCAGGTACCAGAAGGCCGGCGCCACCACCTTGCGGTCGAAGGCCTTGGCGGCGTGCTCGACGGCGGCGCGGACCACCCCGTGCTCGTCCAGCCATTGAACCGGGCGGCGGGTCATGTCCGCCACTTCCATGCGCGCCGCCGGCAGGCCGCCGTGCTCCAGCGCGCGGCGCACGGCGCGCACCCGCACCCAGGCGCTGCGCCCGCGCACGCAGGCCAGCACCGCCGCCAGTTCGACGATCCAGCCACGCTCCTGTCCGCCGGTCCACTCGATGGCGACTCCCAGCGTCACCGCGACCAGCAGCAGCGCCAGCACCACCAGGGCGCCGCGCATCATCAACGTGGTGTCGCCGCGCTCCGGCCGGTTGATGCGGCGGTCCAGCGCGGCACAGAGTCGTGCCGACAGCGCCGCCGGGTCTCGCAGCACGCGGCCGATCCAGTCACCGGCGGCGGCGTCCAGCAGCAAGGCCATCAGCAGAATGAGGTGCGGGGCGGGGCCACCGAACAGGGAGCCGCCGAAAAGCGTGCCGACCATCGCGGGCGGTCAGCGCTTCACTTGGCGCAGCAGCGTGGTGACGCGGCTGTTGCGGCTCTCCTGCGCCCAGCTCAGCGCGTCGCGGCCGGCGAAGTCGTTGCGGTCGGGCTTGGCGCCGGCCTTCAACAGGCGCTCCACCACCTCGGCGCGGCCACTGCGCGCGGCGGCCATCAGCGGCGTGACGCCCTGCTTGTTCTCCTGGTCCGCCTTGGCGCCCTTGGCGAGCAGCAGGTCGACCATGGCGGCGTCGCCGCCCTCGGCCGCCCAGTACAGCGGCGGGTTGCCGCCCCTGTCGGTGCGGTCGGCGCGGGCGCCATTCTCCAGCAGCAGCGTCGCCATCTCCTGGTACCCGGAGATGATGGCGTGGATCAGCGGCGTGCGGCCGCCCATGTCGACGACGTTCGGATTCTCGCCGCGCCGGAGCTGTTGGCGCGCCAGGCCGAGGTCATTGGTGGTCACCGCCTTCACAAGGTCGGGGCCGGCCATCAGGTTGATCTCCGCGTGCGCCGGCGCCGCCAGCCCGAAGGCCAGAAGTCCGGCCAGGATCAATCGCTTCACGTCCCTCTCCTTTCGTCGTCAAGAGGTTTGGCGCATATTAGTCGGACCCGGCCACCGAAGACCAGAACCATGCTGCGCAACCCTCTTGCCCGCCACGTCGCCCTATTCCTTACGGTCAAGGCCTTGCTGATCGGGCTCGGCCTGTGGTGGTTCCTCGGCTCCGCCATGCCCGAGCCGCGCGGCATGGTGCCGGCTCCGGCCGCCGCACTGCCTGGGCAGCGTTGACCCAGGTCATAGGCGTTCCGCCGCCGCCGTCCTATCTATGAGCGGACGATCATACGGAGCCCCGCCCGTGGACGCCCATTCCGCGCTCTCCCTGCTCGAGGCCGGCCTGAACCAGTGCGCCGTGGTCATCGACCGCGACGGCGGGCTGCTGCTGGCGCTGCTCACCGCCGGACTGGTCGGCGGCACCACGCACTGCGCGGGCATGTGCGGGCCGTTCGTGCTGGCGCAGGTGACCGCGCGTCTCGAACAGGTGCCGGTGGCGCGGATGAGCGAACTGCACCGGCTGACCGGCGCCGCCGTGCTGCCTTACCATCTCGGCCGCGCCACCACCTATGCGCTGCTGGGCGCGGTGGGCGCGCTGGTGGCCGGGCATGTCGGTGCGCTGCCGGGGCTGCGCTGGGTGTCGGTGGCGCTGCTGGCCTTCGCGGCGCTGTTCTTCCTGGGCTACGCGGTGAAGGGCCTGTCGGCGTGGCTGCCGTCCGGCGAGGGGCGGTTCCGCCGCTGGTGGGGCGAGCGCGTGTCGCGCCTCGCCCGGCCGCTGTTCGGCAATCCCACGGGCTGGCGCGGTTACGGGCTGGGGGTGGCGCTGGGCTTCATCCCCTGCGGCCTGCTGTACGGCGCCATCGCCGTCGCCGCGGCGAGCGGCAGCGCGCTGAGCGGCGCCGTCGGCATGTCGGCGTTCGCCTTGGGCACGGTGCCGAGCCTGCTGGCGGTCGGCTTGGCCGGCCATCTGGCGGGCCGCACCTGGAGCGCCGCGGTGGCGCGCGCCGCGCCGGTCATCATGGTGGTCAACGCCGGTGTGCTCGGCTGGATGGCGTGGCGGCTGGTGGCTTGACCTCGCGGCGGTGCGAACAACAGGGTTCACACGGATTTTGGGGATTTGAACACGGATTACACGGATTTTTTTATGCTTGCGGCGCATCGGCCCTCCCGCAAGCCGATGCTGCGCACGAATGAAAAAAATCCGTGTAATCCGTGCCTAAATCCGTGCAATCCGTGTGAATCCTGTTGTTTTCAAGGTACAGGCTTCTCGCCCTTCAGCACCTCCGCCAGCGGAATCTGCCCGCTGCCCGGCTTCAAAGGCTGCTGCTGGCTCTCATGCGGCGCCCAAGCGGCGAGGTAGAGCACCTGGAAGGTCGCCGGAATACGGCCGTCCGGTTCGGCGAATCGCTCGGCGTAAAGGCGGGCCGCCTCGAACAGCAGGGCGCGCGACGCCGGCACCGTGCGGCGCGCCAGCACGGCGTTGGTCTCGCCCATGCCGCGCAGGTCGCGCATCAGCGCGAAGGCGTCGGCGTAGGTCACCGTGATGGTGTCGCTGTCCACCACCGGCAGCGCGAAGCCTGCCCGTTGCAGCAGGGCGCCCGCGTCGCGCACGTCGGCGAAGGGCGAGACGCGCGGGCTCATGCCGCCCGAGACGATCTGCTCGGCCTCGATCAGGCAGTGGCGCAACTCGACCAGCGTCTCGCCGCCCAGCATGGAGGCGCACAGGAAGCCGTCGGGCTTCAGCGTCTTGCGGATCTGCAACAGCGCGCCCGGCAGGTCGTTCACCCAGTGCAGGCTTAGGTTGCTGACCACCAGATCGACGCTGGCCGGGGCGAAGGGCAGGAACTCCTCGTCGGCGGCGACGGCGGGGGAGCCGGCGCGCGCGGCGAAGGCCGGCGACAGATCGCTCGCCACCAGCGTCTCGATCCCCTTCAGCCCGTGCAGCGCCCGGCGCACCGCGCCGTCGTGAGCGCCCAGGTCGAGCGCCACGGGGAAGTCGCGCTTGATGTCGAGCAGCCGGTCGGACAGACGCTCGGCGATTTCCTCAAACAGGAAGCCGAACTCGGCGAAGGCGGGGGCGGCGCGGTCCCGATGCCGGCGCACCAGCGCGCGGTCGAAGACGGTCATGGTGTCGGATTGGGTCATGGTGTCCGCAATATAGTCCAGGCGCGCGCGTGCACAACATTCGGTGCGGCGCATCCGCCGTGCTAGAATGCGGCAGCCGATCCGCAGCGGAGCCCCGACCATGGGCATCGAGGACGCCATCGCCGCCACCGTCGAGGCGCTGATGGTCATCATCAAGATCACCTTTCCGACGCTGATGATCACCACCGGCATCGGTCTGGTGGTGACGCTGTTCCAATCGGTGACCCAGATCAACGACCAGACCATCCAGCAGAACCTGAAGATGGCGGCGACCTTCGCCATGCTGTTCGCCACCGTGCCGGCGATCATCATCGCGCTGCGGGAGTTCACCCTGGTCATCTTCGACCGCATCGGCGCGCTGCACTGAACGCGCGGCGGACGATGGCGGCGCTCGCCCGCTTCGCCGTCACGGCGGCCGGCGCTGCGCTGAACGCGCTGCTGCCGCCGCGCTGCCTGTCCTGCGGCGCCGCCGTGGACCGCCAGGGCGGCCTGTGTCCCACATGCTGGTCCGCGCTGACCTTCATCGCACCACCGGCCTGCACCTGCTGCGGCCTGCCGTTCGAATTCGCGGTGGAGGGGGAGAATCTCTGCGGTGCCTGCGTCGCCAATCCGCCGCGCTTCACCCGCGCCCGCGCGGTGGTGGTCTACGACGACGCCAGCCGGCCGCTGGTGCTGGGCTTCAAGCACGGCGACCGCACGCATGCCGCCAAGCCATTCGGCGTCTGGCTGGCGCGCGCCGGGGCGGAGCTGCTGGCCGACGCCGACCTGCTGGCGCCGGTGCCGCTGCACCGCTGGCGGCTGTTCATGCGGCGCTACAACCAGGCGGCGCTGCTGGCGCGCGAGGCCGGGCGGCAGGCCGGCGTGGCGGTGGTGCCCGATCTGCTGGTGCGCGGGCGGCGCACGCGCTCGCAGGGCGGGCTCGACCGCAGCGGGCGGCGGCGCAACGTGGCTGGCGCCTTTGCGCTCCGCCGTCCGGGCTCGGTGGAAGGCAAGCGCGTGGTGCTGGTCGACGACGTGCTGACTACAGGCGCCACGGTCGGCGAGTGCGCCAAGGTGCTGCTGCGCGCCGGGGCCGCGCGGGTGGACGTGCTGACGCTGGCGCGTGTGGTGAAGGCGTGACCCTGGTATGGCAGGAGGGTTGCATCATATATGCGGTAGACCATCCCGGAGAGTTGCCGAACCATGGCTGACATCGTCATCTACACCACCCCGTTCTGCCCCTACTGCGCGCGCGCCAAGCGGCTGCTCGACACCAAGGGCGTCACCTATGAGGAAATCGACCTCTACATGCACCCCGGCCGCCGCGAGGAGATGATCCAGCGCGCCCAGGGGCGCACCACGGTGCCGCAGATCTTCATCGACGGCACGCCGTACGGCGGCAGCGACGACATCCACGCGCTCGACCACGCCGGCAAACTCGATCCGCTGCTGGGCATCGCGTGATGGGCGCGCGGCTGACGGTCGCCTGCGTCCAAGTCAACGCGGGCACGGAGATCGCGGAGAACCTGACCGCCGCGGGCGACCTGATCCGCCGCGCCCGCGACGCCGGGGCCGCGTTCATCGCGACCCCCGAGAACGTGAGCATGATCGTTCAGGGCCGTGACAAGGTGCTGGCCCGCGTCCGCCCGGAATCCGGCCACCCCGGCATTCCCTTTTTCGCCGGTCTGGCGCGCGAGACCGGGGCGTGGCTGCTGGCCGGCTCGCTGGGGGTGCTGCTGGATGACGGCCGCGTGGCCAACCGCAGCATCCTGTTCGACGACCAGGGCCGCGTGGCGGCGCGCTACGACAAGATCCACATGTTCGACGTCGACCTGAAGGATGGCGAGAGCTACCGCGAATCCGCCACCTTCCGTCCCGGCGAGCGCGCCGTGCTGGCCGCCACGCCCTGGGGCGGGCTGGGCATGACCGTGTGCTACGACGTGCGCTTCGCGGCGCTGTACCGCGCGCTGGCGCAGGCGGGGGCGGCGATGCTCACCGTGCCGGCGGCGTTCACCGTGCCCACGGGGCGCGCGCACTGGCACGTGCTGCTGCGCGCCCGCGCCATCGAAACGGGCTGCTTCGTCCTCGCCCCGGCGCAGACCGGCACCCACGACGCCGGGCGCAGGACCTACGGCCACTCGCTGATCGTCAGCCCGTGGGGCGAGGTGCTGGCCGATGCCGGCGATGAGGTGGGCTTCGTCACCGCCGAGATCGACCTGGATCAGGTCGCCGAGGCGCGCGGCATGGTCCCGGCGCTGACCCACGACCGGCCGTTCGAGGTGGTGAAAGTCTGACGTCAGTTCCGCCCGGCTCAGTTCCGTCTTCCGCGCATCCAGGCCAGCACCGGTCCCGCCGCGGTGACCAGAGCAAAGGCCAGCACGTTCAGCGAGACCACCAGGATCAGGAAGTCGGTGGTGTCGAAGCTGGACAGCCGGCCGCGCAGCGAATCGGCGGTGATCAGCCGGTACACCCCGAAGGCTGGCGGCACCAGCAGGCACAGCACCAGCGCCACCCGGTTGGGCAGCCATGTGTTGATATGCACCGGCTCGGGCGGCGGGTCGGTCAGCGAGCGGCCGGTGGCGATGAGCATCGCCACATAACCGGCAAACGCCAGCGCCAGTGCCTGCCGCAGCCAGCCCTGCACCGGCCGCTGGATCCAGTCGCCATACAGGTGCAGCCCGAGCGCCAGCGCCATCGCGCCCAGCAGCACCGGCAGCGCCGCCAGCGGCCGACGGGCGTGTTCGGCGAAGGCGGCGAGGCCGGCCAACACGGCCAGCGTGGCGTACGTCCCCTCTGTCGTCCGCGGGTCGAACAGCAGCACCCACGGCACCCCCAGCATCAGCACGGCAACCGAGGCCGAGGGCCGGTCGAGCCGCCTGGACGCCTGCATTCCGGCCCACAGCACGGCGCCCGCGGTCACGATGCGTACACCCGTCATTGAGGCGTACGCCGGCTCGAATCCCAGGTCCCGCAACGCCGAGGCGAGGTCGAAGCCGCCAGCGGCGCGGGGCAGCGCCTCGATCAGGGCGGCGTACTGCTGGGCGACGTACGCCGGATGCGGGTGCAGGAACGGTCCGAGCAGCACCGCCGCCAACCCGATCATCAACCACGGCAGCACCCGCCGGCACACCGCGCCGAACAGCAGCGCCGGCACCAGCGCTGCCGGGTTCAGCGCCGCCGCGAGCGCCAGCAGCAGCCCGCCGCGCGCCTCGTGCCGCATGGCGATGTCCGCGGTGGCGTGCAGCAGGACGCCCAGCGTGATCAGCTCCCACCGGTTGTGCAGCAGATCGAGGCCGATGGTCGGAATGGCAAGCACCAGGACGTGCTGTGCGATCCGCCCGCCATCGTCGGGGCGCAGCAGGCGTGCCGCGCGGTACACCGCCAGCGTCAGCACCGCGACCGAGAGCAGGCGCCAGAGTTGATCGGCGGCCACCATCGGCAGCAGCGCGAAGGGGGTGAACAGCACCGCCGCTGCGGGCAGGTGCAGGAAGCCGGAGGCGCCTGCGTAGAGCGGCTCGCCGGCCCACCAGTCGAGGCTGGCGGCGACGAAGGTGCGGGTGGAAGGCAGCAGCGGCCGGAAAAGCGCCAGAGCGGCGACGCTGGCGTTGACGAAAATCCACAGCATCAGGCCCCAATCGGCGCGCAGGAGGCCCGCGGGGCTGTGTGCTCCGCCGTCCGCCGCCTCCCGCTGAACCCCGGCGCCGTCCATCACCGCCTCGTTCGAGAAGAGTGAACCTCACCCAAAGGTGTAGCGGATTTCCGTTTGAATTCAAAGACGGTCCCAGGCACGTCAAGGCTCCGGCAACGGCCGTGGCTCGGGATCGCCGTCGAGGCCAGCATCGGGCGTCAGGTCGGCGACGGCGACCAGCCGCTGCACCACCGCGGCGCGCGGGCTGGCGACTTCGCCGTGCTCGTAGGCGACCACCTGGAGCCGGCCGCGCGCCAGTTCCAGCAGTTCCCCCTGACGCAACAGGAAGCCGGGCGAGGACGGCTTGCCGAAGCGCGCGTTGCCCAGGGCAAAGGTCTCGTAGAGCAGTACCCCGCCGGGCGCCAGCGCGCCCAGAATCGCCGGAAACAGCGGCCGGTGCAGGTAGTTCGCCACCACGATGCCGGCGAAGCGCCGCTCGGCCGGCAACGGCCAGGGGGCGCCCTGCTCCAGGTCGGCGGCCAGCAGCTCGACGCCTGGCGTGCCGGTCAGGTCGGCGGCGCCGCGCAGGTCGATGTCGATGCCCAGCACCGGGTGCCCCAGGCGGTGGAACAGCCGCAGGTGCCGCCCCGACCCGCAGGCGAGGTCCAGCACCGGCCCGCCGGCCGGCACCAGGGGCGCAAAGCGCTCCACCCAGGCGGAGGGCGGCGGGGCGACGGCGTGCGGGAGGGATTCGCTCATGATCCGCCTTATACTTATACAGTGTGGGCATGCGGGGCAGGGTTCCGACCGTTTGACGCGGACGGGCCGGCGTGCTTGAAGTATAAGGCATCCACATCCGAGCAACGAGCGGGGTTTCGTCGGGGATATGATCCTCTTCGAGCTGAAATGCGCCTCCGACCACAGGTTCGAGGTCTGGTTCCGCAACGGCGCCGCCTATGAGGCGCAGGCCGCGGCGGGCGCCATCGCCTGCCCGCTGTGCGGCGACACGCACGTCGGCAAGGCGCCGATGGCGCCGCGCATTTCCAAGGGCCGCAAGGACGCAGGGGAATCGGCGAAGGCCTCCGTCAACACCACCATCAACACTGGCGTCAAGACCGACAAAAAGGCCATGGCGCTTCAGGCCGAGGTGCTGCGACAGCTTGGCGAAATGCGGCGCGCCGTGGAGGACAACTGCGACTATGTCGGCGAGCGCTTCGCCGAGGAGGCGCGGCGAATCCACTACGGCGAAACCGACGCCCGCGGCATCTACGGTGAAGCCAGCCCCGGCGACGTGGCCGAACTTAAGGAAGAGGGTGTGGCAATACACCGCATCCCCTGGCTGCCGCGCACAGACTCCTGACCAGACGAATCAGCGTCGTTTTCGTGATCCCCTCCGTCATTCCGGCGGACTGTTGGTCGCGCGTATGGTGGGGAGCAACACTTCTGCGTTCCGTCAAGCGCGTTTTTAGTAGGTCTTGCCATCAAAAAGGTTGACGCGACGGGGTGTTACAAAGACCATACGCGCCGAGTGTCTTAAATGACCCTAACAAAGCTCTCTGGCACTCGCGAGGGGACGCACGATGCAAGCAAACGCACAAAGAATTCTCGACAATCCCAAGTTCCAGGAGTTGGTCGCCAAGCGGTCCGCGTTCGCGTGGACGCTGTCGGTGATCATGCTGGTTATCTACTTCGGCTTCATCCTGCTGGTCGCATTCGGCAAGCAGTTCCTTGGAACGCCGATCGGCAGTGGTGTGACCACGTGGGGCCTCCCCATCGGTGTGTTCACCATCGTCTCGGCCTTCATCCTGACGGGCATCTACGTCAATCGGGCGAACGGCGAGTTCGACGAACTGAACCGGCAGATCCTGGAGGAGTCGAAGTAATGCGGTCCATGTTTACGCGCCTGGGCGCGGCTGCCGCTGTTGCCGGCGCCATGCTGCCCAACACCGTCCTTGCCGCTGCCGTCGAAGGCGCCGTGCAGAAGCAGGCGGTGAACTACGAAGCCATCTTCATGTTCGTGGCCTTCGTGGTGCTGACGCTCGGCATCACCTACTGGGCCGCGCGCCGCACCAAGACGGCGAAGGACTTCTACTCCGCCGGCGGCGGCATCACCGGTTTCCAGAACGGCCTCGCGATCGCCGGCGACTACATGTCCGCCGCGTCGTTCCTGGGCATCGCCGGCCTGGTGTACAGCTCGGGCTTCGACGGCCTGATCTATTCGGTGGGCTGGCTGGTCGGCTGGCCGCTCATCCTGTTCCTGATCGCGGAGCGGCTGCGCAACCTCGGCAAGTACACCTTCGCCGACGTGGCCTCCTACCGCTTCCAGCAGACCCCGATCCGCACGCTGGCCGCTTGCGGCTCGCTGGCCACGGTGACGTTCTACCTGATCGCCCAGATGGTCGGCGCCGGCAAGCTCATCCAGCTGCTGTTCGGCATGGACTACATGTACGCCGTCGTCATCGTCGGCGTGCTGATGATTCTCTACGTCACCTTCGGCGGCATGATCGCCACCACCTGGGTGCAGATCATCAAGGCCGTGCTGCTGCTGTCGGGTGCGTCGTTCATGGCGTTCGCCGTGCTCGCCAAGTTCGGCTTCAGCCCGGAGGCGCTGTTCAAGCGCGCCACCGAGGTGCACACCAACGGCATCAAGATCATGCAGCCGGGTACGCTGGTCACGGATCCCATCTCGGCGATCTCGCTGGGCATGGCGTTGATGTTCGGCACCGCCGGCCTGCCGCACATCCTGATGCGCTTCTTCACGGTGTCGAACGCCAAGGAAGCCCGCAAGTCGGTGTTCTACGCCACCGGCTTCATCGGTTACTTCTACATCCTGACGTTCATCATCGGCTTCGGCGCCATCGTGCTGATCCTGGCTCCGGATGCCAACGGCATGTATCCGTTCCTCGACGCGGCCAAGGTCGTTGCGGCGGGCGGCAAGGTCACCCCGGTGATGATCACCGGCGGCACCAACATGGCGGCCATCCACACCTCGCACGCGGTGGGCGGCGACCTGTTCTACGGCTTCATCTCGGCCGTCGCCTTCGCCACCATCCTCGCGGTGGTGTCGGGCCTGACGCTGGCCGGCGCCTCGGCCGTGTCGCACGACCTGTACGCCTCGGTCTTCTTCAAGGGCCGGGTGTCCGAGCGTGACGAGATCCGCGTGTCGAAGATCACCACGGTGGTCCTGGGCATCATCTCGATCTTCCTCGGCATCGCCTTCGAGAACCAGAACGTGGCCTTCATGGTCGGCTTGGCCTTCGTCATCGCGGCGTCGGCGAACTTCCCGATCCTGCTGATGTCGATGTTCTGGAAGCGCATGACCACCCGCGGCGCGGTGATGGGCGGCTGGATCGGCCTGATCTCGTCGGTCGTCATGCTGATCCTCGGCCCGACCGTGTGGAAGGCCGTGCTCGGCAACCCGACGGCGATCATCCCGTACGACAACCCCGGCATCTTCTCGATCACCCTGTCGTTCATTGCGATCTGGTTCTTCTCGATCACCGACAACAGCCAGAACGCCAAGGACGAGCAGCGTGCGTTCGACGCCCAGTACATCCGGTCGCAGACCGGCCTGGGTGCCGAGGGTGCTTCGGCTCACTAAGTACGAACTGTCGCACCCGCTTCCGCCCATCGGAAACGTGGTGTAGTCTCTGCGGCGCCCCAAGAGCAGTCTTGGGGCGCCTTTTTTTTGTTTCGCTCCTGCGTGCGGAGACGGTCTTGCCCGAAGCGTTCGATTTCACCGTTCCTCCCTTCGACCGGCTGACGCCGGACGAGCAGAAGATGTTTGCGGATTCCCTCGACCTCGGCGTCTATCCCAAGGACAGCGTCGTGCTGGGCCGGGACGAGCCGGCCGACTGCCTCTTCATCGTCATGAAAGGGCTGGTGCAGGAGCGCCACCATGGCGAAACCCTGGGCGCCTTCGGGCCGGGCGACGCCTTCGACCTGCGGGCGCTGTTCGGTCGCGGCCAGAGCCACAGCTTCGTCGCCGTCGAGGACACGGTCTGCCACCTGTTGCCGCGCCCGGTGCTGGTGGAACTGGCGCGCACCAGCCCCGCCTTCGGCGAGGTCGTCTACGAGGATTTCGCCGAGCGTCTGAGCGCACTGGCCAGCGAGCGTTCCAATCGCGAGATGGCGGCGCTGACCATGGCCCGCGTCCGGCAGGCCTACCTGCACCCGCCGGTCTATGTGGAGGCGGAGGCCACGCTGCGCGACGCGGCGCTGGCCATGAAGACGCACCAGACCAGTTCCGTCCTGGTGCGCGACGGCGCCCGGACCGGCCTGCTGACCGGCACCGACCTGCGCGACCGCGTCGTGCTGGACGGCCTGCCGGTGACCTCGGCGGTAGGGCCGCTGGCCCGGTACGAGCTGATTTCGCTGGACCGCGACGAGCTGCTGTTCAACGCGCTGATCCTGATGACCAAGCACTCCGTGCGCCGCATCGTCATCACCGAGGGCGGTGAGATCGCCGGCCTGCTGGAGCAGATCGACCTGCTCTCGGCGCTGTCCAACCACAGCCAGGTGATCGCACTCCAGGCGGACCGGGCCTCCAACACCGACGATCTGCGCAAGGCCAGCGAGGACACCGTCGGCCTGATCCGCACGCTGCACGCCACCGGCGTGCGGGTGCCGTTCATCGCCGAACTGGTGACCGAGTTGAACCGCAAGATCTTCCGCCGCCTGTTCGAACTGGTGGCGCCGCCGGACCTGCTGGAGAATTCGTGCCTGCTGGTCATGGGCAGCGAGGGGCGCGGCGAGCAGCTGCTGAAGACCGACCAGGACAACGGCCTGATCCTGCGCGACGGCTACAGCTGCCCCGACCTGCCCGACATCACCGCCGCGTTCACCCGCCATCTGGTGGAGTTCGGCTACCCGCCGTGCCCCGGCAACATCATGGTGTCGAACCCGGAATGGGCGAAGCCGCTCGCCGCCTACAAGGACGCGCTGTTCCACTGGATCCACCAGCCGGACGAGGCGGCGCAGCTCAACCTCGCCATCTTCTACGACGCCGCAGCGGTGGCCGGCGACGCCAGCCTGCTGGAGGAGGCCAAGGGCTATCTCCAGGCGCGGCTGTCGGACAATTCCGGCTTCTTCTCGCACTTTGCGCGGCCGACGCTGGCCTTCGACACGCCGTCGGGCCTGTTCGCCAACCTGTTCGACCGCCGCGGCGCCCAGGCCGTCGACATCAAGAAAGCCGGCATCTTCCCCATCGTGCACGGCGTGCGCGCGCTGGCGCTGGAAAGGCACATGACGGACACCAACACCGTCGAGCGGCTGTGGGCGCTGGCCGACAAGCGGGTGATCGACCGCAAGCTGGCCGGCGAGCTGGCGGAGGCCTTCACCTTCCTGTCGACGCTGCGGCTGAAGGCGCGCATCGACGCGGCGCACGAGGTGAAGATCGACAACATGGTCCGCCCGGCCGAGATGTCGAAGATGGACCGCGACCAGTTCAACGATTGTCTGGCGCTGGTGAAGACCTTCAAGGAGTTCATCTCCTATCACTTCCACCTGAACCTGCACTGAGCCGGAGCCTGCGATGCTGACCGACTTGAAGTCCCGCCTGAAGGGGCAGCAGCTGAGCGACCCGCAGTACGGTTTCCTGCTGTCCGAGGAAGACACCGGCGAGCAGGTGGCGATCCATTGCGAGGCCACCTCCTACGACCCGGCCAAGGCCGACCTGCGCACGCTGGCGGCGGTGCGCATCCGCGGCAACCGCATCCTGGCGAGCCAGCGCCTCACCGTCTCCTTCTGGCCGACCGAACCGCCCGAGCCGGCGCTCGACCGTTTCCTGCGCCTGATCGGCAACCGGCCGCTGGTCGGCTACTACCTGGACTTCACGGTCGGGCTGGTCGAGCGCTATGTGCAGCCGATGATCGGCATCCCGCTGCCGAACGAGCGCATCGAGGTGTCGAGCCTGTATTACGAGAGCCGGCTGAAGGTGCCGGGCAAGAACGCGCTGGATTTGCGGCTGGATTCCATCGTCAAGGCGCTCGACCTGCCGGAGCGCGGTGGCGACGACGCCTACACCAACGCCCTGGCCTCGGCCATGGTGTACCTGCGGCTGAAGCCCCCGGAACGGGGCTGACGCCGTTCGCTACGCCGCTTCCGCCCGTCCTTTAGTATCGGGGCCTGCGGCATCGGGAATGGCCACGGTGAAGCGGGTGCCGGCGTCGCGGTCGATTCTCAGGTCGGCGTGGGCCTGCTTTGCCAGCGACTGCACCAGCACGAGGCCCAGCCCGCCGCGCCGTTTGCCGACCATGGGCGTCGCCGGAAGGTCGGCGGGCAGGCCGACCCCGTCGTCGCGCACCTCCATCTGCATGCCGACTGTCCTGCCCCCTGCCGGTCCCAGCCGCAGATTCACCACAACGCTGCCGGTATGCCCGTCCGGGAAGGCGTGGCGCAACGCGTTGGACACCAGTTCGCTGGCGATCAGCGCCAGCGGCATGGCGCGGTCGGCGTCGAGAATCCAGTCCTCCGCCTCCACCGTCACCCGCACCGGCGTCGGGCCGGAGGCCCGCGCCAGAGTATCGCAGAGCTGGCGCAGGTACTCTGCGAAGTTGATGCGCCCCGGTTCGACCGAGCGGTAGAGCAACTCGTGCACCAGACTCATGGACTGGATGCGCCGCAGGCTCTCGTCGAAGGCGACGCGCGAGCGGTCGTCCAGACGGGCGGCCTGCAGGCGCAACAGGCTGCAAATGACCTGCAAATTATTCTTCACCCGATGCTGGACCTCCTTCAGCAGGATCTCCTTGTCGGCCAGCGCGCCTTCCAGGCGGTGGTTGGCGTCTTCCAGTTCGCTGGTGCGGCGGTGGACGTTCTCCTCCAGGGTGTCGTAGGCGTGCTGGAGCGCGTCTTCCGCCTCGCGCTCGCGCCGTGCGCGCTGCATGGCGAGCATGCCAATGCCGATCACCACCAGCACCGCGCCGAACCCATAGGCCGTGTAGGTGCCCAGCCGCCCCAGCCATTCGGCGCGGACACTGGACAGGGGAATGGATACTTCGGCGATCAGGCCATAGCGCTCGACCGCCCGGCGGGCGGTGATCGCCTCGCCGTCGTCCGTCCCCTCGCCGCCGCTTTCGCGCACCAGCACGGTGCCGTCCGGGCGCTGGAGTGACACCGTCGTCCGGTAGCCGATGTCGAAGGTGCGGTAGATGTCGGCGAAGCGGTGCGGCGACAGGGTCACCGTCACGAAGCCCCTAAAACTGCCCGGCGGCGCCGGCAACGGCCGACTCAGCACCAGCACCTCGCCGGAGCCGTCGCGGCTCGCGTCGACGCGGCCGACATAGGGCGTGCCGGTGCCGGCCCTGGCGGCCTGGAAGTAGGCGCGGTCGGCGGCGTTGATCGGCGGCGGCGGGTGGGTGCGCGACGTCAGCACCGCGTTGCCCTGGGCGTCGCCGATCCAGATCGACACCACCTGCGGCGCTGCTGCGGCGAGGTCGGCCAACCGCTGCCACGTGGCCCGGTCGGTCGGCAGCGCTGCGTCCGGCGGACCGGCCAACTCGGCCGTCTGGCGCAACGTCAGGTCGCCGATCTGGATCAGGCGGGCGGCGTGCTCGGCCACCAGCAGGCTGACGTTGGCGGACACCCCGCGGGCCCGCTCCATGGAGGCGACGCGGTCCCGCCACGCGAACATCGCCATCAACCCGGCGGTGACCAGCACCGACAGCGCACAGGCGATCATCACCAGCAGCGTGCCGGGCAGGTGATAGAGCGGCGACGGGTGGGAGCGGAACGTGCGCAGCGGCATGATTGCGGAAGGCTCCCTTCTGGGCGATGGCATTCCAACATCCGCGCGCGGGCGGTGTTCCTGGCTGTTGAACCGTTGCGTGTCGGTGCCTAATGTCGGGGCCTGATGTTGGGATGCGCCCCGCCGGGCGCCAGTGAGCAACGGAGCGACCCCATGAAGGTGAACGGCACGGCCTATCGCACGATCTGGCTGGCGAAGGACGGCTGGTCGGTGGAGATCATCGATCAGACCAAGCTGCCGCACGACTTCGCGGTCGCCCGCCTGACCACCCTGGAGGAAGCGGCGCACGCCATCCACGCCATGCTCGTGCGCGGCGCCCCGCTGATCGGCGCCACCGCGGCCTACGGCGTGGCTCTAGCGCTGCGCGCCGACCCTTCCGACACCGCACTGGACATGGCGTGCGACGTGCTGCTCGCCACCCGCCCGACGGCGGTCAATTTGCGCTGGGCACTGGAGCGCATGCGCAGCCACCTGCACGCGCTGCCGGTGGAGGAGCGCGTCCTCGCCGCCTACGCCGAGGCGGCGTCGGTGGCGGACGAGGACGTCGCCATCTGCCGTGCCATCGGCGAGCACGGCGCCGCGCTGATCCGCCAAGCCGCGAAGGGCAAGAAACCCGGCGAGCCGGTGCACGTGCTGACCCACTGCAACGCCGGCTGGCTGGCGACGGTGGACTGGGGCACGGCGCTGGCACCGATCTATGTGGCGTTCGAAGAGGGCATCCCGCTGCACGTGTGGGTGGACGAGACCCGCCCGCGCAACCAGGGCGCCAGCCTGACCGCGTGGGAGCTGAACCGCCACGGCGTGCCGCACACGGTGATCGTCGACAACGTCGGCGGCCACCTGATGCAGCACGGGCAGGTGGATCTGTGCATCGTCGGCACCGACCGCACGACGGCCGGCGGCGACGTCTGCAACAAGATCGGCACCTACCTCAAGGCGCTGGCGGCGCACGACAACGGCGTGCCGTTCTATGTGGCGCTGCCATCGCCGACCATCGACTGGCGCATCTCCGACGGCGTCAGGGAGATCCCCATCGAGGAGCGCCACGGCGCCGAGGTGACCGAGCTGACCGGCATCACCAGGGACGGCCGCATCGAGACGATCCGCGTGACGCCCGAAGGCAGCGACGTGGCGAACTTCGCCTTCGACGTGACGCCCTCACGGCTGGTGACCGCGCTGATCACCGAGCGCGGCGTCTGCCCCTCCACCCGCGACGGGCTGTTGAGCCTGTTCCCGGAGCAGCGGGCGGTGGCGTGAGGTCTTGGCGTTGGGGGCGGCTTGCGCTATGCAGGGCCGCTCAAGACGGAGGCTATGACCAATGACCGATTGCCCCTGCGGCTCCGGCAAGACGCTCGAGGCGTGCTGCGGCCCTTACCTGTCGGGCGCCGTGCCGGCACCGACGGCCGAGGCGCTGATGCGCTCGCGCTATTCGGCGTTCAGCACGAAGAACGTCGACTACCTGCACGACTCGCTGCTGCCCGAGACCCGGCACGACTTCAACCGCGAGCACGTCACCGACTGGGCCAACAACAGCGAGTGGCTGGGCCTCGACGTGCGCTCGACCGAGGCCGGCGGCCCGGAGGATTCGGAAGGCGTGGTCGAGTTCGTCGCCCGCTTCAAGGTGGACGGCAAGGACTACGTCCACCACGAGACCAGCACCTTCGCCAAGCGCGACGGCGTCTGGTACTACGTGGACGGCATCATGGGCCAGCGGCCGCGCACCGCCCCCAAGGTCGGCCGCAACGAGCCGTGCCCGTGCGGCAGCGGCAAGAAGTACAAGAAGTGCTGCGGAGCCTCGGCTTAACGCCGCCCCACGCTCACTTCAGCATCAGCGTCGCCAGCTCGTCCGGCAGGGCGCCGTCCTGCGCCAGCAGGCGGGCCTTCAGCAGGCTGGCGACCGCTATGGCGTCGGTGATGTCGCCGCGCATCGCCATGTCGCAGGCCTCGCGGAAAGGCACACGGCGGAGCTGAAGCTCCTCCGTGTCTTCCGGCTCGGCCATGCCCTGTTCCAGATCCCAGGCGAGGAAGGTGTGCGCCACCTCGTCGGTGATGCTGTTCGACAGGTGGAGGGTGAGCAGCGGGAGCCATTCGCGGGCGATCAGGCCGGTTTCCTCGGCCAGTTCGCGCTGCGCCGATTCCAGCGGCGGCACACCGGGCTTGCCCCCGCCTTCCGGGATCTCCCAGCTGTATTGCTTCAAGGGAAAGCGGTACTGGCCGACCAGCGTGGTGCAGCCGTCCGCGTCGATGGGGATCACGCCGGTGGCGATGTGCTGGAGATGCACGATCCCGTAAATGCCGGGCTTGCCCTTGGGGTTGAGTACATCGTGCTCGACCACGCGGATCCACGGGTTCTCGTAGATCGGCTTGGTGCACAGGATCGTCCAGGGATTGCCGGTCTTGTTCGGCACGAGGCGCCTCCGTTCGAGTCCCGAGGACTATAGGCAGTGCGGCACGGTGCCGCAACGCGGCGCTTCGGCCGAACGTTTCCGGGGCCGGGCAAATTCCCGAAAATTATGCCTAAAACAATGAATATTGACCGTTGGCTTGGCAGGGTCTACCACTTTATTTCGGATATGCAACGTACATTGCATTTACCCTAAAGCAACTTTCCGATTTTTGCTTTGCGATGTTTTCCGAAGCGCGGCCGATGATTGTGGCGGCGCCTTGTCCCGGTGGGAGCTGACGGAGAGGGCTGGTGGAACCACAAGACATCCAGCGCTGGTTGGACCCGGATTGGCGGGCCAAGCTGGAAGCTTGGTGGGAAGGCTATGACCTCGCGAGCCTGCGCAACGAGGCCAAGGCGCTGCGGGCGTCGCGCTGGACCGCCAAGCCCGACGTGCGCCGCATGGACACCGCCGCGGTCACCGCGGACCCGCTGCACCCCGCCGATACCCCCACCGACGCCCCCACCGACGCCCCCACCGACACTCCAGTTTCCGCCGCGGTGCCGGACGACGACCCGGAAGCGCGCGGCCTGGAAGGGCTGGACATCGACCGCCGCGGCAAGCCGGTGTGGTCGGTCGAGCAGGCGCGCGGCGCGCAGATGCTGTGGGGCGAGGACTTCGTCGGGCCGGGGAACGGGGCGTTCATGGTCGATGCGGTGCGCTCCTTCGGCCTCACCCCGGCCAAGAGCGTGCTGGACTGCTCGGGCGGGCTGGGCGGGGCGGCGCGGGCCATCGTCTCGGCCTACGACACCTGGGTGACGGCGCTGGAGCCGTCGCCGCTGCTGGCGCGGCTGGGCATGCGCCGCTCGCAGGCGCTCGACCTCGACCGCAAGGCGCCGGTGATGCCCTACGACCCGGAGGCCTTCAGCCCCGCCGGCAGCTACGACCTCGTGCTTGCCGACCGCATCGTCCACCGCGTCCGCGACAAGGAACCCTACCTCGACCACCTCTGCGATTGCGTGAAGCCCAAGGGCTCGGTGCTGCTGATGGACTATGTGATCGACGGGGCGCCCGGCTCCAGGGACAGCTGGAACGCCTGGAAGGACACCGAGCCGCTGGAGCTGTACCCCTGGACCGCCCAGCGCATGAAGGACGAGTTGACGCAGCGGAACATGGACGTGCGCATCGTCGAGGACCTGACCCCGACGCTGCGCCGCCTGATCGTCGAACGCGTCCGCTGGCTGGCCGAGGCGCTGCAAAGCGCTGCGGTGGACAAGGGCCTGCTGGCCGGGCTGGCGCGCGAGCTGCAACTGTGGTGGGCGCGCCTGAGGGTGCTCGGCCATGGCCTGCGCTATTACCGCTTCGTGGCGATGAAGCCGGCGTGAGTTTCTGGCCACCATTTTCCACGTGAAGACTTGGTACTCCCCCCTCAGTCGTATTTCCGAACGTCGTCGATGACCTTGCCGTCGTTGGGCAGGCTGCCGGGCGGCTCCAGCTCGACGCGGCCCTTCAGCTTGGTCACGGCGGCGAGGCTGTCGGCGACGGCCGACTCCAGCCCCTCTTCCGGCACCGCCTCGATCTTCAGCACCATCACGTCGGTGTCGCCCTGCCGGTCCACCACCAGCCGGGCGCGCAGCACGTCGGGGTGGCGCGTCAGCACCTCGGCGATCTGGCGGGGGTGGACGAACATGCCCTTGACCTTGGTGGTCTGGTCGGCGCGGCCCATCCAGCCTTTGATGCGCGTGTTGGTGCGCCCGCACGGGCTCACCCCCGGCAGCACCGCCGACAGATCGCCGGTGGCGAAGCGGGTCAGCGGGTAGGCGGCGTTCGGCACGGTGATCACCACCTCGCCGACCTCGCCGGCGGGGACGGGGTCGCCGGTGCCGGGGCGGACGATCTCCAGGATCACCTCCTCGGCCACCACCAGCCCCTCGCGGGCGGAGGTCTCGTAGGCGATCAGGCCGAGATCGGCGATGCCGTAGCTCTGGAACACCTGGATGCCGCGCTCGGCGTACAGCGCGCGCTGCGCCGGCAGGAAGGCGCCGCCGGTCACGTGGCCAAGCCTCAGCGAGGGCAGGGCGACGCCCAACTCGTCCGCCTTCTCCAGGATGATCTTCAGATAGTCGGGCGTGCCGACGTAGGCGGCCGGCTTCAGGTGGGCGATGACCTGCACCTGCTGCTCAGTGTTGCCGGTGCCGGCCGGGAAGACCGGGCAGCCGATGGCGTGGGCGCCGGCCTCGAACATGCGGCCGGCTGGGGTGAAGTGGTAGGCGAAGCAGTTGTGGACGATCTGCCCCTTGCGCACGCCGCTGGCGTACAGCGCGCGGGCGGTGCGGTAGTGGTCCGGCCCCTGGCCCTCCGGGTCGAAGATCGGCCCCGGCGAGCAGTAGATGCGCGCCAGATCGGCGACGGCCACGCCGGTCAGCCCGCCGAACGGAGGCTCGCCCGCCTGCATCTCGGTCAGGTCGGACTTGCGCGTCACCGGCAGCGAGGCGAGCGCCGCGCGGCTGGCGATGCTGTGCGGGCCGATGTCGGCCAGCAGCCGGGCGTAGGCCGGCGCGTTGGCCTTGGCATGCGCCACATGGCCGGGCAGCGCCGCCATCAGCGCCGCCTCGCGCGCCTGCGGATCGCGGGTTTCCAGGGTGTCGTAGTGCTCGCCGGTCATGTGCGTTTCCATCCCGTTTTTTGCTTGCCGCCACGGTAGCCTTTCTGGACGGCGCTGGACAGGCCCGGATGACTCTCCCCGGCGGGCGTGTTGCCGCATATCGGAAAAAATTTGGCGGAGTGATGCCCATCACAGCCGGATGAGCGGCAATTGGCTAAAATGTAATGCATCAACCAGCCCTCGGGAGCTTGCCATGGACGCCGCCCTCTCCGACCTCTCGTCCTTCCCCCTGATGAGCCCGGTTCTGCCCGCCAACGACAACGAGGCCGACGCGCGCTTGATCGTGGACGTCCTGTCCAAGCTGCGGGACCTGCTGATGGCGGACGCCCGTCAGGCCTGATGCGGCGCGCAGCCCCGGCGAGCCGCGCCGCCACTGTGCGCCGTTGTGCACACCCCGGCGAATGCACAATGGCGGGGATCAGCCAATGTCCGTGTCATCCCAAGAGCTTACGGCCGGTCGTTCGTGCGCGGCCGTGTAGCACCTTCTTCGAAGGCGAAGGACGTCTCCGGGGCGGATGCAACACGATGCAACGCTGTGCGACGCCTTTCACGGAGGCGTTGCATTCGGCCACCGAGCGGACGCAATTCGGGTGTTCGCAGGACTGATATCCTAAAGAGGGTGTGCGACTGCGTCAAGATCGGGCCTCACTCGGCCTTCGGAGCCGCCTTGCGTTCGATCCGCTCGCGCACGGCGTCGGAGCACCCGCCGGTGGCGTGCATGACTATGCCAACAGCTTTCCGTGCCAAACGCGAAGGATTGTCACAGCGTCTTCGCCGACTTCATAGACGATCACGTACGGTGTCGCTGCGAGAAGTTCTCGGGTTCCTGGGATTCGGCCGCGCCGACCACGAAGCGGAAGGGCGCAAAGGCTGTCGCCGGTCGTGAACAGCGTGATACCGAGTTCGCGCGCCGCCAACGGATTCACTTCGGCAAGATAAGTGACGTGCGACTGCACGTCTCGAACGGCCGGCGTGGTCCATATGACCTTCACGGCAGAGGTGGGTCCGTCATCTTCCCCTGCGCGAGATCCAGCAGCCACTCGCGCATGCGCTCATGGGGGACCACGTCGCCGCGCTTGGCTGCGGCGCGCGCTTCCTCGACAGCCGCGCGAAGCTGTTCCAACTCGATGTCGTTGTCGTCGGGGATGCGCTGGGCCTGGGTCATGGGTCCAAGATGGCATCTACGCGCTTCGCTGTCGAGTGCGCGCCGAGGGGTAAACACGCGGGGGCGCCTACCCGTCCGCCTTCAGTTTCTTTGCTGGTTTCTTCAGTTCCTTAGCGTGCTCAGGGATCAGTCTCTCCAGAAGCTTCAGCCCGCGTTCGATCTGGTCGTAGCCGGCGAACAAGGCAACGAAGCCGAACGCGGGGACGCCGAATACGGGATCGGTGAGCGCACTGACCAGCCCGGCAAAGCCGAAGATTGGGGCGTGCTTCAACACCACCTCGGCACCATCAAGGGCGCCCCGCTGCACCCGGTCCCATATGTCCCAGCCGAACCGGACCACTTCCGAAAGGAAATTGCGGTTGACTACCACCTGTTCGACGATCCGCTCCCGTTGGGCATCCGCTGGGCCATCCGCCGCCTCGCACGTCATGGTGCTCATGGTTACGAGCGCGGCGGCGGCCTGTTCGGTCACCACCTCCGGCGCTTGCGCCGCGACCTTGGAAACCTCCGCCAGCGCTTTGGCGATCTGCCGTTCCTGCCCCGGCGGGATGGCCCGCGCGATCTCCTCCCGCTCGCGGTTGCGTTGGTCGGGGAAGCTCAGCATTAGTTCCCGCCCGATGAGGGCGAGCCCCGTCACCTGCATGGTCGGGTCGTCCGCCAACTCTCGCGATGCCCCCGCGGTTTGGAGAGTCACCACCGCGGCGTCGATGGAAACGAGCCGGCAGCGCAGCAGGAAGGGGTTCAGGTCGGCCGCCGCGGCCGGCAGGAAATCGCGCAGCCGCGAGACCTCGGCCTCCAAGAAGGGCACGGCGTTGCGGGCGTTCTCCAACCGCTCCGCCGCTTGGACCGCCCGTTCCCGCAACTCGTCCAGAAACGCTTGTGCGGCTGCGAGGTTAGTTGCCGTGACATCCTGGGGCGCCAGTCCGATGCGGCCGCCCTGCTCGGTGAACCGGTAGGCCGCTGGCACCTGCGGCGGTACGGCCGTCTCCGCGTCCTGCTCCGCCAGCCACGCCGCAATATCCGCGTTGACGGCCTTCGCGCCGCGATCCCACCACCCCTGCGGTTGCAGGGCGATCCGGCGGGTCAGAGGCGGGCCGAAACGGTCGCTCGGCGTGGTGCCGGACAGCGGCAGCAGACCCTCGTACCAGTCGAACCAGGGGGCGAAGCCGGCTTTGCGGAGCGCAGAATCGCCGCATAGCGCGGTCCAGCACTTGCGCGCCCAGGCTGGGGTCTTTGCTTGCGGCCAGAGCGGTGTCCGCAGGAGGGAGATGACCGGGTCACTGGCTTCACCGATGGTGAGCGTGCATGCATCGCTTTCTACGGCCTTCCAAGAAGCGGTGAAGGCGGCGGGGCTGATGGCGGCAGCGTCGGCGGTGGCACTGACGACAGCGTCGGCGGTTGCTGCATGAATGTCGGTATCGTTGGTGGCGTAAGCGACACGGGCGGCAGCGGCGTAGGTAGTGTAGACATAGGCAGCGCGCGAGAGCGTCCCGTCGGGTGGCCCCAACTCTGCAGTCGACGAGATGAGCGCGGCGCGGAACACGGCAAGGGTCAAGGTTGTAGATTTAGAAGCATCGCGTTGGTGCTCTGCCAGTCTTTCCAGAACCGGCAGTGCCCGCAACGCTGCGCGCGCCGCGATGGCCATAGCCCACGCGCGTGGCTTGCCGGCCAGCCAGTGCTCAAACTCCTTTCTGGAGGTGATTATCACTTGTTCTGCCACAAATCGATCCATCAACGCCAGAATACGCACCTCAGGATAGCAGATCGCCGTCTTTGGAGAAGCGGCGATTACCGAGCATTGGGCGGCGTTTCCGGGGTGATGTCCGTCCAAAAACGGCGCACAAACAAAAACGCCCCCGCCAATCTCCCGGCGGGGGCGCTTCGTTTCCAGTGCTATCCGACGCTTACGCGTTGGCGAACTCCGGGATCTGGTCGAAGTTCATGTAGCGGTAGACGTCGCCGGCCTTCTGGTTGACCACCGCGACCTGATCCATGTACTCGGCCACGGTCGGGATCTTGCCGATCAGCGCGCACACCGCCGCCAGCTCGGCCGAGCCGAGATAGACGCGGGTGTCCAGGCCCAGGCGGTTCGGGAAGTTGCGGGTGGACGTCGACATCGCCGTCGAGCCCTTGCGGACCTGCGCCTGGTTGCCCATGCACAGCGAGCAGCCCGGCATCTCCATGCGCGCACCGGACTTGCCGAGCACGCTGTAGTAGCCCTCCTCGCTGAGGATCATCGCGTCCATCTTGGTGGGCGGCGCGATCCACAGGCGGGTCGGGATGTCGGACTTGCCTTCCAGAACCTTACCGGCCGCGCGGAAGTGGCCGATGTTGGTCATGCACGAGCCGATGAACACCTCGTCGATCGTGTCGCCGGCAACCTCGGACAGCAGCTTCACGTCGTCCGGGTCGTTCGGGCAGGCGACGATCGGCTCCTTGATGTCGGCCAGATCGATCTCGATCACCGCCGCGTACTCGGCATCCGCGTCCGGCTGCAACAGGTCCGGCTTGGCGATCCAGGCCTCCATCGCCGCGATGCGGCGGCCCAGCGTGCGGGCGTCCTGGTAGCCGTTGGCGATCATCCAGCGCATCAACGCGATGTTGGAGCGCATGTACTCGATGATCGGCTCCTTGTTCAGGCGCACCGTGCACGCCGCCGCCGAACGCTCGGCCGAGGCGTCGGACAGCTCGAACGCCTGCTCGACCTTCAGGTCGGGCAGACCCTCGATCTCCAGGATGCGGCCGGAGAACAGGTTCTTCTTGCCCTTCTTCTCCACCGTCAGCAGACCCTGGCGGATGGCGTAGAGCGGGATGGCGTTGACGAGGTCACGCAGCGTGACGCCCGGCTGCATCTTGCCCTTGAAGCGCACCAGCACGCTCTCCGGCATGTCCAGCGGCATGACGCCGGTCGCGGCGGCGAAGGCCACCAGACCCGAGCCGGCCGGGAACGAGATGCCGATGGGGAAGCGCGTGTGGCTGTCGCCGCCGGTGCCGACGGTGTCCGGCAGCAGCAGGCGGTTCAGCCAGGAGTGGATGACGCCGTCACCGGGGCGCAGCGCGACGCCGCCGCGGGTCGAGATGAACGACGGCAACTCCTGGTGCGTCTTCACGTCCACCAGCTTCGGATAGGCGGCGGTGTGGCAGAACGACTGCATGACGAGGTCGGCCGAGAAGCCCAGGCAGGCCAGATCCTTCAGCTCGTCGCGGGTCATCGGGCCGGTGGTGTCCTGCGACCCCACGGTGGTCATCTTCGGCTCGCAGTAGGTGCCGGGGCGGATGCCCTTGCCCTCGGGCAGGCCGCAGGCGCGGCCGACCATCTTCTGCGCCAGCGTGAAGCCCTTGCCGCTGTCCGACGGCGAGGTCGGCAGGCGGAACAGGGTGGACGGGGCCAGGCCCAGCGCCTCGCGGGCGCGGGCGGTCAGGCCGCGGCCGATGATCAGCGGAATGCGGCCGCCGGCGCGCACTTCGTCGAAGATCACGTCGGACTTCACGGTGAACTCGGCGATGACTTCGCCGTTCTTCAGGGCCTTGCCCTCATAGGGGCGCAGCTCGACCACATCGCCCATCTCCATCTTGGAGACGTCCAGCTCGATGGGCAGCGCGCCCGCGTCTTCCATGGTGTTGTAGAAGATCGGCGCGATCTTCGAGCCCAGGCAGACGCCGCCGAAGCGCTTGTTGGGGACGAAGGGGATGTCCTCGCCGGTGAACCACAGGACCGAATTGGTCGCCGACTTGCGCGACGAGCCGGTGCCCACCACGTCGCCGACGTAGGCGACAAGGTTGCCCTTGGCCTTGAGGGCTTCGAGGTGCTTGACCGGGCCGCGGGTGCCCGGCTCTTCCGGCTCGATGCCGGGGCGGGCGTTCTTCAGCATCGCCAGGGCGTGCAGCGGGATGTCCGGGCGCGACCACGCGTCGGGGGCCGGCGACAGGTCGTCGGTGTTGGTCTCGCCGGTCACCTTGAAGATGGTCAGCGTCAGGCTGGCCGGGACCTCGGGGCGCGAGGTGAACCACTCCGCGTCGGCCCAGGACTGGATGACGCCCTTGGCGTTGGCGTTGCCCGCGTCGGCCAGCGCCTTGACGTCGTGGAAGTAGTCGAACATCAACAGCGTGGTCTTCAGGCCGGCGGCGGCCGCGGCGCCGCACTCGGCGTCGCCCAGCAGCCCGATCAGCGGCTTGATGTTGAAGCCACCGAGCATGGTGCCCAGCAGTTCCGTCGCCTTGACCTTGGAGATCAGCGCGCACGCTTCCTCACCCGCGGCGACCTTGGCCAGGAACGCGGCCTTGACCTTGGCGGCGTCATCCACGCCGGCGGGGACGCGGTGGGTGATGAGGTCGACCAGGAAAGCCTCCTCGCCCTTGGGCGGGGACTTCAGCAGGGCGACCAGTTCCTCGGTCTGCTTGGCGGTCAGCGGAAGGGGCGGAATTCCGAGCGCAGCACGCTCAGCCACATGCTGGCGGTAAGCTTCAAGCACGGCTAGGTCCTCTCGTTGCGGGTTGTTGATCGACGTGCGTTTCTTGTTCTTAGGCTGACCATTCCGACCCATTCCGATGGGCTTCTCGTGGATTTGCGGCGTGTGGCCGCATCCATCTTTGTGTTCGTGCGGAGGGGGTGGGGGCGGCGGAATCGTTTCGGCCATTGCTTCGGCCTCTGCCTCGCATGGACCCGTCGACGAATTCGGACATCGCCCCTACCTTGGAACCTGTTCACACAGGCGCGTCCGGGGATGACAGTACCCAGAACGGCGAGGTGTTATATCCCCGTGCCCGCACTGCGGCAAGCAATAGGCGACTCGTTGGGCTTCAGGCTGCGCCGGACGTGTCCAGGGCACCGGCGTCCAGCACCAGCACGCCGTCCTCGTCGGCGAACAGGCGGTCGCCGGGGCTGACGCGGATGCCGGCGAAGCTGATCGGCAGACCGGTCTGGCCCTCGCCGTTGCGCACGGTCTTGCGCGGGATCGCCGCCAGCGCCTTGATGCCGAGGTCGAGGGTGAGCAGCACGCCGGTGTCGCGCACGCAGCCGTGGATGACCACCCCTTCCCATTCGTTCTTCACCGCCGACTTGGCGATCAGGTCGCCCATCAGCGCCGCGCGCAGGCTGCCGCCGCCGTCCACCACCAGCACCTTGCCCTTGCCCGGCGTGGCGAGGATCTCCTTCACCTGCGAATTGTCCTCGAAGCACTTCACGGTCACCACCTCGCCGGAGAAGCGGTGGCGCCGGCCGAAATCGCGGAACACCGGGTCGGCGACGCGGGCGGTGGCTTCGAAGCGGTCGTAGAGATCGCAGGTGCTCTCGAACATCGTGGGTGTCTCCCGAAGCAGGAATCGCAAAGCGTGGGCGCGACGATAGGGGAAACGCACCCGAAACGCACGATTTCCGCCCGCTTGAGGATCGAATCTCTGCCTTCCGCCTTATACCGGTGCAGGACCAGCACTCTATATCCTCAAAAAGACCGTTCGTTCGACGTCAGCAGCGGAGGCCGCCCCGTGACCACCTTCACCGGACATGACCAGCTCAAGACCCGCCGCACCCTGACCGTGGGCGGCAAGAGCTACGGCTATTACAGCATCAAGGCCGCCGAGGAGGCGGGCTTGGGCGATCTGTCCCGCCTGCCGTACTCCATGAAGGTGCTGCTGGAGAATCTGCTGCGCTTCGAGGACGGCCGCTCGGTCAGCGTGGACGACGTGAAGGCCGTCGCCCAATGGCTGAAGGACAAGCGCTCGGATCGCGAGATCGCCTACCGCCCGGCCCGCGTGCTGATGCAGGACTTCACCGGCGTGCCGGCGGTCTGCGACCTCGCCGCCATGCGCGAGGCGATGGCCGACCTGGGCGGCGATCCCAAGAAGATCAACCCGCTGGTGCCGGTGGATCTGGTCATCGACCACTCGGTGATGGTGGACTTCTTCGGCACCAGGGACGCCTTCGGCAAGAACGTCCATCTGGAGTTCGAGCGCAACGGCGAGCGTTACGCCTTCCTGCGCTGGGGCGGGAAGGCGTTCGACAATTTCCGCGTGGTGCCGCCGGGCACCGGCATCTGCCATCAGGTCAATCTGGAGTACCTGGCGCAGACGGTGTGGACCGACACCGACCCGGCCGGCACGCTGGTCGCCTATCCAGACACGCTGGTCGGCACCGACAGCCACACCACCATGGTCAACGGCCTGGGCGTGCTGGGCTGGGGTGTCGGGGGCATCGAGGCGGAGGCGGCCATGCTCGGCCAGCCCATCTCCATGCTGATCCCCGAGGTGGTCGGCTTCAAGATGACCGGCACGCTGAAGGAGGGCTCGACCGCCACCGATCTGGTGCTGACCGTCACCCAGATGCTGCGGTCGAAGGGGGTGGTCGGCAAGTTCGTCGAGTTCTACGGGCCGGGCCTGGACGGGTTGACGCTGGCCGACCGCGCCACCATCGGCAACATGGCCCCGGAGTACGGCGCCACCTGCGGCATCTTCCCTGTGGATGCCGAGACCATCAACTTCCTGAAGTTCACCGGCCGCGACGCCGACCGCATCGCCCTGGTCGAGGCCTACGCCAAGGCGCAGGGCATGTGGCGCGAGGCGGGCTCGCCCGACCCGGTGTTTACCGACACGCTGGAGTTGGACCTCAGCACCGTCGAGCCATCGCTGGCCGGCCCGAAGCGCCCGCAGGACCGCGTGGCGCTGTCCGCGGCGGCGCAGTCCTTCGGCAAGGATCTGGTGGAGGCGTTCAAGGCCGAGGAACCGGCCCGCACGGTCAAGGTGCAGGGCGCCGATCACGAACTGGAGCAGGGGGCGGTGGTCATCGCCTCGATCACGTCGTGCACCAACACCTCCAACCCGGCGGTGCTGATCGCCGCCGGGCTCGTCGCCCGCAAGGCGGTGGAGAAGGGGCTGACCCAGAAACCGTGGGTGAAGACCTCGCTGGCGCCGGGCTCGCAGGTGGTCACCGACTATCTGGCGAAGGCCGGCTTGCAACCGTACCTGGACCAGTTGGGCTTCAACATCGTCGGCTACGGCTGCACGACCTGCATCGGCAACTCCGGCCCGCTGCCCGACCCCATCGCCGCGGCGGTGGAGGAAGGCAATCTGGTGGTCGCCGCCGTGCTGTCCGGCAACCGCAACTTCGAGGGTCGTGTCAACCCGCACACCCGCGCCAACTACCTCGCCAGCCCGCCGCTGTGCGTCGCCTACGCGCTGGCCGGCAACATGCGCATCGACTTGAGCAAGGACCCGCTGGGCACCGGCAAGGACGGCCAGCCGGTCTACCTGAAGGACATCTGGCCGAGCGCCCGCGAGGTGAACGACGCCATCAACGCCTCCCTGTCGCCGGAGATGTTCCGCGCCCGCTACGGCGACGTGTTCAAGGGGCCGCCGGAGTGGCAGGCCATCGCCACCGCCGAGGGGCAGACCTACAAGTGGCAGGAAGCCTCGACCTACGTGAAGCTGCCGCCCTTCTTCCAGGACATGCCGCGCACGCCGGGGGCGGTGTCGGACGTGCACGGGGCGCGGGCGCTGGCGGTGCTGGGCGATTCCATCACCACCGACCACATCTCGCCCGCCGGCTCGATCAAGAAGACCAGTCCGGCCGGCGAGTATTTGCTGAGCTACCAAGTGCGCCCGCAGGACTTCAACTCGTACGGCGCCCGGCGCGGCAACCACGAGGTGATGATGCGCGGCACCTTCGCCAACATCCGCATCAAGAACGAACTGGTGCCGGGCGTCGAGGGCGGCGAGACCAGGCACATGCCGTCCGGCGAGCGCATGCCGATCTACACCGCGGCCATGCGCTACGCCCAGGAGGGCGTGCCGCTGGTGGTGATCGCCGGCAAGGAGTACGGCACGGGCTCGTCGCGCGACTGGGCGGCCAAGGGCACCAAGCTCTTGGGCATCAAGGCTGTGATCGCCGAGAGCTTCGAACGCATCCACCGCTCGAATCTGGTGGGGATGGGCATCCTCCCCCTACAGTTCAAGGACGGGTTGACGCGGAACGATTTGAAGCTGGACGGCTCGGAAGCCTTCGACGTGGTCGGCATCGAGCAGGATCTGCGGCCCCGCAAGGACGTGACGCTGACCGTCACGCGGGCCGATGGGCGCAAGGAGGAGCACAAGCTGCTGCTGCGCATCGATACGCTGGACGAGGTCGAGTACTACCGCAACGGCGGGGTGCTGAACTTCGTGCTGCGGAATCTGGCGGCGTAGAGACTTAAAGCCCCTCTCCCTCTACGGGATCGGCGCGTGCAAGCGCCGATGGTTGGGGAGAGGGTGGCGCCGGCAGCGCCGGCCAGTCGCTTTTCACCGCACTGCCGTGCGGCATGCCCCCTCTCCCCAAACCCCTCTCCCGCGAGGGGAGAGGGGCTTCAAGATGAAGGGAAATACGCTTTAGAGGATCAGCGCTTTTTCGCGCTGAATGGTGCCGGACACCAGGACGGTGTCCTTCTTGTCCAGGCGCTCGCGCAGTTTCGGAAAATCGACCTCTTCCTCCTGGCGGATGTGGCCTTCGATCAGGGTCTTCAATTCCCGGACGAGGCCGTTCCAGCGTTGATCGTCCTTCGGCGTCTGCTCCAGCGCGAACAGTCGCACCTTCATGTCGGCGTGCTCGTCGTAGAGGTGCCGGGTGTCCTCGGTCGCCCGCGCCCGGTCGAACAGCAGCGGATAGACCACGTCTTCCTCGGCCAGCGCATGCGCGGCCAGCCGGCGCTTCAGGCGGAGCAGCAGTTGCGTGCGGTTGAAGGGAGCGTTGTCCGGGCTGCGCTCCAGCGCGTCGAGCAGCGAGAGGATGGCCCGGTGATCCTCGGCCAGCGCGTCGAACGGATCGCGCCCGGCGGCGGCCTGCGCCGAGCCCGCCGCCTGGGCCAGGATCGGTGGCAGGACCCGGCTGGCGATGAGGGCCACCACCGCACCCCCGGCAAACGCGGCCAAGCTGCGCCCGGAGAACCATCCCGTGTCCGTCGCCATGGGTTCCGTCCTTTCCTGCCGGTTGTGGGGTAACAGGCAGGCAACAGCGGGCGGGGAGGGGCGTTCCAGTCAGGCGTCCCCGTACAGTTCCTCCAGCCGCCACTCCGCGCCGAACCGTGGCAACACCAGCACCGCGGTGGGGCCGCTCAAATGCGGCGCCAGAGTCCAGGCGCCGTTGACGGTGCGGGTCCAGTGCTCGACCGCGTAGGCGTCCTGCTCGACCAGCAGGATGTCGGTGAGGCTGTCCACCGCCTGATAGGCGTGCAGCTTCTTCATCATTTCGGTGGCGCTGTTGGACGGCGACAGCACCTCCACCACCAGCGCCGGGGCGCCCGGCGTGTTGCGGTCGCTGCCGCAACGGACCAGCACGTCCGGACCGAGATTGTAGTCGCGGTCCAGGCGGATCTCCACGCCGGTGCCGGTTTCCGTGCGGCAGGGTAGCTTGCCGGCGCGGATGGCGTTGAACAGGTGCGCGCCGATGGTGGCGGCGATCTGCCCATGCCGCGACGTTGGAAACGCCTGCGCCACCACGATCACGCCGTCGATCAGCTCGGCCTTGCGGTCGCCGAAGCGCATGGCCTGGAATTCCTCCAGGGTCACGGGGTCGATCCGTTGCGCCGCGTTGGCCATGCCGCGTTCTCCTCCACGTCCACAACGCCAGTGTGACGCAAAGCGCTCCCGTGGTGAAGGGGGCGTCACATCCCCATCAGCGCGGCCAGCTTCGCCCGTACCTCGGCCAGCGTGGCCGGCGGCACGGCGCTGCCGGCGTAAGCGATGGGGCGGGCCAGCGTGTCGATGCTGCGCACGTGGCTGGTCAGCACCTCGCCGGAAAGCGGCAGGCCGTCGGGCAGCACGGCGCTGGTGGGGAAGGGGCGCACGCGGGTGGTGATCGGGCAGACGATGGCGAAGCCGGAGACGCGCCAGAACGCTGCCGGTGACACCACCAGCGCCAGCCGGCGTCCGCTCTGTTCGCGCCCGACGCGCGGATCGAAATCGGTCCAGATCAGGTCGCCGGCATCAGGCTCATAGCTCATTCGCCCACGGCCTCGCGGCCGGCGTCGGGACCCCAATCGAACGCCGCGCGCATCTCCTCGGGGGTGATGCCCTCCAGCAGTTCGTCGAGTGTGTAGTGCGGGCGGCTTACGGAGATGATGATCCGGTCGCCTTCCGCCTCGATGTCCACGCGAGCGCCCTCCGCGAGGCCGACGCGGCAGGCGATGTCCTTGGGAATGCGAACGCCGAGGCTGTTGCCCCAGCGGGCGAGTTGAACCTGCATGCCGTCCTCCATCCCGTCCATGACGATGATATGGGATATCCGCGGGATATACAAAGCGCTTCCCGGCGTCTGCCGAAAAGAATCGCGGGGACCGGAGCGCACAGCTCCGGCCCCCACGGCGGGAGTCCCCGGCATTGGAGTGGGTACGCACGATGCAGCCGAATCGTGGCCGTATCCGGCGGGCGTCGGGTTGATGGCGGTCAAGCCGTCGTGCGGCAGGGCGTCGCGGAAACGGAAGGAGGGACCGGCCTCAATGCTGCGCGTGGCTCGCCGCCGACTGTTCCAGGCTCTTGATGCGGGCCATGCCCGGCAGGATCTCGGACTTGATGAACTCCAGGCGGCGGTTGGGGCCGCCGCCGCCGCGGGCGAAGCGGGCCTTCCACAGGTCCATCTTCACCGCCAGACCGCACAGCACGCCGCCGATGGTCACGTGGTGCGCGGTGATCAGTTCGCGGATCGAGCGGAAGGTCTCGGCGTTGATGTCGCGCCAGAAATCGCGGGACCGGTTGTCGAAGCTCTCGAACCGGCCGGTGATCGAGGTCGAGATGTCGGTCAGGTCGCGGCTGATGTCGTCCAGCATCTTCACCTGCCGGGCGTCGCGCTTGACCTCGGTGGAGGAGCGGATCTCGGCCATCCAGGACAGGAAGCGCTGGATCTCGGGGACGAGATCGTCCAGGCATTTCTTGAAATAGGCCAGCGACAGGAAGATGTCGCCGTAGTCCTCCAGGAAATTCGGGATGTCCATCAGCCCGATGTCCAGCCGGTCGGCCATCATGCGCAGATTGCGCAGCGCCTCCTCGCGGTTGGGCGAGGCGAACATCTTGATGAGCTGGTCGACGCTGTCGATCTCCACATTCTCCGACCCGTAGACGAACTCCATCAGCGGGCGGGTGAAGACGGTCATGTACTGCGTCAGTTCGACCTTCTTCTTGTCCGACAGGGTCAGCGCCTCGTGGTGGCTGATGTCGATGTTCAGCCGGCGCAACTCGATGCGCGAGGTGTAGACGTCGAAGCTGGCGGCCTGCGCGATCTTCTCGATCTTCGGCAGGTCGCGCTCGACCTCCTCCTTGTAGGATTCGAAATAGACAGGAATGTCGCGCGGCTTTACCTGACCGCTGCCGGTCTGGGCGTCGTTGAAGATCTCGATGACGGTTTCCAGGCGCACGTTCTTGATCAGGCGCGCGTGCTGCAACCCCGGCGTCTCGAGTGGAATCATGGACAGGGGAAGGATGTGCAGGGCGTCGCGTGCCTCGTCATCCCAGGCCTTGCGCCGTGCGTCGTCGCTCTCCGCCTGTTGACCGCCGCTCACGGACTCTCTCCTGAAAACGCGAACCAGGCCGAGTGGTCCTGCCGCCAGCTTTCCTTACAATACCGGGCGGCGCGCCCGACACAAGCCGGAATACCGCCGGGGTGGCGTACCGGTGAGCGTCAGTGGACGCTCACCGGCTCCAGGTCGTTCTGGCGGACGGCGGCGGAGGCCACGTCGCGGTCGGGCAGCACGGTCAGCGGCGTGCCGTCGGCGGCGTGGATGGCGAAGGCGGCGACCCCGTTGACGAGGACCGGCTTGACGTAGGCCAGATGATCGACGCCGAAGGCCGCGAAATCCTCGGCGGACAGGTGGCGCACGATGGCGGGGGAGGTGTTCATGTCGGCACTTTCTTTAAAGAGCGGGCTTCAAAAAGAGAGCGGTGCTGCGTCAGGCGTCGGAGCGGTCGGGCGCCACGTCGATGGTGCGGGCGGTGCCGCCGTCGTCGGGCTTGGGCTGCTCGATCTTGATGGTGCGCACCTTGGGCTCGGGCATCGGCCGCGTCAGGTCGATGTTCAGAAGGCCGTTGTCCAGCGACGCGCCGATCACCTCGATCCCCTCGGCCAGCACGAAGCTGCGCTGGAACTGGCGGGCGGCGATGCCGCGGTGCAGATAGATCCGGCTTTTGTCGTCCTGCTGGCGTCCGCGGATGACGAGCTGGTTGTCCTCGATCTGCACCGACAGATCTTCGGCTGAGAAACCGGCCACCGCGAGCGTGATCCGCAGGCCGTCGTCGCCGGTCTGCTCGATGTTGTAGGGCGGGTAGCCCTCGGCCGAGCTTTTGGCGATGCGGTCCAGCGTGCGCTCGAACTGGTCGAAGCCGAGCAGAAGCGGGCTGTTGAAAAGCGAAAGACGTGTCGACATGGCGCATCCTCCTCGGGACTGAGCGAGTTGCTGCAAAGGGCCCGTTTCCGGCGCCCGACGGGTGGCGCAGCCCGAGGTCGTCGGCGCTGGCCTGAACAATAAGTGGGGAAGCCTATCTTTCGGTCAAGGCTTTGGCGGTCCTCGCCGGTTTGGCGCGTTGTGCCGTGGGAGACACAGGATTCACACGGATTGCACGGATTTAGGCACGGATTACACGGATTTTTTTATTCGTGCGCAGCATCGGCTTGCGGGAAAGCCGATGCGCTGCAAGCATCAAAAAAATCCGTGTAATCCGTGTTCAAATCCCCAAAATCCGTGTGAATCTTGTGTCCCTGCTTATCCCAACAGCTCCGCCACATGGTCGGCGATGGCGAGGCAGGAGGTCAGGCCCGGCGACTCGATGCCGAACAGATGGACCAGCCCCGGCACCCCGTGCGTCTCCGGCCCCTGGATCAGGAAGTCCGCCTGCGGCTGGCCGGGGCCGGTCAGCTTCGGGCGGATGCCGCAATAGGCCGGCACCAGTGCGCCGTCCGGCAGCTCCGGCCAGTAGCGGCGCACCGAGGCGTAGAAGGAGTCGGCGCGCGCCGGATCGACGCTGTACTCGACGCGATCCACCCACTCCACATCCGGGCCGAAGCGCGCCTGCCCGGCGAGGTCCAGCGTGATGTGCACGCCCAGGCCGCCCTCGATCGGCATCGGGTAGACCAGCCGCGAGAACGGCGAGCGCCCGTGCGCCAGCGCGTAGTAGTTGCCCTTGGCGAGGAACCGCGGCGGCACGTGCCCGGCCGGGAAACCCTCCAGCGCGCGGGCGGCGTCCCAGGCGCCCAGGCCGGCGCAGTTGACCAGCACGTCGCAGGCGATGCGCATGGGCTCGGCCCCGCCGGCCTCGATTTCGATGCCGGAATCGGTCAGGCGGCCGGCCACCAGCGGGCTCTTGAAGGCCAGCATGGCGCCGTGCTCCTCCGCCTCGCCGCGCAGCGCCAGCATCAGGCCGTGGCTGTCGATGATGCCGGTGGACGGCGACAGCACCGCCGCCACGCAGTGCAGGTTGGGCTCGAGCGCGATGGCCTCGGCGGCGCTCAGCAGGCGCAGATCGTCGACGCCGTTCAGCGCGGCCTGCTTGCGGATCGCCTCGAACCTGGCCAGCTGGCCCTCGTCGGTGGCGACGATCAGCTTGCCGATGCGCTTGTGCTCGACGCCGTGCGAGGCGCAGTAGGCGTACAGCGCGTCCCGCCCGGCGACGCACAGCCGCGCCCGCAGCGTGCCGGTGGGGTAGTAGATGCCGGCGTGGATGACCTCGGAGTTGCGCGAGCTGGTGGCGGTGCCGATGGCGTCCTCGGCCTCCAGCACGATCACCTCACGCCCGGCCAGCGCCAGCCGGCGGGCCACCGCCAGCCCGACCACCCCGGCTCCGACGACCACGCACTCCACCCGCTCCATGCACCGTCTCCGCTTGTGATGACGGGGGGAAGGGTGGGGGCAATCGGCGCGGCGCGCAACCACCGAATCCACGGACATCCGTCCCGGATGCGTGTATGGTTTTGCGCTAATCCACGCCTCTGACGGACTTGGTTCATGGCAGGCGACACTGCACACGCCGTCCTCGGTATCCTTCAGCACATCGGCCTGTTCGCCATCATCGTCGTCGGCTATGGCGTGGTGCGCGGCCGGCTGGGTGCCGTGCGGCGCAATCCGCGTGCGCAGGAGATCGTCCTGGGCGTCTTCTTCGGCGCCGGTGCGGTGTTCGCCATGATCCAGGCGGTCACGGTGATGCCCGGCGTGATCCTCGACGCGCGCTCCACCATGCTGGCGCTGGCGGCGCTGTACGGCGGGCCGGTGGCGGCGTTGATCGCCGGCGCCATGGCCGGCGGCTACCGGCTGTTCCTCGGCGGCAGCGGCGCCCCGGCGGGGCTGCTGGCGCTGGCGGCGGTGACGGCGACGGCGCTGGGCTACGCGGCGCTGGCGCGTCGGCGCGGCTGGCCGCTGGACACGCTCCGGCTGGCGGCGCTCGGCCTGTTCACCACCAGCGCCAGCCTTGCGGTGGTGGTTCCGGTCATGGGGGTCGAGCGCGGCGCCGCGGTGGTCGGCACGCTGGCGCTGCCGCTGCTGGTCGCCAACAGCGTGGGCACCGCCTTCCTGGGCACGCTGCTGCGCCTGGAGGAGCGGCGGCACGCCGCCGAGGCGGCGCTGACGCTGAGCGAGGCGCACTACCGCGCGCTGTTCCACGAGGCGACCGACAGCCTGTTCGTCGTCGACGTGGCGGACGGCGGCTTCACCTTCCAGTCCTTCAACCCCGCCACCGAGCGCTGGCTCGGCATCGCCAACGGCGCCGGCACCGGCCGGCGGCCGGACGAGGTGCTGCCGCCCGACGTGGCGGCAACCTGCATCGAACACTATCGCCGCTGCGTCGCGGTGGGCGAGACGGTCCGGTTCGAGATTACCGCGGATCTGGGCGGCAGCACGCGCACCTGGGACACGGTGCTGGTGCCGCTGTCCGGCGTGGACGGCCGGGTGGTGCGGCTGCTGGGCACGTCGCGCGACGTGACCGAGCACCGCCGCCTCGTCGCCTCGCTGGCCGAGGCCAAGGAACAGGCGGAGGCCGGGGCGCGCGCCAAGTCCGACTTCCTGGCCGCCATGAGCCACGAGATCCGCACGCCGATGAACGGCATCATCGGCTACGCCACCTTCCTGGAGGATCTGGCGACCACCGCCGACCAGCGCCACTACGCCCGCCAGCTCCGTCAGGCGAGCCGGTCGCTGCTGGCGATTATCAACGACGTGCTGGATTTCTCGAAGATCGAGGCTGGCAAGGTCCGCGTCGATTCGGCGCCCTTCGACCTGCGCGAGGCGGTGGAGCAGGTGGTGGCCCTGGTGCAGCCCGACGCGCGCGAGAAGGGGCTGGACCTGCGCCTGGACCTCGCCCCCGACCTGCCGGCGTGCGTCACCGGCGACGCGGTGCGGCTGCGGCAGATCCTGCTGAACCTGCTGTCCAACGCGGTGAAGTTCACCCCGCGGGGCGGGGTCGCGCTGTCGGTGCTGCGCCTGGACGCGGCTATCGGCACAGTGACGCTGAACTTCGTCGTCGCCGACAGCGGCATCGGCATCGCGCCGGACAAGCAGGCGCTGCTGTTCGAGAAATTCTCCCAGGTGGACCGCACGGTGGCCCGCAAGTACGGCGGCACCGGCCTCGGCCTCGCCATCTCCAAGGCGCTGACCGAGGCGATGGGCGGCAGAATCGGCTTCCACAGCGTCGCCGGGGTAGGCAGCACCTTCCACGTCACGCTGACCCTGCCGGTGCCCGACGCCGCGGCGCTGGCCGCGTCGTCGGCGGGCGGGGCGCACGCCGCCGACGCGCCGCGCCACGGCCGCATCCTGCTGGCCGAGGATCTGGCGATGAATCAGGAGCTGACCGGCACCATGCTGCGCAAGGCCGGCCACACGGTGGACATTGCCGACGACGGCGCCCAGGCGGTGGAGGCGGTGCGGCGGCAGCGTTACGATCTGGTTCTGATGGATTTGCAGATGCCGGTGATGGACGGGCTGCTGGCCACCAAGGCGATCCGCGCGCTGCCCGGCGGCAACGGCGCGGTGCCCATCGTGGCGCTGACCGCCTCCGTCCAGCCGGAGGAGATCGAGCGCTGCCGCGCCGCCGGCATGGACGGCCACGTGGCCAAGCCGGTGGAGCGCGATGCGCTTCTGGGCACCATTCAACACTGGCTGCATCCGGCGGCGAGGGCGGTGCCGGCACCGGCGTCGGTCAAGGCGGGCTGACGGATGCGAACGGACCGGAAAACGGCGATGAACTGGTACTTCAGCCGCGCGCTGGGAATGATCGGCCTGCTGGCGGGGGTGGTGCGGGTCGCGCTGGCGCTCATCCTCGACAACACTGGAGCGGGGGCCGGAGCTGGGGCCGGGGCGGAACTGATGGGCGCGGTCGGCACCGGCATCCTGTTCGTCGTCGGCGGCATGCTGTCCGGCGCCGTCGTCGACGTGGTCATCCGGGCTCGCAAGCCGGCGCGTCCGCGGGAGCCCGGCCGGTCCAAGCCACTCCGAAAGCAGTGAGGCTGTCCGCGTCCGGAGTCCCCCATCCGCGCCGCTCCCCTATCCGCCTCCACGTTCGCGCGGGGGGCTGTTCGCTGATAGGGTTCGATCACGCCATGGACTCTCCCTTCTGACAACTCGCCCGCCCCGGCAACGGGGCGGGCTTTTGATTCGGATTAAAAACAATATTATGCTTGTTGGTGAAGGGTGGTCGGCAACAGGAGCCTGAAATGCGCTCGAAGATTCTGATTTCCGGCGCTGTGGCGGGCTCGCTGCTGGCGTCCGGTTGTGCGAACACCACCGGGGAAGACGTGGCGGGGGCGCTGCTGATCGGAGCGGTCGTCATCGGCCTCGGCGTCCTGGCGGCCAGCGGCTCCGACAGCGATGACAGTGACTACCGCTACAACCACTCGTCCGGCCACCGGCACCACGACCGGGAGCGCTCGCGCTACGCCAACAATGGCCGTTGCGACGACCCGGACTATCGAACCTCCAACGGCGGCCACGCCAGCCCCGGCAGCGACGAGCGCGATTGCCGGCGGTACGGCGATGGCCTGAAGTGATGTCGAGCCGGCGCGCTCCGGCGTGTTAGGATCGACGCACGCCCGTCATCCGCCCATCATCCAGAGGTCGCGCCATGATGTGGGTTCTGCTCGCGCTGTTCATCGCCGCGCTGGTCGTGGTGTTCGCGCTCGGCGCTCCGCGCCCTGCCGCACGGGGACGGCGCAAGGGACACCGGTAAGCTGAGGATCGCGGTTCGCTCGCCTCCGCGTGCCCCAGACATGCGAAAGGCCGGCACAAGGCCGGCCTTCTGCTCCGCGGCTCTCCCTTGGGAGAGAATGGAGCGGGCGAAGGGATTCGAACCCTCGACCCCAACCTTGGCAAGGTTGTGCTCTACCCCTGAGCTACGCCCGCATACTGGCGCGAGTGACGGGACTTGAACCCGCGGCCTCCGGCGTGACAGGCCGGCGCTCTAACCAACTGAGCTACACCCGCGCAAGGGAGCGGCCTTGTACGGGAGCTTGGCCGAAGACGCAAGCACCAATTATCGAAAAATGGTGGAGCCGAGGGGGATCGAACCCCTGACCTTCGCAATGCCATTGCGACGCTCTCCCAGCTGAGCTACGGCCCCCCAAATGGTGCGCTCGGAGGGAGTCGAACCCCCACGGCCTTTCAGCCACTAGGACCTGAACCTAGCGCGTCTACCAATTCCGCCACGAGCGCATCCCGCGTCATCTGGGGTGACGCGGGATGGCGGGTATAGGCGGGAGCGCGGCCATACTCAAGCAGAAAGCGTCACAGGCCGCACTGTTTCGGCATCACGGCTGCACCCGCTGGTACAGGCTGCGGTCGGTCAGCGCCGAGAGGCCGATCAGAATCGGCCCGCCCCCGCCTTCAAGGGCGAGTTGCGCGTGCGACGGCTCCCCCGGCTTGGTCCGGATGCCGGTGACGACGTAGACCTTCTCGAGCTGGCCCGTACGGGTGAAGCGGTCGCCGATGGCGACGGTCGGGGTGCGGGCCATTATGCACCCGCCTTTATGGAGTCGATCATGGCGGTGAATGCGGCCTTCGCTTCGCCGGCGCTTCGCGAGGGGAGTTCGCCGCGCCCGGCTTCATAGATCGGCGCGCCGTCCGGCGCGGAAAGCATCACGTCGAGCAGAGCGTCAAGCACCTCGTCCGGCGTCGTCGCCCCTGACACGACAGCCGGAGCCGATGACCGGATCCACCGCGCCATCCGCTCCCGCATCGGTTTTTCATGAAGGTTGCTCATGGTGTCTCTCTCTTGGCCGGGGTGGTGCGTCACCGCACGCCGGCACCTCAGGCAGTTGACGGTCGCCAGACGACTCGTCGAGCCGCCAGTATACATACCGCCTTGAGCATCGAGCAAAAGTTCCCTGCCGTACAAGCTCTGCGCTTCCATGCGGGCGAGCCGGGGGCGCGTGGCGATCGGGAGGGGGAGCAAATCGATGGGGTGGTCGCGGTCCGGAGCGTGCCCCGGACAAGCGAAAGGCCGGCACAAGGCCGGCCTTCTTCACCGCGGCTCTCCCTTGGGAGAGAATGGAGCGGGCGAAGGGATTCGAACCCTCGACCCCAACCTTGGCAAGGTTGTGCTCTACCCCTGAGCTACGCCCGCGCTCCGTGCCGTCGTTCGTCCCGTTTGCCTCGTTCGAGGCGGTCCGTCCGGCGGCGTGCGGCGGAATATACAGATCGGATTTTTCAATGCAAGCGCCTTGTTACGTTTTTTTTCGACGGCTGGACGGAGGCCCGGAAGGCACGGTAAAACCCAGGCCATGGCTCACGATCACACCACCGCACCGGCCCCCTTGTCGACCGCACCGGAACAGCTTCTGGCCCGCCTGGACGCGCTCGGCTTCGCCACCGTCACCCACAGCCACCCGCCGCTGTTCACCGTGGAGGAGAGCAAGGCGCTGCGCGGCGCGCTGCCCGGCGGCCACTGCAAGAACCTGTTCCTCAAGGACCGCAAGGACCAGTACTGGCTGGTGGTGGCGCTGGAGGATGCGCCGGTGGCACTCAACAGTTTCGACAAGGTGATCGGCTCGGCCCGGCTGTCCTTCGCTTCCGCCGAGCGGCTGTGGGAGGTGCTGGGCGTGCGGCCGGGCTCGGTGACGCCGTTCGCACTGGTCAACGACACCGGGCACCGCGTCAACGTCGTCCTGCAAAAGGCGATGCTGGACCACGACCCGTTGAACTATCATCCTCTGCTGAACGATCGGACCACGGCGATCCGGCCGGCGGACCTGTTGGCCTTCATCCGGGCCTGCGGGCACGAACCGCGCATTGTCGATTTCGGTGCGGACCCTGTAGAATGAGCTGAAATCCTTGCTACCGCCGCACCGCGCGCTCATTTAATCACGCGAGATTCAAACGGGATTGCCAAAGCCATGTTCTCTCCGCCGCCCAACACCGCCGCCGCCGCTTCCTCCGCCGACCTGATCAAGGACGGTTCCGACCGCACCTTCATGGCCGACGTCATCGAGGCGTCGCGCGACACGCCCGTGATCGTCGATTTCTGGGCGCCCTGGTGCGGCCCGTGCAAACAGCTCGGCCCGGCCATCGAAAAGGCGGTGCGCGCCGCCAAGGGCGCGGTGAAGCTGGTCAAGATCGACACCGACCAGCACCCGATGATCGCCCAGCAGCTGCGCGTGCAGTCGATCCCGGCGGTGTACGCCTTCTTCCAGGGCCGCCCGGTGGACGCCTTCGTCGGCGCCCAGCCCGAGTCGCAGATCAAGGCCTTCGTCGATCGCCTGACCAAGCTGGCCGGCGGGGCCGGCGGCATGGACGAGATGCTGGAGGACGCGCTGGCCCAGGCCAAGGAGGCGCTGGACACCGGCGACGTCGCCACCGCGTCGGACATCTACGGCCAGATCCATCAGGCGGTGCCGGAGAACGCGGCCGCCTACGCCGGTCTCGTGCGCTGCCTGATCGTCGGCGGTGAGTTGGACCGCGCCAAGCAGATGATCGCCGACGCACCCGAGGCGCTGGCCAAGGACAAGGACCTGATCGCCGCCAAGACCGCCCTGGAGGTCGCCGAGCAGGCCAAGAGCGCCGGCCCGGTCACCGAGCTGATGGAAAAGCTGGCGCACGACAAGAACGACCATCAGACGCGCTACGACCTTGCCATGGCGCTGTACGCGGCGGGCAAGCGCGAGGCGGCGGTGGACGAGCTGCTGGAGGTGGTGCGCCGCGACCGCACCTGGAACGAGGAGGCCGCGCGCAAGCAGCTGGTCAAGCTGTTCGAGGCGTTCGGGCCGACCGATCCGCTGACCATTTCGACGCGCCGCCGGCTGTCGACTATCCTGTTCAGTTGATAAGCCTGTTCGACCGGGCGGGGGCTTCTATTTTACAGGCATGAGCCGGAGCCCCTTCGACCCGACCATCGACCGACTGCCGCGCGAGCTGCCCGTGTTCCCGCTGCCGGGGGTGCTGCTGCTGCCGCGCGGCCGGTTGCCGCTCAACATCTTCGAGCCGCGCTATCTGGCGATGGTCGCGGACGCGCTGGCGGCGGACCGCATGATCGGCATGATCCAGCCCACCGACCCGGCGTCGCGCGCCAAGGCGCCGGCGCTGTACGAAACGGGGTGCGCCGGGCGAATCACCTCCTTCGCGGAGACCGAGGACGGCCGGCTGCTGATCACGCTGACCGGCGTGTGCCGATTCACGGCGTTGCGCGAGCTGCCGTGCGAGCGCGGCTACCGCCGGGTCCATCCGGCCTGGGAGCGCTTCGCCGCCGACCTGGACGGCGAGGCGTCCGGCGGCATCGACCGCGACCGGCTGCTCGGCGGGCTGAAGGGGTATTTCAAGGCCCAGGGCATCTCGGCCAACTGGGAGGCCATCGAGGGCACGCCGGACGAGCGTCTGGTGACCTCGCTGGCGATGATCTGCCCCTTCGAGGCGAGCGAGAAACAAGCGCTTCTGGAGGCTCCCGACCTGCCGGAACGCGCGAAGCTCTTGATCGCGCTGATCGAGATGGCCATTCTCGACGGCCACGAGGGCGACGGCACCGCGCTGCCGCGCCATTGACACGTAAAGACACCAACACAGGCGGGCCGCTTCCATGAGCGCATCGACTTCTGAGGACAAGGCCGGCGAAGGCAAGACGCAGGCGCGCGTCGACCGCAAGCTGCTGGAGATCCTCGTCTGCCCGCTGACCAAGGGTCCGCTGCGCTACGATTCGGAGCGCAACGAACTGATCAGCGAGCGCGCCAGTCTGGCCTATCCGATCCGCGACGGCATCCCGATCATGCTGATCGACGAGGCGCGCCGGCTCGACGACCATGCCCCGGTCCGCGGGCCCGGTGCAGCGTGATGGCCGAGGATCGCGGCACCCAGCATTGGCCGACCGAGGTCCGCCTCAAGGCGGCCGAGAAGCGGCTGGAGATCGACTTCGACGACGGCCGCAGCTTCTCGCTGCCGGCCGAGTTCCTGCGCGTCGAGAGCCCGTCCGCCGAGGTGCAGGGCCACGGGCCGGGGCAGAAGACGCTTCAGCGCGGCAAGATGCACGTCGGCATCATGTCGCTGGAGCCGGTCGGCCACTACGCTCTGCGCATCCAGTTCGACGACCTGCACGACAGCGGCATCTATACGTGGTCCTACCTGTACGAGCTGGGCGAGAACCAGGATCGGCTGTGGGCCGAATACTTGGCCGAGCTTGAGGAAAAGGGCTACAGCCGCGACCCGCGCGCCCGCTGAGGGGTGTGCGCAGGGGTGCGGCGTGGCGCCGCGGGCCGTCCGGCCACGGGCGCCCTTGCTTTTATAGATAAAATTTTATATAAAAGCGTCACGAATATGATTTACCTCCAAAAGGGAGGCGAGCCGTGACGATGGATTGGGTTGACGAGCGCCTTGAGCAGCGCCGCTGGATGGTCCGCCGCCAGCTTCAGGCCCGTGGCCAGGACGTGAGGCGCAAGCGCCGGATGAAGATGCGCGGCTTGGCCCGTGCGGCGCTTGTCGTGTCGCTGGTGGCGCTGAGCGTCCTGGCGCTGGAGATCGGCCGCAAGGCCGTCGTGGTGATGCACCACGCCCAAGTGGCCGGATACACGCAGGTTTCCTGAGGCTGTCCATCACCCTGGAACCGGGGCATCCGGCACGCTATTGTTAGGGTATGGCTGGTTTCCACCGCTTCCGCACGACCGCCCCCATCCCCACCGACGCGCTGTCGGCGGAAAAGCGTGTAGCTGTCCAGGAGGGGCTCCGGGACATCGATGAAGGACTGGGCGTTCCGCTCGACGAGGTGGAAGCCTGGGTCGAGTCCTGGGATACGCCGGACGAACTGCCGATGCCCCAGCCACGCGTCATCAAAGGTCTTGGACGCATCCGTTGATGGTCCGTCGCCGGGTCATCCTGTCGCCGATGGCGACGCGCGATCTCGAACAGATACGCACTTGGTACTCTCAACCCGGTTCAGGCCCGCGTGCCAAGCGGAAAGCCTCAGCCATTGTCCGGGCTCTGCGTGAGTTGGAGCGGTACCCGTTCATTGGCTCGCCGAGCGACGAGCCCGGCCTGCGGGAGCGCGTCGTCGAGGAGCATACCGTCATCTATCGGATCCAGAACGACGCCGACGTGCCGGAGAGCGCGGGCGACATCGTGGTGATCCGCATCTGGCAACCGGGCCAGAACAGGCCTCGTCCCTCGCTTCTGTGACATCGCCGCGGCAGTCATGGCAAAACCACACGCCGGGCATGTCCATCCGGCGTTGGTGAGTGGGCTGAAAATCGGGTAATTATATTTCTCATTAACCAACGCACACAGAAGGCGCGGCGGCCCGGACGGGGCGGCCCCTTCGGTACAAAAAACGGAATCACCACCATGAGCATGGCTCTGCGCTCGGTCCAGCACCTGGACCATTCCCTGGCGACGATCGTTTCCCATCGCCTGAACCAGTTCCTCGACACCGTGGCCGAGTGGCACTCCCGCGCCGCGTCGCGCCGCGAGCTTGCCCAACTCGACGACCGCATGCTGCACGACATCGGCGTCAGCAACGTCGACGTGGAGCGCGAAATCTCCAAGCCGTTCTGGCGCTCGTAAGGCGCCGCCAAACGAAAAGGCCGCTTCCCCGGAGGGAAGCGGCCTTTTTCGTGCCGGAACCGAACCGATCAGATGCAGTACTGCTGGAGCGGCTCGAAGCCGTTGAAGCAGACGGCGGCGTAGGTCGTCGTGTAGGCGCCGGTGGCGTGGATGCGCACGCGGTCGCCGGCCTTCAGGTCGAGCGGCAGCTTGTACTCGGCCCTCTCGTACAGCACGTCGGCGCTGTCGCAGGTCGGGCCGGCCAGAACCACCGCCTCGGTGTCGGCGTCCGCCGACTCGCCCAGCACCTCGATGGGGTACTGGATGGCTTCGTCCATGGTCTCGGCGAGGCCGCCGAACTTGCCGATGTCCAGATAGACCCAGCGCTTGGTGTCGGTGTTCGACTTGCGGGACACCAGCACCACTTCGCTCTCGATAATGCCGGCGTTGCCGACCATGCCGCGGCCGGGCTCGACGATCGTCTCGGGGATGTGATTGCCGAAGTGGCGGCGCAGGCTGTCGAAGATCGCCTGACCGTAAGCCGCCGATTCCGGCACGTCCGAGCGGTAGCGCGTCGGGAAGCCGCCGCCCAGGTTGATCATGCCGAGGTCGACGCCGAGGATCTCCAACTCGCGGAACAGCATCGCCACTTCATGGATGGCGAGGTCCCACTGCATGACGTCCTTCTGCTGCGAACCGACGTGGAACGACACGCCCCACGGTTCGACCCCCATGGTCTTGGCCTTCAGCAGCAGGTCGCGGGCCATCTTCAGGTCGCAGCCGAACTTGCGCGACAGCGGCCACTCCGCGCCCTCGCCCGAGGTCAGGATGCGGCAGAACACGCGCGAGCCGGGGGCGGCGCGCGAAATCTTCTCCAGTTCCTCGACCGAATCGAAGGCGAACAGCCGCACGCCCAGTTCGAAGGCGCGGCGGATGTCGGATTCCTTCTTGATGGTGTTGCCGTAGGAGATGCGGTCGGCCGTGCAGCCGGCGCCCAGCACCATCTGGATTTCCGGCACGCTGGCGGTGTCGAACGCCGAGCCCAAGCGCGACAGCAGCGACAGGATCTCCGGCGCCGGGTTGGCCTTCACGGCGTAGTAAATGCGGGCGTCGGGCAGGGCGTCGGCCAGCGCGTGGTAGTTCTGCTCGACCACGTCGAGGTCCACGACGAGGCACGGGGTCTGCGGGCGTCGCTCCTCGAAGAAGCGCGCAATCTTCTCGTTCATCCCAGTCTCCCGGACGAAAGCAAATAAAGACAAAGCGGGGGTGTGGCGTCGGGTGCGGAGCGGCCGAACGGGTAAATCTGACCGAAGATGCCGGTCAGGCGTTCAGGCCGCCCATACTGGACGTCCGTTTGTCCATACTGGACTGTAGCGGGAGCTGTCGGAGACGGGTGGGCCCAAGCCCACCGACAACAACATGAACCATCGTAACCTCCAAGTCGCCGCCTTGCTTAAGGGACGGTCGGAAATCACGCGTTACGTCGTTGCATAACCACTATCTCGATGGACGAGGGCGGGCCAGCGGCACGTGCGCTTGCGAGTTCGCGTTACATAGATCCAATGGGCCGCAGAGAAAAGAGAAAAATCCATGACGCTGTAAAAAAACCGACACGCGGTCCGCAGGGGTGTGCGGGCATCGAAAACATTCATTGAAAACAATGGCTTGGATGCGGTTTTGCGGCGGCGTTCAGGCCGCTGCGGCGCCCTTCGCGGCGAGCGCCCGATACGCCCCCGCCGCCCCCAGCGCCACCAGCGCCACCGCCCCCATCATCGGCAGCGCGGTGCCGTCGTAGAGGTGCCCGACGAGGATGCCGACCACCGCGGCCACCGTCATCTGCACGAATCCCATCAGCGCCGAGGCCAGCCCGGCCATGGTCGGGTACGGCCCGACGGCGCCGGCCATGGCGTTGGGCATCGTCATTCCGACTCCGAGGATGAAGAGGAACATCGGCCCGACCACCGTGGCAACGCTCGTCACGTCCGCCGCCGCCAGCGCCGCGCCGAGCAGCCCGCTCATAACCGAGATCAGCGTGCCCAGGCGCACCATGCGGTCGACTCCCAGGCGGTGCGACAGCCGCCCGGCGAGGAACGTCCCCACCATATAGCCCACCACCACGCCGCCGAAGCTCAGGCCGTAGGCCGCTGGCGACAGGTGCAGCTGGCCGATCAGCACGAAGGAGGAGCCGGAGATGAACGCGAAAATGCCGCTGTACGCGCACGCCACCGTCAGCATGTAGCCGACGTACGCGCGGTCGCGGAACAGCCGGATGTAGTTGCCGAGCAGCCGCGACGGCCTCAGCGCCTCGGCGTCGCGGTGCTCGTTGGTCTCGCTCAACAGCAGCAGGGTCGCCGCCAGCACCGCCATCGCCACCAGAATCAGCACCACGAAGTTGGAGCGCCAGCCGAACAGCTCGGTCAGCAGGCCGCCGAGCACCGGGCCGACCGCCGGGGCCATCGCCATCGCCATGGACATGTAGGCCAGGATGGTGGCCGCCCGATCGCGGCCGAACACGTCGCGCACCACCGCGCGCGCCACCACCGGCCCACAGCACGCCCCCACCGCCTGGAACGCCCGCGCGACGATGAGCTGATCGATGCTGGCGGCCAGCGCGCACGCCACGCTCGCCGCCAGATAGATCGTCACGCCGGTGATCAGCGCCGGCCGCCGGCCATAGCGGTCGGACAGCGGCCCGTAGACCAGCTGTGCCCCCGCGAAGCCCACCAGGAACACCGACAGGGTGAGCTGCACGGTGACGATGTCGGTGCCGAACACCGCCACCAGCGAGGGCAGCGACGGCAGATAGAGGTCGGTGGACAGCGGCCCGAACGCAACGAGCGCGGTCAGCAGCACGCGAATGGCCAGGGAATCGGGACGAGGCATGCGCAGGAGAACCGGGAGGTGCGGTGGGGACGGTCCGGCACTATACGCGCAGGCGTGGGCGCTGTCCCCTTCCGCATCCTCGACGCGTTTCCCTCAGCTCAGCCCGCAGGGCCGCCCGATCTCGGAGCAGTCGGCGCCGTCGCACGGCGTGAGGACGTGCCGCACCGCGCGGGCGAGCCCCTCGTACAGCGTCTGCGCCACGGTGGCCGCCATCTCCTCGCCCTGGGTGTCGCTCTCCGCCTTCAGCATGGTCATGGTGTCCACGTGCAGCACGATCACCGCGTCGCTGCGCGCGCGGCCGTGGCCGCCGGCTTCGAAGAACTTGCACAGCGAGTCGGCGATGCAGCCGACGCAGGCGAAGCCGAACGTCTTCGCCTCGCCGCGGATCTGGTGGGCAATGGTGAAGATGGTGTCCGCGTCGATGCCGCCTTCGCCCTTACCCCCACCTTGACCTTTGGCCGCCGCCGCCAGCGCGCGCAGCTGGCGGATCTGCCGGTCCAGGTGCCGGGCATACTCGGCGGCGCTGGCGTGCACCAGCGCCTGGAAGGTGGGCGGCACCGTGGCGGGCAGGGTGGCGCTGCCGTGGCCGACCTTGCTCTTCAGCCGGTTCGGCGGGCGGAAGATTTTCACGGAGTCGGAAGCGGTCCCGGTGCTCATCCGCGTGCCTCCATCGGTTCGGCCATGGGATCCATGACGCCGTTCATGATGGCGGAGATCTCGGCCTGCGAGAGTTGCCGTTCCGTAAGGTTCGGCGGCAGTGGCGGCTGCTCCCGGTCGCCGCGGCGGCGGTTGTGGCCGGCGCCGTCCGGCACGTCCCGGCGCCGCCGGTCCGGCCCGGAATAGCCCGGCGCCTCGACGAACATCCGCGGCCGTTCGATGACGGCGACCAGATGATGATAGAGCGTCTGCGGCGCCACCGGCTTGACCAGGAATTCGCTGACCCCGGCGTTGCGCGCCGCCAGCACGTTGCCCAGCGTGCTGAAGGCGGAGATCATGATGACCGGCGCGAAGCGCGCCTCGCCGGGCAGCCGGCGGATGCGCCGCGTCAGCTCCAGCCCGTTCATCGGCCGCATGTCCCAGTCGGCCAGGACGATGTCGGGCGGGGAGGTCTTCACGGTCGCCAGCGCGGATTCGCCGTTGTCGGTTTCGGCGATGTGGGAGAAGCCCAGCGCTTTCAGCATCTGGCGCAGGATGACGCGCATCCAGGCGCTGTCGTCCACCAGCAGCACGCTGGCCTTGTCGAAGGCATATCCTTTCATGCTGCCTCCCGAGGCGTCCGGCGCGTTGCGGTCCGCGCCCAACACCGTTTGCAATCAAACGATACCCCCAAAGGTTAAGTGTGATTGTAATTGTGTTGCAACACGACCTACGACCGTAGGCTGCCGGCCTTAGGCCTATATCGTCAGCCGTAGCGCAGCAGCCGGGCGCCGTTCGCCTTCAGCCAGGCGCGGGGCGCCTTCACCTCGGCGGTCAGCCCGGCGCACACCGCCCAGAAGCTCTTGGAGTGGTTCATTTCCTTCAGGTGCGCCACCTCGTGCGCCACCACGTAGTCGAGCACCGCCTCGGGCGTCAGGATCAGCCGCCAAGAGAAGGACAGCCGGCCATCGGCGGCGCAGCTTCCCCAGCGGCTGCGGGTGTCGCGCACCGTCACCGCCGTCACCCGCTTGCCGAGCAGCGCCGCCTTGGCGCGGGCGCGCTCGGCCAGTTCGCGGCGCGCCTCCGCCACGAGGTGATCGTGGACGCGGCGTTCCAGATGCTCGGGCCGGCCGCCGACCAGCAGCAATCCGTCCTCGCGCCGGGTGCCGCCGCGCAGTTCGGGAACATGGCGGATCACATGGTCGACGCCCAGCACCGGCACCATTGATCCATCGGCGAAGGGCAGGCGCGGCGGCAGTGCCTCCAGGCGCGCGCGCAGCCAGCCGTCGTGGCGGCGGATGAAGTGGTGCACCTCGGCTTCGGAAATGCCGGTAGGCACCACCACCTGGATGAGGCCGCGCCCGGCGTCCACCCGCAGCGTCAGCCGGCGGGTGCGGGCGCTTTCGCGCAGTTCGAGGGGGACGGGCAGGCCGGCGATCGCCAGCGCCCGCGTTCCCCCGGAGGTGCCGGCGGAGGTGCCCTTGGAAGTGCGATGGGTGATCATGTTCCCTTTATAGACCGGCGGCATGGTTCGGCAACAGAGGGGCCGGACGGTTTCTGCCCATTGTCGCGTGTTCGATCCGGCGTCGTCCCAGGCCATAGACGATCGTCTCATTTGACAAGAGCGCCGCCGTTGCAAGATAATTGCGACTTAGAGTAATTATCGGGCAGGGCTGCCGTGGGTGAGTATAACCAAAGTCAACTGGCCGAACGGCAGGGTCAAAGCTTGGCCGTTGACCGCGAGAATTTGTTGGACGCGTTGCTTGCCGCGGGTGGCGGGCGGCTGGCGATGTTCGATCCGGCGGCCCGGTTGCTTGTGGTGAATCGCCCCTTTGCCGACGCGCTGGGGCGCCGGCCCGGCCAGCTCGAAGGTCTCACGCTGGCCGAGGCCGGCATCGCCCAGGCCGCGGCGCTGGAGGCGCAGGTGCGCGCCGTCGCGGCGTCGGGCACGACGCTGAGCGTCGGCGGGCTGCTGCCGGACGGCGATGTGACGCTGGCGCCGGAGCGCGACGCGTCCGGCGCGGTGGTCGCGGTGGTGGCGCGTGGCCGCAACCCGGCCGAGGAGGCGCGCGCGCTCAACAGCCGTTTCCTGTCCACCGCCAGCCACGATTTGCGCCAGCCCATCCAGGCCATGCAGCTGTTCCACCACCTGCTGCTGACCCGCATCACCGAGCCGTCCGCGCACGAGATGGTCGAGCGCATGGGGCAGGCCATGGAGGGTGCCGAGAGCTTCATCCGCCTGATTCTCGAAGCGGCGTCGCTGGAGGGCGGTCTGGTGCGGGCGCAGCGCGGCCCGGTCGCCGTGGACGATGTGCTGAGCACGCTGCTTCAGGAGTTCGAGCCCAAGGCCGAGGCCAAGGGGCTGCGCCTGTCGGTGCGCCCGGCCGATCTGTCCATCGTCACCGACCAGAACCTGCTGGAGCGCCTGCTGCGCCACGTGGTGGACAATGCCGTGCGCTACACGGACAGGGGCGGCGTGCTGATCGCCGCGCGGCGGCGCGGCGCGCTGCTGCGGCTGGAGGTGTGGGACACCGGACCGGGCATCCCCGAGGCCGATTTGCCGGCGCTGTTCGACGACTTTCACCAGATCGCCGGCCGCGAGCGCACCAAGGGGCATGGTTTCGGCCTGTCGCTGGTGCGCCGCCTGAGCGCGGTGCTCGGCCACCCCGTGCGCGTGCGCTCCAGGATCGGGCATGGGACGGTGATCTCCGTGGACATCCCGGCCGTCGCCGCGCCGGTGCGGGTTCTGGAAGCGGCGCCGGTCGGCTGACGTTGCCGTAACAGGCTGCCGGAGCGTCCGTTTTCCGCTATATAATGAGCGTGAGACCGGAGCGAACGGCGATGCCCGATACCAGCTACCCGACATACGAGGACATCCGCGCCCGGCGGATCGCGGCGCGCCGTGCCGCCGCGCTTGACGCGTTGCGGCGCGCCGATGTGGTGGCGCGTCGGGCTGGCGGGCGCCTCGTGGTCTTCGGCTCGCTGGCGGAGGGCGGCTTTGACGAGCGGTCGGACCTGGACGTCGCGGTGTTCGGCCTTCCTCCGGGTCCTGACGGCGACGTGGCCGCGGAGGTCGACACCGTCCTGACGTTGGCCGGCTTTGCGGCCGACGTTATTCCGGATCGTTTTCTCTCCCCTTCACTGCGCGAGCGAGTGCTTTCGAATGGCTCTGACCCCTGCGCTTTGGGCTGACGTTCGGCGCGACCTCGACGCGGCGCGTGCCAACGTGGAGAACGCCGCCGCGCGGGCGGAAACGTTGCGTGATGCGGCCATGCCTTCCGATGCGCGGCTCGACCGCGAATACGCGGTAGGGCTGATGCTCCACAACGGCTATGGAGCCATGGAAAGCGCGCTCGAACGGCTGATCCGGGCCATTGACGGCGACTTGCCCGCCGGGGCCTCCTTTCATGCCGAGATCATTCGCAGGGCGGCCTATCCGGTCGCAGGCGTCCGGCCGGCGATGATCGGAGCGCAGACGGCCGCACGGCTTCAGAAGCTGCGGAGCTTTCGGCACGCGTTGCGGCATGCGTACGATGATTTCGACTACAGCCGCGCGGCCGAGAACGTGCCGGTGGCGGTCGAAGCCGAACGGGCGTTTCGCGCCGACATCGAGGCGTTCACCGCGGCTCTTGGGAACGCGCCCGACCTGTCCCTCTGACCCCCGGCTGATTGACAAGCGTCCCTGGGCTCCCGCAGGCTGTTGGAAAAGCGGGAGGAGTATAAGTGGGACACGGCGCTCAGCGCCCCGGCCGAGCCGACGCCCATGAGTGTCGCCGTCCCATAAGCTTCACCGAACCAACACGAGACGGACACCCGGCCCGGCCACGGTACCGGAAGTCCGCGAAAAAACAGGGAGGTTCACTGTGACCACACGTCTTACGCTGGCTGCCGGCACGGCGGTCGCTCTCGTCGCCTTCGCCGGTCCGGCCGCCGCGCAGAAGACCCAGATCGAGTTCTGGCATGGCCTGCCCAACCCGCGCGGCGCCCAACTCGAACAGATCGTGCAGGACTTCAACAAGGCGCAGGACAAGGTGCAGGTCAACCCGACCTTCAAGGGCTCGTACCCCGACGCCATGCAGTCCGCCATCGCCGCCTTCCGCGCCGGCAATGCGCCGCACATCGTGCAGATGTTCGAGGTCGGCACCGCCACCATGATGGCGGCCGGCCCGGCCATCAAGCCGGTCTACAAGCTGCTGGAGGAGACCGGCTCGACGCTCGACCCGTCCGGCTACCTGCCGGCGGTGGCCGGCTATTACACGACCGCCGACGGCAAGCTGATGTCGATGCCGTTCAACAGCTCGACCACCATCCTGTTCTACAACAAGGACGCCTTCCAGAAGGCCGGCCTCGATCCCAACAGCCCGCCCAAGACCTGGCCGGAGCTGATCGACGCGGCGAAGAAGCTCAAGGCCTCCGGGCACGCCTGTCCGTACACCACCTCCTGGCCGACCTGGACGCACTTCGAGCAGTTCAGCGCCGTTCACGACGTGCCCTTCGCCACGCAGGACAACGGCTTCAAGGGCCTGAACGCCGAGTTGAAGATCAGCAGCCCGCTGCACGTCAAGCACCTCCAGGCGCTGGTGGACATGCAGAAGGACGGGCTGTTCAAGTACGCCGGCCGCGACGCCGCACCGGACTCGCTGTTCCCGGCGGGCGAGTGCGCCATGCAGACCGGCTCGTCCGGCCTGCGCGGTCAGGTCGAGCGGGAGGCGAAGTTCGCCTGGGGCGTCGGCATGCTGCCCTATTGGCCGGACGTGAAGGGGGCGCCGAAGAACTCGATCATCGGCGGCGCGTCGTTCTGGGTGATGACCGCGCCCAAGCGCACCGCGGACGAGTACAAGGCGGTGGCCGAGTTCTTCAAGTACATCGGCCAGCCGCAGGTCGATGCCAAGTGGCACATGGACACCGGCTACCTGCCGATCACCGCCAAGGGCTATGAGGCGGCGAAGGCCACAGGCTTCTACGACAAGAATCCCGGCGCCGACGTGCCGTACTTGCAGATGGCGCGCTCCGCGGTGACGCCGAACACCAAGGGCCTGCGCCTCGGCGGCCTGCCGGAGATCCGCAACATCATCCAGGAGGAGATGGAAAAGGCATTCCAGGGCCAGCAGTCCGCCCAGCAGGCGCTCGACACGGCGGTCCAGCGCGGCAACGCCGTGCTGCGCAACTTCGAACGCGCGAACAGGGGGTAAAGAATACCCCTCTCCCGTCCCGGGAGAGGGTGGCCGCCATAGGCGGCCGGGTGAGGGTAGCGCAAGGATCCTTGCACGCACCCTCACCCTCCCGCTCGTTCCGAGCGGGCCCCTCCCTCTCCCGGGACGGGAGAGGGGAACAGAGGACACCCATGCAACGACGCGTCGTCTTCGAGAGCCGTTGGCTTCCCTACCTGCTGGTGGCGCCGCAGGTGGCGGTCTCGCTGGTGTTCTTCCACTGGCCGGCCGCCCAGGCCATCGAGCAGTCCATGCTGTTGCAGGACGCCTTCGGCCTGCGCCAGACCTTCGTCTGGTTCGAGAACTTCGAGATCGTGCTGAGCGATCCGAACTACCTCGGCACCCTGCGCGTCACCGCTGTCTTCGCCACCGCGGTGACCGTGCTGTCCATGGCGCTGGCGCTGCTGTTCGCCGTGCTGGCCAACGCGCAGATCCGCGGGCGCGGCGTCTACAAGACGCTGCTGATCTGGCCCTACGCGCTGGCGCCCGCCGTGGCGGCGGTGTTGTGGATGTTCATCTTCAACCCGGAAATCGGCGTCCTCGGCCGCGCGCTCAACAACTGGGGCCTGCGCTGGGACTACCGGCTGAACGACGCGCAGGCGCTGACCATGGTGGTGCTGGTGTCGGCGTGGAAGCAGGTCAGCTACAACTTCATCTTCTTCCTGGCCGGGCTCCAGGCGATCCCGCGCTCGCTGCTGGAGGCGGCGGCCATCGACGGGGCCGGGCCGGTGCGGCGGTTCTGGACGGTGACGTTCCCGCTGCTGTCGCCGACCACCTTTTTCCTGCTGGTGGTCAACATCGTCTACGCCTTCTTCGAGACGTTCGGCGTCATCCACGCGCTGACCAAGGGCGGGCCGGGCAAGGCCACGGAGACGCTGATCTACCGCGTGTACCTCGACGGCGTGATCAACAACGACCTTGGCGGCTCGTCGGCTCAGTCGGTGCTGCTGATGCTGGCGGTCATCGCGCTGACCGCCATCCAGTTCCGCTTCGTCGAACGCAAGGTGCACTACGCATGAAGGCCCGCCGGTTGATGGACGCCGTACCGCACGCCGTGCTGATCCTCGGCGTGCTGATCTTCGCGTTCCCGATCTACATGACGCTGATCGGCTCGACCTGGGACGCCGCGACCATCGGGCGCGGCAACCTGCCGCTCACCCCCGGCCCGGAGATGGCCGACAACTACGCCCACGCCTGGAGCGAGGGCCGCGGCGAGCGCGCCGTCTACACCCCCGTCCGCATCATGATGATGAACAGCGTCATCATGGCGCTGGTCATCGCGCTGGGGAAGATCGTCATCTCCATCCTGTCGGCCTTCGCCATCGCGTTCTTCCGCTTTCCCGGCCGGATGCTGGTGTTCTGGCTGATCTTCATCACGCTGATGCTGCCGGTGGAGGTGCGGATCATCCCGACCTACAAGGTGGTCGCCGACTTAGGGCTGATCGACACCTACGCCGGGCTGACCATCCCGCTGATCGCGTCGGCCACGGCAACCCTGCTGTTCCGCCAGTTTTTCCTGACCATCCCGGACGAACTGGTCGAGGCCGCCAAGATCGACGGCGCCGGGCCGATGCGGTTCTTCTTCGACGTGCTGCTGCCGCTGTCGCGCACCAACATCGCGGCGCTGTTCGTCATCCTCTTCATCTACGGCTGGAACCAGTATCTGTGGCCGCTGCTGATCACCACCAGCCGCGACATGCAGACCATCGTCATCGGCATCACCCAGATGATCGGCACCGGCGAGTCCGCCACGGATTGGAACCTGATTATGGCGACGACGGTGCTGGCGCTGCTGCCGCCGGTGGCGGTGGTGGTGCTGATGCAGCGGTGGTTCGTCAAAGGCCTTGTGGACAGCGAGAAATAACAGACATGGCAACGGTAGACCTTCGGCAGGTCCGCAAGTCCTACGGCGGCGTCCAGGCGATCAAGGGCGTCGATTTGAGCGTCGCGGACGGGGAATTCCTGGTGCTGCTCGGCCCATCCGGCTGCGGCAAGTCCACGCTGCTGCGCATGGTCGCCGGGCTGGAGGCGATCACCGCCGGCGACATCGCCATCGGCGGCCGCGTGGTCAACGCCCTGGAGCCGAAGGACCGCGACATCGCCATGGTGTTCCAGAACTACGCGCTCTACCCGCACATGAGCGTGTTCGACAACATGGCCTATGGCCTGAAGATCCGCGGGCTGGCGAAGGCCGACATCCTGGCGCGGGTGGACAAGGCGGCGGCGATCCTGGAACTCGGTCCGTACCTCGCCCGCAAGCCCAGCCAGTTGTCCGGCGGCCAGCGCCAGCGCGTCGCCATGGGCCGCGCCATCGTGCGCGAGCCGGCGGTCTTCCTGTTCGACGAGCCCCTGTCCAACCTGGACGCCAAGCTGCGCAACCAGATGCGGGTGGAGATCAAGCGCCTCCAGGACCGCTTGCGGATCACCAGCCTGTACGTGACGCACGATCAGGTCGAGGCGATGACGCTGGCCGACCGCATCGTCGTGATGAACGGCGGCTTGGCCGAGCAGGTCGGCACGCCGCTGGAGGTCTACCAGCGCCCGGCCAGCCTGTTCGTGGCGGAGTTCATCGGCTCGCCGCCGATGAACGTGCTGGACGCAACCCTGGACGCCGCCGGCCGCTTCGCCGACCTGGGCGGCGTCGGGGTGGATCTGCCGCGTCCGTATGCGGAGCATGCCGGGCGGGCGGTGAAGCTCGGCGTGCGGCCGGAGCATTTGCGGCCGGGCGAGGGCGGCTTGCCGGTGGTGGTGGAACTGGTCGAGGCGCTGGGGGCGGACACGGTGGTGCACGGCCGGCTGCCGGGCGGGCAAGTGCTGCTGGCCCGACTGCCGGGGTTGCCGGCCTGCCGGGCCGGCGATTCGCTGACGCTGACCGCGCCGGCCGACGCGCTGCATCTGTTCGACGCGCAGACCGGGCGCCGGGTCGAGGGCTGACCGACTACAGCAGATTGTCCGCGAAATCGCCGATCAGCGCCGACAGGAACAGGTCGAGCAGCACCAGCGCCGCGGCGGCCATGCTGTTGACCTCCAGCGCGGTGCGCAGCACGAACCACTGATAGACCATCATCGCCAGCATGACGCCGAACACCAGCCCGGCGCCCAGCGCCTCGGGCAGCACGCCGATCTTGCTCAGCACCACGGCGGGCAGGTAGGCGCCCATCTGCACCACCGCCGCCCAGTTGTTGGCGGCCACCGCCCCGGCATAGCGCGCCTGCCGGTCGAGCATCCCCGCCACCCGGTACAGCGCCAGCGGGAAGGCGACCCAGTTCACCACGTAGGCGATCAATTCGACCAGCGTCACCTGCAGGAACGGCGCCTCGGTGCCCTGGTCGGCCAGCCGGAGCGCCAACAGCAGCGCGTACGCCGGCAGCACGATCACCGCGGCGTAGAAGGACTTCAGCGCCCCATCCGCCGTGCGGTCGATGTAGTCGAGCCCGGTCGGGTCGAACCGGGCGAGCCGGTACGCGCCGAACACCGAAAAGGCCACGTCGCGTGCGGTGAGCGTCATGCGGGCCTTACAACGTCAGGGAAGCCGGGCAAAGACATCCCGGAGGATCGCCCCATAGATGTCGGTCAAGCGCAGGAGATCGTCGAGGGCGACGTGCTCGTCCACCTTGTGCATGGTCTGCCCGACCAGCCCGAACTCGACCACCGGGCAGTGGTCCTTGATGAAGCGCGCGTCCGAGGTGCCGCCGGTGGTCGAGTACTCCGGCCGCCGGCCGGTCACCCCCTCCACCGCGTCGGCGACCAGTTCGGTGAGCGGGCCGGGCGGCGTCAGGAACGACTCGCCGCTGGTGCTCATGGTCAGGTCGTAGGCACCGCCCACCGCGTCGAACTTCGCCCGCAGCCACGCCTCGATGGAGGCCGGGGTGTGCGCGTCGTTGAAGCGGATGTTGAACACCGCCGTGCCCTGCGCCGGGATGACGTTGGTCGCCGGGTTGCCGACGTCCACCGTGGTCAGCGCCAGCGTCGAGGCCTGGAAGTGCGCGGTCCCAATGTCCAGCGGCTCATCGGTGATCGCCACCAGCATGCGCGCCAGACGGGGCAGGGGGTTGTCGGCGAGGTGCGGGTAGGCGGTGTGGCCCTGCGCGCCATGAACGGTGAGCCGCCCGGTGGTGCTGCCGCGCCGGCCGATCTTGATCATGTCGCCGAGCTTGGCCGGGTTGGTCGGCTCGCCCACCACGCAGGCGTCCAGGCGCTCGCCGCGGGCCTTCAGCCAGTCCAGCACCTTCTTCGTGCCGTTGACCGCCACGCCCTCCTCGTCGCCGGTGATCAGCAGGCTGACCGAGCCGGCGGGCGTGCGCCCGGCCTCCAGCTCGCGCGCCACCGCGGCGACGAAGGCGGCGACGGCGCCCTTCATGTCCGCGGCGCCGCGGCCGAACAGCTTGCCGCTCAGGATCTCGCCGCCGAACGGGTCGACCGACCACGCCTTGAGGTCGCCGGGCGGCACCACGTCGGTGTGCCCGGCGAAGCAGACGTTCTTGCCGGTGGTGCCGAGCCGCGCGTACAGGTTCTCCACGGGCTCGGTGCCCGGTTCCTCGAAGCGCAGGCGGTGGCAGGTGAAGCCCAGCGGCGTCAGCGCCGCCTCCAGCACGCCGAGCGCGCCGGCATCCTCCGGCGTCACGCTCGGACAGCGGATCAGGGCTTGAGCGAGCGTGACGGGATCGGTGGACATCATGCGGACAGTTCCGGCGGGTTGGCCTGAAGCCCCTCCCCCGCGAGGGGGGAGGGGCTTTAAGAGGGTTCAGTCGCGCAGCAGGTCGTTGATGGAGGTCTTGGAGCGGGTCTTCTCGTCCACGCGCTTGACGATCACGCAGCAGTACAGGCCCGGTCCCGGCGTGCCGTCCGGCAGCGCCTTGCCGGGGATGGTGCCGGGCACCACCACCGAATAGGACGGCACGCGGCCCATGAACACTTCGCCGGTCGCGCGGTCGATGATCTTGGTGGAGGCGCCGATGTAGCAGCCCATGGAGACCACGGCGCCGCGCTCGACGATGACGCCCTCGGCCACCTCGGAGCGGGCGCCGATGAAGCAGTCGTCCTCGATGACGACCGGGCCGGCCTGCAACGGCTCCAACACGCCGCCGATGCCGACGCCGCCCGAGAGGTGCACGTTCTTGCCGATCTGCGCGCAGGAGCCGACCGTGGTCCAGGTGTCGACCATCGTGCCCGAATCCACATAGGCGCCGACGTTGACGAAGCTCGGCATCAGGATGACGCCCGGCGCGATGTAGGCCGAGCGGCGGACGATGGCGCCCGGCACGGAGCGGAAGCCGGCGGCCTGGAACTGGCCTTCCTGCCAGCCCTCGAACTTCGGCGCCACCTTGTCGTACCAGGACGAGCTGCCGGGGCCGCCGGGGATCGTCTCGTTGGCGTTGAGGCGGAAGGACAGCAGCACCGCCTTCTTCAGCCACTGGTTGACCCGCCAGGAGTCGCCCTCCTTCTCGGCGACGCGCAGGTCGCCGGAGTCGAGGCCGGCCAGCGCCTCGTCGACCGAGTTGCGCACGGCGCCGGTGGTGGCGGTGGACAGCGTGTCGCGGGTTTCCCAGGCGGCGTTGATGGCGGATTCGAGGCGGGCGTTGGGCATTGAGAGTATCCGGTCGGGGTGGACTGTGAAGCGGCGAAACATGGGCCGGGCGCCGCGGCCTTGTCAACACGGGCCGTCGCCGGGCGAATGCCGGGTACGACCAATGGACCGTGGCCATGCTCCGCCGGAAGTTCGGCTCCATATGTTTTGCAATCAAACGAATAGGCCGAATGTGCTATCAAAATTGTACTATTAGCTAAGCAAGTCTGGTCGAACGCGCACGGTCCTTGCGCGCGGCGCCGGATTTCCCTTGCGCTTTTTTGCAGCCGAATGAATATTATCCGCGCTGCATACGTGCGGCAAAGGCCCGAGTTGGGGAGGAACGAAAGCAACGGGTGAAAACGCCGGCAGCCAAGCCCTGCGACCGCAGGAGCCCGGCGCCAAGGCGGCCCGAGCCCCGGATCAATCCGGCGGTGCATCGAAGTTTCTGGGGGAAGCGCAGGGCGGGAAGCGAAAGCTTTCCCGCCCTCGTCGTTTGTAATGGCTTGACCTTGACGGTGTCCGGTCTCAGCGCCATTTCCGGCGGATGGACGACGAAATCCCCTGCATCGGCATCTGCATCATCGGCGAGGACGGCCGCTGCGAAGGCTGTGGCCGCACCGAGGACGAGATCTACGGCGCCCCCGACATCGTGGAAACGCCGCCGCTCGATTGAGGCGGTTTGCGTGCTTGCTCTTGCCGGCGATTTGCGTTAGGATAAATTTCCTTTCGGAGAAGCCGTGTCCGCGCGGTGCCGGTCGAATGGAACACCCCCTGCACACTGTTCCAAAGTGTTCCACAGCGTTCCATCCAGCGCCGCCGAACCGCCAAGGAAACCCGACGTCATGGTATCGGGGAAGCGGCCCTAGCCGGCCGGCACCGCCTCCAGCCAAGCGACGAGGTCGTCGGCGATGTGGTCGATGTGGGAGCCGGTGCCGACGCCGCCGTGATCGGGGCGTGCCCAATCGGCCTCGCTGCGCACCCACACCGTGGTCATTCCCATGGCGTGGGCGGGCGTCAGGTTGCGGGCGATGTCCTCGACCATGCAGGCGCGCTTGGGATCGATGGCGTGCCGCTCGACCAGCGTGACGTAGGGGCGCGGGTCGGGCTTGGGGATGTAGCCGGCCTCGACGATGCCGAACACCGTGTCGAAATGGTGTGCGATGCCCAGGCGGGCGGTGACGTTTTCGGCGTGCCGCACCGAGCCGTTGGTGTAGATCACCTTGCGCCCCGGCAGCCGGCCCAGCGCCCGGTCGAGCGCCGGCGAGGGCGACACCGGCGTTACGTCGATGGCGTGCACGTATTCCAGGAACGGCTCCGGTTCCACATCGTGCTCGACCATCAGGCCGCGCAGAGTCGTGCCGTGCTCGCGGAAGAAGCGCTTCTGCATGACCCGCGCTTCGTCGTAGGGGATGCCGAAATGCGCGGCGATGAACTCGCTGATGCGCCGGTCCACCTGGGCGAACAGGTTGCAGGATGCGGGGTACAGCGTGTTGTCGAGGTCGAAGATCCAGGCTTCGATGGCGGAGAGGGGCAGGGTCATGCGCTGACAATGGGCAACGCCGGTCCATCGGGCAAGACCGTTTCCGGTGAACCCCTCCGCGAACGATCCAAGGTTGATTGCGCGCGTCATCAATAATCGCTAGCCTCTGCCCGGTATCCTCCGCACGACGCACGCGCAGCCCCCGTGGATCACGCCCAGCCCTTGTCCGTCCCGACACCCGCCGACACGGCCGCCACTCCGTTCATCGTCGCCGGCTATCCCGGACCGGCTTTCCGCCTCGCCCCCGACCTGCGGGTGGCCGAGGCCAACGCCGCGGCGCAGGAGCTGCTGGACGCCGATCCGCGCTGGCTGCCCGACGTGCTGGGCTGGCTGTCCACGTCCAGCGTGGCGCCGGGGCTGCGCTCGGTGCCGGTGCAGGTGCCGCGCGGCGGCATGGTGGTGGAATGGGCGGCGGTGCCGCTGGACGGCGGCAGCACGCTGCTGCTCGGGCGCGACGCCACGCTGGAACGCCAGCTGCGCCACACGCTCACCGAGTCGCGGCGGCGCTACAAGGATCTGGTCGAGGTCTCCAGCGACTTCGCCTGGGAAACCGGGCCGGACGGCCGCTTCGTCTTCGTCACCACCAAGGGCGCGCTGGGCTACGGGCCGGAGGCGCTGATCGGCCGCGACCCGCGCGAGATGGCGGTGGAGGAGTGGGAAGACCTCCCGCTCCCCTTCGACGCCCGCCGCCCGGTGGATCAGGCGGAGCTGTGGCTGAAGCGCGCCGACGGCAGCCAGGCCTGCGTCGTCGCCTCGGCGCTGCCGCTGTACGACGCTGCCGGCGGTTGGGCGGGCGCGCGCGGCGTCTGCCGCGACGTCACCGAAACCGTGACCCGCTCGGCCGAGCTGGCCCGCGTGCGAAACCGCGAGAAGCTGCTGGCGCACATCGTCCACACCCTGCGCAACCGCCTGGACGCCGACGAGGCGCTGGCGGTGGCCGCCGCCGAGACGGCGCGGGCGCTGGGGGCCGAGGGCTGCCGCATCTACCGGGCCGGCGAGGACGGGCAACTGCTGCTCGCCATCGACTTCGGCGGCGACGCGGCGCCCGACGAGATGGCGGCCGACGCGCTGCTGCCCATGCTGCGGCAGGTGGCGGCGACCGACGATCCGGTGCCGGGCGTGCTCGGCGAGACCCGCGTGCTGGGCGCTCGCACCGAGTACCAGCAGGCGGTCAACGGCGCCGTGCTGGTCTGGCGCGGCGACTACGCCGACCCCTGGGACGACGAGGACCGCCTTCTCATCGGCGGCGTCGCCGACCAGTTGGGCATCGCGCACGCCCATTGGGCCTACCAGGAGCGGCTGCGCCGCCTGTCGGAGCGCGACGGGCTGACCGGCCTGTTCAACCGCCGCACCTTCTTCGAGCGGATGGAGGACCAGCTGGACCTGCGCGAGACCGGCCCCTCGGCGCTGCTCTATGTGGATCTGGACAACTTCAAGGCGGTCAACGACCTGCACGGCCATCAGCAGGGCGATCTGGTGCTGAAGGCCATTGGCCGGCTGCTGACCACCGGCGTGCGGCCGGGCGACCTGCCGGGGCGGCTGGGCGGCGACGAGTTCGTGCTGTGGCTGGGCCGCACCGACGAGGACCAGGCGCGCGGCGTGGCCGAGCGTCTGCTGGCCGGCGTCAAGAGCCTGAGCCACCTGTCGGCCAGCCCGGACAAGCCGCTGGGCCTGTCCATCGGCATCGCCGTGCACCGGCCGGGCATCGGCGAAACGGTGCAGGAACTGACCGACCGGGCCGATTCCTCCATGTACGCCGCCAAGAAGCGCGGCAAGGGCAACTACGCCTTCGCCCCCCCGCACATCCCCGCCCCGCCAGCCGCTCCTTCCGAAGCGGAGACCGCCTCGTGACGACTGACCCGATCGACTACGCCACCGCCAAGGTGATGATCCAGAGCGAGGACCCGGCGGTCCGCCGCCGCGTCGCCGAACACCCGGAGACGCGGGGCGAGCTGCTGTACTACCTCGCCGTCGACGCCGCGGCCGAGGTGCGGCAGGCCATCGCCACCAACGCCGGCACGCCGCGTCAGGCCGATCTGCTGCTAGCCTCCGACTCCGACCAGCTCGTCCGCGGCGCGCTGGCCCGCAAGGTGGCCGGGCTGGTGCCCGACCTGCCGGCCGACCAGCTCTCCCAGATCGAGCGCATGACGGTGGAGTGCCTGGAGACGCTAGCCCGCGATCAGGCGACGGAGGTGCGCTCCATCCTCGCCGACACGCTGAAGGATCTGCCCAACGCGCCGCACGCGCTGATCAACGCGCTGGCCCGCGACGTCGAGCTGTCAGTGTGCGGCCCGGTGTTGCAGCACTCGCCGATCCTCACCGAGGAGGATCTGCTCGACATCATCATGCTGGGGCCGGTGGCCGGCGCGCTGTCGGCCATCGCGTGGCGGCACGACGTGTCGCCGTCCGTGGCGGACGCCATCGCGCGCTCCGACGACGAGGCGGCGGTGACGGCGCTGCTCGGCAACCCCTCGGCGCAGATCCGCGAGGAGACGCTGGACCGCATCATCGACGACGCGCCGCGGCACGAGCCGTGGCACGGCCCCCTGGTGCGCCGGCCCAAGCTGCCGGCCCGAGCGGTGGCGCGGCTGGCCAGCTTCGTCGCCGACAATCTGCTCAAGGTGCTCCAGCAGCGCGACGACCTGGAGCCGGAGGCGGCGCGCAAGCTGGCCGACGCCGTGCGCGAGCGCGTCGCGACCGGCGAGGTCAAGCCGCGCGGCCCGGTCGATTGGGGGGAAGAGGTGCAGGAGGAAAAGCCGGTCGAGCGCCCGAGCGACCGCGCCGCCCGCCTCAACAAGGAAGGCAAGCTGACCGAGAAGGTGCTGGACGGTTCGCTGAGCGAGGGCGACCGCGCCTTCGTCATGGCCGGGCTGGGCGAGCTGGCCGGCATCCCGCTGGGCACGGTGGACCGCATCATCACCACCCACGCGCCGCGCGCGGTGACCGCGCTGGTGTGGCGCGCCGGCCTGACCATGCGCTTTGCCAAGCAGGTGCAGCTGCGCCTCGCCCAGATTCCGCCAAAGTCGGCGCTTAATGCTCGGGACGGCGTCGGCTACCCGATGGGCGAGGACGAGATGCGCTGGCAGCTCGAATTCTTCGGCGTCGAGGAAAAGAAGTAGGCGCCCGCCGCAACCACGGGCTCGATCATGCGCAAGCTTCTCTTCGCCGTCCTCCTGCTGTTCACCGCTGCCCCGGCCGTCGCCGCTCCGCCGCCTGTCCCGACGGAGGAGGAGAAGCAGGTTGGCGCGGTGTTCGATACGGCGCGCACCGCGCTCCAGCAGGGCAAGGGCTCGGCGCTGGTGCCGCTGCTCTCGCACGCCACGGTGCAGAAGCTGGAGTCGGTCCGCACGGTGGCGCGCACCGGCGATCCGGTGGCGATCGGCCGCCTGGAGCCCGGCGAGAAGTTCGCCGCCATGGGCCTGCGCCGCCACCTCAACCCGTCCGAGCTGCGCCGCATGAACCTGGGCGACATCACCGACCACGCGGTAAAGCAGGGTTGGCTCGGCCCCAACGTCATCGCGCGGAGCGCGCTCGGCCCGGTGCGGGTCAAGGGCGACCGGGCGTCGGCGCTGCTGCTGGTGGACAACAAGCCGGCGATGGTGCCGGCCGACTTCGTGCGCGAAGGCGGTGCGTGGCGCATCGACCTGACCAGCGTCTTCACCTTCGGCGGCCAGATGCTGAAGGGCTTCGCCGCCATGTCCGGCAAGACCGAGGACGCCTACATCAGCGACCTTCTCGACCGCCTGCCGGTGGGCAAGGCGGCGGCCGGACGCCTGCCGCTCGCCGCCCCGTCCGGCGAGGGAGCCGCCCCGCGCGCCGCGCGCGGGGGCGGCGACAAAGTCATCCGGGAAGCGCTGCCTCCTCCCAACGCGGCCGCTCGGTAGCCGCCGCGTCCTCGGCGCGGGACCGCGCGGGGCGCGTGGTGATCCACGAATAGGTCAGCCCGGCCTTCTCCGCGCAGCCGTAGTGCCAGGGCCGGCCCTGGCGGTCGCCGGCCCAGTGCGGCTCGCCGGTGCGCAGGGGGCGGCTGCAATAGCAGCAGTGCGGGCGCGGCGGGACCGCCGGTTCGTTGTCGTTCATGGCGCGGTATCCCTTCTGTCCAGTCCGCCGTTTTGCTTTTCCGGGAGGATAGCGACGGCCGGCTGGCGGCCAAGAGCGTGGGAGGTGAAGGAAAACGCCGGACCTACCTCGTGGGACTATACCCTCTGGCCAAAACGTCCGGTCTCGGTAGCCTGGACGCGCGCTTTCCCGGCCTGAATCAACGGGTTAGAGTTTCTTGTCTCCAGAGCCGCGGAGTGCGGCGACGGTTTCGCTTCGACGGTGGCTGTGGCGGGCGCATCACAAATGTTCGGATGTGTGCCCATCCGGCCACGCTTTGGCGACGCCGTTGCTACTTTTGGCGGATGGGGTGTTCCCTGCATCGGGATGTGGCCAATTTGCCGCGCCCGCGTCCGGTGGCGCGACTCGGACGAATGTTGCAAGGAATCTACTACTTGCGTTAAGCTCGCCGCGCACGCACTACGCCTTGGTGCCGCTGATGACCGCTCCCGATGGATTCCCCATGGACGCGCTGGACCACCGGTCCGACGTGCAGGGGCTTTCCGCGCTCGAAGCGTTCGCGTCCGCCAGCGTGTCCGTGCCTGTTCCGGCGCGGCCCCTTGCGGCGCAAGACGTGCTCCATGCCGTACCCTGCGAACCGGCCTTCCGGGCCGCCGTGCTGGAGTTGGCGGCACGGCGCGGCTGCGACGTTGCGGCGCTGGTGGGGGCGGCTCTGCTGCTCGGCGCCGAAGCGATGCCGGACCCCGGTGCCGGCGAAGCGACCCTCGACCTGCGACTTAGCCCCGGCCTGGATGGGGCTGCGGTCCGCCGGGCGCTCGCCACGGCGCTGGCCGTCGCCGACGGCTGGCGGCTGGCGGGCCGGCTGGAGACGCTGGAATACCGCAACAAGGCGCTGGCCAACGCGCTGGAACGCGTGTCGTTCCAGCCGCTGGAGGGCGAGCTGACGCATGTGCGCGACGCCGCGTCGCTGTTCGGTTTCGTCAACGAGTGGTGCTTCGACGAGGACCGCGTGGTGCGCCGCTTCCGCGAGTTGGCGCCGGTCTACCACCCCGACACCGGCATGGTCGGCTGCCGGCAGCGCATGGCGCAGCTCATCGAGGCGCGCAACCTGCTGATCAAGCACGTCCGCACCGCCTACAGTTCCGGCGAATGGGCGAAGCGGCGGCGGTAGCGCCTTACGGCAGCGCCAGCCGGCCATCGTCCGTGAAGGAGATGAACGGGTTCCAGGCGACTTCCCAGGGGTGCCCGTCGGGGTCGGCGAAGTAGCCGGAATGGCCGCCCCAGAACACGTCCTGCGCCGGTTTGAGGATGCGCCCGCCCGCCGCCTCGGCCTCGGCCAGCACCGCGGCCACATCCTCGCGCGCACGCACGTTGTGGGCCAGCGTGATGCCGCCGAAACCGCTGCCCGCTGGTGACAGGTGGGCATCCTCGGCCAGCGCGTCGCGGCCGTACAGCGACAGCACGACGCCACCGGCGGAGAGGAAGGTGACCGCCTCCTGGCTCATGGGTGAGGCGGTGAAGCCCAGGCGTTCGTAGAAGGCGCGGCTGCGCGCCATGTCGGCCACGCCCAAAGTCACCAGGGACAGCCGCGGTTCCATGGGTCAGCCCCCGAAGCCGATGGTTTCGTCGAGGATGGCGTCGGTGAAGATCGCGCCGGCGGTGTCGGCGCCGGTCAGGTCGGCACCGGTCAGGTCCGCCTCGGCCAGATTGGCGCCGCGCAGGTCGGCGCCCACCAGATTGGCGCCGCTCAGGTTGACCTTGTGCAGGTCGGCGTTCTTCAGGGTCGCCATGCCCAGCCGGGCGCGCTGGAGGTTGGCGCGCCAGACGTGGCCGCTCATGGTCTGGATGTGCACCGGGCCGAGCTTGGCGTCGGTCAGGTTGGCGTTGGACAGCGTGGCGCGCTCGAAGTTGATGCCGCGCAGGTCGGCGCCGGTGAAGTTCGCCTTGCGCAGGTCGGCCAGCGACATGTCGGCGATGGCCAGTGACGCGCCGGCCAGCGAGGCGCCGCGCAGCGTGATGCATTGCAGGATGCCGGCCGACAGGTTGATGCCGTCCAGCGCCTGACTCGACAGGTCGAGCGCCGATAGGTCGGCGCGCTTGCCTTCCTTGCCGCCGCTGTCGATCCAGGAGAGGTGCGCGGCGATGATCCCCTTCAGGGCGCTCTCGGCGTTCTCCATTACCTTGGCGGTCACCGCACCCGCCAGATTGGGCGAGCGCAGCTGGCCCGAATCGAGGATGGCGCCGATCAGGTTGGTGTTGGCGAAGTTGGCGCGGCCGATGGCCGCCCCGGTCAGCACCGCGCCGGACAGCCGGGCGCCGGACAGGTTCGCTTCCGACAGGTCGGCGTCGGTCAGGTCGCAGCCGGTCAGGTTGGCGTTGGTCAGGTTGGCGCGCTGGAACTTGGTGCCGCGCAGGATCGCGTCGGTCAGGTCGGTCTGCATGACGAAGGAGTTCGCCAGCTTGGCGCGCGACAGGTCGGCGGCGCGCATGGTGGCCGCCGTCAGTTCGGAGTTGAGGACGTTGTCGAACTGGTGCTCGCGCACGTCGCCGGCTTCATTGTAGTGCAGCAGCGTGCCGTCGCGCAGGTCCACCTCGACCAGGATCGCCTCGTTCAGAACGGCGCCGCGCAGGCAGGCGCCGCGCAGGTCGGCGCGCCGCAGGTCGGCCTTTTCCAGGTTCGCCAGCCGCATGTCGGCGGCGTACAAATTGGCGTTCTGAAGGTTGGCGCCGGTCAGGCGCGCGCTGAACAGCTTGGCGCCGCACAGGTCGGCGTCCGACAGGTCGATGCCGGAAAGATCGAGGTGCGACAGGTCGCGCATCTTCAGGTTGGCGCGCACGCCGCCGGGCTGGCTCTTCCGGAAGGCCTGATGGCGCATCAGGATAGCGTTCAGCTGGCTCTGCGTGAGCTTGGTGCGCGGCGAGTTCGAACCGAAACCTTGCGATGTCGACATCGCGGCGAGCCTTTGCATCGTGAGGCTGACAGCTTGGCCGCAAGCCACAAACAAAGAGTTAACCAGAGCCGGGAATTTATTCAAATCAAAGAGGTAAGACCACACGGACAATGGGTCTATGCATCCTGGGGACCTTCCCGGAGCGGAGTTGATCATAGGTGCGGCGCCCCGGTTGACTCACGCCCTCCGCATCCGTATTGTCCGGCCTCCAGCTTCTGTCGATGTCCTCGACGCCGTGCCTACGGGCACCAGCCAGTCCGCGAGTGTCGCGCACTGGCACGTTTGCGTTTGGGGCGGTCGGTGGGGCTCATTGGAGTTTTGAGGAACCCATGTTCGAAGGCCTGACCGGACGCCTGGGCGACATCTTCGACAAGCTGCGCCGCCGTGGCGCGCTGAGCGAGGAAGACGTCTCCGCCGCGCTGCGCGAAGTGCGCGTGGCGCTGCTGGAGGCCGACGTCGCCCTGCCGGTGGTCAAGCAGTTCGTGGCCCAGGTCAAGGAGCGCGCCGTCGGGCAAGAGGTGCTGCGCTCCGTCACGCCGGGCCAGCAGGTCATCAAGATCGTCCACGACTGCCTCGTGGAGATGCTGGGTCAGGGCGAGGACATCAACCTCAACGCCGCAGCGCCCGTGCCGATCCTGATGGTCGGCTTGCAGGGCTCGGGCAAGACCACCAGCACCGCCAAGATCGCGCTGCGCCTCAAGACGCGCGACCGCAAGAAAGTGCTGATGGCGTCGCTGGACGTGCGCCGTCCGGCCGCGCAGGAACAGCTCAAGGTGCTGGGCGAACAGATCGGCGTCGCCACGCTGCCCATCCTCATGGGCCAGGGCCCGGTGGACATCGCCAGGCGGGCGATGGAGACCGGCCGCCTCGAAGGCTATGATGTGGTCATGCTCGACACCGCCGGCCGGCTCTCCATCGACGAGGAGTTGATGGCCGAGGTGGCCGCCGTGCGCGACGCGACCAAGCCGGTCGAGACGCTGCTGGTCGCCGACGCCATGACCGGCCAGGACGCGGTGACGGTCGCCACCAACTTCAACGACAAGGTCGGCATCACCGGCATCGTGCTGACCCGCGTGGACGGCGACGCCCGCGGCGGTGCGGCGCTGTCCATGCGCCAGATCACCGGCAAGCCGCTGAAGCTGCTGGGCGTCGGCGAGAAGATCGACGCGCTGGAGCCCTTCCACCCCGACCGGGTCGCCGGCCGCATCCTCGGCATGGGCGACGTGGTGTCGCTGGTCGAGAAGGCGGTCGAGACCATCGACCAGGAAGAGGCCGAAAAGCTCGCCCGCAAGATCGAGAAGGGCCAGGGCTTCGACCTCGACGATATGGCGAGCCAGCTCAAGCAGCTGCGCAAGATGGGCGGCATGTCGGGGCTGATGAGCATGTTGCCGGGCATCGGCAAGATCAAGAACCAGCTCAAGGACGCCAACATCGACGACAAGGTGATCAAGCGCCAGGAGGCGATCATCTCGTCGATGACCAAGAAGGAACGCAAGACGCCGGAACTCATCAAGGCGTCCCGGCGCAAGCGCATCGCCGCCGGCTCGGGCACCTCGGTGCAGGAGGTCAACAAGCTCCTGAAACAGTTCGAGGACATGCGCTCGATGATGAAGCAGGTCCAGAAGCTGGGTAAGAAGGGCCTGATGCGCGGCGGCCTCGGCAACCTGCTGCCGAAGGGCCTGGGCGGCTTCGGTGGTGGCGGTGGTGGCGGCCCGTTCGGCGGCGGCTTCGGCGGCGGTGGCGGCAAGGGGCCGTTCGGATGATCGACCACATCTCGCTGCCCGTCACCGACATCGAGCGCGCCAAGAGCTTTTACGACTCCGTGCTCGCCGCCGTCGGCTATCGCCGGATGATGGATTTCGGCCAGGCCGCCGGCTATGGCGACGAGCACCCGCATTTCTGGATCGGCGTGCCGCCGGAGGACGAGGCCCTGGGGCCGGCTGCCGGCGTGCACATCGCCTTCCGCGCCAAGGACCGTGCGGCGGTGGATGCGTTCCACGCTGCGGCGTTGGCCGCGGGCGGTCGCGACAACGGCGCGCCGGGGCTCCGGCCGCGCTATCACCCCGACTACTACGCTGGATTCGTCTTCGACCCGGACGGTAACCGGATCGAGGCGGTCTGCCATCTCCCCGCCTGACCGGCGGTTCTCCTTTCACCACCTGACCAAGAAGAGAGTTTCGACCCATGTCCTTGAAGATCCGTCTGGCCCGCGGTGGCGCCAAGAAGCGCCCGTTCTACTCGATCGTCGTCGCCGACGCCCGCAGCCCGCGTGACGGCCGTTTCATCGAGAAGATCGGCACCTACAACCCGATGCTGCCGCGCGAAGACGAGAAGCGCATCCAGTTCGACGCCGAGCGCGCCAAGCATTGGCTGTCGGTCGGCGCCCAGCCGACGGACCGCGTGGTGCTGTTCTTCGCCAACGCCGGTCTGGTCGAGAAGCCGGCCATCCGCGAGACTCCGAAGAAGTCCGCCCCGAAGGCGAAGGCCCAGGAGCGCGCCAAGGCCGCTGCTGCCGCCGCTGCCGCCGCTGGCGAGTGAGGACAAAACCCTCTCCCGTCCCGGGAGAGGGTGGCGCGAAGCGCCGGGTGAGGGTGCTGGCAAGGATCCGTTCAGGATTCTCGACGGCACCCCCACCCCGACCCTCCCCCGGGGCGGGGGAGGGGGATTGGCTGCGGTTCGATATCCATGTCCAGCAAAGTCTGCATCGGCCAGTTCGCCGGCTCGCACGGCGTGCGTGGCCTCGTAAAGCTGAAGAGCTTTACCGGGGATCCCAAAGCCGTGGCCGCGTACGGCCCGTTGTCCGACGAGAGCGGCAAGCGGACCTTCCGCGTGACGCTCACCGGGGCCCCCAAGGACGATGTCTGGCTGGCCCGCGTGGAGGGGCTCACCACCCGCGAGCAGGCGCAGGCACTGACCGGCGTGCGGCTGTACGTCGAGCGTGCGGCGCTGCCGGACACGGACGACGAGGACGAGTTCTATCACGCCGATCTCATCGGCCTGCGGGCCGAGACGACGGCGGGGGAATTGTTCGGGACGGTGCTGGCGATCTACGATTTCGGTGGTGGTGACGTGCTGGAGATCCGCACGGAGTCGGGTGCCACCGAGCTGTTGCCGTTCACCAGGGCCTGCGTGCCGGTGGTGGACGTCAAGGGCGGACGGGTGGTCGTCGACCCGCCCGTGGTCGTCGAAGCCCGGCCCGAAGGGCAGGGCAACGGGGAGTCGGAGCCGTGAACCACGGCGCCACCGGCGCGCTCGCCTGGACGGTTAAGGTGCTGACGTTGTTCCCGGAAATGTTTCCGGGGCCGCTCGGTCACAGCCTCGCGGGCAAGGCGCTGGAAAATGGCGTGTGGTCTCTGGAATCAGTGGACATTCGCGATTTTGCGCGCGATAAACACCGCTCCGTTGACGATGCCCCCTTCGGCGGGGGTGCTGGCATGGTGATGCGGCCGGACGTTCTGGACGCCGCGTTCACCGCGACCTGCGGACTGCTGGGGCAAGAGGGACGCGGCCGGGTGATCTACCTGTCGCCGCGTGGTCGGGTCCTGGACCAGGCCCTGGTCAAGGAGTTGGCGGCGACCCCGGTCGTGACGCTGCTCTGCGGCCGGTACGAAGGGGTTGACGAACGGGTGCTGGAAGCGCACGGGGTCGAGGAGGTCAGCCTCGGCGATTTCGTGCTGTCCGGCGGCGAGCCGGCCGCGCTTGCCCTGATCGACGCCGTGGTGCGCTTGCTGCCCGGCGTCATGGGGAACGTGGCGACGGCCGAAGACGAGAGTTTCGAACGGGGATTGCTCGAATATCCCCACTACACGCGGCCTGCCGTCTGGAACGACGGGCTGGGTGTGGAGCGACCGGTGCCGGAGGTTCTTCTCTCCGGTCACCACGAAAAGGTTCGTGCCTGGCGGCTTGCCGAGGCGGAGCGGATCACACGGGCCAGACGGCCCGACCTGTGGTCCCGCTACGAGGCGGGTCGTCCGGTGCCGGAAAAACGGGCCCGCAGACGCAGGCCGAGTGGAACGACGGAGTGACGGTCCGCCGAGAGGCGCGCCGAGGAAAAGGGGTAGTGTCATGAACTTGTTGCAGCAGATCGAGCAGGAGCAGGTCGAGAAGGCCCTCGGTAGCAAGACCATTCCCGAATTCTCGCCGGGCGATACGCTCCGCGTGAACGTGAAGGTCGTCGAGGGCACTCGCGAGCGCGTGCAGGCTTACGAGGGCGTGTGCATCGCCCGCAAGAACGCCGGTGTGAACTCCTCGTTCACCGTGCGCAAGATCAGCTATGGCGAGGGTGTGGAGCGCGTGTTCCCGCTGTACAGCCCGCGCATCGATTCGATCGAGCTGGTCCGCAAGGGCGACGTCCGTCGCGCCAAGCTGTACTACCTGCGCGATCGTCGCGGCAAGTCGGCCCGCATCTCGGAGCGCACCACCGGCCGCGGCATCAAGCCGCGCGGCACCGCCGCCGCTGCGGAGTAATCCGCCGGCACGCTTCGCCGTTGCATGTTTTCCGGCGCCCGCCGTGGGGATCTCCCGCAGCGGGCGTTCGGCGTTGCGGAGAGAGGCTGCACCATTGACAGGGGCCCGCCATGACGGTGAAGACGGGCTATCGGCGTGACGCCGAGACGTTCAAGGGAATCATCTGGAAGCCCGCCATCCGCGACGCGCACTATAAAAGGTGCGGCATCGACTTTCCGATTGCCAAGACGTTCGATTGGGAACGGGTTCTGAAGCGCAAGGAAGACGAGCGTCCGGGACAGCCTGTCCGATTCCATGCTTTGGTCGGGATGCCCGGTGCGGATCTTGTGTTTCTCGCCGTGTACACGCGGCTGGACGATTGGTTGAACATCATCAGCATCAGGCGCGCCGATGTCGAAGAACGCACTCTCTTCCGCGAGCGCTAAGCCCGTGCTGGACGACGACCGCACCGACCTGTCCGCGCTGCTGGCGCAGAGCGACGCCGACATCGACTACGGCGACGCGCCGAAGACGACGCCGGTCGATTGGGCGAACGCCAAGCTGGTCCGGTTCCGGTTCACCGGCAGCCGCATCGACAATCGCGGCTCGAAGAAGGTGCCCAAGAAGTAAGCTCAGCGGCGCGTCAGCGAATTGGTGTGTGCGGCCTTCAGCGTCGCCGGCTCGTTCCTGTCGCCGACCACGCCCGTGGTGTGGGTGTCGTCGCGGTCGTCGGGGCTGGAGCCGATTTCCGTCATGGCCGCCGCGGCTTGCGCGGTCCGGCGCACGCCCAGGTGATTGATCACCCCCGTCACGCCGGGAAGGCTGGCGGCCAGCGCTTCGGCGCGGTGCACCTGTTCGACCGACGCGACGCTGCCGACCAGCGTCACCACCCCGTCGCGGAGGCTCACCTCCAGGTCGGTGCCGTCGATGTACTCGTCCTCATCCAGGCGGTGGATGAGGTCGTGGCGAATCCGCGCGTCCGAAGCGGTCTCGTTGTGCCCGAACATGGCCGTTCTCCCTGCATCTGTCCTGAAGGGAACATGGCCGCGTCGGGCGCGGTTCCGGCGGCCGGCTTTCCCATTTGACAATCCTTCGCAACACCATCAGCATAGCGCCTTCATTCCAGGGGGGTCCCGTTAGGGGGCTGAGATACCACCGGCCAAATCGGCAACGTGGTGACCCTTCGAACCTGATCCGGCTCATACCGGCGAAGGGAGGGAAACGCTGCGGCACTGATCCTCGACCGCACCTTCTTCCGCACAAGTGACCGGATCTCCTCGATGACCGAAGGAGACCGACCATGCCCAAAGATCTGTCCGACGCCGACTTCTCCGTCTCCACCGGGCCGCTGCCCGCCTCGCGCAAGGTGTACGTGCCGGGCGAGCGGGAGGGTGTACGTGTGGCCCTGCGCGAGATCTGCGTGGGCGGCGGCGAACCGCCCGTGCGCGTCTATGATCCGTCCGGTCCCTACACCGACGCCGACGTGGCGGTGGATATCCGCAAGGGATTGCCGGCCTTGCGCGATGCCTGGATCCGCGGGCGCGGCGATGTCGAGGCGTACGACGGCCGCGCCGTACGTCCCGAGGATGACGGGCTGAAGGACGGCGAGGCGCGCAACCTCGACGTACACCCTGGCTCGACCCGCCGGCCATTGCGGGCCAAGCCCGGCAAGGTGGTGACGCAGATGGCGTACGCCCGCGCCGGCATCGTCACGCCGGAGATGGAATACGTCGCCATCCGCGAGAACCTCGGCCGCGCTGCGGCGCTGGAACAGGCGCGCGACGGCGAGTCCTTCGGCGCCAGCATCCCCGATGTCATCACGCCGGAGTTCGTGCGCGACGAGATCGCCCGCGGGCGCGCCATCATCCCCTCCAACATCAACCACCCCGAAGCTGAGCCGATGATCATCGGCCGCAACTTCCTTACCAAGATCAACGCCAACATCGGCAACTCGGCGGTGGCGTCCTCGATCGGCGAGGAGGTGGACAAGATGGTGTGGTCGATCCGCTGGGGCGCCGACACCGTCATGGACCTGTCCACCGGCCGCAACATCCACACGACGCGCGAGTGGATCATCCGCAATTCGCCGGTGCCCATCGGCACCGTGCCGATCTATCAGGCGCTGGAGAAGGTCAACGGCAAGGCCGAGGACCTGACCTGGGAGATCTTCCGCGACACGCTGATCGAGCAGGCCGAGCAGGGGGTGGACTACTTCACCATCCACGCCGGCGTCCGGCTCGCCCACATCCCGCTGACCGCCAAGCGGGTGACCGGCATCGTGTCGCGCGGCGGCTCGATCCTCGCCAAATGGTGCCTGTCGCACCACAAGGAGAACTTCCTCTACACGCACTTCGAGGAGATCTGCGAGATCCTCAAGGCGTACGACGTGGCGTTCTCGCTGGGTGACGGGCTGCGTCCGGGCTCCGTCGCCGACGCCAACGACGCCGCCCAGTTCGCCGAGCTGGAGACGCTGGGCGAGCTGACCAAGATCGCCTGGAAGCACGACGTGCAGACGATCATCGAAGGCCCCGGCCACGTGCCGATGCACAAGATCAAGGAGAACATAGACAAGCAGCTCGCCCTGTGCGGCGAGGCGCCGTTCTACACCCTCGGGCCGCTGGTGACCGACATCGCGCCGGGCTACGACCACATCACCAGCGGCATCGGTGCGGCGATGATCGGCTGGTTCGGCACGGCGATGCTCTGCTACGTCACGCCGAAGGAGCATTTGGGGCTGCCGGACCGCGACGACGTCAAGGTGGGCGTAGTGACCTACAAGATCGCCGCGCACGCCGCCGATCTCGCCAGGGGCCACCCGGCGGCACGCCTGCGCGACGATGCGCTCTCAAGGGCGCGGTTCGAGTTCCGCTGGCGCGACCAGTTCCACCTGTCGCTCGACCCGGAGACGGCGGAGCGCTTCCATGACCAGACGCTGCCGGCCGAAGGCGCCAAGGTGGCGCACTTCTGCTCCATGTGTGGGCCGAAGTTCTGCTCGATGAAGATCACGCAGGAGGTGCGGGACTACGCCAACTCTGGCATGGCCGAGATGTCGGAGACGTTCCGCGCGCAGGGTGGGGAAATTTACAAGGCGGCGGAGTAGTCGCTCCGCTGGGGACAACAGGGTTTACACGGATTGCACGGATTTTGGCACGGATTACACGGATTTTTTATGCTTGCAGCGCATCGGCCTTCCCGCAAGCCGATGCTGTGCACGATCAAAGAAAATCCGTGTAATCCGTGTTCAAATCCCCAAAATCCGTGTGAACCCTGTTGTTCCCCGTCAGCCGTACCCGCGGGGTTATCGGGCACGCGCCGTAATCACGATCCCCGCGGCGATCAGGCCGACGCTCAGCAGCACACCGGTGCTCAGCGGTTCACCGAAGATCAGGGCGCTTTCCAGCAGTGCGGTGATCGGCACCAGACAGACGATCTGTCCGGCTTGCGCCGCCGGCATCACCGCCAACGCCTTCGACCACCACCAGTAACAGAGCGCCGTGCCGACCAGCCAGTTGTACACCAGCGCCCCGATCAGCGTCGGCGTCCAGGCGATGGGGTGGCCGGCGTCCAGCGCCGGAGCCATGGGGACGACGACCACGGCGCTGACGGCGATCTGCCAGAAGGTCTGGGTCCAGAACGGCGTGCGCCAGACACGCCGCCGGTAGAGGCTGGCCGCCGTCGCCCAGAAGACCGCCGAGGTCAGCAGCAGCCCGTTGCCGAACAGCGCGCGATGGTCGCTCCAGTCCATCAGCGCCGGGTTGAAGAACACCAGCACGCCGGCGAAGGCCAGCGCGCCGCCGACGATCCTCTGGCCGGACGGCCGCTCGCGGGCGATCAGGAAGGCCAGGGGCAGGGCCCAGATCTGCATGGTGTAGACCAGCACCGCCGCGCGGCCGGGCGGCACGGATTGCAGGCCCAGCGTGCTCAGCCCCAGCATGCCGCCGACTTGCAGGAAGCCGATGACGCCCAGCATCGTCCGCTCGCCGCGCCGCGGCAGCCACGGCGCACCCAGCACCGGCAGCAGGGCCGCCAGCAGCAGCGCCGAGCCGCTCATGCGCAGCGCATTGAAGGTGAACGCTCCGATGTTCGGCAGCGCCGCCTTCATGATCAGCCAGTTGGTGCCCCAGAACAGCACCACCGCCGCGAGCTGCGCGTAGATCGCCATGCCGGGCGCGCCGCGCGCCGCAGCCGCCTGATCCGCCACGGGTTCCTCCCTTGCGTCCGCTGCATCTTAAACCGGCGCGGCGCCGGGAAAGGCATGCATCGTCAGCGCGTCAGCAGGGCGCTTTCCTTGCCGATCAGCACGAACACCTTGGCGTAGGTCTTGAGCAGCGCGTCGGTCAGCGCCCGCACCTCGGCGCTGCGCATGGCCTTCGGCTTGCCGGGATCGACGTGCAGCACGCAGCTGTCCGGCGTGTCGTTGTACGCCGCCAGCGCGTGGATGCGGTCGGGGCGGAAGTCCTCGGGGAAATTCTCGTCCATCAGCCAGAAGCACTGGAAGTTCCGGCAGGATGGCGGGCGCTCGTCATACACGGTGCAGCCCTTGCCCTGGTCGCATGACTCGCACCAGCGCGCTGGGGGCTTCTTCAACTCGGGCACGCCCATCAGCTTGCAGCACAGGGTGCATTCGCCGCAGGTGCGGGAGGAGGTGGTCTCGGCAGTGTCGGTCATGCGCCGGGTTGCAGCACACCGGCGCGCGCGCGTCAAACGGAAAGCCGGCCGTTACCCCTCAATCGGGCACGGCCACGCCGGGGGTGCCGCCCAGCATGCCGTACAACAGGCTGCCGATCAGCGTCAGCATGGGCAGGACGAACATCGCCACCATGACCAGGCGGACCACCATGTCCTTGCGGCGCACGGCCTGGCATTCCTCGCAATCCTTGCCCTTGGCGTAGGGGGCGCCGCAGGCATGGCAGAGGTCGTCGTCGTCGCTCATGGTCTGGCTCGCAACGGGTTGGGGAGACGCGGCAGTCATGGGCACCCTACATGATGAACTGCATGCCGAGCCAGCCAACCAGCGCCAGGACCGCCAGCATGATGACGGTGGTCATGATCAGAATGTTGGTCTGGCGGATGCGGTGGCAGCGCGGGCAGGCCGGTTCCGCCGCGGGGTAGATCAGGTCGCAGCGCGGGCAGCGGGCCTGGGCGTCGGTGTGTGCGTCGGTCACGGAATACGGGCCTCCGGCGAAAAGCGGTCGGACGCTAGCACACGGCTCCGCTGTGCGGAAGGTCCGCTTGTCCCGCGCGGCCCACATGGCTATTGTGCCGGCTTGCGCCCGGAAACCGGCGCCGATCGGCCGTTTGCCTGCAAGAGAGAGCCTGCACGATGTCCAAGCCGCGCACCCTGTTCGACAAGATCTGGGACAGCCATATCGTCCACCGCCAGGAGGACGGCACCTGCATCCTCTACATCGACCGCCATCTGGTCCACGAAGTGACCAGCCCGCAGGCGTTCGAGGGGCTGCGAACCGCCGGCCGCCAGGTGCGCCGGCCGGAGCTGACCATGGCCGTGCCGGACCACAACGTGCCGACGAAGGACCGCGCCAAGGGCATCGTCGAGGAAGAGAGCCGCATCCAGGTCGAGGCGCTGGATGTGAACGCCCGTGAATTTGGCGTGCGCTACTTCCCGATGGACGACGTCCGCCAGGGCATCGTGCACATCGTCGGCCCCGAGCAGGGCTTCACGCTGCCCGGCACCACCATCGTCTGCGGCGACAGCCACACCGCCACGCACGGCGCCTTCGGCGCGCTGGCCTTCGGCATCGGCACGTCCGAGGTCGAGCACGTACTGGCCACCCAGACGCTGTTGCAGAAGCCGGCCAAGAACATGCTGGTCCGCGTCGACGGCGCGCTGCCGGCCGGCGTCACCGCCAAGGACATCGTGCTCGCCATCATCGGCAAGATCGGCACCGCCGGCGGCACCGGCCACGTCATCGAGTTCGCCGGTCAGGCGATCCGCGACCTGTCCATGGAAGGCCGCATGACGGTCTGCAACATGGCCATCGAGGGCGGTGCGCGCGCCGGCCTGATCGCGCCCGACGAGAAGACCTTCGCCTACGTCATGGGCCGCCCGCTGGCGCCCAAGGGCGGCGCGTGGGAGCAGGCGGTGGCCCAGTGGAAGACGCTGCCCAGCGACGAGGGCGCGGTCTACGACACCACCGTGGTGCTGAACGCCGCCGACATCGTCCCGCAGGTCACCTGGGGCACCAGCCCGGAGGACGTGCTGCCGATCACCGCGACGGTGCCGAACCCGGCCGACGTCGCCGACCTGGGCAAGCGCGCCGCCGTCGAGCGCTCGCTGGAGTACATGGGCCTGACGCCGGGGCAGAAGCTGTCCGACGTCAAGGTGGACACGGTGTTCATCGGCTCCTGCACCAACGGCCGCATCGAGGATCTGCGCGCGGCGGCCGACATCGCCAAGGGCCGCAAGGTGGCCGCCGGCGTGCGCGCGCTGGTGGTGCCCGGCTCCGGTCTGGTCAAGGAGCAGGCCGAGCAGGAGGGCCTGGATCAGGTCTTCACCGAGGCCGGCTTCGAGTGGCGCGAGCCCGGCTGTTCCATGTGTCTGGCGATGAACGCCGACCGGCTGTCGCCGGGCGAGCGTTGCGCCTCCACCTCGAACCGCAACTTCGAGGGCCGCCAGGGCCGCGGCGGCCGCACCCATCTGGTCAGCCCGGCCATGGCCGCCGCGGCGGCCATCAAGGGCACGCTGACCGACGTGCGCGACCTGCGCTGAGCGGACTCGGGCATCTCGGATGAACGGGAGGGGGCCGCAAGGCCCCCTTCGCGTATCAACGGCGGGCGGGGCGCCGGGGTCCGCCCGTACTGGCGCCGGGCGCGCAAATCGGCGACAGTGACGGCAAGAATCACGAACCCCGCGGGAGGGTCGTCACCGATGATCACGCTCTACACGTTCCCCACGCCCAACGGGCACAAGGCCTCCATTCTGCTGGAGGAGCTGGGGCTCAGCTACAAGGTGCACCGGCTCGACCTGACGGCCGGGGAGAACAAGCACCCCGACTATCTGAGCATCAGCCCGATCGGCAAGCTGCCGGCCATCCTGGAGGAACTGCCGGGCGGCGTGCAGCGCCGGCTGTTCGGTTCGGGCGCCATCCTGCTGCACTTCGCCGAGCGCACCGGCCGCCTGCTGCCGCAGGGCGACGCCAAAGGCGAGGCGCTGTCCTGGATGATGCTGGGCGTCTCCGACCTGGGGCCGACGGCGGTGGACATGTTCCGCTTCTCGGTCCGTGCACCGGAAAAGATCCCCTACGCCATCGACCTGTTCAAGGGCGAGCTGCTGCGCTGCTACAAGGCGCTGGACGACCGGCTGGCGCAGGTCGAGTACCTTGCCGGCGAGTACTCCATCGCCGATATCTCCTGCTTCCCGTTCATCGCCGTGGCGGCGACCAGCGGCGGCCGGTTGCGGGAGCGCTACCACAATCTGATGCGCTGGCACGACACCATCGCCGCGCGCCCCGCCGTGCAGCGCGGCATGGCCGTCCCGGAGTAAAGGCGAACATTTTTCTTTTCCCTCAGACGCCGGGCGGCCGCATCCGCGGCCTTGGCTTCGCGGCCATAGGGCCGCGGGGCCTCAACGGCCCAGTCGCGCTACGCGCTCCACAGTTCACGGCTGACGGACCGAGAGCACCATGCCCATCATCAACCGCATCGCCGACTTCCACGCCGACATGACCGCGTGGCGCCGCGACATCCACGCCCACCCGGAACTGGCCTACGAGGAGCGCCGCACCTCGGACCTCGTGGCCGCCAAGCTCCAGGAGTTCGGCGTCGACGTGCACCGCGGCCTCGGCGGTACCGGAGTCGTCGGCACGCTGCGCGGCCTTGGTGGTGGCGAGCGCGCCATCGGTCTGCGCGCCGACATGGACGCGCTGCCCATGCCGGAAGCCAACGGCTTCGCGCACGCCTCCACCGCGCCCGGCAAGATGCACGCCTGCGGCCACGACGGGCACACGACGATGCTGCTGGGGGCGGCGCGCTATCTGGCGGAGACGCGCAACTTCGACGGCACCGTGCACTTCATCTTCCAGCCGGCCGAAGAGGGCAAGGCCGGCGCCCGCGCCATGATCGAGGATGGGCTGTTCCGCCAGTTCCCCATGGACCGCGTGTTCGGCATGCACAACTGGCCCGACCTGCCGCCGGGCACAATCGCCGTGCACCCCGGCGCCGTCATGGCGGCGGCCGACCAGTTCACCATCACCGTGGAAGGGCAGGGTGCGCACGCCGCCATGCCGCACCTGGGGGTGGACCCGGTGCTGATCGGCGCGCACATCATCACGGCGGCGCAAAGTCTGGTCAGCCGCGGCACCGACCCGCAGGACAGCGCGGTGGTGTCGGTGACCTGGGTGCAGGCGGGCACGGCCTTCAACGTCATCCCCAACGAGGCGCTGCTGCACGGCACCATCCGCAGCTTCCGCCCGGAGACCCGCGCACGCCTGCACGAGCAGTTCGCCCGGCTGGTGTCGAGCGTCGCCACCGGCTTCGGCGCCACCGCAAAGCTGACGATCCGCCCTGGCTACCCGCCGACCATCAACAGCGAGGCCGAAGCCAAGCTGGCCGCCGAGGTGGCGTCCCGCGTGGTCGGCGCGGTCAACGTGAGCTGGGACCCGGCCCCATCCATGGGGGCGGAGGACTTCGGCTTCATGCTGCACGAGCGGCCGGGCTGTTACGTGTGGCTAGGCCAGGGCGGCAGCCCGTCGGGCTGCACGCTGCACAACCCGCACTACGACTTCAACGACGAGATGCTGCCGGTCGGGGCGAGCTACTGGGCGACGCTGGTGGAGACGCTGCTGGCGCGGGGGTGAATGGAACAGTTTGGAACACCGTGAAACACTGTGCAGGGGGTGTTCAGTACGCATTCCCTTGCGCGGCACACACGGCGCCCATGTTCTCGGACAACGTACCTGAAGATGGGAATGTTGTCAACGAGACCCGCCGCTCCTCGGGTCGAGCGCGTCCTGCAAGCCGTCGCCCAGCAGGTTGACGGCGATCACCGTGACGAAGATGAACAGCCCCGGCCACACCGCCAGCATCGGCGCGGTGGAGATCATCTCCTGCGCGTTGGTCAGCATGTTGCCCCAGCTCGGCAGCGGCGGCTGGATGCCCAATCCCAGGAAGCTGAGCACCGATTCCAAGAGGATGACGTTCCCCACCGTCAGCGTCACCGCCACCACGGCGGGGGCGGCGACGTTGGGCAGGATGTGCGTCAGCATGATGCGCCGGCTGCCCGCACCCAGCGCCACCGCCGCCAGCACATAGTCGCGCTTGCGCGCCGACAGCGTCGCCCCGCGCACCAGCCGCGCCACCGTGGTCCAGCCGAACAGCGCCACCAGCACGACGATGCGGCCCAGGCTGGCGTCCTCACCCGACACCCATTCCGCCGGCAGGCCCAGGCGCGTCGGGTCAATGGCGGCCATCACGATCAGCAGCGGCAGCAGCGGCAGCGCGATCATGCCGTCGGTCAGCCGCATCAGCGCGTCGTCCAGCCGTCCGCCGAAATAGCCGGCCAGCAGCCCGATCGCCGTGCCGATCAACGCCGAGGCCAGCGCCGCCGCCAGCCCGACGAACAGCGACACCCGCCCGCCGTACAGCAGCCGCACCAGCACGTCGCGCCCCAACTCGTCGGTGCCCAGGGGGTGGTCGGCCGAGGGGGCGGCGAAGCGGTCGAGCAGGCTGACCGCCGTCTGGTCCACCCCCAGCGCCGCCGCGATCCACGGCGCGGCCAGCGCGGCCAGCGCCAGCAGCGCCAGTATGACGGCGCTGATCGTCGCCAGACGGTGGCGGGTGAAGCGGCGCAGGAAGGGGCGGCCCCTCACGAGCGGCCCCTCACGAGCGCACGTCCTTGAAGGTGATGCGCGGGTCGAGCGCCGCGTAGGCCACGTCGGCCAGCAGATTGCCGGCCAGCGTCGTCGCCGTCGCCAGCAGCAGCGCCACCAGCGCCACGTTGACGTCGTTGCCCATGATCGAGTCGTAGATCAGCTTGCCCATGCCCGGCCACGCGAACATGGTTTCGGTCACCAGGGCGCCAGAGAACAGCGTGCCGAACTCCAGCGCCACGATGGTGACTATGGGGATCAGCGCGTTGCGCAGCGTGTGCCGCCACACCACCTGCCCCTCGGCCAAGCCCTTGGCGCGCGCGGTCCGCACATAATCCTGGCGCAGTTCCACCAGCATCGAGGCGCGCACATAGCGGGTGTAGCCACCGACGCTCGCCAGCGTCAGCGACGCGACGGGCAGCACGAAGTACGGCAGCCGCGCCAGCCATCCCTGCTCGCCGGCCGGCCCCCCAATTGGCCCGATCCCGGACGCCGGCAGCCAGCCGAGTTCCACCGCGAACAGCAGGATCAGCAGCAGCGCCAGCCAGAACGCCGGGACCGAGATGCCGGCGAAGCAGAACAGATTGACCGCGTCATCCACCCGCGAGTGCTGGTTGCGCGCCGCATAGACGCCCAGCGGCAGCGCGATGGACAGCGCCAGCACGAAGGCAGCGCCCAGCAGGATCAGCGTGTTGAGAAGCCGCGGCAGCAGCACCGCCGGCACCGGCTGCGAGAACAGCCGCGAATAGCCGAAATCGCCGGACAGCGCTGCCCACAGCCAGTTGACGTAGCGCTCCCACAGCGGCCGGTCGAGGCCGTACAGCGCCTTGAGCCGCGCCGCGTCGGCCGGGGTGGCGCGCGGGTTTCCGGCAATCATCAGGTCCACCGGATCGCCCGGCATCAGGGCGATGAGCACGGTGACCAAAAAGCTCATCAGCAGCAGGACGACGAGCGCTTGCAGCAGGCGGGAGGCGAGGAAGCGGGTCAAAGCTCCCTCACTCCTTGACCGTCCACGTCTCGATCCACAGCGTCGTCGCCGACTCGTGGCCCGTCGGCACGATGCCGTCGATCCAGGTCGGCAGGATGTGCGGGTCGGCGCGGAAGAACAGCGGCAGCGCCGGCAGCTCGTCCGCATAGATCTGTTGTAGCCGCGTCCACAGGCGCTTGTTGGCGGCGGGCTCGCACACCGTCTCCAGATCGTCGAGCACCTTGTCCATCTCCGGGTTCTTGAAGCCGGTGTAGTTCTGCCCGGCCCAGCCGTTGGCTGCGGTGGGGATCATGGTCGAGTGGAAGGTCGTGCGCGGAATGTTCTCCGGCGAGGAGATCCAGGCGAACAGAGCCATCGCCTTGTGGCGGCGCTCACGCAGGGTCTGGCCGAAGAACACGCGCGCCGGCTCGTTGACGATGCGCACCTCGATCCCGGCCTGCTTCCACTGCGCCTGCATCACCTGCTCCAACAGCTCGCGCGAGCGGTTGCCGGCGGTGGTCATGATCTCCAGCGCCAGCTTGTCGCCCTTGGCGTTGACCCGGACGCCGCCGCGCTTCTCGGCCCAGCCGGCCTCGTCCAGCAGCTTTGCGGCCTCCTTGGGATCGTAGGGATAGTGCTTGAAGTCCTCGCTGTAGATCCGGTCCAGCGGGTTGACCTGATTGTCGGCCACCGGCTGGCGGCCCTCGAACAGCTGCTTGGAGATGGCGCCGCGGTCCACCGCCAGCAGCAGCGCCCGGCGCACCCGCGCGTCGGCCAGCACCGGATTGTCGAGGTTGAGGTCGATGTGCTCGAAGGACAGGCCGGGCTTGAAGACGATCCGGTACTTCGCCCCGTGCTTCTTCTCGAAGGCCAGCACCTGATCGAACGGCAGGCCGGCCTCACCGGGAATCAGGTCGACGCCGCCGGACAGCAGATTGGCCTCCAGCGCCGCGGTGTTCTCGATGGCCTTGACCACCACGCGCTTGAACGGCGGCTTCGGCCCCCACCATGTCGGGTTCGGTTCCAGCACCACGTGCGCGCCGGACTCCACGGCGGTGATCCTGTACGGCCCGTACCACAGCCCCGGATTGGTGGTGTCGGTCTCGTACTTGGAGCGCTGGCGGTAGGCGGCCGGATCGGCGTCGAACACAGGCTTTTCCAGGTGCGCCGGCAGCACGGCGAAATCGCCGATCTCCGCGTAGGTGCACAGCGGCTTGTCGCGGTGGATGGTGAAGGTCTTGTTGTCCTTGGCGTCGATGCTCAGAATGTCGCGGGTGTAGAGGTCGGCGTTGGTGAAGCCGCTCTGCGGGTGCCGGCCGACCTCCCAGGTGAACAGCACGTCCTTTGTGGTGATCGGCGTGCCGTCGCCCCAGGTCGCCTGCGGGTGGATGGTGTAGGTGACGGCGTAGCCCTGTTTGCCGTCCGCCCGCGTCTCCAGCACCGCCGATCCGGCCTCGACGCTGGGCAGGGCGGTGCACAGCATGCACGTCAGCTTCCAGTCCGCGTCGTAGGTGGTGAAGGGCCGGCGTGCCATCTCCAGGACGTAGTGCTTGGCCGCCATCGCCTCGATGGAGGGGTGCCAGTTGGCCGGGAACTGGCTGATGCCGATGGTCAGCGTGTCGCGTGCGGCGAACGCCGGGGCCGCAACAAGGCACAGCGTCAGCATGAGCGCGCCAAGACGGTGTCGCATCGTCCCCCCTTCGTAACTGCTTTCCAACTATAGGGCCAACTATGGGGAGTGCGTCGGCCCCGGTAAAGCTCTTGACCGCTTGGCGCTCGCGGCAGACCATCGCCGCCCCATCCGTTGACCCAATCCGTTTACCAGGAGACTTGCCGCATGGCCGGCACCGTGACCGTGGAGCGCGACGGCGTCGTCGCCACCGTTCTGCTCAACAACCCCGGACGGCTCAACGCCTTCGACAAGCCGCAATGGCTGGCGCTGCGCGACGCCATGACCACGCTGTCCGCCGACGGGTCGGTGCGCGTCGTGGTGCTGCGCGGCCAGGCCAAGGCGTTCAGCCCCGGCGCCGACATCTCCGAGTTCGAGAGCGAGCGCAACGCGCCAGATCAGGCGCAGGCCTACGGCGACCTGATGGACGCGATCATGTTCATGATCCGCGACTGCCCGCATCCGACTCTGGCGGCCATCGACGGGCCGTGCACCGGGATCGGGCTGGCGGTAGCGCTGGCCTGCGATCTGCGGGTGTGCACCGAGTCCAGCCGCTTCGGCGTGCCGGTCAGCCGGCTCGGCATCTCCATGGCGCTGCCGGAACTGAAGCTGCTGTTCGACGTGGTCGGCCGGCCCTTCGCGCTGGAAATCCTGCTGGAAGGCCGGGTCTTCGGCGCCGATCTGGCGCGCGAGATGCGGCTGGTCAACCGCGTGGTGCCCGATGGCGGCCTGGACGCCGAGGTGACGGCGACGTGCAAGCGGATTGCCGACGGCGCCCCGCTGGCGGCGCGCTGGCACAAGCAGTTCGTCAGCCGCGCCGCCGACCCGGCGCCGTTCTCCGAGGCGGAGATGGCGGAATGCTACCGCTGCTTCGGGACGGACGATTTCCGCGAGGGCTACCGGGCGTTCCTCGACAAGCGCAAGCCGGTGTTCGGCGGGAGTTGAGGGCTGCCCCCGATTCCGAAAGATCCGCCTTGGAGGCAACATTCACACGGATTGCACGGATTGAGGCACGGATTACACGGATTTTTTTCATGCTTGCGCAGCGCTCGCCTATCCCGAAGGCCGATGCTGCACACGAGTAAAAAAAATCCGTGTAATCCGTGTTCAAATCCCCAAAATCCGTGTGAATGTTGCCCGCGATGCCACGCCCTGGCGGACAACCGGGACTCCGCCACTTTACTTCCATAGCGCGCCCGGACGCGTTCCAGCCGGCGGGAAGTGCGAGTCGATCCCGAGCAGATCACCACGCGCACCACCATCACGGCGTTGCGCGCCGTCGCGCAAGGCAACCAGGGCGGCGATCGGCCGCCCTTTTCCTGCTTTCCGGCAAGTATTGCACAGCTTTTGCGCCGATATCCGTCGGTTGGGCGTGCTTTCGTGCCGCGTTAACGGTATAACCGAAGTCGGCGTATTATGCGCTGCACAAACCAAAAGAAGAGCGGATCTGTTTCTCCGCCAACGCTGAACAGGACTGGATGATGGACTGGGACAAGCTTCGGGTGTTCCATGCCGTGGCCGAAGCAGGGAGCTTTACGCACGCCGGCGAATCTCTCAACCTGAGTCAGTCGGCCGTCAGCCGGCAGATCAGCGCGTTGGAAGAAAGCCTGGGCGTTCCGCTCTTCCACCGCCACGCGCGTGGGCTGATCCTCACGGAACAGGGCGAGCTGCTGCATCGCACGGCGCGCGACGTGTTCGCGAAGCTGTCGATGACCGAGGCCATGCTCACCGAGAGCAAGGAAACCCCGAAGGGGCCTTTGAAGGTCACCACGACGGTCGCCTTCGGCTCCACGTGGCTGACGCCGCGCATCCAGGAATTCCTGTCGATCTACCCCGACATCCAGCTGACGCTGCTGATCGACGACAACGAGCTGGATCTGGCCATGCGCGAGGCGGACATCGCCATCCGCATGAACACGCCGCGCCAGCCGGACCTGATCCAGCGGCACCTGATGTCAGTCCGCTTCCACCTCTACGCGCACCAGAGCTATGTGAAGAAGCACGGCATCCCCAAGACGGCGGCCGATTTGCTGGAGCACGACATCATCGTCTACCCGCCCGACGTCCGCGCCCCGGTGCCCAACGTCAACTGGATCCTCGATCTGGGCGAAGGTGTGGCGCGCGGGCGCCGGCCGGCGTTGCAGGTCAACAGCGTCTACGCCATCTACCGCGCGGTGGAGAGCGGGCTTGGCATCGCCGCGCTGCCGGATTTCCTGGTGGAGAACGCGCGCGACTTCGTGCGCGTGCTGCCCGACCTCACCGGCCCGAAGGTCGACGCCTACTTCGTCTACGCCGAGGAGCTGCGCCACTCCAAGCGCATCGCCGTGTTCCGCGACTTCCTGGTGCGCAAGGTGGCCGAGAGCCAGTTCTGAAGCGGGCAGCGTTGACCGGACGCGCGGCAAACCCGCTCCGATTCCGGCAGCGACTCGCAAAACACGTGAACGGCCCGTGCCAGACTCCCGGCAACGGGCCGTTTCTTTTGGGGAACCCCGAACGGAAACGCGATTCCAGTCGGGATTCCAGTGCCTTGCAAGCCATGCGGGCAGTGCATGGTAGGCTTAATGAATTGTAAATAGCGTCACCCCTGCGGAGCGCTCAGATTTGTCCCGTTGGGTGCTGCGCCGCAGCATCCGGCGTTTCATCCTGGGGCTCTCCCAGGGCTGGGCTTCGGCCCGGCGTCTCCCAGACGTGAAGCCTCCCTGTTCAACTTCGCCGCTAAGTCAATGACTTAGCGGCGGATTTTTTGTTGGGGCAGGAGCGGAGGCGTTGCTCTGAGCGGTCTTCGGGGCAACGACGCCAAGTGGTATGGCCACTTCGCAAAACGGGATTTGGCCAGCAAATAATTGCAATCTCTAAGGGGTTTGCGCTATTCTTTGTGGGCGTGGCGAGAAAATATCGCTGCGGTGAAGGAGCGTAAAATGGCAAACTCCGTCAACACGAATCCGGGTGCGCTTGTCGCACTGCGGAGCCTGAACAGCACTGTCACCGAACTCAACAGGGTTCAGAAGCGGGTCACGACCGGTTACAAGGTCGCCGACTCGGTGGACGACGGTGCGGCGTTCTCGGTGGCGCAGTCGCTGCGCTCAAGCAAAACCGCTCTCGACGCCGTCAACAGCCAGCTCAACGTCGCCAAGGGCGCCACGACTGTGTTCAGCAGTGCGGCGACCAACATCTCGGACGCGCTGGCCCGGTCGCGCGAGACGCTGACCAAGCTGGCCGACCAGAACCTCAACACCGACATGCGCACGAAGTACAACAACGACTTCACCGCGCTGAAGGCCGAGGTGCAGAACTACATCAAGGGCGCCAAGTTCAACAACATGAACTTGTTGAGCGGCCAGAAGACCAACATCTCGGTCATCGCCAGCACGGACGGCAGCCAGTACACCGTCGGCGGCACCGGCGTTGCGCTGTCGGCGGCCATCTCGGCGGCGTTCGCTGCGGTCGGCACCGCGACGTCGGCGGTCACGCTGCTCACCGGCAACTTCGCCTCGGCGGAGAAGAAGGCCGGCAATGCCCTGAACACCTTCGGCGCCGACTCGCGGCGCCTCGACTCACAGATCAAGTTCAACAGCTCCATGCAGGATGCACTGACCACCAGCTTGGGCGCCATCGTCGACACCGATCTGGCGAAGGACAGCGCGGCCTTGCAGGCGTTGCAGATCAAGCAGCAGTTGGGTGGGCAGACGCTGGGCATCGCCAACCAGGCCCCGCAGATCCTGTCCAGCCTGTTCCGTTAAGCGATATCGACCGCACCACCGGGCCGGAACCGGAGCGCACCCGCGCTCACGGCCGGCCTGCGGTCGTTGTTACGGTCGGCCTGCGGCCGTTGGCGGCTTGGCGTCGATGCCGTGATAGCCTTCGGGGCCGGCTTCCGCCACCACGTACGCCGAATAGGCCGCCGCGGCGATCATGCCGGCCGCCACCAATCCCAGGAACGCGAACCAGAGGCGGAACGACCAGGGCATGCGGCGGCGTGGCGGGGTGGTCATGGGCTGATCCTGTTCACTCTGATGCGGCGGGTCTCGCGACCCGGCCGGAGGGCCGCCAGCTTATACTGGCCGGCCCAACGCGTCCGGGAAAATCCCCCGGCCCGCTCAGCTCTTCGGCTGTTCGTCGTCGGCGGCGCCCATCGCCTTGAACAGGTCGTAGATGCGCCGGCGCACCGGCTCGTTCTGGATGCGGTAATAGGCGCGCACCAGTTCCAGCGTCTCGCGCCGGGTCATGACGCCGGTCGACTCGCCTTCGCCGGACGGCCCCATGGCGCCGGGGTGGCCGCGGTCCGCCAGCAGTTCGGCGGGCATGTCGTCGAAGAAGAACGACACCGGCACGTCCAGCACCTGGCAGAACTGCCACAGGCGGGACGCCGAGACGCGGTTGCCGCCCTTCTCGTACTTTTGGATCTGCTGGAACGTCAGCCCGACGGAATCGGCGAGTGCCGTCTGGCTCATGCCCATCAACGTCCGCCGCAGCCGGATTCGCGATCCGACATGGATGTCGACGGCGTTGGGGCCGCCCTCTTCGTCGTCATTCTTCAGGCGGGCGGGCTGCTGCGTGCTGCGCTTGACCATGGGAGCCTACGGATGGGTTGTCGCGATGTGCGGTGTACATACTGCCGTATGCTCGCCGGACGCTCGCGCAAAATCAATGGCAATGCTTATACCTTTGAAGGATCCGATGTGAATAAATAAGCGAAGGGCACCCCTCGGGCGCCCTTCGCGGTGTGGCCGGACGGCTCTTATGCGTCGGTGGACGGTGCGGCGGTGCTGGCTTCCTGTGGTTTCGGGGCGCCGTCGGCCTTCGGGCGCGGGCGGCCGCGCATCGAGTGCTTGTAGGTCACGTTTTCCGAAGGACCCGGGGCGCATTGCTGGATTGTGCCGCCCTTGGACAGGTATGCCTCGGTCAGAGCTTCGAGACTGTTGCGGTCGGTCGCTTTCGAGTCGGACTTCATGAGGTCTCCATTTGCCGCCGAATGCACGGCTCTCCTGTGCGACCATAGCAGGCGCCGGAGACGCAGGGCATGTCACAGATGGAATAGCACGAAACGGAAAGGCATCACACCGGGGCGTGCGCGTGATCCGGCCGTCCGCGTCCGGCGGGGCACACCCTTTTCGTTAGCCCGTCCGCCGCCGGTTACCCCGGCTTTGCGCTCGAATTCCGGTCCGGGCGTGCGTTTATCTCGTGGGTTCCCATCGAGGAAGCGCGGCATGCGGCTGGCGGTGTGCGGGGCGGCGGCCCTGGCAGTTCTCACGATGGCCTGCGAGGCGCCGGCCGCCGGCGCGGCGCGGCCAGCCGACTGCTGGCTGCTCGACGAGGCGGCGCTGGCCCGCGCGCAGGCGCAGGGCGGCTGCCACGACGTCTTCGCGCGTGGCGCCCCGCAGCAGGCCAAGCCCGCCCGCGCCCGCACGGCCAAGCCCGCCCGCCGCGCGGCGTCCAAAGCGGCGCCGAGTCCCTGGGCGTCGCTGGAGCGGCTGATGGGACGCATCAAGCCGGACGCGGGATCGACCGGCCAATCCCGGTATGGCGGCATCGACCACCTCGCCTACGGACGCCCGGATCGTACGCCGGTGCAGCGGTAATGGGGGGGCGCGTCAGGTCGGGCTGGCCGGCGGTTGCGGCGGCGAGTCCAGCAGTTGGACCCCGCAGGCGGCTAGGATCTTCAGTGCGAGTTCGACGGCGTCGTTCCGCGCCAGCAGGAATTCGCGGCCGGCGATGTCGATGCCGACGGTCTCCGGGTCCTCCGTGAAGGTCCGAACGCGCGGCGTCGATGGAGGGCTTGCGGGGAGCGACATCGGGCCGGCTCGGCAATGAAGGGAATTCCACCGCTTAAGGTGGGGTTGCTCGCACTTAGTCTCAAGCGGCCGTCCGGGCGAGCGGCGCCGTCTCGACTCGGGGGCGCGGTTCGAAGCAACGCGGGCGTTCCACCACCGGCCCCTCCGCCGCGGCAGCCGCGGCGGGGTTCCGGCCGCAGTCGCCGCGATGGCGGCAGCGGGAGCTGCGGCAGGCCGGTGGGGATTCGGACACGCGCGGCTCCCGGACCGATGGTCAATGGCTCAGCAGCACCGGCACGGTCATGTGCTGGAGCATGTAGCGCGTCATGCCGCCCAGCACCTGCTCGCGCAGGCGCGAGCGGCCATAGGCCCCCATCACCACCAGATCGCACGACTCGTCCGCGATGGTGTTCAGCATGGTGTCGCCGGGCTCCACCGCATCGGTGGTGACGTGCGTCACCTGGATTCGGCCGTGCCGCGACAGGTGGCGGGCGATGTCCGCCCCCGGCTCGTCGCCGAGGCCGAGCTGACCCGGCTTCGGGTTCACCGCCAGCACCAGCACGCGCTGCGCCGTGGCGATCAGCGGCAGGGCGTCGCCCACCGCGCGCGCGGCCTCGCGGCTGGCGTTCCAGCCGACCAGAATCCGCTCGCCCACCGACGCGAAGCTGCCGGCATAGGGCACCACCAGCAACGGCCGGCCGCAGTCGAACACCAGATCCTGCGGCAGCAGCGCCGGCATGTCGCGGTCGCGCCTGGGATCGACCTGACCCACCACCACAAGGTCGGCGTAACGGCCGTGCAGCGCCACCAGCTCGGTCGGCGCACCGCGCACCGCCCGCCACTCCGAACGGTCGGTCAGCCCGAAACGCCGCATGCGGTCGTCGAACAGCGCGGCGGCCTTGGCCGTCTGCTCCTCGGCGCGGGCGCGTTGGGCGGAGCGCACGGCTTCCGGGATCTCGGCTTCCAGGAAGTTCGGGATGGTCGCCATGGTGATCACATACAGGCCGGTCACATGGGCGTCGTGCTTCACCGCCAGTTGGGCGGCCACGTCGATTCGCGCGGCCGCGGCCGGCGTATCGTCGACCACCACCAGCACATCCTTGAGTGCCATGTTCCTCTCCCCTCGTCGCTCCGGATTTTCTGTAACTATAGACTGGCCGGCGTCCTGAAATCGATGGCGATGAAGGCTGCCCCCCTACGCGCCCGGCGCAGGGCGGGCAACGGCGGCTGCGCACGTGCGCGTGTCTGCTTGGCTGATGCGGCAACCGTGACGTGCTGCGCGGCGTCTGGCGTCTGTGCATACCAGCGTATAATTGTTGGGGCCGGCGGCGTTATTGGCGGGTTTGGTTTTGACGCGCACGCGAGGTTTCGCGTAATTGTTGCCTGTTCACTTGTCCTTTGGTGCGACCTTTCCCCTGCCCATGACCCCGGACCCTCACCTCGACGCGCTGGCCGCTTCCCTGACGGGGAGCGACACCGACGTGCCCGCGCTCGACACGCTGTTGCAGGTGATGGAGGCGATGCCGGTCATGATCGGCTTGTTCGACACGCACCGCCGGCACGTGTACGCCAACCCGGCCTATCAGTCCTTCATGGGCAACGGCTTGCCCGACCTCAGCGGCCGGACCATTGCCGAGGTGCTGGGCGACGACCACTTCCGCGTGACTCAGGCCATGGCCGACCGCGCGTTGCGCGGCGAGGTGGTGCAGACCGAAGGCTGGATGCCGCACCCCAGCGGCGGGCAGCACTACGTCATACGTTTGCACGTGCCGTACCGTCGGCCGGGCGGCGCCGTCGCCGGCTATTTCGTGCTGCTGCACGACATCACCGAGCGGCGCAAGACGCAGGACGACCTGTTCCGCCTCGCCTACTACGACCCGGTGACCGGGCTGGCGAACCGCCTTCTGCTGCAAAAGCACATGGGCGACTATCAGGCGGTGGGCGAGCCGTTCACCCTGGTCATCCTCGACATGGACCGCTTCGTCGAGATCCGCACCAGCCTCGGCCAGGGCTTCGCCGACGAGCTGCTGATCGACCTCGCCGACCGGCTGGGCCGTGACGGCGGCCCGGTGGATCTGCTGGCGCGCGTCAGCGACCACGCCTTCGCGCTGCTGATCGCCGGCGAGTGCGACCCGCCTGCGGTCGAGCGCAAGATCGAGCGCGTTTCCGAAGTGGTGCGCGCCGCGCGCTCCAGCTCGGGGGCGGCGGTGTTCCTGTCGGCCAGCATCGGCGTGGCGACCTGGAGCGAGACGCACGAGCGGGCCGAGGACGTGCTGCGCGACGCCGAGATCGCGACGGGCCGCGTGCGCGAGCAGGGCGGGGCGCGTCACGCCTGGTTCGACCCGGCCATGCACGCCCGCGTGGTCGAGCAGGTGCGCCTGGAGCACGATCTGCGCCGCGCCATGGAGCGCGGCGACGAGCTGTGGGTCGCCTACCAGCCGATCGTCGACATGGTGACCGGCGGCCTCGCCGGCTTCGAGGCGCTGATGCGCTGGAGCCACCCGGAGCGCGGCCTGATCCCGCCCGTCGTCTTCATCCCCATCGCCGAGAGCACCGGCCTGATCGTCAAGCTGGGCGAATGGATTCTGCGCGAGGCGTGCCGGCAGGTCGCCGGGTGGCAGGAGAAGCGCGCGCCGGGCTCGGCGCCGCTGTTCATGAGCGTCAACCTCTCGACCCGCCAGTTGCGCGAGCCGAACTTCGTGGACATCGTGCGCGGCGTGGTGCGCGAGACCGAGGTCGAGCCGTCGTGGGTCAAGCTGGAGCTGACCGAGAGCGCGGTGATGGAAAAGGCGGAGCAGTCGATCCGCCTGCTCCAGACGCTGCGCGGGCTAGGCATCAAGCTGTCCATCGACGATTTCGGCACGGGCTATTCGTCGCTGTCGTACCTGCACAAGCTGCCCATCGACAGCCTGAAGGTGGACCGCTCCTTCGTCTCGGCCATGCACCAGTCCGAGGAGAACCGGGCCATCGTCCGCATCATCGTGGACTTGGCGCGCCTTCTGGGCTTCGACGTCATCGCCGAGGGCATCGAGACGACGGCCGACGCAAACCTGCTGCGGGCGCTGGCCTGCGACTACGGCCAAGGCTACCACTTCGCCAAGCCGCTGTCCGCCGAGGAAGCCGAGAAGATGGTCGAAGGCAACCTGCCCTGGCGGCAGGAGCCGTAGTCGCCCCGGTCGCCGGCGTCAGTAGAACGCCTCGCACGCCTCCGCCGCGTACACCGCCTGCACCGATGGCCGCGCCTGAATGCGCGCCAGATACGGCCCGAGGTTCGGCAGGTCGCGCGCCTTGCGCGGCATGTGCCGGGTCCAGCGCGCCAGCATGAACAGATAGATGTCCGCCGCCGAGACCCGCTCGCCCAGCAGGTACTCCCGGCCCTCCAGTTCCGTGTCCAGCAGCGCGAAGTGGCCCATCAGGCGGTCCACCATGATGGCCTTGACGCGGTCAGAATCCTCGGGCGGGGCGAAGCGGTCGGGATAGAAGTACGGCAGCATGTCGGCCTGCACCGTGTTGGTGAGGTAGACCAGCCATTGGTAGAAGCGCGCCCGCTCCGGCGTGCCGACCGGCGGGGCGAGGCCGCGGTCCGGGTGCTGGTCCACGAGGTGCAGGCAGATCGCCGCCGATTCGAAGACCACCAGATCGCCGTCCACCAGCGTCGGCACGCGGCCCATGGGGTTCAGTTTCAGGTACGCGGTCGCCTTGTGCTCGCCGTGTTCCCTGTCGAGGATGACCAGATCGAACGGCGCTCCGATCTCGCGCAGCAGGATGTGCGGCGCCATGGCGGCGCTGCTCGGCAGCAGGTAGAGCGTGGGCATGGCGGGGCTCCAAGGCGTGAGCCGCCATTGGACCGCGTGTCCCCCGCTGGGCGCAAGGCCGCGATGCGGGTGTGGCATATTGCATCAGGGGTGTTTAATATTTCGAACTACCGGGCCGACGTCCCAAGGCCCCAGGGAGGATTCATGACCGCCACCACTGCCACCGGCAACTCGGCCGCCAGCCGCGACAAGGCGCATTTTCTGCACCCCTACACGAACCTGAAGGTCCACGAGACCACCGGTCCGCTGATCGTCGAGCGCGGCAAGGGCGTGTACGTCTACGACGACTCCGGCAAGGAGTACATCGAGGGGCTGGCCAGCCTGTGGTGCGTGTCGCTGGGCTTCGACAACGAGCGTCTGGTCGAAGCCGCCGCGCGGCAGATGCGCAAGCTGCCGACCTACCACGTGTTCGGCTCCAAGTCGCACGACCCCGGCATCGATCTGGCCGAAGCGGTGCTCGCCCGCGCTCCGGTGCCGATGTCGAAGGTGTTCTTCGCCAACTCGGGCTCCGAGGCGAACGACACGGCGGTCAAGCTGATCTGGTACTACAACAACGCGCTGGGCCGGCCCGAGAAGAAGAAGATCCTGTCGCGCAACAAGGCCTACCACGGCGTCACCGTGGCGACGGCCAGCCTGACCGGTCTGCCCAACAACCACCGCGACTTCGACCTGCCGATCGCGCGCATCCTGCACGCCGACTGCCCGCACCACTACCGCTTCGCCAACGAGGGCGAGAGCGAGGAGGCGTTCGCCACGCGCCTCGCCGAAAGCCTGGAGGCGCTGATCCTCGCCGAGGGGCCGGACACCATCGCCGCCATGTTCGCCGAGCCGATCATGGGGGCGGGCGGCGTCATCGTGCCGCCGGCCACGTATTTCCAGAAGATCCAGCCGATCCTGAAGAAGTACGACATCCTGCTGGTCGCCGACGAGGTGATCTGCGGCTTCATGCGCACCGGCAACTTCTGGGGCACGCAGACCTTCGGCATGCAGCCGGACATCCTGACCTGCGCCAAGGCGCTGTCGTCGGGCTATCTGCCGATCTCCGCGGTGATGGTGTCGGAGGCGATCTATCAGGCCTGCGTTGTGGAAAGCGAGAAGATCGGTACCTTCGGTCACGGCTACACCTACTCCGCGCATCCCGTGGCGGCGGCGGTGGCTCTGGAGACGCTGAAGATCTACGACGAGCGCGACATCCTCGGCCACGTGCGGTCGGTGGCGCCGGCGTTCCAGCGCCGCCTGAAGGCCCTGGCCGACCATCCGCTGGTCGGCGAGGCGCGCGGCACCGGGCTGATCGGCGCCATCGAACTGGTGGCGGACAAGGCGTCGAAGACGCCGTTCGAGCCGGTGGGGGCTGCGGGTGCGGCGGTCAACGCGCTGTGCCATGAGAACGGCCTGATCTCCCGCGCCATGGGCGACAGTCTGGCGCTCTGCCCGCCGCTGATCATCACCGAGGCGGAGGTCGCCACCATGTTCGACCGCCTGGAAAAGGCCCTCGACGCCGCGGTGCCGGCGTTGAAGCGGTAGGGGCTTCGTGTGCCCTCTCCCCGGCTGTTGGCGGGGGAGGGGGCGCATCTCCGGCGGCCCGATTCCCTTCGTTCCCGCACAGTTGATTTCGGTCAATGCCAAGTGGCGCCTCGGCAATAATGATGCCATCCTAATGCGGCGCCCCAAGGGGATGGCCGCTGTCGGTGGCAACCGGCGCCCAGGCACTGTGAACGGATCCCGCGAGATGGATTACGAGAGCTTCTTCAAGAGCCAGATCGAGACTCTCAAGCACGAGGGCCGCTACCGCGTGTTCGCCGACCTGGCCCGGCACGCCGGCAAGTTCCCGCGCGCGACCTTCTGCGATGCCACCGGCAAGGACCGGACCATCACCGTCTGGTGCTCGAACGACTATCTCGGCATGGGCCAGAACCCCAAGGTGCTGGAAGCCATGCACACCGCCCTCGACGAGGTCGGCGCCGGTGCCGGCGGCACGCGCAACATCTCCGGCACCAACCACTACCACGTGCTGCTGGAGCGTGAGCTGGCCGACCTGCACGGCAAGGAAGGCGCCTTGCTGTTCACCTCGGGCTACGTGTCGAACGACGCGGCGCTGGGCACGATCGGCAAGCTGCTGCCGAACTGCATCATCTATTCCGACGCGCTGAACCACAACTCTATGATCACCGGCATCCGCAACAGCGGCGCCGAGCGGCACGTCTTCAAGCACAACGATCCCGAGCACCTCGACCAGCTGCTGCGCGCCGCCGACCCGGCGCGGCCGAAGCTGGTGGCGTTCGAGAGCGTCTATTCCATGGACGGCGACATCGCGCCGATCCACGCCATCTGCAACGTCGCCGAGAAGCACGGCGCCATGACCTACATCGACGAGGTGCACGCGGTCGGCATGTACGGCCCGCGCGGCGCCGGCGTGGCCGAGCGCGATGGCGCCATGGGCCGCATCGACATCATCGAGGGCACGCTGGGCAAGGCGTTCGGCGTGCAGGGCGGCTACATCACCGGCTCGGCGGCGCTGATCGACTGCGTGCGCTCGTTCGCGCACGGCTTCATCTTCTCGACCTCGCTGGCCCCGGTGCTGGCGGCCGGCGCGCTCGCCTCGATCCGCCACCTCAAGGCCAGCCAGACCGAGCGCACCCGCCACCAGGAGCGCGCGGCGACGCTGAAGCGCCTGTTCGCCGAAGCCGGCCTGCCGGTGATGGACAGCGTCAGCCACATCGTCCCGGTGATGGTGGGCGACGCCAAGCGCTGCAAGCGCGCGTCCGACCTGTTGATGGAGCGCCACGACATCTACGTCCAGCCGATCAACTACCCGACCGTGCCGCGCGGCGCCGAGCGGCTGCGCTTCACCCCCACCCCGCTGCACGACGACGCCATGATGGCGCATCTGGTCGAGGCGCTGCGCGACGTGTGGGACGAGCTGGAGCTGAAGCTCGCCGCCTGATCCGGCGCGGAATGCCGACACGCGAAGGGCTCGGGGGACCATTCTCCGAGCCCTTTCGCGTTTTTTGTGTTCACCGGCGCGGTTGCTGATCGGACGAGCCGGAACTGCCCGGCGGCGGGTTGTTGCGGCCGTCGTCGGCGCGCTTGACCGGGGTGCGCCCGCCCGGATCCGCGCGGTGCGACGGGTCGGAGCGGTCGGCGGTGGCCGGACGGCGGCGGTTCTGCCCTTCGTCCTCGCCCATGCTGCCCTGGCCGACGCCGGTCTTGGCGCTGGTCGCGGTGCTGTCGCCCTTGCGGGCGCCCGGCTTCATGCCGTTGGCCGGCGCTGCCGTGTTGGGATCGGCCGGGCGCGCCAGCGCGTCGCCGGCCGGGCGGCCGTGCTGTTCACCGATGCTTGATTCGCCACGGCCGATGGTGCTGCTGCTGCCGGATTCATGCTCCTCGGCCTTCGGGCGCTGGTCGTTGGGAAGCTGCGCGCGGGGCTGCGGCTGCTGAGCCAGCGCCGGGCCGGCAAGCCCCAGGAGCAGGGCGGCGGCAAGCGGTGCGAGCTTGGTCAAAGCGATCTCCATCTCCTTGGTTCCCAGTCCAGCAACAGCCCCGTCGCCCGCCCGTTCCGCCGGGCGAGGCTGTGGTGACAATGCGCCGATGCCCGCTTGACCCCTGGACTTGCCGGGGCTGTGCGCTTAGCTTAGGGAGGTGGACGACTCTCCGTCGCCCATTCGACGACCTGTGGAGGCCGCCATGTACCGCGACAACTCGCTGATGCCGAAGGAAGCCGTCCGGCTGGCCGTGCTGGGCACGCTGATCCAGGGCGGATCGATGCGCTATGCGGACCTGGCCGGTTCGATTCGCCACTTCCTGGACCGCATCGTCGGGCCGTCGCTCGACCTCATGGGCACGTCGCTGGAGATGCTGCGCTACGAGGGCCTGATCGAGGCGCTGGACGGCACCGGCATGGAGGACAACGCGCTGCTCGGCCCCACCGCGGTCGGCCGGGCGGAGTTCGACACGCTGATGCGCGCCAACGTGCGGACGCCCTCGGCGGACGGGCTGAACAAGCTGGTCATCAGCCTGAAGCTGCGCTTCCTGCACCTGCTGGACGCCGAGTCGCAGCGCGAGCAGCTCGACAACCTCGTCTCCATGCACGAGACGGAACTGGCCCGCCTGGGCGACCTGAAGCGTCGCCACGACGGCGACACCGGCTATCTGCCGGCGTTCCTCGACCACGACATCGCGCTCGCCGAGTCGCGTGTGGCGTGGTTCAACGAGCTTCTGGCGCGCGTCTGATCTTCCCCCCCGCGTCGTTTCGTCCCGGTCAGCGAGCGTTTGTTTCGCTGAACGATTCTGGTGTACTCTCCGGCGCGTAATAAATCCCCGCCACTCGACCCGGAATCGTCCCAATGGCCAATGCCAAGCTGACCGAGGATCTCGAAGACCGTCTGCGTTGCGAGTTCATGGACGACGCCCGCGACCGTCTTCAGGCCATGTACGCCTCCCTCGACAGCTTGGCGGACAAGACCCGCAGCGATGCCGACGTGATCGGCGTGATCCGCCTGGAAGCCCACAACTTCAAGGGTATGGGCACCTCGTTCGGCTATCCGACGGTGAGCCTGATCGCGCACCGGCTGGAGGAGTACCTGACCGGCGTCACCCGCCTGGACCAGCGCGAGCGGGTCGATCTGCCGGTGTTCCTCGACCGCATCGCCGAGGTGGTCGAGCGCGCCGAGCAGCCGGCGCTGGCCGAGACCAACAAGATCATCCGCGCGCTGCCCGTGCGCTATCGTTTCGACGTGACGGACGTGGAAATCCGCAACGTCGAGATCATGCTGGTGACGCCGTCCAAGGTGGTGGCGAAGAAGATCGGCGGCGAGCTGGCGGCCTGCGGCTTCCGCACGGTGACGGTGAACGACCCCATCGAGTCGATCAGCCACGCGGTGCGCGTGCCGCCGGACATGCTGATCGCGTCGATGGTGATGGACGGCCTGTCCGGCCTCGACCTCATCCGCGGCCTGGGCGCCATGAACGTGACCAAGGCCGTGCCGATGGCGCTGCTCACCTCCATGAGCCTGGACAACCCGGCGCTCAAGGAGATCCCGGCGGGGGTGGCGGTGATCCGCGTCGGCGAACACTTCGGCGACGACTTCGCCGCGGCGGTGACGCGGTTCAATCTGGGCTGAGGGTGGGAAGCAACCCGGTTTTCACGGATTGCGCGGATTTTGCCACGGATTTCACGGATTTTTCTTGATCGTGCGCAGCAGCGGCCTTCGGGATGCCCCGAGGCTCTGCAAGCATCATCTAAATCCGTGCAATCCGTGAAGGCTTGGTACGTCCCTCAGTACAGATGCTGCCCGCCGGTGATGAAGATCTCCGTCCCCGTCACGTACTGATAATCCGCCCCGCACAACGAGAAGATCACCGACGCCACCTCCTCCGGCGTGCCCATGCGCTTCAACGGGATGCGCGGGATCAGCACGTCGTACTCGGGGCCGGTCATGGCGGTTTCGATCTCGCCCGGCGCCACGGCGTTGACGCGCACGCCAATCTCGGCGAACTCCACCGCCATCTCGCGGGTCAGGCCCGACAGCGCCGCCTTCGACGTCGAATAGGCGGAGCCGGCAAAGGCGTGCACCGAATGCCCGGCGATGGAGGTGACGTTGACGATCGCCCCCTTGCCGCGCGCCAGCGGCGCCGCGAAGCCGCGGGCCAGCACCAGCGGCGCGAAGAAGTTCAGCTCGAACACCCGATACCAGCCGGCGATGTCGCCGTTCAGGCAGCCCAGCCGCTCCTTGATCGGTGTCTTGGGCGAGACGCCGGCGTTGTTGACCAGCGCGTGCAGCGGGTCGCCGTTCAGCGCCGCGCTGGCTTCCTTGACGAAGTTGGCGCGGCTTTCCGGGTCCGACAGGTCGGCGCTGATGTGGTGCGTCCAGTTCGGGTCGCGGCGGCAGTGCTCCGGCACCTCCTCGCGCGAGCAGGAAATGACGCGCCAGCCCTCGGCGCTGAAGCGCTGCACGGTGGTGTGGCCGATGCCTCGGCTGGCTCCGGTCAGGATGACGGTCTTGCGGTGCGGCATGAGGAGCATGCTAGCGCGGAACGCCGGGTCGCGCCATGCCCTTCGGGTGCCCCCCGTCCTTCGATGGATTGAACCCAGCATGGCCCAGCCCAACCTACACAAAAGCCCTCCCCGCCTGAGGATATTCCCTGTGCTGCTTCGCCTGTTCGTTGTGTTGCTGCTGGCCGGCGGCCTCGCCACCGAATCCCATGCGACCCCCGCCGCCGACGCGCCTGCGGGCGAGGCGGCGGCGTGCGTGTCCCCCGGCGCCTGGGCGGACGCCGCCGGCCACCCCACGGACCGGGCCGCGCTGCTGGAGCGCGCCGCCAAGGCCCCCGCCGTTCTGCTGGGCGAGCGGCACGACAGCGCCGAGCAGCACCGCTGGCAATTGCAGATGCTGAACCAGATCTACGGCCTCAACCCCAACATCGCGGTGGCGCTGGAGATGATCCCGCGCGCCAAGCAGGCGGTGCTCGACCGCTGGGTGGACGGCAAGCTGACCGAGGCGGAGTTCCTGCGCGAGGTGGATTGGCGCACGGTGTGGGGCTTCGACCCGCAGCTCTACTTGCCGATCCTGCACTTCGCGCGGATGAACCGGGTGCCGCTGGTGGCGATCAACGTCGAGCAGGACCTCGTCCGCCGGACCAGCAAGGAGGGCTGGGCCGCCGTGCCCGAGTCCGAGCGCGAGGGCGTCGGCACCGCCGCCGCCGCCTCGGCGGAGTACCAGGATTTCCTCGCCAACGTGCTGGGCCAGCACGACGCGGAGGCCGGCCGCGACTCCGAGCGTTTCAAGCGCTTCGTCGAGGCGCAGTCGGTGTGGGACCGCGCCATGGCCGAGCGCATCGCGTCCGTCCACAAGCAGACCGGGCGCACGGTGGTGACCATCGTCGGCGCCGGGCATGTGCAGAGCCGCTTCGGCATTCCGCACCAACTGGCCGACCTGGGGATTCCCAACGCGCTGGTGTTGCTGGCGTGGGATGCGGACCGGCCGTGCAAGGATCTGGACGGCAAGATTGCCGACGCGGTGTTCGGCATCGACACCGGCGGCGAGCCCTCTGGTCCGCCCAAGCCGCGCCTGGGCGTGATGCTGGAGCCGGGCAAGGACGGTGTCAGGATCGGCGCGGTGATGGATGGCAGCGTCGCCGCCGCGGCCGGGCTGAAGAAGGGCGACGTGGTGACCGTGGCGGCGGGCCAGCCCGTGCGCGCCCCCGGCGACCTGACCGCCGCCGTCCAGCGCACCGGCCCCGGCACATGGCTGCCGGTGACCGTCAAGCGCGGCGGCCGCACGAAGGAACTGGTGGCGAAGTTCCCGGTGGAGTGAACGCTACAGCATCGTCTCCCACCGCGCCGCCACGTCGGGCGCGGGGTTGATGGCGGGGGCGAAGGCGGTCTGGCCCAGGCGCGCCTGATGCTCGCGCAACGCCCAGTGCACCGTCGGAAAGGCGATGTCGCCCCACGGAATCTCGTCCCAACGGAACAGCGCGACCTCCTCGCTCTCCGGGCCGGCGGCCACGTCGGGCGTGGTCAGACGGGCGCGGAAGATCAGCTGCACCTGGCTGATGCGCGGAATGTCGTAGACGGCCAGCAACGCGTCGATCTCGATGCGCGCCCGCGCCTCCTCCCACGCCTCGCGCATGGCGCCGGCCTGGGTGGTCTCGTGCTCCTCCATGAAGCCGGCGGGCAGCGTCCAGTACCCCTTGCGCGGCGGGATGGCGCGCCGGCACAGCAGGATCCTGTCCTCCCCATTCTCGGCCCAGGTCGCCACGGACCCCACCACGATCAGCGGGTTCTGGTAGGCGACATAGCCGCAGTCCGGGCACAGCAGCCGTTCCCGGTCGTCGCCGGGCGGGACGGCGCGGACGCGTGGGCCTTGCGTGGGGGTATCCTCGGGCATGCGTCGGATATGGCGCATTCCGCGCGGCGCGGCAAGCCGGCGTCATGTCGCAGCCGTTCTTTGCCTGTTCTCATCCTCGCGGTCCTCCGTTAGGCTTCCCGGCCGGCTATGAGGGGATGGGCATGCAGTTCGCGTTCGACGGAATCTCGCTGGTCATCGGCGTTCTGCTGGGCGCCGGTGCGGCGTGGCTGTGGCTCCGCGCCGCGGCGACGCGCGCCGGCACCAGGGCCGCCGCGGAGCGCGGCGCGCTGATCGCCCAACTGGACATGCGCGGCCGCCTGGAGCGGGAACTGCGCGACGGCGTGACCGAGCGCGACCGGCAGATCGCCCGCCTCCAGGCCGAGCTGGCGGCATCGCGTGAGAAGCACGCGGAGCTGGTGACCACGCTGGACAAGGAACGGACCTCCGCCACCGAGAAGCTGGCGCTGCTGGAGACGGCGCAGGCCAGCCTGTCCGACGCCTTCAAGGCGCTGTCGTCCGAGGCGCTGCGGCAGAACAACCAGAGCTTCCTCGATCTCGCCCAGCAGACGCTGACCAGTTTCCAGGAGCAGGCGAAGGGCGACCTGGAGAAGCGTCAGCAGGCCATCGGCGAGATCGTCGCCCCGGTGCGCGCGTCCCTGGAGACCATGGACCGCCAGATCCAGGAGATGGAGAAGTCCCGCGCCGGTGCCTATGAGGGGCTGAAGCAGCAGGTGGTGTCGCTGCTCGACACGCAGAACCAGCTGCGCGCCGAGACCGGCAATCTGGTGCGGGCGTTGCGCTCCCCCATCGCCCGCGGCCGCTGGGGCGAGATCCAGTTGAAGCGCGTGGTCGAGATGGCCGGCATGCTCGACCACTGCGACTTCTTCGAGCAGGCGAGCGTCAACGCCGAGGGCGGCAAGCTGCGCCCCGACCTCGTGGTCCGGCTGCCCGGCGGCAAGACCATCGTGGTGGACGCCAAGACTCCGCTGGAGGCCTATCTGGACGGCATCCAGACCGCCGACGACGGCACCCGGCGCGACGCCCTGATCCGCCACGCCCGCCACGTGCGCGACCACATGAAGCAGCTGGGCGGCAAGGCCTATTGGGACCAGTTCGACGCGACGCCGGAGTTCGTGGTGCTGTTCCTGCCCGGCGAGAACTTCTTCTCGGCGGCGCTGGAGCACGATCCGGCGCTGATCGAGGCCGGCATGGACCATGGCGTCATCCTGTCGACGCCGACCACGCTGATCGCGCTGTTGCGCGCCGTGGCCTACGGCTGGCGGCAGGAGCGGCTGGCCGACAACGCCCGCGACATCAGCGCGCTGGGGGCCGAGCTGTACAAGCGGCTGTGCGACCTGGGCGGCCACATGGACCGGCTGGGCGCCCAGTTGGAGAAGGCGGTCGGCTGCTACAACGGCGCGGTCGGCAGCCTGGAGGCCCGCGTCCTGGTCAGCGCCCGGCGCTTCCGCGACCTGCACGCCGCGCCGGAGGGCGTGGAGATTCCGGTGCTGCAACCCCTCGACCACACGCCCCGCCAGATCCAGGCGCCGGAGCTAAGGGGAGCGAAGGCTTCGGCGTGAGAGAGGACGCGGACCTGGTAGCGTTTGGAATTGAACTCTTTTGGGCTAACGTTGCGTGAATGCCTCAAGGAGTTGGGCCATAACCGCTCCTTCCACATCCCGGTAATGCGCAGAGTACAAAATATCATGCAGTAAGCGTCTGTCTATCCTGGTACGGCTCGCGCGCGTGAAGACCAAGGCGTTGGTCAACGCGAAGTCGGCGTTGACGACAATGGCGCGACGCTGGGCTTCGCGAGTCAATCCACCAATCGGACCAACCTGGATCGGCCGAATCCGACACAGCCATTTCACCGAAAAGCCAGCTCTCTTGAATCGGTTGGCGCGTTCAAGGCCATGAAACGTCTTCAGTCGCTGAATATCCAAGAAGTAGCTTTCGACGGCGTGCGCCAGAAGACCTTTGTTCATCTCGGCGCTTTCCAAGCCATGCGCCTTGAGCTTGGTGTTGTAGTGTTCAAAAGCCTTAAGGAAATAGTCGCATCGCTTTGCGTAACGATCCAACTCATCCTGCGGAGATAGAGGCCCCGTCAGGTCGTCCGGCGTGTCGGATTCCGCCATGCCTATCTCTTTTGGTTGTGCGATTGACCCGAAATTTCTTCAATGGCTTCGGACATAAGATCGAAAAGCCCATCCACTTCATCTTCAAAGTGCGCGAGCGTCACGTCCTCATCAAACGGCTGGTCGCCGTTCGGCAACGTCCAACGCGAAACATCTCGTAGGCCTTCGGCTTGCAGGAGCTGCTTGAACTCTTCGACGTACGAAGCTCGCTTCTGTTCCGACATTGTGCAAAGCCCTTGGTGTGCGCGTTACGGCAGGCAGGGCCAACCGTCGAGGCGGCGATACTATTGGATCGGCGCACTCAGTCAAGGCGCTTGCGCGTGTGGAAATGCGCTTGCACACACTTTTCCGAGTTCGCACCTGCTGGATGCTGCCGCATTCGTGCGTGTTTCTCACCAAACGGTCGCGTGAGAATCAGTGCTAATGATAAGGGAGAGTAGCTCGAATCGCAAGAGCGATCATAGCTGAGCGGGCGGCGCACATTCCTATGCGGTGCCCTTCGTGGGCACTTTTAACGGCAACTGCCCACTTCCTTGACCTGCCGCCCCACCGTCCATATTTTGCAACTTTGTAACCTCACCCCTACGAGTCCCGAGCACCCATGGCCCTCTTGCCGATCCTCGTCGCCCCGCATCCGGTCCTGAAGCAGAAGGCCAAGCCCGTCGCCAAGGTCGACGCCCGCATCGCCAAGCTGATGGACGATATGGTCGAGACCATGTACGACGCCCAGGGCATCGGGCTGGCCGCGCCGCAGATCGGCGTGCTGGAGCGCGTCATCGTCGTCGACGTGCATGAAAAGGACGAGCCGTCCAACCCGATCCGCATGGCGAACCCCGAGGTGGTCTGGGCGTCGGACGAGCAGGTGCCGTGCGAGGAGGGCTGCCTGTCGGTGCCCGAGCACTACGCCGAGGTCACGCGGCCCAAGGCCGTGCGCGTCCGCTACCTCGACCAGCAGAACGAGATCCGCGAGATCGAGGCCGAGGGCATGCTGTCCACCTGCCTCCAGCACGAGATCGACCACCTCAACGGCGTGCTGTTCGTCGACCGGCTGTCGCTGCTCAAGCGCAACATGATCCTGCGCAAGCTGCAAAAGCAGCAACGCCAGAACGCCACGGCCTGATCGCGCCATGACACCGCTCCGCCTCGTCTTCATGGGCACGCCGGACTTCGCCGTGCCCAGCCTTCGTGCGCTCATCGATGCGGGGCACGCGGTGGTCTGCGTCTACAGCCAGCCGCCACGCCCGGCCGGCCGCGGCCAGCAGGTGCAGAAATCCCCCGTCCACCGCTTCGCCGAGGAGCACGGCATCGCCGTGCGCACGCCGAAGACGTTGCGCACCGCCGAGGCGCAGGCGGAATTCGCCGGGTTGAACGCCGACGCCGCGGTGGTTGCCGCCTATGGCCTGATCCTGCCGCAGCCGGTGCTCGATGCGCCGCGGCTGGGCTGCCTCAACGTGCATGGCTCGCTGCTGCCGCGCTGGCGCGGGGCGGCGCCGATCCAGCGCGCCATCCTGGCGGGCGACGCCAAAACCGGCATCACCATCATGCAGATGGACATCGGGCTGGACACCGGCGCCATGCTGCTGAAGGAAGCCGTGCCGATCACCGCCGAAACCACGGCGTCCAGCCTGCACGACGCCTTGGCCGACCTCGGCGCGCGGATGATCGTCGAGGCGCTGGACGGCCTCGCCCAGATGCGCCTGACGGCCGAGCCGCAGCCGGAGGAGGGCGTCACCTACGCCGCCAAGCTGACGCGCGAGGACGGCCGGCTGGACTGGTCGAAGGACGCCGCCTTCGTCGAGCGGCAGGTGCGCGCCCTCACCCCTTGGCCCGGCTGCTGGTTCGACGTGCCGACGCCGCAAAGCGGTGCCGAACGCATCAAGGTTCTGAAGGCCGAGGTGGCGCCCACCGGGCCGCACGCGGCGCCGGGCACGATGGTGGACGACCGTCTGACCATCGCCTGTAACGGTGGCGCGGTGCGCCTGACGCTGGTGCAGCGGCCCGGCAAGGCGCCGGTGGACGGCGCCGCCTTCCTGCGCGGCTTCGCGTTGCCACCCGGCACGGTGCTGGATGTCGCGGTGACGACCCCCTGACATGCAGCGCTGGAAGCTGACCATCGAGTACGACGGCCGCCCGTTTTCCGGCTGGCAGCGGCAGGATAACGGCCCGTCGGTGCAGCAGGCGCTGGAGGAGGCGGTTTGCAAGCTCTCCGGCGGCGAGACCGTACGTGTCCATGGGTCGGGACGTACGGACGCAGGCGTACACGCGCTGGGGCAGGTGGTGCACTTCGACCTGGAGAAGCCGTTCGCCGCCGACAAGATCCGCGACGGGCTGAACTTCCACCTGCGGCCCTGGCCGGTGGCCGTGCTGGCGGTGGAGGCGGTCGGCGAGGATTTCCACGCCCGCCTGACCTCCACCGGACGGTCGTACGTCTACCGCATCCTCAACCGCCGCGCTCCGCCGGCATTGGATTTGGGGCGGGTGTGGCACGTGCAGCGGCCGCTCGACGCCGCGGCCATGCACGAGGCCGCGCAAGCGCTGGTCGGCCGGCACGACTTCACCAGCTTCCGCGCCTCGCTCTGTCAGGCGAAGTCGCCGCTGAAGACGCTGGACCGGCTCGACGTGGTGCGCGAGGGCGACGAGGTGCGGGTGTACGCGGCGGCGCGCTCGTTCCTGCACCATCAGGTGCGCAACATGGTCGGCACGCTGGAACTGGTCGGCATCGGAAAATGGAGCGCCGCGGACGTGCGCGCCGCGCTGGAGGCCCGCGACCGCAGCCGCGCCGGCCCCACGGCGCCGCCGGACGGCTTATACTTTATCGAAGCCCGCTACCCATAGGGGTTGCCCTGTCTTGAGGGGGCCATCCGTTGGTCCGTCTGCCCTTCGTTCGGGTTGCGGTGTGTCGGCTGCGCTGCCTACTGTCGTGGCGTGTTTAACCTGAACAAGGTCAGGCCCGCGATGCTGTACCGACTTTCGAGCTTCGGAGTGCTGTTCGCGGCAACCGTGCTGTTCCCCGTGCTGTGGGCCGTCACCACCCAGGACGACGAGACCAATACGCTGCACTGAAGCGGGGCTGTCCGCCCCGGAAAACACTTGCTCCCGGCCACGCTCCCGCCGGATGATGCTCGCCCTTACGCGGACGGGCCGCGGAAAATCGGGAGTTGGCGATGAAGACCACGACTTGTCTGGCTGCCGCGACGGTGGTTGCCCTCCTCTCGCTGGCCTCGGTTGCCGCGGCGCAGCAGGGGCAGCCGACCCCTTCCAAGCGTGTCGCGCCGATGTTCGAGGCGCTTGATACCAACGGTGACGGTGTGATCTCTCTGGAGGAGTTCCTGAACCGCCCGTCCGAGGGGGGCGCGCTGAGCCCTGAGTCGCGCCAGCATCTGGAAATCCGCTTCCGGCAGCTCGACAGCGACGGCAACGGCACGCTCAGTCACATCGAACTGGTCGGCCGCAATCAAAACCTGACGCCGACGCAACACTAGGGGCGTATGCCCGCCTTGCCGACCCGCACCGCATCGTCTCGCCTGCTGTTGCTGGCGCTCGCCGCGGCGCTGCTGGCGTCGTGCGGGGTGGATGCGCGGCAATCGGCGCTGTGCCGGCGGCTGATCCCGGCCTTCGAACCGCACCCCGAGCGCATCCGAATCCTCGACGAATCCTACGCCGCCGATGGACGGACGCTGACCGTCCGCTATACGGCGGAAGCGGATGAGCACTCGATCGCCTGCCGCTTCGCCGGCCGCTATTTCGACGCCGGCCGCGACGAGGTGGAGCAGGTCGCCACCGACAGCACCGGCGACCTCAGCGGCATGCAGATGACCATGCTGCGCGTCTGGGCCGGGCTGGGCGGCCGGTGGGAGCTTCCCGACGTGCCGGAGCACGGTGGGGCGGAGCGCGGTTCCGGGCCGGCGTCGTCGCCGTGGGCGCCCGTGCTGTTCTTCCTCCAGCAGGTGGTCAATGCCGCCACGGTGGCCTGTGTGTACGGGCTGCTCGCCATAGGCTACACGCTGGTCTACGGCATCCTCGGCCAGATCAATCTGGCGATGGGCGAGTTGACGATGGTCGGCGCCATGTCGACGGCGGTCGCCACCGCCGGGCTGGTCATGCTCGGCGCCCAGGGGGCGGCACCGGCGCTGCTGGCGGTGCTGCTGGCGGTGATGGGATTCACGGCGGTGCAGGGCTGGGCCATGGACCGGCTGGTGTTCCGGCCGTTCCGCGCGCTGCGCACGCACACGCCGCTGATCGCCGCGGTCGGCCTCGCCATCGCCTACCAGGAGGGGGTGCGGCTGCTGCACGGCGCGCGCGACTGGTGGCCGCAGCCGGTGTTCGGCACCCGCCATGATCTGGCGAGCGCCGGCGGCTTCACGCTGACCGCGCTGACCTCGCAGGTGATCGTCCTGGCGCTGACGATGGTGCTGTACGCCGCGCTGGCCTGGGTGATGCGGCGGACCGCCTTCGGCCGCGCGCACCGCGCCTGCACCGACGACGTGGGCGCGGCGGCGCTGATGGGGCTGGACGTCAACCGCACGGTGGCGACGACCTTCGCCATCGGCGGGGCCTACGCGGCGGCGGCCGGCTATGTGATCGCGCTGTATTACGGCGGGGTGAACTTCTTCACCGGCTATCTGGTGGGATTCAAGGCGCTGGCGGCGGCGGTGGTCGGCGGCATCGGCTCGGTGCCCGGCGCCATGCTGGGCGGCGCCCTGCTGGGCGTGGTCGAAACCTTCTGGTCCGCCTATTTCGCCATCGAGTATAAGGACATCGTCGCCTTCGGCCTGCTGGCCTTGTTCCTGATCTTCCGTCCGCACGGGTTGCTGGGGCAGGCGCGCTCAAGGGGGGATTGAGGGGCGGCCGGATTTACCCCTCCACCTCCGCCAGCCCCATCACCCGAGCCGGCGGGAAGTGCAGGGAGACGGTGGTGCCGGCGTTGGGCGTGCTCTCGATCAGCAGATGGCCGTCGTGCAGCTGCGTCAGCGCCTTGGCGATGGGCAGGCCGATGCCGGTGCCCTCGTGGGTGCGGGCCATGCTGGTCTCGATCTGGCCGAACATGCTCAGCGCCCGCGGGATCTCCTCCGCACTCATGCCGATGCCGGTGTCGGACACCGACAGCACCATGCCGCCGCCCTCGTCCAATGCGGCGCGCACCGTCACCGTGCCGGGGTCGGGGGTGTACTTGATGGCGTTGGACAGCAGGTTGATGAGGATCTGCTTCAGCCGCAGCTCGTCGCCCCACAGGCGCGGCAGGTCCGGCGGGATCGCCGCCTCCAGCGCGATCTCGCGGCCCATGGCGCGGCCGCGCGCGATGTCCAGGCAGGAGGCGGCGAGGGTGGCGACGGTCACCTCCTGCTCGTTCAGTTCCAGCCGTTCGGCGCTGATCTTCGACAGGTCGAGGATGTCGTTGATGATGTTCAGCAGATGCGCGCCGGACTGGTGGATGGTGTCCAGGTACTGGCGCTGTTTGTCGGTGAGCGGGCCGGGATGGCCGCTCGCCAGCAACTCGGAAAAGCCGATGACGGCGTTCAAGGGGGTGCGCAGCTCGTGGCTGACGTTGGCGAGGAAGTGCGATTTCGCCTGGCTCTCGCGCTCGGCGTCCTCCTTGGCGGCGGTCAGTTCGGCGGTGCGCTCGGCCACGCGCTGTTCCAGGCTGCCGTTGGCCTGCACCAGGGCGAGGCGGGCGGTCTCCTCGCGGTTGATGGCGGCCAGTGCCAGCACCGCGAAGCCGATCACCGACAGCAGCGCCGCCGCGAACACCGCGCTGGTCCACAGCACGCGCTCGCGCCAATCGGCCAGCGCGTCGGCATACTCCACCGCGGCGGTGACCACCAGCGGCAGGCCGGCGACGCGGCGGTAGGCGACGATGCGCTGGCCGCCGTCCGCCGCCGCCTCGGTGAACTCGCCGGCGGCGGCCTGCGGCAGGTGGGTACGGAACAGCGCGGAGTCGCGCAGGTTGGTCCCGATGTCGGCCATGCCCATGGGATGGCGGATCAGCAGCGAGCCGTCGTCACGGAAGATGGCGATTTCGCCCTTCGACTTGCCGCGGCTGAGACCGAGCGATTGGTAGAAATCATGGAAGTAGCCGGTGTCGATGGCGGCCATCGCCACTCCGGCGAAGGCCCCGTTGGCGCCGGTCAGGCGCCGGCTGACGGTGAACACGATGCGGCCGGTGACGGGGTTGACCACCGCCGGGCCGATCACCGTGGTTGTTCCGGTATCGCGGTGGGTGCGGAAGTACTCGCGGTCGGCGACGCTGCCCTCGGGCGAGGGGCGTTGCAGCGAGGACAGCACGAAACGGCCCTCCGCGTCGGTGAGGAAGATCCAGCCGATCTGCGGCAGGTACTCCGCCAGCCCTTTGATGTCGGTCCAGATGCGCTCGGAGGTGACGACCTCCTCATAGCCATGCTCGCGGATCTGGTTGGCGACCTGGATGAGGATGAGGTTGCTGGCGTCGACCGTGCGCTTGGCGTGCTCCTCCAGCAGGGCGGCCACGTCGTAGGTGGTGCGCTGGGCGTCGTGCACCGAGTCCCGGTAGTCGGACCACGCCGTGCCCACCCACAGCACGCCGCCCAGCAGCGCCATGACCAGCGCGAAGGCGACGACGGCGATCCTCGGTTGGGTCTGCATGCGAGGGTGGTCCCTGAGCGCTCGAAGGTTCAAGGGTTTCGTATGGAGCAAAGACTAAACGTTCGGCGCGCGGCAACCAAGGGGTGACGTGACGGATGCCTCATACCGGCGGCGTTTGACCGCTTCCATCGAACGCCGCCGGTAAAACCCGACAGATCAATGCGATAGCTTTCGCCCTTTGCCACGGGCAAAGGGCTGCCGCCAGCGCTTTTGGAACAAAAGCGCGATAGGCATTGATTGAAAGGGTGATACGGACGACGCCTTTAGGCGCCGGCCGTATCACTCCCGCTTGCGGGCGCGGGGATGGGCGCCGTTGTAGACGGCGAGCAGATGTTCGGCCTCGACGTCGGTGTAGCGTTGGGTGGTGGACAGCGAGGCGTGGCCGAGGAGGTCCTGGATGGCGCGCAAGTCGCCGCCGCCAGCCAGCAGATGCGTGGCGAAGCTGTGGCGCAGCGCGTGCGGCGTCGCCGTCTCCGGCAGGCCCATCAGGCGGCGCAGGTGCTGCATCTGCCGTTGCGCGATGGCCGGTTGCAGGCATTTGCCGCGGGCGCCGAGGAACAGCGGCCCGTCCGGGCCGGGGTTGAAGGGGCAAGCGTCGAGATAGGCGCGCACCGCCTCGTTCACCACCGGCAGCACGGGAACCATGCGCTCCTTGCGGCCCTTGCCGAGCACCCGCAACGTGTCGCTCAGCGGTGCGTCCTTGCGCAGCAGGCCCAACGCCTCGGAGATGCGCAGGCCGCAGCCGTACAGCAGGGTGAACAGCGCCCGGTCGCGCTTGCCGATCCACGGCGCGTCCGGCTCGTCGCCGGAGGTGTCGAGCAGCGCCGATGCATCCTTCTCGGTGAGCGGGCGCGGCACCGGGCGTTTGGCCTTTGGCGTGCTCAGCGTGCCAATGGCGGCGTTGTGCAGCCGGCCCGAGCGGTCCATCCAGCGGAACAGGTTGCGCACGGCGGCGAGCGCCCGCGCCCGGCTCGCGGCGATCAACCCGTCATCGGCGCGCTGCGCCAGCCACGCGCGGAAGTCGGTGGCCTTCAGTGCGCCGAGATCGTTCATGGATGGCGGCCGGCCGCGGTAGCCGGTGAGGAACTTCAGGAACTCGGATACGTCGCTCACATAGGCGGTGAGCGTGTGCGGGGAGACGTTCTTCTCGCTGGTCAGCCAGCGGTGCCAGTGGGTCAGCGCGTCCTGCACGTCACCCTGGGCGGAGAAGCCCAGCACCGCCTGGGGTTCGCTCATGCCGGCAGTTCGAGCCAGGAGCGGATGCAGCGCTCGACCACGCGGGCGAGGAAACACACCAGTTCGGTGCCCTGGCCGGTGTGGAACATGTCCGGCTCGCGCGAGCCGAAGGCCAGCAGACCCTCCGGCGTCTCGCTGGAGATCTGCAGGCGGATCAGCGCCTCCGAGCGCACCAGTCCGGCGCCGGGGCCGAACAGCTCCGGGTCGCCCTGGACGTCGGATTTCAGCACCACGTCGCGGGGCCCCAGCCACTGGTCGATCATCCCCGGCTCGACCACCCGCACGCCCGAGCGGTGCACGTGCGGGATGTCCAGCCCGTTCGACTCGACGACCAGACAGGCGACATCCAGGTCCAGCAGCACCGCCAGATCGGTGGCGATGGTCTGGATCAGCTGTTCGAAGTTCTGCGCGTCCAGCAGGAACAGCACCGCCGCGTGGATGCGGTTCTGGCTGTTCAAATTGGCGCGGGTGGTGGTGATCAACTCGCGCTGCTGATCCTTCATCTGGCGGATGTCGCCGCGCAGCCGATCCACCATGAAGGCCTGGAGATCGACCACCCCGCGCCCGCGGTCGTGCGACGGCGGGGCGAGGTGATCGACGATTTCGGCGTGCTGGGCCAGGAAGTCCGGATGCTCGCGCAGGTAGGCGCAGACGTCCTCGGCGGTGAGGGCGTCCTGCATACGGTGCGTGGGTCCCGGCTCACGGGCCATGCTGGTCTCCGAAACCTTACAGGATCGGCATCATTACAGAATGGACTGACCCGTCTTCTTCCAATCGTCGACGAACTGGGCGAGGCCCTTGTCGGTCAGCGGGTGGTTGAACAGCTGCTTCAGCACCGACGGCGGGGCGGTCACCACATGCGCGCCCAGGCGGGCGGCCTTGACGATGTGCACGGGGTTGCGGATCGAGGCCACCAGCACTTCGGTCTTGAAAGTGTCGTAGTTGCTGTAGATCTCGCAGATGTCCTGGATGATGCCCATGCCGTCCTGGCCGATGTCGTCCAGGCGGCCGACGAACGGCGACACGAAGCTGGCGCCGGCCTTGGCGGCGAGGATCGCCTGCGCCGGGGAGAAGCACAGCGTGACGTTGACCATCGTCCCTTCCGACGACAGGATCTTGCAGACCTTGAGCCCGGCCGGGGTGAGGGGCACCTTCACGGCGACGCGGTGGGAGATCTTGGCGATCTTGTGCGCTTCGAGCAGCATGGTGTCGAAGTCGGTGGAGGCCACCTCGGCGCTCACCGGGCCGTTGACGACCTCGCAGATCTCGGCCACGAGGTCGAGGAACTTGCGGCCGGACTTGGCGACCAGGGAGGGGTTGGTGGTAACACCGTCCAACAGGCCGGAGTCAGCCAGATCCCGGATCTCGGCGATGTCCGCGGTGTCGACGAAGAACTTCATGATGACGGGTCCATACTTGATGCGGTTGGGCAGAAAGCGTTCGGGCAGTGTTGCCAGCGTGTGCAGTGTTGCCAGCGTGTGCAGTGTTGCCAGCGTGTGCACGCCCTACCACAACAGCGGCACCGGGCGCATCGTCCGAAAGGCAGTTTAACGTATGCGCGCTTCGCACGCCAGTTCCGCCCCGGCCGACCTGCTCGGCCATACCGTGCCCTCCCAGACCGCTGGCGAGGTGCGGGTGAGCGTGCTGCTGCCCTTGCCGTTGCGCGAGGCGTACGACTACCGCGTGCCGCCCGGTCTCGCCCTCCAGCCCGGTGACTATGTCGAGGTGCCGCTGGGGCCGCGCCGGGTGATCGGCGTCGTCTGGGGGGAAGGGGCAGGGGCGGTGGAGTCCGGCCGGCTCAAGGCGGTGGTGCGCCGCTTCGACGTGCCGCCCATGCCGGAGGTGGAGCGCCGCTTCATCGACTGGGTGGCGGGCTACACCATGACCATGCCGGGCATGGTGCTGAAGATGGCGGTCAGCGTGCCCGCCGCCCTGGAGCCGCCGCGCCCGACCATCGCTTATCACCGCAGCGGCGGCGAGGCGCCGCCCGGCTTCAAGATGACCGAGGCGCGCAAGCGCGTGCTGGCTCTGCTCGACGACGGACCGCCGCGCACCGCCGCCGAACTGGCCGACGAGGCGGGCTGCGGCGTCACCGTGGTGCGCGGGCTGGCCGAGGCCGGGATGCTGGAGCCGGTGATGCTGCACCCGACCCGGCCGTCCACGCCCGAGTGGGACCGCGCCGGCCCGACGCTGTCGGGCGACCAGCGGGCGGCGGCCGACACCCTGATCCGGCGGGTGGAGGCGCGGGCCTACGCCACCGTGCTGCTGGACGGCGTCACGGGGTCGGGCAAGACCGAGGTCTATTACGAGGCGATCGCCGCCTCGCTCCGGCAGGGCCGGCAGGTGCTGGTGCTGCTGCCGGAAATCGCGCTGTCGGCGCAGTGGCTCGACCGCTTCGCCAGGCGGTTCGGCGCCCCGCCGGCAGAGTGGCACTCCGACCTCACCGCCGCGCAGCGCCGCGACACGTGGCGGGCGGTGGCGCATGGCGAGATCCCCGTGGTGGTCGGCGCCCGCTCGGCGCTGTTCCTGCCTTATAAGGATCTCGGCCTGATCGTCGTCGACGAGGAGCACGACGCCGCCTATAAGCAGGAGGAGGGCGCGATCTACCACGCCCGCGACATGGCGGTGGCGCGGGCGCACATCGGGCAGATCCCCATCGTGCTGGCCTCGGCCACCCCGGCGCTGGAGACGCAGGTCAACGCGGACAGCAATAGATACACCCGCATCCACCTGCCGGGCCGGCACGGCGGCGCCATGCTGCCCGACGTCAAGCTGATCGACCTGCGTGCCGACCGGCCGCCGCCGCGCCACTGGCTGGCACCGTCCCTGCGCAAGGCGCTGACCGAGACGCTGGCGGAGAAGGAGCAGGCCATGCTGTTCCTCAACCGCCGGGGCTACGCGCCGCTGACGCTGTGCCGCGCCTGCGGCCACCGGCTGCAATGCCCGAACTGCACGGCGTGGCTGGTCGAGCATCGGCTTGCCCGCAAGCTGCAATGCCACCACTGCGGCCTGTCGCAGCCGCTGCCCGAGGCTTGCCCGAACTGCGGCGAGGCCGGCACGCTGGCCGCCTGCGGCCCCGGCGTCGAGCGCATCGCCGAGGAGGTGGCCGAGCTGTTCCCTGATGCCCGTGCCGCCGTCATGGCGTCGGACACGCTGTTCGGTCCGAAAGCGATCCAGGAGATGATCCGCCGGATCGGCGACCACGAGCTGGACATCATCATCGGCACCCAGGTGATGGCCAAGGGCCACCATTTTCCCATGCTGACGCTGGTCGGCGTGGTGGACGCCGACCTTGGGCTGGCAGGCGGCGATCTGCGGGCCGGCGAGCGCACCTATCAACTGCTGCATCAGGTTGCCGGCCGTGCCGGACGCGGCGAGCGGCCGGGCACCGTGTATCTGCAGACCTACATGCCCGAGCACCCGGTGATGCAGGCGCTGGCAGCCGGCGACCGTGACGGCTTCTACCAGCTGGAGGCGGAGATGCGGCAGGAGGCGGCGATGCCGCCCTTCGGCCGGCTGGCGGCGCTGATCGTGTCGGGTGAGGACGCGGCGCTGGTGGAGCGCGTCGCCATGGCGTTGGGCCGCGCCGCGCCGCGCTCCGACACGGTGGCGGTGCTGGGGCCGGCACCGGCGCCGCTGGCGCTGCTGCGCGGCCGCCACCGCCGCCGCCTGCTGCTTAAGGCGCCGCGCAGTGCGCCGGTGCAGTCGCTCATCGCCCAGTGGCTGGCGCAGGTCGAGGTGCCGCCCGCGGTGCGCGTGCAGGTGGACGTGGACCCTTACAGCTTCCTGTGACGCCGCGACTCGGGGGCTGAACGTGCGCTACAGGGCCGCCTCGGCGCGTTGGGGCCGGGCGCGCGGGCGCCAGATCGACAGGCACTCCGTCGCGGTGGCGCCGCTGCCGATGCCGTACCAGCCGGCGCGGTCGTTGAAGCTCAGCGTGTAGCGGCCCTTGCCGTCGCGCTCGAAGCGGAACACCGGGCGCTCGACGCCGGGCAGCATGACCAGCAGGCGGTCGAAGTCGCGGCCGGACTCGCGGATGATCCCCGCCCAATGGCCGAGGCGCAGCTTAGGCTCAGCCACCAGTTCGAACGCGTTGATGTCCGAGGGTGTGAACCGGGCACAGGAGAAGGCGACGACGGTCATGGCAGGGCACACTGATCGCGGGTGATGTGTCCTCGACCGTGCAGCCCGATTGGTTAACCACGAGTTAAGGTCTTGCGGAGTTCACAGCCCCCGGTTGGCGTGCCAGTGGTACGGAAGATTGCCTTTTTCCTGAGCGTGCATACCGCTTCTGTCCAAAGTCCCCTTTCGATGCAAGGAAACTGTCCAGACTCGGTTGCGCATAGGCGAATCCTGTGATATTGGACCGCTCGCTTTCGCGGCCGGGGCCGTCGCCAAGCAGTTCAGCTCTCCTTAAGGCCCTGATAATTCACCGTCTACCGAACTCATATTCGAGGGATCAGGTGGCTTCCGAAGGTACTGGCGTTTCCGAGCTGTCCGGCCGCTATTCAAAGGCGCTGTTCGAGCTTGCGGATGACAACAAGGCGCTCGATCAGGTCGCAGGCGATCTGACCGCGCTCAAGCAACTTCTTGCCGAGAGCGCCGACCTTCGCCGCCTCGTCCAGAGCCCGGTGATCAGCCGCGGCGAGCAGGGACGAGCCATGGCTGCGGTTATGGATCGTGCCGGCATATCCGATCTTACCAAGCGCTTCATAGGGCTGGTGGCGAAGAACCGCCGCCTGTTCGCGCTGTCCGGTATGATCAACGGCTATCTGGCCGAGCTGGCGCGGCGCCGGGGCGAGACCACGGCGTACGTGACGGCGGCCAAGCCGCTGTCGGACGCCCAGGTCCAGGCCGTGACCGACTCTCTGAAGAAGTCGGTCGGCTCCAAGGTGACGGTGAGCGTTACCGTCGATCCCGCGCTGATCGGCGGCATGATCGTGAAATATGGCTCGCGCATGGTGGACACTTCGGTGCGCACCAAGCTCGATAAGTTGCAACTCGCCATGAAGGCCTCAGGGGGACAAGTCTGATGGATATCCGCGCCGCAGAAATCTCTGCGATCCTCAAGCAGCAGATCGCGAATTTCGGGACCGAGGCGGACGTCGCCGAAGTGGGCCAGGTTCTGTCGGTGGGCGACGGCGTCGCCCGCGTGCACGGCCTGGACAACGTGCGCGCCGGCGAGATGGTGGAATTCCCCGGCGGCCTGAAGGGCATGGCGCTCAACCTCGAGACCGACAACGTCGGCGTCGTGATCTTCGGTAACGATCGCGATATCAAGGAAGGCGACACCGTCAAGCGCACCGGCACCATCGTGGACGTGCCGGTCGGCCGCGGCCTGCTGGGCCGCGTGGTGGACGGCCTCGGCAACCCGATCGACGGCAAGGGCCCGCTGGTCGACGTCGAGCGCAAGCGCGTCGAAGTGAAGGCCCCCGGCATCATTCCGCGCAAGTCGGTGCATGAGCCGATGCAGACCGGCCTGAAGGCCGTGGACAGCCTGGTGCCGGTCGGCCGTGGCCAGCGCGAGCTGATCATCGGTGACCGTCAGACCGGCAAGACCGCCGTCGTGCTCGACACCTTCATCAACCAGAAGCCGATCAACCAGGGCGACGACGAGAGCAAGAAGCTCTACTGCATCTATGTCGCCGTCGGTCAGAAGCGTTCGACCGTCGCCCAGATCGTCAAGACGCTGGAAGACGCCGGCGCGCTGGAGTACTCGATCGTCGTCGCCGCGACCGCGTCGGAGCCGGCTCCGATGCAGTTCCTGGCGCCGTACACCGGCTGCACCATGGGCGAGTACTTCCGCGACAACGGCATGCACGCCGTGATCGTGTATGACGATCTGTCCAAGCAGGCCGTCGCCTACCGCCAGATGTCGCTGCTGCTGCGCCGCCCGCCGGGCCGCGAAGCCTACCCCGGCGACGTGTTCTATCTCCACAGCCGCCTGCTCGAGCGCGCCGCGAAGATGAACGACAGCATGGGCGCCGGTTCGCTGACCGCCCTGCCGATCATCGAGACGCAGGCCGGCGACGTGTCCGCGTACATCCCGACCAACGTGATCTCGATCACCGACGGTCAGATCTTCCTCGAGACGACGCTGTTCTATCGCGGCATCCGCCCCGCCATCAACGTCGGCCTGTCGGTGTCCCGCGTGGGCTCGGCGGCGCAGATCAAGGCGATGAAGCAGGTCGCCGGCTCGATCAAGCTCGAGCTCGCCCAGTACCGCGAAATGGCCGCCTTCGCGCAGTTCGCCTCGGACCTCGACGCCTCGACCCAGCGCCTGCTGGCCCGCGGCGCCCGTCTGACCGAGCTCTTGAAGCAGGGTCAGTACCAGCCGCTCCCGGTCGAGGAGCAGGTGGTGTCGATCTTCGCCGGCGTGAAGGGCTTCCTCGACAAGATCAAGGTCGAGGACGTGACCCGCTTCGAGAAGAAGTATCTCGAAGAGATGCGCTCGAAGGGTGCCGACATCCTGGCCGCGATCCGCAACGAGAAGGCGATCAGCCCGGCCACCGAGGAAAAGCTCAAGGGCTTCCTCGAGAACTTCACCAAGGTGTTCGTCTGATCTGATCGATGAAGTCCGGGGCCGCAAGGTCCCGGACTTTCGGCCAGAAGTTTTCGGGCGCAGAACTCTCGCGGGATGAAGGGCCGGTATGCCTAGCCTCAAGGACCTCAAAAACCGGATCGCCAGCGTCCAATCGACGCGGAAGATCACTTCGGCCATGAAGATGGTGGCCGCCTCCAAGCTTCGCCGCGCGCAGGAGCAGGCCGAGGCGTCCCGCCCCTATGCCGAGCGCATGGGCCGCATGCTGACGTCGCTCGCCGCCAACGTTCAGAATGGGGCCGGCGGCCCCAAGCTGATGACCGGCTCGGGCTCCGATCAGGTGCACCTGCTCGTCGTCATTTCCTCCGACCGCGGCCTGTGCGGCGGCTTCAACGGCTCCATCGTCCGCGAGGCGCGCCGTCAGATCCAGCGCCTCCAGGGCGAGGGCAAGACGGTGAAGGTGATGACCGTCGGCCGCAAGGGCCGCGACAACCTGCGCCGCGACTACGCCTCGCTGATCGTCGAGACGTACGAGGACATCGGCCGTCGCCGGCTGTCGTTCGTCGAGGCGGATGCGGTGGCCAAGAAGGTCAACGAGATGTACGAGGCGGGCGAGTTCGACGTCTGCTCGGTCATCTACAACAAGTTCAAGTCCGCCATCACGCAGATCGTCACCGTTCAGCAGCTCATCCCGTTCGCGGTGCCGGAAACGGCTGCGGACGAAGCGGCGAGCGAGGCGAAGGCGACCTACGAGTTCGAGCCGGACGAGGAGCAGATCCTCGCGGAGTTGCTGCCGCGCAACCTGTCGATCCAGGTCTACCGTGCTCTCCTGGAGAGCGCCGCGTCCGAGCAGGGCGCGCGGATGACCGCGATGGACAACGCGACCCGCAACGCCGGCGACATGATCAACCGCTTGACGCTGACCTACAACCGGACGCGCCAGGCGTACATCACCAAGGAGCTGATCGAGATCATCTCCGGCGCCGAGGCGATCTGAGGCACTGCGTGATCCGCGGTTTTGTTTGACACATTCGAGTTCCGAGGGAGCTTTACCCCATGGCTAAGAAGACCGAGGCTCAGGCCACCAACGCCGGCGGCCGGATCACCCAGGTGACGGGCGCCGTCGTCGACGTCCAGTTCGACGGCGAACTGCCGGCGATCTTGAACGCGCTGCACACCCAGAACGAGGGCAAGACCCTGGTTCTCGAGGTGGCGCAGCATCTGGGCGAGAACACCGTGCGCACCATCGCCATGGACAGCACGGACGGCCTTGTCCGCGGCCAGGAAGTGGTTGACACCGGCGCCCCGATCGCCGTGCCGGTCGGCCCCGAGACGCTGGGCCGCATCATCAACGTGATCGGTGAGCCGATCGACGAGCGCGGCCCGGTCGGCAACAAGGCCGTGTCGCCGATTCACCGCTCCGCTCCGGAATTCGTCGAGCAGTCGACCGAAGCCGAAGTGCTGGTCACCGGCATCAAGGTCGTCGATCTGCTGGCGCCGTACGCCAAGGGCGGCAAGATCGGCCTGTTCGGCGGTGCGGGCGTCGGCAAGACCGTGCTCATCATGGAGCTCATCAACAACGTCGCGAAGGCGCACGGCGGTTACTCCGTGTTCGCCGGCGTCGGTGAGCGTACCCGCGAGGGCAACGACCTCTACCACGAGATGATCGAGTCGGGCGTTATCAAGCTCGACGGTCCGGGTTCCAAGGTGGCCCTGGTGTACGGTCAGATGAACGAGCCGCCGGGTGCCCGTGCCCGCGTCGCGCTGACCGGCCTGACGGTCGCGGAGTACTTCCGCGACGAGGAAGGCCAGGACGTGCTGTTCTTCGTGGACAACATCTTCCGCTTCACGCAGGCGGGCTCCGAGGTGTCGGCGCTGCTCGGCCGCATCCCGTCGGCGGTGGGTTACCAGCCGACGCTGGCGACCGACATGGGTGCGCTCCAGGAGCGCATCACCACCACCAAGAAGGGTTCGATCACCTCGGTGCAGGCCATTTACGTGCCCGCCGACGACTTGACCGACCCGGCTCCGGCCACTTCGTTCGCCCACCTGGACGCCACGACGGTGCTGTCGCGCCAGATCGCCGAGCTGGGCATCTACCCGGCCGTGGACCCGCTCGACTCCACCTCGCGCATCCTCGACCCGCGCGTCGTCGGTGACGAGCACTACAAGGTCGCCCGCGACGTGCAGCGCGTTCTGCAGACCTACAAGTCGCTGCAGGACATCATCGCGATCCTGGGCATGGACGAGCTGTCGGAAGACGACAAGCTGGTCGTCGCCCGCGCCCGCAAGATCCAGCGCTTCCTGTCGCAGCCCTTCCACGTCGCCGAGGTGTTCACCGGCACCCCGGGCGTGCTGGTCTCCATCGAGGAGACGATCAAGGGCTTCAAGGGCATCGTGAACGGCGACTACGACCACCTGCCGGAGTCGGCCTTCTACATGGTCGGCACCATCGACGAGGCCGTCGCCAAGGCCAAGAAGATGGCCGCCGAGGCCGCCTAAGGCCTTGTCACCGCTACGTTGAAACGGCAACCCCCTCCCGACCGGCAACGGCGGGAGGGCTGGTTGAGGGAGCCCCTGTCCGATGGCCGATAAAGTCGAATTCGAACTGGTGTCGCCGGAAAAGCTGCTGAACTCGCAGCCGGTGGACATGGTCGTGGTGCCTGGTACCGAAGGTGACTTCGGCGTCCTGGCCGGCCACGCGCCGATGATCTCCACCGTGCGTCCGGGCGTCATCGACATCTACGAGGGCGACCGCATCGTCGACCGCGTCTTTGTCGCCGGCGGCTTCGCCGAGGTGACCGAGACCCGCTGCACCGTGCTGGCCGAGCAGGCCCTGCCGCTCGCCGACATCGACCGCGCCAAGGTCGAGCAGGACGTCAAGGACCTCTCCGAGGATCTCGACGACGCCAAGTCCGACGGCGAGCGTGCCGAGGTGGAGGCCAAGCTGGCCGTCGCCCGCGCCAAGCTCGAAGCCGCTGGCGCCGGCAGCACGGCGCACTGACGCAATACCTCTTCCGGCCTGCGACAAAGCGGACCGGGGCGAGCTTGTTGCATTGTGGCCGCGAGCCCATACATTGTTCGAGCGTTGACGCGCCCTCCGGCCCTGCCGGGGGGCGTCGTCGATTCAACCGGCATTTTCCGAGGGTGGCGGAGCCATGGCGCAGTTGCATTGGCGGTACGACGAGCTTCCATGGGACAGCGTGGACCGCAGCAAGGTCGATCCCGATCTGGTGCCGCTGATCAAGGCGGCGTCGCTGGTCGAGTTCAACGCCAACGACTACACCGCCTATCTCTGCAACGTCTTCCACGACGATCCCGAGTTCCGGGAGGTCGCCCATGATTGGGCCGTCGAGGAGGTGCAGCATGGCCGCGCGCTCGGCCGCTGGGCCGAACTGGTCGATCCCGATTTTGATTTCGAGCGCGCCGTCCAACGCTTCCGCACCGGCTACCAAGTGCCCATCGACCTGACGCACTCGGTCCGCGGGTCGCGCAGCGGCGAGTTGATTGCCCGCTGTATGGTTGAGACCGGCACCAGCTCCTACTACGCGGCCATCGCCGACTCGACCGACGAGCCGCTGCTGAAGCTGATCTGCCGCAACGTCGCCGCCGACGAACTGCGCCACTACAAGCTCTTCTACGGCTACGCCAAGCGCTACCTGGAAGCGGAGCGCCTGAGCACGTGGCAGCGCCTGAAAGTGGCGCTGGCGCGCATCGGCGAGACCGAGGACGACGAACTGGCCTACGCCTACTACGCCGCCAACGCGCCGGAGGGAGCGCCGTACGACCGCAAGACTTTCAATGCGGCGTATGCCGCCCGCGCCTGGGGCCGCTACCGCCGCCCGCACGTGGACCGCGCCATCGCCATGGTGTTCAAGGCGTGTGGGCTGAAGCCGCACACCACGCCGTTCAAGCTGGCGACGACGGTGGCGTGGTGGCTGATCGCTGGAAAGGCCAGGCGCTCGGCGCGGGCGGAGGCGTAAGCGAGAGGGCGCGGCCCTCTCGCGCTCTCCCGCCAAGGGCCGGGGGCCCTTGGATCCCGAGACTTGATCGCCGCATCGCTCGGCTCATGGCCACGAGTGCGGCCTTTATGCCGGGAAATTTCCCAAAGAAAAAGGCGCCCGAAGGCGCCTTTTCCCTTGAGCCTTACGGCCCGTGTCAAACGTCCAGCAGCAGGCGCCGCGGGTCTTCGATGCACTCCTTCAGGCGCACCAGGAACGTCACGGCTTCCTTGCCGTCGATGATCCGGTGGTCGTAGGAGAGGGCCAGGTACATCATCGGACGGACCTCGACCTTGCCGTTGATCACGACGGCGCGGTCCATGGTCTTGTGCATGCCGAGGATGGCCGACTGCGGCGGGTTGATGATCGGCGTCGACATCAGCGAGCCGTACACGCCGCCGTTTGAGACGGTGAAGGTGCCGCCGGTCAGCTCGTCCATGGAGAGCTTGCCGTCACGGCCCTTCTTGCCCAACTCGCCGATCTTCGCCTCGATCTGGGCGAAGCTCATCTTGTCGGCGTCGCGGACGATGGGAACCACCAGACCCTGCGGCGTGCCGACGGCGACGCCGATGTCGTAGTAGTTCTTGTAGACGATGTCGGTGCCGTCGATCTCGGCGTTCACCGCCGGGATCTCCTTCAGGCCCTGGATCGCCGCACGCACGAAGAAGGACATGAAGCCGAGACGCACCTTGTGGCGCTTCTCGAAGAAGTCCTTGTACTCGTTGCGCAGCGCCATCGCCGCGCTCATGTCCACCTCGTTGAAGGTGGTCAGCATGGCGGCGGTGTTCTGCGCCTCCTTCAGGCGCTCGGCGATGCGCTGGCGGAGCCGCGTCATGCGGACCCGCTCCTCCTGCGCGGCGCGCGGGCGGTCGCCCTGCGTGCCCGGAGCCCAGACAACCTTCGGCGCCGGAGCGGCGGCGGGAGCCGCCTTCGGGGCGGCCGGCCGGTCCAGGACCTCGATGACATCGCCCTTGGTGACGCGCCCGCCCTTGCCGGTGCCGGCGATCTGCGAGGCGTCGAGGCCCTTTTCCTCGATCATCTTGCGGGCGGCCGGCAGCGGCTCGGCGCCCGGCGTCGGAGCGGCGGCGGGAGCCGGAGCGGCGGCCGGGGCCGGGGCGGCCTTCGCCGGGGCCGGAGCGGCCGCGGCGGCGGTCGCCACGGCGCCCTCGGTGATGATGCCCAACAGCGCGGCGACGCCGACGTTGGCACCCTCGGGCGCGACGATCTCGGACAGCGTGCCGGCGACCGGCGCGTTGACTTCGAGCGTCACCTTGTCGGTTTCCAGCTCGACCAGCGGCTCGTCGGCGTTGAACGAAGAGCCGACCGGCTTCAGCCAGCGGGCCACGGTCGCTTCGGAGACCGATTCGCCCAGGGTGGGGACCTTGATTTCGGTAGCCATGATTCCTCTCGCGTCCTTCTTTTTATGTCCTGGGTCAGCGAATCGTCAGAGCGGCGTCGATCAGCTTGGCCTGTTCCTGGTTGTGCCGCTTCAGCAGACCGGTGGCGGGGGCGGCGGCGGGCTCGCGGCCGACGTAGTTCGGCCGGCTCGCCTTGTGCTCGATCGAGCGCAGGCAGCCCTCGATGCGGCGGTCCATGAAGTGCCAGTAGCCCTGGTTCTCAGGCTCTTCCTGGCACCAGACGACCTCGGCGTTCGGGTACTTGGCGAACTCGTCCACCAGCGTCGAGCGCGGGAACGGATAGAGCTGCTCGACCCGGATGATCGCCACGTCCTTGATGTTCCGCGCGGTGCGCTCGGCCAGCAGGTCGTAGTAGACCTTGCCGGTGCACAGCACGATCCGGCGGACCTTCTCGTTCGGCGCCAGATCGGTCGCCGTCTCGCCCAGCACGCGGCGGAAGTGCGTGCCCTCGGTGAAGTCCGACAGCTTGGAAACGCACAGCTTGTGGCGCAGCAGCGACTTCGGCGACAGCAGTACCAGCGGCTTGCGGAAGTTGCGGCGGACCTGCCGGCGGAAGGCGTGGAACAGGTTGGCCGGCGTGGTGATGTTGCAGATCTGCCAGTTGTCCTCGGCGCACATCTGCAGGAAGCGCTCCGGCCGCGCCGAGGAGTGCTCGGGGCCCTGGCCCTCGTAGCCGTGCGGCAGCAGCATGACCAGACCGGACATGCGCAGCCACTTGGACTCACCCGACGAGATGAATTGGTCGATGATGGTCTGCGCGGTGTTGGCGAAATCGCCGAACTGCGCCTCCCACAGCACCAGCTCGTTGGGCTCGGCCAGCGAGTAGCCGTACTCGAAGCCGACCACGGCGGCTTCCGACAGCGGGCTGTCGTGCACCTCGAACGGGGCCTGGTCCTTGCTGATGTGGCTCAGCGCCACGTATTTCGCCTCGGTGTTCTGGTCGTAGACCACCGCGTGGCGGTGCGAGAAGGTGCCGCGGCCCGAGTCCTGGCCGGACAGGCGCACCGGGGTGCCCTCGACCAGCAGCGTGCCGTAGGCCAAGCCCTCGGCCGCCGCCCAGTCGATGTTCTCACCCGACTCGATGGCCTTCCGCTTGGCGTCGAGCTGGCGGGCGATCTTGGAGTTGATGGCGAAGCCCTGCGGGACCTCGCACAGCTTCAGGCCGACCTGCTTCAGCACGTCGAGCGACACGGCGGTGTTGCCGCGGTGCTCCTCGTCGAGGGCGGCGGCCTCCAGGCCGGACCACTTGCCCTCCAGCCAGTCGGCCTTGTTGGGCTTGTAGTTGTTGGCGGCCTCGTAGTCGTTCTCCAGGCGCTTCGTGAAGTCGGTGACCATCTGGTCCGCTTCGGCCTGGGTGACGACGTTCTCGGCGACCAGCTGCTTGGCGTACAGATCGCGCGTCGTCGGGTGCGAGCGGATGATCTTGTACATGATCGGCTGGGTGAAGCCCGGCTCGTCGCCTTCGTTGTGGCCGTGCCGGCGGTAGCAGACCATGTCGATGACCACGTCGCGCTTGAAGCGCTGGCGGAACTCCATGGCGATGCGGCTGACGTGCACCACCGCCTCGGGATCGTCGGCGTTCACGTGGAAGATCGGCGCCATCACCATCTTTGCCATTTCGGAGCAGTAGATGCCCGAACGCGAATATTGCGGGTTGGTGGTGAAGCCGATCTGGTTGTTGATGATGATGTGCACGGTGCCGCCGGTGCGGTAGCCGCGCAGTTCCGACAGGCCGAGGCTCTCGGCCACGATGCCCTGGCCGGCGAAGGCGGCGTCGCCGTGCAGCAGGATGCCCATGACCTCGGAGCGCTCCAGGTCCTTGCGCTGCTGCTGCTTGGCGCGGACGCGGCCGAGCACCACCGGGTTCACCCACTCCAGGTGCGACGGGTTGGCGTTCAGCGTCAGGTGGACGATGTTGCCGTTGAAGTCGCGGTCCGACGAGGTGCCGAGGTGGTACTTCACGTCGCCCGAACCCTGCACGTCCTCGGGGCTCGACGGGTTGCCCTGGAACTCCGAGAACACGGCCTGGAACGGCTTGCCCATGAAGTTGGTCAGCACGTTCAGGCGGCCACGGTGGGCCATGCCGACCACGACTTCCTTGAGGCCGAGCTGGCCGCCGCGCTTGAGGATCTGCTCCAGCGCCGGGATCATCGACTCGCCGCCGTCAAGGCCGAAGCGCTTGGTGCCGGTGTACTTGACCTGGAGGAACTTCTCGAAACCCTCGGCCGCGGTCAGGCGTTCGAGGATGGCGCGCTTGCCGTTGACCGTGAAGTCGGTGTGGTTGCGGCCGCTCTCGATGCGTTCCTGAATCCAGGCCTTTTCTTCCGGGTCCTGGATGTGCATGAACTCGACACCGATGGTGCCGCAGTAGGTCTTGTTCAGGATCTCGAGGATCTGGCGCAGCGTGGCGGTTTCCAGGCCCAGCGAATAGTTCAGGAAGATCGGCCGGTCCATGTCGGTCGGGCCGAAGCCGTAGGTCGCCGGGTCCAACTCGGGATGCGGCTCGCGCTTTTCCAGGCCCAGCGGGTCGAAGTGCGCGTTCATGTGGCCGCGCACGCGGTAGACGCGGATCAGCATCAGCGCGCGGATCGAGTCGAGCACCGCCTGGCGCATCTGCTCGTGCGTAACGCCGCCAAACGTCTGCTGCACGTGCTGGACCATGCCGCCGTTGCCGGGGCCGGTCAGGGCCGTCGCGGTTTCTTCCGCCGCACCGTTGAGGACGTCTTCCGGCAGCGACCAGGATGCGCCGCGCAGCTCGTCGAGGACGGCGCGCGAATCGTCATCCAGTTCCTTGAAAAAGCCGTTCCAGCTCGGATCGACCGAGGCCGGATTCTTCAAGAAGCGGGCGTAGAGTTCGGCCACGTACTGGGCATTTCCGCCGAACAGGAACGAGGACTTCTCCAGATTCACCGACATGGTTTTCCCTCGGGCTGAGCGCCCGGTTCCCTATTGTTTTGTTCTGTTTTTTAAGGACCCCACCGGCGGCCGAAAGGCTCTTGGACCCCTTTTGGGGATCCAAGAGCCTCCGTCCAACAACAATCGGGCGTGTTGCGGGGGCGTGGTCGACGTCCCCCACTTCACCTTAGCCCTTCATCACTTTCAGCATGGTCGAGCCGAGGCTCGCCGGGCTGTCGGCGACCGCGATGCCGACCGACTTCATGAAATCGATCTTGAAGTCGGCGGTGTCGTTGCCGCCCGAAACAACCGCGCCGGCGTGACCCATGCGGCGGCCCGGAGGAGCCGTGCGACCGGCGATGAAACCGACGACCGGCTTCTTGGTGCCCGAGTCCTTGATGAACTGCGCGCCCTTCACCTCAGCGTCACCACCGATCTCGCCGATCATGATGATGCCCTCGGTCTCCGGGTCCTTGATGAACAGGTCCAGAGAGTCGATGAAGTTGGTGCCGTTCACCGGATCGCCGCCGATGCCGATGCAGGTCGTCTGGCCGAGGCCGGCCGCCGTGGTCTGCGCGACGGCTTCGTACGTCAGCGTGCCCGAGCGGGACACGATGCCGATCTTGCCGCGGCGGTGGATGTGACCGGGCATGATGCCGATCTTGCACTCGTCCGGGGTGATGATGCCCGGGCAGTTCGGACCGATCAGGCGGGTCTTGGAGCTCGCCAGGGCGCGCTTGACGCGCACCATGTCGAGCACCGGGATTCCCTCGGTGATGCAGACCACCAGCGGGATCTCGGCGTCGATGGCCTCGAGGATCGCGTCGGCCGCGAAGGGGGGCGGGACGTAGATCACGGAGGCGTTGGCGCCGGTGCGCTCGACCGCGTCGGCGACGGTGTCGAACACCGGCAGGTCGAGGTGGGTGGTGCCGCCCTTACCGGGGGTGACGCCGCCGACCATCTTGGTGCCGTAGGCGATCGCCTGCTCGGAGTGGAAGGTGCCCTGCGCGCCGGTGAAGCCCTGGCAGATGACCTTCGTGTTGGAATCGACGAGAACAGCCATCTTATTTGGCCTCCTTCACGGCCTTGACGACCTTTTCCGCGGCGTCGGCCAGATTGTCGGCCGACAGGATCGGCAGGCCGGACTCGGACAGGATCTTCTTGCCCAGCTCGACGTTGGTGCCTTCCAGACGGACGACCAGCGGAACGTGCAGGTGAACCTCACGCGCCGCGGCGACCACGCCCTCGGCGATGACGTCGCAGCGCATGATGCCGCCGAAGATGTTGACCAGGATGCCCTCGACGTTCGGATCCGACAGGATCAGCTTGAACGCCGCGGTCACGCGCTCGCGCGTCGCACCGCCGCCGACATCGAGGAAGTTGGCCGGCTCGCCGCCGTACAGCTTGATGATGTCCATGGTGGCCATCGCCAGACCGGCGCCGTTCACCATGCAGCCGATCGAGCCGTCGAGCTTGACGTAGTTGAGGCTGTGCTTGGCCGCCTCGATCTCCGCCGGGTCCTCTTCCGACTCGTCGCGCAGCTCTTCGACATCCTTGTGACGGAAGAGCGCGTTGTCGTCGAAGTTCATCTTGGCGTCGAGCGCCAGGATCTCACCCGAACCGGTGACGATCAGCGGGTTGATCTCGACGATCGAGCAGTCCAGGTCCACGAACGCCTGGTACATGGCGGTCAGGAACTTGGCGCAGGCACCGACCTGCTTGCCTTCCAGGCCGAGGCCAAAGGCGACCTTGCGGGTGTGGAAGCCCTGGATGCCGGTAACCGGATCGATGGCGACCTTCAGGATCTTTTCGGGGTGGTTGTGGGCAACCTCCTCGATCTCCATGCCGCCCTCGGTCGAGGCGATGATGGTCACCGTGCCGGTGGCGCGGTCGATCAGCATGCCGAGGTACAGCTCGCGCTTGATGTCGGCGCCTTCCTCGACGTAGATGCGCTTGACTTCCTTGCCCTCGGGGCCGGTCTGCTTGGTGACCAGAACCTTGCCGAGCATCTCGCCGGTGTTCTTGCCGACGTCTTCGACGGACTTGACGACGCGGACGCCGCCCTTGCCCTGCTCGTTGCCCTTGAAGCGGCCGGCGCCGCGGCCACCGGCGTGGATCTGCGACTTGACGACCCAGACCGGGCCGCCCAGCTCGCGGGCGACGGTCTCGGCTTCCTGGGGGGTGTAAGCGACGCCGCCGCGGGGAACCGCGACACCGTACTTCTTCAGCAGGCTCTTGGCCTGGTACTCATGGATGTTCATCGGGCGTCCATTTTTTTGTTGGTCGGCTGACGATGATGATCGGACGCGGGAAAGGCGCCGTGCGTTTCAGCCATACATCCGGAAGCGTATATCGCCCGAATGGATGGCTGCCGCCACTGTACCACCTGGGACGGAAGCTTCAACCTTCCGTCCCGGCATGGCAGGGCGCCTTCCCGTGTGCAGGCAAAAAAAGACCGCCTTAGGAGGCGGCCTTCTCCGACTGCTGCTTCTTGACGACGTCGACCAGCGTCTGGACTGCCTGGACCGAATTGTCGAACATCTTGCGCTCTTCGGCGTCGAGCTCGATCTCGATGATCTTCTCGATGCCGCCTTCGCCGATGATCGTCGGCACGCCGACATACATGTCCTTCACGCCGTACTGGCCGGTCAGGTACGCGGCGCAGGGCAGCACGCGCTTCTGATCCTTCAGGTAGCTCTCGGCCATCTGGATGGCGGAGGCGGCCGGGGCGTAGAAGGCCGAACCGGTCTTCAGAAGCTTGACGATCTCGGCGCCGCCGTCACGGGTGCGCTGAACGATCTGGTCGAGCTTTTCCTGCGAGGTCCAGCCCATCTTGACCAGATCCGGCAGCGGAATGCCGGCCACGGTCGAATAGCGGACCAGCGGGACCATGGTGTCGCCATGGCCGCCCAGCACGAAGGCGGTGACGTCTTCGACCGACACCTTGAACTCTTCGGCCAGGAAGTAGCGGAAGCGCGACGAGTCGAGCACGCCGGCCATGCCGACCACCTTGTTCGCCGGCAGGCCCGAGGCCTGCTGGAGCACCCACACCATCACGTCGAGCGGGTTGGTGATGACGATGACGAAGGCGTTCGGGGCGTACTTCTTGATGGCCTCGCCGACCGTCTGGCAGACGCCGGTGTTGATGCCGATCAGGTCGTCGCGGCTCATGCCCGGCTTGCGCGGCACGCCGGCGGTGACGATGACGACGTCCGCGTCCGCGATCACCGAGTAGTCGTTGCCACCGGAGAGAGCGGCGTTGAAGCCCTCGACCGGCGAGGTCTCGGCGAGATCGAGCGCCTTGCCTTCCGGCATGCCTTCGGCGATGTCGAACAGGACGATGTCGCCCAGTTCCTTGAGTCCAGCCAGGAGAGCCAGCGTGCCGCCAATCTGGCCGGAGCCGACGAGCGCAATCTTCTTGCGTGCCATGGAGCGTTCCCTGCGCATGTGCGTCCCCCCTTCAGCGGAGGACTGAACCAATGAATGGGTCTTTTCTTAGGGGTCCAGCGCCCTTAGAATTCGAGGCGGGTTCCTAGCGCGAATCCACTCGAAGGGCAAGCGTGACGGGGAGCACAGAACCGGAACGGGATAAGGAATCCGGAGAATCCTTGCGTCAGGCTGGTCTGCCCACCTATTGAAAGACTGCTTTTGCCCCTTGGGAGGTCACGATGATGCGCTTCGCACCCGCTGCGACACTGGCGATGGTTGCCGCTCTGCTGGCGGCCCCGGTGTCCGCGCAGACGGTTCCGGATTACGAGGCGGCGCTGGCCGCGGTGCCCGCGGCTCCGCCGCCGGCCGTCGCCCAGGCGTGCCTGCCGTTGCAGAACTACGTGGTCACGGCGATCGAGCCGGGGCAGCGCAAGGGGCCGTGGATGCTGTCGCTGCTGCCGTTCACCCCGTTCGCCACCGACGTGGCGGCCGGCGCGCGGCGCGACTGCGGGGCGGTGCGCGGGAGTGCGGTGATCGCCTTCAACCAGAACAGCACCGAGGAGATCGTCACCCCGCCGATGCTGGAGGACGAAAGCCAAGTCCGCCCGCTCGAGCCCGCACCGCCGCAGGCCGGCTACGACAAGCCGCGCCGGTCGAAGCCGCCGGTGCAGTGAGGTCCTGACGTCTCAAAGCCAAACTGGATTGTAGCCGAAGTCGGCCGGGAACATCTTGACGTAGTGGACAAGGCGCGGCCGGTCCGCCCGATTGGGGGTGGGGCCGTGCGGCAGCGCGTGGTGCCACAGGATCAGGTCCCCGGCCTTTCCGGCGATGGGCGTCATCTCCAGATGCCGTGCGGCGAAATGGTTCGGGTTCACGCCGGGCGGCAGCGCGTCGACCCACGCGTCGATGGTGCGGTGCATCCCCGGCACCAGGGCGAACGCCCCTTGCTCGGCCGTGGTGTCGGTCAGGTAGATCAAAGCCTGGATGCCGAACGGAATCGGTTTGGCCAAGCTGACGTCCCAGTGGATGCCCGGACCGGGGAAGGGGCGCTGGGGTGTCACGGGTGGATTGAAGCCGACGCGGTCGGTGCTCACCCACAGGTCGGCGGTGCCCCAGAGCTGAGCGAACGCCTTGCGGATGCGGCGTGAGCGGCGGTTGGCGTCGAGCGCCGGATGCCGGAAGAGCTGGACGAACACGCATTGCTGCACGCGGCGCTGAACGTCCCAGCCGGCGGGATCGTCCGGGTCCAGGTCCAGCACGTCCCAGATGGCCTGGGCGGTGGCGCGGCAGGCCTCCGGCGTGATGGCATCGGGCAGGATGACCCAGCCATGCTCCTCCCAGTGCGCGAGGTCCTCCGGGCTCAGCACCGGCGGCATCGCCTCGATGGCGGCGATGCTGGCCTGTGCGTCGGGTGGCGGGGCCTGCCCGGTCAGGGCGGCGTTGATCCGGGCGATCACCGCCGGATCGATGGCGCCGCCGTTGCGCTCCAGCACCCACGCCTCGAACTCCGCGAAGCTCGGCTGGACGGTGCCGAGGTGGCGCAGGGTCTCCTCCAGCCCCAGTTCCAGGCCGCTGAACAGCACGTGGGTCGCCCGCCATTCGTCCGCGGTGTCGTTGGGGGCAGCCCGCTCCCCGGACAGGAGCCGCGACCACAGGCGCTTGAGATGGACGACTCCGAGTGTGCCGAGCTCCGTCAGGCCGGCGACAGGGGATGCGGTTTCGGTTGTCGTCATGGCGGGGCCTTCGAAAATTCGGCGGGGGATGCGCGATCATGCCCGCTGGCGGCCGCGATGGCGATCCCTACTTCAACCCATACAGCTCCAGCTGCCGCGCCATCTCGGCCGGCGGCAGCGGGAAACCGGTGCCCTGGCGGGCGTTCAGCATGGCGTGCGGCGGGATGCCGGCGGCGTGCGCCTGCACCTGCATGGCGCAGCGCATGGAGAACCCCGCCCGCCAGACCAGCGCGGTGACCGCCCGCGGGTTGCCCGAGCCGAACACCAGTTCCACCGCCTGCGCCGGTGCCCCGGCGCGCAACGCCAGCGCGGCGCGCACGAAACCAACCTCGTCCCACGACAGCGCGTCGCCGATGGCGGTCTCGTCCAGCGCGCCCAGGCGGTGCAGGCGCAGCGCCCTGCGCTCCGGCGTCTCGCTGGGGGCGCGTTCGATCCACTCGACGCGGCGGCGCACGGCGGCGGCGATCTCGGCGACGGTGGACTCGTCGAAGTCCGGGCGGCTGCGCAGCACCGCGACCACCGAGCGGTCCACGAAGTCGGCCAGCCGCAACGCCAGACGCGGCGGCAGCGCCGGGCGCTGCGCCAGCTTGGCCTGCAAGGCGCGATTGCGGGTCGAGTCCTCGACCACGCGTTCCAGCGCCGGCTCGGGGATGATGGCGCCGCTGTTGTCGAGCAGCACGCCGGTCGCCTGGGCGTCGCCGGCCTCGACGATGGCGGTGGACACCGGCGCGCTGACGTGGCTCCGCCCGGCGATGGCCGACAGCGCCCACGGGGTGGGCTGCGACGCGATGACCGTCAGCAGATCGGAGTCGGTCAGCGTGGCGCAGCAGTGCAGGATCGGCTCGGCCACCGAGCGCTCGACGTCGCGGGCCAGACGCTGCACCACCGGCGGCGGGGCGCAGGCAATGTCCTTGATGGCGGTGGCGAGGGCGGCGCGGACGAAGGTGACGTGGTCGCGGGCCAACTGCTCCAGCGCCCGCAAGGCCACGGTGGCAACGGTGTCGCGCCCGTCCGGCGGCAGGTCGGGCAGCAGCCGGCAGAGCTGGCGCGCGAGAGCGGCGCGCACCGCCTCGTCGCCCCAGCCGGACAGCCGCGACTGCGCCAGCAGCGCGCCCAGCGCGCGGGCCGGGGTGGGGGCGGGGACACTCGGCAAACCGGCCGGCGGCTCGTCGAACAGGTAGTCGAGCTGCTCCGCCGCCACGCCATCGTCGGATGGGGGATCGTCGAGGGTGGCCGGTGGGCGCGGCCGGAGAAGGTGCGGTTTGCCAGTCATGGCGTGTCGAGCCCAGAGGGAACCAATCTGCCTTATGGGAACCTCTGCTCGGTTAACGAGCAGCTAATTCCGAGCACTCAACGGCGGCGCGGCAACGGCGTGGTGGCGGGCGGCTTTATCGCGCCGCCCAGTGTGCGCATCGGCTGCGCCCGCTCCTGGCGCGCCTTGTCGAAGGCCGCGAAGATGCGCATCAGGTGACCCGACGTCTCGTCGCCATATCGGACATCCATGCGCGCCCGGCCCAGTTCGGTGCGGATTTCCTCGCGCAGATGGCCGAACAGCGCCTCGAAAAGCTGGTCGAAATGCTCTTCGGCGAAGCTGAAGGTGCGCGGGCCGACGTTCGTCATCAGGCGGATGAAGGTCTGACGCTGCAAGTGGAACTGCTTGAAACGCAGCATGATCCGCACGAACAGCGCGTGGGTCAGCACCGGCAGCGTGGCGTGCCGGGTGACGCGCGGCCACACCTCCTCCTCGCGCTCGGCGCACGCGAGTTGGAGGATGGAGCGGGCGTCGGCGTTCATCGCCTCCCATTCCTTTTCGTAGAACAGCGCCGTCAGGTTGGCCTGAAGGCCCGGCAGGATGATCCGCGGGAAAACGGCGCCGGTGACCGGGTCGGTGGTCTCCGGGATGTGCTGGGTGACGGAGGAGAACAGCAGCCGCGTGACGAAATCGCGCCGCCGACCCTCCTCGGCTCCGGCCCCGGTGGGGATCGCCAGCGTGACCAACTCCGCCGGGTCGGATTGGCCGTCCATGCAGCCCCGGCAGGTGCGCGCGAACAGCGGCATCGTGCGCGGCCAGTTCTCCATCATCAATTCGAAGGCGCGGGTGAACTCCTCCTGCGTCAGCGAGCCGCGCGCGGCGATCTGCGGCCCGATGGCCTCCTGGAAGGTCTGGATCAGCGCCCGAGCGACGCCGTGGTGCTGCACGAACGCCGGAAGACCGGGCTCGGGAGCCGCCAGGGCCGTCGACAACGCGCCGGTGCGCGTGCGTTGCGTGTCGGGAATGCTCATGGCCGTCACGGGGTGAGCGGTTAAAATTTACTCTGCATTTTATATAATGGAGGAGGATGCGCTGTGACGGCGGTCACAGGCGGCAAAGAATCAACCGACCGAACGGGAGACGTAGGCCCTGACCGTCGCGGGGGCGATGATCCGGTGGAGGGGCTTGACCACCAGCATGTAGAAGCGGCCGAGGGTGTTCTTCGTCCGGACCACGGTGGTGATCACCGCCCAGTGGCCGGAGCCGTCGGCGGGAAGCTTGCAGACCGACAGCCAGACGTCGAGGTGCTTGTCACTGTCGCCCACGATGACTTCGGAATCGGCGATCTCCCCGATCGAGAAGATGCCGACCCGGTCGCCCGGCCGGTAGGAACTGGCGGGTTTCGACGGGTCGACGGTGGCAAGCACGCCGAGGTCCTTCAAGCCCACCAGTTGGACCAGCCTGTTCCGCAGCCACATCAGCCGGTCGATCCAAGCCGGGGTCCGGGCCATGATGGCCACGACGATCTCCAGCGCGGACAGATTTGGGTCGTGCAGGGGAAAGCGGTAGGCGTCGTGGAAGTCCGCCCCCTCGAGATGCCGCCTCACCGCGCTGTGCATCGGAGCGTCCGCAAGCTGGATGTGGGGCATCGGGGGAAGTTTCCACGGAAGGGACGGATTTCCCCACGTTCTGCGGCTGCAACTGCGGTGTCAAGACGCCCCAGGGCTTCGGAGCGGACAAGAAAAAAGGCCGCCGTCTTGCGACAGCGGCCCGAAGTCTAGGGAGGAAACGCACGGCACGAGTGCCGTAGTCGCGCCGAACCTACCCCGATATGCGCGCAAGTGGTAGTACCAATTGCGTATGTGTGCGCTGCAACATACGCATGGCTGCGACTTTGGCAGGAGGCCCGCGCCGGGTCAGGCCAGCTTCTGGCGGACGAGCGCCTTGGTCTCCTCGATGCCGTACAGCTCGATGAACGAGCCCATGCGCGGCCCGGTGGTCTGGCCCAGCAGGATCTCGTAGAGGGCTTGGAACCACGCGCGCAGCTCGGTGAAGCCGTGCGCCTTGCCGACCTCGAACACCTCGTTCTGGATGGTCTCGGCCTTGGCGTTCGACAGCAGGTCCAGGCGGTTCAGCAAATCCTCCAGCGCGGCGCGCTCGGCGTCGGTGGGGGCGCGGTACTGCTTCATCGGCTTGATGAAGTCCTGGTAGTAGCGCACCGCGTAACCGGCCATGCGGTCGAGGAGCGCGCTGTTCTCCGGCGTCGCTTCGGGCGCGTAGCGGCTGATGAAGCCCCACATCACGTCCTTGGTCTCGGCGTTCGCCACCCCGGCGAGGTTCAGCAGCAGTCCGAAGCTGAGGTCGGCACGGATGGCCGGCGCCTTGCCGTCGTGGATGTGCCACGCCGGGTTCTCCAGTCGCTTGGTCGGCTCCTCGTTCGGCAGCTTGGAGGCGAAGGCGATGTACTCGTCCACCGCGCGCGGGATGACGTCGAAGTACAGGCGCTTGGCCGTCCTGGGCTTCTGGAACATGTAGAGCGACAGGCTCTCCGGCGGGGCGTAGGTCAGCCACTCGTCGATGGTCAGGCCGTTGCCCTTGGACTTGGAGATCTTCTGCCCCTTGTCGTCGAGGAACAGCTCGTAATTGAAGCCCTCCGGCGGCGTGCCGCCGAGGATCCTGACGATCTTGCCGGCCAGCTCGACCGAGGGGATCAGGTCCTTGCCGGCCATCTCGTAATCGACGCCCAGGCCGTACCAGCGCATGCCCCAGTCGGGCTTCCATTGCAGCTTGACGTGGCCGCCGGTGACCGGAATCTCGACCTTCTTCCCGTCCTCGTCCTCGAAGACGATGGTGCCGGCGTCCGCGTTGCGCTCCAGCACGGGAACCTGGAGGACGCGGCCGGTGGAGGGTGAGACCGGCAGGAACGGACTGTAGGTCTGCTGGCGCTCCTCGCCCAGGGTGGGCAGCATCACCGCCATGATCTCGTCGTAGTGCTGCAAAACCTTCAGCAGCGCGTCGTCGAAGCGGCCGGACTTGTACCAGTCGGTGGAGGACTGGAAGTCGTAGTCGAAGCCGAACTGGTCGAGGAAAGCCCGCAGGCGCGCGTTGTTGTGGGCGCCGAAGCTGTCGTGCGTGCCGAACGGGTCCGGCACCTGGGTCAGCGGCTTGCCGAGGTGCTGGGCCACCATCTCCTTGTTGGGGATGTTGTCGGGCACCTTGCGCAGGCCGTCCATGTCGTCGGAGAAGGCGAACAGCTTGGTCGGCAGGTCGGACATGCGCTGGAACGCCTGACGCACCATGGTGGTGCGCGCCACCTCGCCGAAGGTGCCGATGTGCGGCAGGCCCGAGGGGCCGTAGCCGGTCTCGAACAGGACGTAGCCCTTGGCCGGCGGCGCTTTGGCGAAGCGCGCCACCAGCTTGCGCGCTTCTTCGAACGGCCACGCCTTCGCCTGCAACGCCAGTTCCCGCTCGCTCGTCATCGCCCGAAACCCTTCGACACACACTTATGGGAGGCTCGGACCCTAGGGCGGTTGCGGATGTGCGTCAACGGCGGAGCCTTGCCTGAAGTGAACGCATGACCCACCCTCTCGCCACCGCAAGCAACCGGAGAGCACGCGCCCATGGGCTGGGTCTACCTGTCGGTCGCCATCGGCTTCGAGATCGCCGGCACCACCGCCATGAAGCTGTCGGACGGTATGACGCGCCTGGGGCCGGCCCTGGCGGTGGTGGCGTGCTACGGCGTGTCGTTCACGCTGATGGTCTGGGCGCTGCGCACCGTCGAGGTGGGCGTGGCCTACGCCGTGTGGTCGGCGATCGGCACCATGGCCATCGCCGTCATCGGCATCCTGGTGTTCGGCGAAAGCGTCGGACCGCTGAAGCTGCTGGGCATCGCCCTGATCGTCACAGGCGTGGTCTGCTTGCGCTTCGCCAATCCGGGGGCGTGAACCATCCTCCTACCGGTCCCGGCCGATCTCCGGAAAGTCCAGGCTGGCGAGCGACGCCTTGGCGCGGCCGACGCCGGAGCCGGCCCAGGCGATCTCGTTGAAATAGGCCAGGAACGGCTTGGTGACGGCGTTGATCGACGCGAAGCCGATGGTCTGCCCGACGCTCTGCGTGATGAACCACGACACGGCGAGGGTGTCGATGGTGGACGCCACCCGGTAGGTGACGACCTTGTACAGCGAGCGCGTCCACAGCGACCAGCTCTGCTCCGGCGGATGGCCGGCCTCTTCCTCGACCACGGCGAGCTGGCGGGCGTATTCCGCCTCGTCGATGGCGCCGGCTGAGCGCAGCGCGTCGAGCGGCTGGCGCTTCTGCGCCATATGGCGGGCATCGACCTCCTGGGCGTTCCAGGGCAGGGGCAGGCCGCCCATGGCCGTCGGCATGCGGCCGCGCACGCCCAGTTCCGCCGGCTCGCGCAGGGCGTCGGCCCAGCGGCGCAGCTGCGACACGCGCTGCTGGAGGGCGGGGGAGTCCGCGGCCCGCGCCGGGTTCAGCGGCGCCTCGTCCCAGGCCGCGAGCTGAATGCCGCCGCGGGGCTCCACCGGGTCCGGCGCGGTGAAGTAATAGCGCAAGTCCAGCAGGTTTTCGCGCGTGCGGGCGCGGGCGCCGACCATCATCAGCTCGGACGGCAGGGCCACGCCGTCGGCGGCCAGCCGGAGGGCCGCCGCCTCCCACGCGGCACCGCCGCCGAGAGGCTCGGGCAGCACGGCGTTGGCGTAGGTGCAGTAGCCGTCCACCGGCGTGTCGTAGCGGATCACCGCGAAATAACTGTCCGAGCGGCTGCACTCGCTGCTCGTTCCCATGACTTCCTTGGTCTTGCGCCGGTTGGTGCGGACCACGGCGAGGGCGTCGAGCGCCTTGCCGTTCAGGCGCCCGAGCACGGTGGCGGTGATGTCGTCGGCCTCGTCGCGGGCCAGCACGGTCCAGGTGCCGGCCGGCAACGGCGCCTGCTTGCCGTCCGAGGTGATGGCGCCGCTGACGGTGGCCGGCGGCGCTTCCTGCGCGGCGGCCGGCGTCGCGAGGCCGAGGAGGAGGGCGAGGGTCAGGAAATGCCGCATGGCCGTCACCGTCCGGTCGTGAAGGTGGTGACGGGCACGCTGGGCGGCCATTCCCACGCCATCTCGTTGCCCCAGTAGACGGTGCTGTGGGTGAGGCCTTGCCAGAGGGCGACCCAGGCGCCGGTGGCGACGTTGCCGCCGGCCAGCAGCGTCGCCACCAGGAAGCTGTGGCTGCTCGACAGCACGCGGTAGGACATCAGCTTGTAGACGCTCATGCGCAGCGCCGAGATCTCTTCCGGCGTCTTTTCCGTCGCGGCGGCGTCGAAGTAGGGCGCCTTCAGCGCCGGCACCTGATCCGGCGGGTCGCGCAGGGCGGCTAGCGTGACGGCGCGCGCGCCCTGCACCCAATCGCCCAGCCGCTCGATCATCGCCGCGCGCTCCGGGTCGGCCGCCACGGCGGCCGGCGACCAGTCGGCGTTCAGGTCGCCCGGCGGCAGCAGGCCGAAGCGCACGTCGATCACGTCGCGCCGGTCGCTGACGCGCAGCCCGGCGACCAGCGTCACCGGCGGCAGCCGGTCGCCGATCCATCCGCCGATCCCGCCGCCGCCCCCTGCGCCTTGGCCCGGCTGCCCGGCCGGGCCGAGGCCGTAGGTGCCGATGGGGGTGATGAAGGAGCAGGCGTTCTGCGCGTGGCGCGCCTCGGATGCGCTTTGGAAGAGCATGCCCTCCGCCGCGCATTCGGACGGCTGCCCCCAGCCGTCCTGCACGGGCAGGACGTTGGTGCGCGCCAGGACGAAGCCGCGGTCCGCCGCCCCGTCCGCCATCCTGTCCGGCGGCCGCACCAGCAGAACCCCGCCGATGGCACCGTAGGCGCCGGAGACGACGCCGTCGGTTTCCGCCCGGCCGAAGCCGCTGGCCGCCACTTGCCACGGCCCCGGCGGCAGGGGAATGCGCTTGCCCAAAAGCTCGACGGAGGCTGACGCCGCGCTGCCCGGCTCTGGCAGGGCGGTCGCCGACGCGGCGCCCGGCCCAGCCAGAAGTCCGGCGAAGGCAAGGGCGCACAGAGCGCCGAGGCCGGTCTTTCCCGATGCCATATCCCCCATCCGGTCGTGATGGCGACGAACGAGCGAAAGAGGTAGCACGAATTCGCGCGAGGCGCCTCATTTCGAGCGCCAGTGCACCGACGCAGACATCGTCCGTTCTGCACCCAGCCTCTGCGCCTCGGATCTTTCTGTGCCCGCCCCCCCAACGCCTCGCCAGTGGTAAACTGCTTGAGCGCCTGCTTTGCCGCCTCAACACTATCGCGCACTTTCCGGCCCTGAATATTCAGGTATAGGGTCAAGCCTGCGCTGGTTTTGCTTTTTGAGTTAGGCGATTGCTACACAGCGTTACCTGGAGACACGCCATGAAACGCGCTCTGCTCACCACGCTGGCGGTTGCCGGCAGTCTCGCCGTCGCGGCGCCGGTGTTCGCCCAGCCGGCGGGCCCCAAACAAGGCGCCCCTCAGGGCACCCCCCGCGGTGGCGAACGCGGCTCGATGTACGACGGCGGCGCCCGCTTCGCCCGCATGTGCGAGACCCAGGACGCCCGGCTGGCCGGCATGTTGGCCTTCGCCGAGAAGCGCCTGAAAATCACCGAGGCGCAGAAGGCGGCCTGGAACAAGTTCGCCGACCAAGCCCGCGCCAGCCAGAAGCCGATGCAGGACGTCTGCGCCACCCTGAAGGACAAGCCGCAGCCGACCAACGCCATCGAACGCCTTGATCGCGTGGACGCCATAATGACGGCGCGCCAAGCGCAGTTCCATCAAATGCTGCCGGCGCTCAAGGAGATGTACGGGCAGCTGACGCCGGATCAGCAGAAGGTCGCCGACGAGCTGCTGAAGCGCGACCCCAGCTCCGGCGCCCGCGGCGCCCCCCGCCAAGAGCGCGGATCGCGGAGCAAGTGATGTCGTTCTCCCCCTGCACCTTCGGACGGAGTCAGTGCACCGGATGAAACGCCATGAAACGCTATGAAACACGAATCTGGCCGATGTCTCACTCGACCGGCGCGGACATAGCTCGCCCGTGAAGACTATTATCCTATAGCGAAACGCTGCCAGGAGCAAGCGCGCCGCTTGACCGTCACCGCACGCAATCGTCCAGCCGCTCGCGCTCCACGACCGCCATCCGCCGCTCGATGACCCCGGCGCGGCGCTGCACGTAGGGCGTGGCCGGGGTCCAGTTGCGCGGGCTGGGCAGCAGCACCGCCAGAACCGCCGCCTCGCGCCGGGTCAGCGCCGCAGCGGACTTCCCGAAATGGTGCCGCGCCGCCGCCTCGGCGCCGTAAACGCCGTCCGCCCATTCGACGATGTTGAGGTACACCTCCATGATCCGGCGCTTCGACCAGAGCGTCTCGATCAACAGGGTGAAGCCCGCCTCCAGCCCCTTGCGGACCCAGGTGCGGTCCGGCCACAGGAAGGCGTTCTTGGCGGTCTGCTGGCTGATGGTCGAGCCGCCCTTCAGGCGCCGGCCGTCCTCGTTGTCCTCCAGGGCGCCCTCGATGGCGTCCCAGTCGAAGCCGGCGTGGCCGCAGAACTTGGTGTCTTCCGAGGCGATCACCGCGCAGGCCAGCGCTGGGGCGATGCGCGGCAGCGGCACCCAGTCCTGGCGCATCGCCGACCCGCCCGCGGCGCGCAGCAGCATCAGCGGCGTTCCCGGCACCGGCACCACCTTGTAGAGCAGCACCCAGCCGACGCTTAAGCCCGCCAGGGCCACGCATGCAGCCAGCAATCCGCGGATCAGGCGGCGCAGCATCGCTGCGCCAATGGGGGAGTGGAGACGATTTCCATCGTGCCGGCCGAAAAATACCTTTAAGGGACGCAACCGGAGCGCTCGTACCGAAGGAGCCGGCTCCTTATACTGCACGCCCCATGGACCCGTCCCACCCCGCATCGCCTTCGCTGTCGCCCGACACCGCCCCGGTCATCGTCGCCGGGGCGCGGCACGTCGTCTGGCTGACCGCCGACGGCGAGGTGGAGACGCCGACCCTGGCCGAGGCGGTCCGCTGGGCGCGCCGCCACACGCCCATCGTCTGCCACGCGCGCAGCGTCGCCCGCCGGCTGGGCGTCGATCCGTTCCCGATGCTGGACGTGCTGGAGCTGTTCGCCTTCGTCAAGCCGGCCTGCTTCTGCGTGCCCACCCCGCGCGGGCTGGCCGAGGCGCTGGACCTGCCGCTGCCGGCGGACGGGCTGGAGGCGGAAGCGGTGGCGCTCCAGCGCGCCGCCTTCCGGCTGTTGAAGATTCTTGGCGCGCCGGGGCGCGAGGAGCGCTCCGATCCCGTCGCCATCGCCTGGGAAATGGGGCGCGCCGGCTGGCCGTGGGCGGGCGCGGTGCTGGCGGCGCTGGGCGCCCCCAACGGGCCGGAGCGCGGCCGGGCGCTGCACGGCTTCCGGGTGTGGACGCGGCTGAAGGAAATCGAGGAGGGGGCGCCGTCGCCGCCGCCCGCCCACCACCCGGTGGACCCGGACGAGGCGCGGCGGCGGCTGGCCGGCATGCTGTCCACCGCGGTCGCCGGACGGCACACCGAGCCGCGCCCGCAGCAGGCGGATTACGCCAGTGCGGTGTCGGCCGCCTTCGCGCCGCGCCCGGCGCCGGACAGCCCGCACATGGTGCTGGCCGAGGCCGGCACGGGGGTCGGCAAGACGCTGGGCTACCTCGCCCCTGCCACGGTGTGGGCGGAGAAGAACGGCGGCACGGTGTGGATCTCCACCTACACCCGCAACCTCCAGCACCAAATCGATTCCGAGCTGGACCGCCTGTTCGAGGACCCCGCCACCAAGGCCCGCAAGGTCGTCGTGCGCAAGGGCCGCGAGAACTACCTGTGCCTGCTGAACCTGGAAGACGCGGTGCGCGGCCTGCCGACGCAGCATCACAACGCGGTGGCGCTGGGGCTGATGGTGCGCTGGGTGGCGGCGACGCGCGACGGCGACCTGAACGGCGGCGATTTTCCGGGCTGGCTGGTCGATCTGCTGGGGCGCGGGCGGACCATGCTGCTGGCCGACCGGCGCGGCGAGTGCATCTATTCGTCCTGCGACCACTACACCAAGTGCTTCATCGAAAAGAGCGTGCGCCGCGCCCGCAAGGCCGACGTGGTGATCGCCAACCACGCGCTGGTGATGATCCAGGCGGCGCTGGGCGGCGGTGACGACATCGGCCTGCCGACCCGCTATGTCTTCGACGAGGGGCACCATGTCTTCGACGCCGCCGACAACGCCTTCGCCGGCCATCTGACCGGGCGCGAGACGCAGGAGCTGCGCCGCTGGCTGCTGGGTGCCGAGGAAAGCCGCGGCCGGGCGCGCGGGCTGAAGCGCCGGCTGGAGGATCTGACGGCCGGCGACGAGCCGGCGCAGAAGCTGCTGGACGAGGTGCTGATGGCGGCGTTCCGGCTGCCGGGCGACGGCTGGGCGGCGCGGCTGGCCGCCGACAACCCTAACGGCCCGACCGAGCGGTTCCTGATGCTGGCGCGCCAGCAGGTCTACGCCCGCACCGATGGGAACGCCGGCCCCTACAGCCTGGAGGCGGACACCGCCTATCCGGTGGATGGCCTGTATGAGGCCGCCGACGAGCTGGGCAAGGCGCTGGCCGAGCTGTCGAAGCCGTTGGAGGAGCTGTCGCAGCGCCTCGCCCGGCGGTTGGACGACGAGGCGGCGGAGTTGGACCCCGACCAGCGCCGGCGCATCGACGCGCTCTCAAGAAGCCTGCACCGCCGCGGGACGCTGACCGTCGAGGCGTGGCGGGCGATGCTGGCCTCGCTGACCGCCGCCACGCCGCCGCAGTTCGTCGACTGGTTCGCCGTCGAGCGGCTGGAAGGGCGCGACGTGGACGTCGGGCTCTACCGGCACTGGATCGACCCGACCATCCCCTTCGCCGAGGCGGTGAGTTCGCAGGCGCACGGCATGGTGGTCACCTCGGCGACGCTGACAGACGGCACCGGGGATGTGAACCTGGACTGGGAAGCGGCGGAGGCGCGCACCGGGGCACTGCATTTGCCTATGCCGGCGGTGCGCGCGCAGGTGCCGTCGCCCTTCGACTACAAGGCGCAGACCCGCGTGCTGGTGGTCAACGACGTGCGCAAGGACGATTTGAACCAAGTGGCCGCCGCGTATCGCGAGCTGTTCCTGGCGGCGCGCGGCGGCGGGCTGGGGCTGTTCACCGCGATCAGCCGCCTGCGCGCCGTGCACGAGCGGCTGGCCGACCCGCTGGACCGCGCCGGTTTGCCGCTCTACGCGCAGCATGTGGACCCGCTGGACGTATCGACGCTGATCGACATCTTCCGCGGCGAGGAGCACGCCTGCCTGCTGGGCACCGATGCGGTGCGCGACGGGGTGGACGTGCCGGGGCGGTCCTTGCGGCTGATCGTCTTCGACCGCGTGCCGTGGCCGCGGCCGGACATCCTGCACCGGGCGCGCCGCGACGCCTTCGGCCGGCGGCGTTACGAGGACATGCTGACCCGCCTGCGCCTGAAGCAGGCGTTCGGCCGGCTGGTGCGCCGGGCCGACGACGTCGGCGTGTTCGTGCTGCTCGACCCGATGATGCCGTCCCGCCTGTTCGGCGCCTTCCCGGAGGGCGTCGAGGTGCAGAAGGTCGGGCTGAAGGACGCGGTGCAGATCACGCGGGAGTTTCTTACGCCGCCTTTTTGATTTTGAGGCTGGCGAGGATTTGCTCCACCTCGTGGCTCAATGCGTCGGCTGCGCGGGAGAGGTGTTCGGCTGCGCCCAAGACCTCGTCGGACGCACCCCCCGTTCCTTTCGCTGCAAGCTGCGCGTTGCGGTTCACCTCCTCCATTGCAGCGGCCCGTTCCCGTATGAAAGCGACAACGGCGGCAACGGCCGCCGCCGCAGTTTCCAGGCCGTGGCTTAGCGACTCCGTGGTGGCGTTGGCCGAGCCGTCGCCGGGGGGCGGCTCGGCAACAGTATCGGTGTTCCGTGCCGCCGCTATCTGCTCGGCGGCCGCTATCTGCTCGGCGATGGAAGCAAACGCGTCGTTCAGGGCTGCAACAGCTTCGGCTATACTGTGGCAAGCGTCCGGCGCATTCTGGGTGCGAGCGGCCTCGATGATCCCCTTCATGGCCTCGCGACGGCGCGCAACGTCGGCATCGCTCATGAGGCGCTTGCCGTCGTAGACGTTCGGGCTCGTGTAGCCGCTCATGTCGGAACCCCGCTCGGGAGGCTTCGCGGCAGGCATGGCCTGATCTCCTTTACCGCGCAATGTTCTCAACGAACATGCGTTTGCGTCAATACACTGTTCGTGACATAGCCCAAAACGTCCGCCCCGCCGGGTCCGTTCCGGTTTGGGTTACGCCATAGCCGGCCTCGACGCACACGGCGGTCAGCGTCTCGTGCTTGCGCATCGCCTTCCCCGGAAGCGACCGGCCCTTGGTGACGCGGTACAAGCCGCTGGGCCGCTCTTTGTCCAGCAGCTTCCGGCAGGCTTGGCCCACGATGTCCATAACGCGTGACCGGACGGACTCCGGGATGTAGCCGCGAGCGATCTCGCGGTCCTGCGTGGTAAAGGACTCCTCGCTGCCGTCCTCCGAGAGGACCGCGATCTCGAACGAGAACTCCCAGAAGGACGCGCCGCCGTACTCGGCCGGCACCAGCCGTGAGTCCACCGTCACCAGGCGCCCCGTCTCGGAGCAGAACGCGAGCGGTTCGGAAATCATCCATCCCGGACCGTCCTTGTCCTCGATGAGACTTAAAGCTGGAGGTTCTGCGAGGATGGGGCGGAACATGCTGCGTGCATAACGGCGCACCGCCGCATCCGCAAGCGTGGGTTTATCCCGGCGCCCATCACCCCGGCGTGTAGATCGCCAGCAGGACACTCAGCGTCACCACGCTGACCACGGTGGACACCAGGATCGCCGCCGACGTGCGGTCGATGTAGATGCGGTACTGCGTCGCCACCACGAAGGTCAGCGCGCCCGTCGGCAGGGCCGCCAGGATGATCGCCGAGGCGGTCCAGAACGGGTCCATCGGGAACAGCGTCTCGATCAGCAGCCAGCACAGCAACGGGTGCGCCAGCAGCTTCAACGCCACCACCCAGCCGATCTCACCCAGGGGGGCCTTGATGTCGCGCGTCGCCAGGAACAGGCCGATGGCGACCAGCGCGCAGGGGCCGGCGGCGGCGCCCATCAGCTCGCAGAAGGTGACCAGCGGCTGCGGCACCGCGACGTGCGGCAGCGTCACCGACCACAGCACGCCCGCCGCCGTCGAGACGATCAGCGGGTTGCGCGCGATGGCCTTGCCGACGTCCTTGAGCGCCTTGCCCAGCCCGTGCCCATGGCTGGCGGCGAACTCCAGCCAGATCACCGCGATGCCGACCATGATGGCGCTCATGATCACCGTGGCGAGGATGGCCGGGGCCAGCCGGTCGGCGCCGAAGGCGGCGAGGAACAGCGGGATGCCCATGTAGCCGGTGTTGGAGAAACACGCGGTGAGGCCCTGCATGCACAGGATCTCGGACTTCTCCCGGTGCAGCAGGCGCCCGAGCAGCGCACCCAGCGCGTAGACCAGCAGCATGGAGCCGAGGAACGCGCCGATGAACGGGCCGTTCAGCAGCTCGGCCAGCGGGCGGCGGGCGGTGCCGAGGAACAGCACCGGTGGCAGCGCCATCCAGTAGACGAACTTGTTCAGCGCCTCCGACGAGGCGCTGCCGAGCAGCTTCGCCTTGCCCGACAGATAGCCGGCCAGGATGATGGCGAAGACGGGGAGGACGACGTTGACGACCGCGGACATGGGGGACGAGGGTAGGCGACGCCGCAGCCCCTGTCGACCCGCGCAAAGCGCCGCCCAGGCTTGACATAGCGGGCTTGACGGGCCGGGCTTGACGTTGTGGGGGGAGAGGGCGAGATTGCCGGTATCCGTTGCCCAGGAGTTGCAATGATCGACCATCACCGCGCGCTCATCTACGTCATGGTGCTCGTTTCGGCCTCGGACGCCGACATGACGGACCTGGAGCTGGAAGCCATCGCCGAGAACGTCCGCTATCTGCCGATCTTCCGGGACTTCGACTCGGAAAAACTGTTCGAGGTGGCGCGCGAGTGCACCGCGCTGCTGGACGACCCGGAGGGGCTCGACAAGACGCTGGAACTGATCAAGAAGTCGCTGCCGGCCAAGCTGTACGAGACCGCCTACGCCGTGGCCTGCGACATCGCCGCCGCCGACGCCACCGCGACACAGGAGGAACTGCGCCTTTTGGAGATGCTGCGCCACAAGCTGAACGTCGACCGCCTGTGCGCCGCCGCCATCGAGCGCGGCGCTCGCGCCCGGCACGCCCGCCTGTGAGCGCGGGGCTGTGACCGCCGTGGACGACGCGCCGCGCCCTGACCTGCCCGGCCGCACGGTCGGAGTCATCGGCCTCGGCCTGATGGGCCGGCCGATGGCGCGCAACCTCGCGCAGGCCGGCGCGGCGGTCGTCGTCCACAACCGCAGCCCCGGTCCCGCCGAGGAGCTGGCGAAGCAGGGCCTGCGCCCCGCCGCCAGCCCGGCGGAGGTGGCCGGCGCCGCCGACACGCTGATCCTCATGCTGACCGACACCCCGGCGGTGGAGGCGGTGACCGATGCGCTGCTGGGCGCGCTCAGGCCCGGCCATCTGGTCATCGACATGGGCACCACGGCCGTGGGCGCCACCCGCTGCCTGGCCGAGCGCGTGCGCGCGGTGGGGGCGGACTGGGTGGACGCGCCGGTGTCCGGCGGGCAGGTGGCGGCCGAGGCGGCGACGCTCACCATCATGGCCGGCGGCACGGTGGAGGCGTTCGAGCGGGCGAAGCCGCTGTTTCAGACGCTTGGGCGCCGCATCACGCATGTGGGCGACGTCGGTGCCGGGCAGATCGCCAAGACGGCCAATCAGGTGATTGTCGGCCTGACCATCGGCGCCGTGGCCGAGGCGCTGGCGCTGGCCAAGGCGGCCGGCGCCGACCCGGCGAAGGTGCGCGAGGCGATCCGCGGCGGCTTTGCCGAGTCGCGCATTCTGGAGCTGCACGGCGGCCGCATGGTGTCCGGCGACTTCGCGCCGGGGGCGCGGGTGACGACGCAGTTGAAGGATCTGACCCAGGCGGAAGCGCTCGCCGAGGACGCCGGCATCGACCTGCCGGCGGTGTCGCTGTGCCGCGAGCTGTACGAGATGCTGGTCGAAAAGGGCGACGGCGGGCTGGACCACGCGGCGCTGTACCGGCTGTTTTCGTAGGGGCGAAGGGCCTCAGCACCGGCTGTACATCGCCGCCCAGAAGGTCCGGTTCGGCAGCGGGTCCTCGGCGTGGTGCTCCTTGAGAAACTGGCCGCCCAGTCGATAGGCCTCGCGCTCGCCCTGGGCCGGACACTGGTAGCGGGCGTACTGGCCGTTCACGCGCTGCACGTGGTGCACCAGCTCGTGCAGCAGGCGCTCCTGAAACTCCACATCGTCCAACGGCTTGTCGTGGACCACGTAGACGATGCCGTGCCCGCCGCCCTCCATATCGTAGAGCGCCCAGATGCGGTCATCGATTTCCGGGCGCTCATAGGCGGAGATCCGCGCCTCGGCGTAGTATTCGGCGGTGATTTCCTGGGCGGTCACCAGCCGGACCTCGGGAAGGGGAATGCCCTCCACCCGGTATCCGCTGTGCGCCCCGATCCATATCAATAAGGCCGCGACCAGTTCGCCCATCGCCAGCACTCCATCCCCGGTATGGATGGATAACCGGGTGGAGTGCCGGGGTGTTGCGCGTGGCTTTACTTCCGCAGGTGATCGCTGACCAACAGTTCGGCGATCTGCACGGCGTTCAGCGCGGCACCCTTGCGCAGGTTGTCGGCGACGCACCAGAAGGACAGGCCGTTGTCCACCGTCGGATCCTCGCGGATGCGGCTGACGTAGACGGGGTCGTCGCCGGCCACCTCGACGGGGGTGAGGTAGCCGCCGGGCTCGTGCTTGTCCATGACCACGATCCCCGGCGCGTGGCGCAGCGCCTTGCGCGCCTCGTCGGCGGAGATCGGGTCGGCGAACTCGACGTTGACCGCTTCGGAATGGCCGATGAACACCGGGACGCGCACGCAGGTGGCGGTCACCCGGATCTTGGGATCGAGGATCTTCTTGGTCTCGACCACCATCTTCCACTCTTCCTTGGTCGAGCCGTCGTCCATGAAGGTGTCGATCTGCGGGATGACGTTGAAGGCGATCTGCTTGGGGAACAGCTTCGCGTCGACGGGGTCGGCGACGTAGATGGCGCGGGTCTGGGTGAACAGCTCGTCCATCGCCTCCTTGCCGGCGCCGGACACCGACTGGTAGGTCGACACCACCACGCGCGTGATGGTGGCGAGGTCGTGCAGCGGCTTCAGCGCCACCACCAGCTGGATGGTCGAGCAGTTGGGGTTGGCGACGATGCCGCGCTTGCGGTACCCGGCCAGCGCCTGCGGGTTGACCTCCGGCACCACCAGCGGCACGTCGGGGTCCATGCGCCAGTGCGAGGTGTTGTCGATGACCACCGCGCCGGCCGCGGCGGCCTTGGGCGCGAACTGCGCCGACACCTTGGCGCCGGGCGACGACAGCACGAGGTCGATGCCCTTGAAGTCGAACTTGGCGAGGTCGCGCACCTTGAGGATGTCGGTCTCGCCGTACGAGACCTCACGGCCGACCGACTTTTCCGACGCCAGCGCGACCACCTCGTCGGCGGGGAAATCGCGCCCCGCCAGGGTGGCCAGCATCTCGCGCCCCACGTTGCCGGTGGCGCCGACGACCGCAACTCGGTAGCCCATGGCGGAAATCCCTTGTCCTGGGTTTGGGAGAGCGCTTGACCTATGCGCTTTCCGTTGGAATTGCAACGGGGGCCGCGCTGTGCAAACGTGGCCGCCGCCCCGACCCGCCCGAGCTTTGCCGCGCCGTATGCCGACCCCGCTGGAAGACATCATCGCCAAGGCGATCAAGGACGCCGACAAGTCCTTCTTCAACGAGGACTACACCAAGCAGGCGCGGGCGGTGATGGCCGCGGTGAAGAAGGCCGGCTACGAGGTGGCGCCGATCAAGCCGCCGCCCGGCCTCGTCGAATGGGCCAAGGACAACATCCCCTTCGGCCGCCTGCGCCCGACCGAACTGATCACCCAGATGTACTCGATGATGGTCGAGAACGTGCGGCGGTTCGACAAGTAGGAGTGGTGCGGCGTTGCCGGAACGCCGGCCGCGCACTATGCTAGACTCCGTGGACGCGTTCGCTCGGAGGGCGCTGCGATGAACATGACGATCAACAGCGACGAGGCGGAACGGCTTGCCAGGCAGTTGGCGGAGCTGACCGGCGAACCTTTGGCGACCGTCGTGACCGAAGCCTTGCGTGAGCGCCTGGAGCGCAAACAGCGCGAGCGCGGGCGCGAGGGTATGGCCGAGCGGCTTCTTGCCATCGGTGCCCGCTATGCGGCGCTGCCAGACAAGGACACGCGGACGCCGGACGAAATTCTCGGCTACGACGAGAACGGGCTGCCGACGTGATCGTCGTCGACACGTCGGCGATCATCGCCATTTTCCGTCGAGAGCCGGACGCTCCGGTCATTGCAGGAAAGCTGGAAAACGCGGATGTGGCCGTCATTGCGGCCGCCGGCGTTCTTGAAGCCTCGATCGTCCTTCGATCCTTGAAAGGACTGTTTCCCGCCGAGGCGGAGCGCTGGCTCGATGAGTTCATCATCGAAGCGGACCTCAAAGTCATACCGATGACCATCGACCATGTGCGCGCCGCCCGCGCCGCGCACCTGCTGTTCGGCAAGGGGACGGGGCATCCCGCCCGGCTGAATTTCGGCGACTGCTGCACCTATGCGTTGGCGAAGGTGTTCGGCGCGCCGCTGCTGTTCAAGGGCGACGACTTCTCGAAGACCGACCTAATCGCCGTCTGATCTTCCCCCAAGACGCCCCCGTTGTGCGCCGCAACGCTGGTAGTACCATCGACATTTGCGCCTGGATTTTCAGCGCCTTGCGGTCATAGGACTAAAATTGCCATGGTCAAGCCCCCGTCGTTGACTCGGGCAGTCGGGAGGGGTAATTCAATGCGCCAATTCAGGACGCCCCGTCCCTCCTTTCCGTCTCGCTTCACCAGCCGCTGCGGCAATCTTCTTTTCGCCGCGCCCGGCAGCCGATCAGAGGACGACCCAATGGCAAACGGCAGCAGTCGGCCGCTTTCTCCGCATCTTCAAGTCTATCGCTTTCAATGGACCATGGCGCTGTCGATCACGCACCGCATTACGGGTGTGGGTCTGGTCCTGGGCACGCTGCTGCTGAGCTGGTGGCTGATCGCCGCCGCCGCCGGTCCCGACGCGTTCGCGCGGGCGCAGAAGTTCATCGGTTCCGGCCTCGGGCTGCTGCTGCTGTTCGGCTGGACCTGGGCGCTGTTCTTCCACCTCGCCAACGGCATCCGCCATCTGGTGTGGGACGCCGGCTACAGCTTCGAGCTGCAGGACGCCGAGCGTGGTGCGTACATCGTCGCCGGAGCGTCGCTCGGCCTGACGATCGTCACCTGGATCGCCGCCCTGGCGGCGTGGTGAGGGAGTAGATACCTATGACGACGCAATCCTCCAAGAGCCTCCGCTCGCCGCTGGCCCAGGCCCGCGGCCTCGGCTCGTCCAAGCACGGCACCGAGCATTGGTGGCACCAGCGCCTCACCGCGCTGGCGCTGGTCCCGCTGGCGATCTGGTTCGTCTTCGCGGTGATCGCGCACCTCGGCGCCGATTACGCGCAGTTCACCGGCTGGCTGAAGGCCTCGCCGTTCTCGGCGATCATGCTGGTGCTGACCGTCGCCGCCGTGTTCCACCACGCCCAGAGCGGCATGCAGGTGGTCATCGAAGACTACGTCCACGTCGAGTGGCAGAAGCTGGCCGGCGTCATCGCCGTGAAGTTCCTGTGCTTCGCGCTGGCCGCGGCCTGCATCTTCGCCGTCCTCAAGATTTCGTTCGGAGCCTGACGCGCCATGGCGAACGCCTATCAGATCATCGATCACACCTATGACGTCGTCGTCGTCGGCGCCGGTGGTGCTGGCCTGCGCGCCACCTTCGGCATGGCCGAGAAGGGCCTGAAGACGGCCTGCATCACCAAGGTGTTCCCGACCCGCAGCCACACCGTGGCGGCGCAGGGCGGCATCTCGGCGGCCCTCGGCAACATGGGCGAGGACGACTGGCGCTACCACATGTACGACACCGTGAAGGGGTCGGACTGGCTGGGCGACCAGGACGCCATCGAGTACATGTGCCGCGAGGCCATCCCGGCCATCATCGAGCTGGAACACTACGGGATGCCGTTCTCGCGCACCCCGGAAGGCAAGATCTATCAGCGCGCCTTCGGTGGCATGACCGCGCAGTACGGCAAGACGCAGGCCTATCGCACCTGCGCCGCCGCCGACCGCACCGGCCACGCCATGCTGCACACGCTGTACCAGCAGGCCCTGAAGCACGAGGCGGAGTTCTTCGTCGAGTACTTCGGCCTCGACCTGATCATGGATCAGGACGGCACTTGCCGCGGCGTCATGGCCTGGAACCTGGACGACGGCACCATCCACCGCTTCAACGCCCAGCTCGTCGTGCTGGCGACCGGCGGCTACGGCCGCGCCTACTTCTCGTGCACCTCGGCGCACACCTGCACCGGCGACGGCGGCGGCATGGTGATGCGCGCCGGCCTGCCCATGCAGGATCTGGAGTTCGTGCAGTTCCACCCCACCGGCATCTACGGCTCCGGCTGCCTGATCACCGAGGGCGTGCGCGGCGAAGGCGGCTACGTCACCAACTCCAACGGTGAGCGCTTCATGGAGCGCTACGCGCCGTCGGCCAAGGATCTGGCGTCGCGCGACGTGGTGTCGCGCTCGATGACCATCGAGATCCGCGAGGGTCGCGGTGTCGGCGAGCACAAGGACCACATCCACCTGCACCTCGAGCACCTGCCGCCGGAGATCATCCACCAGCGCCTGCCCGGCATCGCCGAGACGGCCAAGATCTTCGCCAACGTGGACGTCACCAAGGAGCCGATCCCGGTTCTGCCGACCGTCCACTACAACATGGGCGGCATTCCGACCAACGTTCACTGCGAGGTGGTGCGTCCGACCAAGGACAACCCCGACGCCACCGTGCCGGGCCTGATGGCCATCGGCGAGGCGGCGTGCGTGTCGGTGCACGGCGCCAACCGCCTGGGCTCCAACTCGCTGCTCGACCTCGTGGTGTTCGGCCGTTCGGCCGCCAACCGCGCCGCGCAGATCGTCGAGAAGGGCAAGGTCCGCGACCTGCCGGCCAACAGCGCCGACTTCGCCCTGGACCGCCTGGACAAGACGCGCAACGCCAAGGGCGAGGTTCGGGTCGCCGACCTGCGCCTGGAAATGCAGAAGGTCATGCAGAACAACTGCGCCGTCTTCCGCACCGGCGAGGTGCTGGAGGAGGGCTGCAAGCTCATCGACCAGACCTTCGCCAAGAAGGGCGGCGTCGGCATCACCGACCGCTCGATGGTGTGGAACTCCGATCTGGTCGAGGCGCTGGAACTGGACAACCTGCTGTTCCAGGCGGTCGGCACCCTGCACTCGGCGCGCAATCGCCTGGAAAGCCGCGGCGCGCACGCCCGCGAGGACTATCCGGAGCGCGATGACGTCAACTGGATGAAGCACACCACGGTGGAAGTCACGGACAAGGGCGATGTGACCCTGGGCGACCGCCCGGTGCACCTCTACACCCTGACCAACGACGTCCAGGTGTTCCCGCCGAAGCCGCGCGTCTACTAAGGCCCCGACCCAGAAGGCAAGGAAGATACCCATGGTTGAGCTCAACCTTCCCGCCAATTCGAAGGTCGGCGTCGGCAAGACGATCAACGCCGCCAACGGTGCGAAGCGGGTCAAGACGTTCAAGATCTATCGCTGGAGCCCCGACGACGGGCAGAACCCGCGGGTCGACACCTATGTGGTCGATCTCGACAAGTTCGGCCCGATGATCCTGGACGCGATCATCTACATCAAGAATACCCTCGACTCGACGCTGACCTTCCGCCGCTCGTGCCGTGAAGGCATCTGCGGCAGCTGCGCGATGAACATCGACGGCCTGAACACGCTGGCCTGCCTGAAGGCCATCGAGGACATCAAGGGCGATGTCAAGATCTACCCGCTGCCGCATCTGCCGGTGGTGAAGGATCTCGTCCCCGACGTGAACCACATCTACGCCCAACTGGCCTCGATCAAGCCGTGGCTGCAAACGCAGTCCCCGGCCCCGAGCCGCGAGCGTCTGCAGTCGCCGGAGGACCGCGCCCGTCTGGACGGCCTCTACGAGTGCATCCTGTGCTTCTGCTGCTCGACCTCGTGCCCCAGCTACTGGTGGAACGGCGACCGTTACCTCGGTCCGTCGGTTCTGCTCCAGGCCTACCGCTGGATCGCCGATTCGCGCGACGAGATGACCGGCGAGCGTCTGGACAATCTCGAAGATCCGTTCCGCCTGTACCGCTGCCACACCATCATGAACTGCACCCAGGCCTGCCCGAAGGGCCTGAATCCGGCGAAGGCCATCGCCGAGATCAAGAAGCTCATGGTGGTCCGCCGCTGAGGCTGGACGTTACCATCGTTGTCGGAGTGGGGGCCGCAAGGCCCCCATTTTCGTTTTTTGCAGCAGCATCATCGCCGGCCATGCCCCATCTCCCCACGCTTCCCGTCGAACCGTCCGTCCTGCTGTTGTGGATGGACCTCGTCGGCATCTTCATCTTCGGGCTGACCGGCGGCACGCTGGCGGTGCGGCACAAGCTGGACGTGTTCGGCGTGCTGGTGCTCGCCATGGCCTGCGCGCTGGCCGGCGGCGTGGTGCGCGACCTGATGATCGGCGCGGTGCCGCCGGCCACCTTCCGCGACGACCGCTATCTGTGGTCGGCGCTCGCCTCGGGCATCGCGGCGTTCTTCGGACACCGCTGGATCGAGCGGATGAGCCGGCCGGTCATGGTGCTGGACGCGCTGGGGCTGGGGATCTTCGCGGTGGCCGGCTGCCAGAAGGCGTTGGCCTATGGGCTGGCGCCACTGCCGGCGGCGCTGCTGGCGGTCATCACCGCCATCGGCGGCGGCGTGCTGCGCGACGTGCTGGTCAGCGAAATCCCCCGCGTGCTGCGCGAGGAGATCTACGCGGTGGCGGCGCTGCTGGCGGCCGTCATCGTCGTTACCGGCACGCGGCTGGGGCTGCCGGAACTGCCGGTCGCGGTGGCCGGCGCGCTCGCCGCCTTCGTGCTGCGCGTGGTCAGCGTCTGGCGGAACTGGAGCGCGCCGCGCGCGCCCTGGTCCTAGCGCTGGGGTCTTAACGCTGCGTGGGAACCGACGGCTGAACGTCGTCACCGCTGGCCGGCACGTCGCCGAGGCCGGGGCGCGGGGTCGCCAGATCGGGGTTGTCGGTGGCGGGCTTGCCGCCCGGCGACGGAGCGTCGGTGTCGCGGGGCGGGGCGGGGCGCAGCGGGCGCGGCGCCGGGGTCATCGACATCCAACCCATGGGGAAAACTCCTCCATCGTTCAGAACCGGACCAGTAAACAAGGCAGATGGGCTTTTGGTGGCCGTTGACCGAGTGCACTGAGGGGGTATCCTCTCTTGTCAGGGGCAGGCACACACCAGAGGGAGGGAACATCATGGCCGGGCACGGCACCGGAACGAGCAGCGCGCTCACCTACGTCAAGGGCGAGTGGCTGGAGGGCAACCCCGGTCTGATCGGACCGATGAGCCACGCCATGTGGCTGGCCTCGCTGGTCTTCGACGGCGCCCGCGCGTTCGAGGGGGTGGCCCCGGACCTCGGCCTGCACTGCGCCCGCTCCGTGCGCTCGGCGCTGGCCATGGGGCTGGCGCCCATGCTGACCGGCGGTGAGATCGAGGAACTGTGCTGGGACGGCATCCGGCGGTTTCCCAAGGACGTGGCGCTCTACATCCGCCCGATGTTCTGGGCCGAGGACGGCTTCGTGGCGCCGGACCCGGACAGCACGCAGTTCGCGCTGACCATCAACGAATCGCCGATGCCGCCCGCCTCGGGCTTCACCGCCTGCCTGTCGACCCGCCGCCGCCCGACGCCGGCCAGCGCGCCGACCGAGGCCAAGGCCGCCTGCCTCTATCCGAACGCCGGGCTGGCCCTGAAGGAAGCGCGCGAGCGCGGCTTCGACAACGCGATCATGCTGGACCCCATCGGCAACGTCGCCGAGTTCGCCACCGCCAACCTGTTCATCGCCAAGGACGGCGCCGCCCACACGCCGGTGCCCAACGGCACCTTCCTCAACGGCATCACCCGCCAGCGCGTCATCGGCCTGCTGCGCGACTCGGGCGTGACGGTGTATGAGCGCACGCTGACCTTCGCGGAGATCATGGACGCCGACGAGGTGTTCTCGACCGGCAATTACTCCAAGGTGGTGCCGGTGACCCGCGTCGAGAGCCGCGATCTTCCGCCCGGCCCGGTCGCCCGGCGCGCCCGTGCGCTGTATTGGGAGTTCGCGCACTCGTGACTTTGGAACGCCGGTCGCACCTGGACGCCACGGCGGTCGGGTGCATGGTCCTGCTGTGCGCCCTGTGGGGCTTGCAGCAGGTCGCGATCAAGGTCGCCAACGCGGGCGTCTCGCCGATCCTCCAGGCCGGATTGCGCTCGGCCGGGGCGGTGCTGCTGCTGTGGGCGTGGTCGGCGTGGCGCGGGCAGAGGCTGTTCGCGCGCGACGGCGCGTTGTGGCCGGGCCTCGCCGCCGGGCTGCTGTTCGCCGCGGAGTTCCTGCTGATCTACACGGCGCTGGTCTACACCAGCGCGTCGCGCGGCGTGCTGCTGCTGTATGCCGCCCCGTTCTGGACGGCCATCGGCCTGCACCTGACTGTGCCGGGCGAGCGGCTGACGCGCATCCAGGCGTTGGGGCTGGTGTGCGCCTTCGTCGGCGTGGCGGTGGCGTTCACCGACGCGTTGCGGCTGCCGACGTGGCGGGAGCTGACCGGAGACTTGATGATCCTGCTGGCCGGCGTGCTGTGGGCGGCGACCACGGTGGTGATCCGCGCCACGCGGCTGATCAAGGTGCCTGCGGCCAAGACGCTGTTCTACCAGCTCGGCATCTCGGCGCTGGTGTTGCCGGTGGCGTCGCTGGTGGCGGGGGAGCCGGGAATCGTCGATCTCACGCCGGCGCTGGTGGCGAACCTTGCCTACCAGACGGTGGTGGTGGCGTTCGCCAGCTATCTGACGTGGTTCTGGCTGATCACCCGCTACCCGGCGTCGCGGCTGGCGGCGTTCTCGTTCCTGACGCCGCTGTTCGGTGTGCTGGCCGGCGGGCTGATCCTGTCGGAACCCATCACCCCGGCGCTGGTGGCGGCGCTGCTGCTGGTGGCTGCGGGGATCAATCTGGTCAATCGGAAGGCTGCGCCGACCCCGGCAGGCCCCTATGCGGCCCAAAAGCGGGCTTGATATGCGGCCGATGTCTGGGCATGCTATGGCCGGTTTCGAGAAGGAATACGGCCATGCAGTTCCGTGAACGCCGCCGCGTGATCCAGGTGATCCGCACCACCTACGACCCCGAGCTGAAGCGCGGCCGCTCGGAAATGCTCGGCAAGCTGGACAAGTCCGCTCCCGCCGTTACCGACGCGCTGCGCGCCGCCTGCACGGCCGAGGAACTGGCGGAGGTCGCCACCTACCTCGACGGCCGGCAGGAAAACCATCGCAGCGCCTCGGTGCGCGCCGGTGCCGAAACGCTGCCCGACCAGATGCGCAAGGCGGCGGAGTACTTTCACGCCCACCAGGACGACAAGGCGCTGGCCTTCGCCACCGAGATCCGCGGCGCCTGGGAGGAGCTGAAGAAGGCCATGCGCAAGGCCGGTTTTTCAAAGGGGAAGGTCCGTCACGCCGCCAAGGCGGTGAAGTCCGAGGAGGTCAAGCCGGCGAAGCCGTTGGTGGCCAAGGCGGCGGTTAAGCCGGCTGTGGTGAAGGCGCCGAAGCCGAAAGCTCCGGCCAAGAAGGCTGTCGCGCCGGAAACCGCGGAGAGTTGAGGCGTCCATTGGAACGGGGCGGCCTTGTGGCTCATCCCGTTCCGCCGCTGCGTCGGCGGCGCCAATGCAGCGCGAACAGGCCGGCCGCGGTCGCGGCGGCCAGCGTCAGAACGGGCCACGGCAGCGCGATCATGTGGCTGCCGACCAGAACGCTGGCGATGGTGAGGGGCAGGATGCCCACGGCGGTGGTCCAGATGAAGGTCCACCAGCCGACGCCGGCCAACCCGGCGGCGTAGTTGATCAGGTTGAACGAGATCACCGGAATCAGCCGCGCCAGGATCAGCCCGCCGGCTCCGGTGCGGTCCGTCCAGGAATCGATGGTCCGCCAGTTCCGCTCGCCGACCAGCGGCCGGACGACCCCTTGCCCCAACCAGCGCGCCAGCGCGAACGCCACCAGCGCGCCGAGCATGGCGCCGCTCCAGGTGAGCGCGGTTCCCACCGCCAGCCCGAACAGCATGCCGTTGGCGACGGCCAGCATTTCGGCGGGGAAGGGCAGGACCGAATGAACCACCATCAGCCCCACCGAAGCGGCCGGCCCCCAGGCGCCCCAGGATAGGATCGCGTCCTCGATGCGGTCCGCCGGGGCGGTCAGGACGCTCAGGTCGAGGGTCCGCAGCCAGGGCCACGCCAGCACGGCGAGCGCCGCCAGACCGGCCGCGCCGGCCGTCAGGAGAGTCTTGCGAAGCGTCATGACGGCGTGCCGCACAGGATGCGCCCGGAAGGATGGCATCGCCGCCCGTGCGGCGCAAAGGGGCAAGTGGTGCCGCCTAATCCGAACGGCGCTCCGCCGCGTGCCGGTGATGCGCCAGCGCCGCGGCCAAACGGGCCAGCCACGAATCTTCGATCACGGCAAGGCCGGGAAGGGCGGAGCGCCGCCGGGCCGCGCCCAGGCGGGCGTCGGCGGCGAGGCGCTGGTGGTGGTGGTACGCGGCGTCGCGCGCCCGATCATCGGCCCTGAGCCGGCCGCCCAATTCCGCCACCCGGACGGCGTGCGCCGGGGGCGGGCCGTCGTGGCGGCGGTGCAAATCGTCGAGCGTGGCCGGAGGGAAGAAAATGCGCGCCATGCGTGCGACTGTGCGCGCGCATGGCGGTCCTGTCAAGGAATTGTGTCCTAGGACGACTTTACTGGCTGGCCCAGACGATGCGGGCCATCCAGGCGATCTCGCTGCGCGGGATCGAGCGGTCGGGGTGGGCGCGGTTGATGGACAGCAGCTCGACCTTGTTGGCGCTCTCGCGCACCAGCTGCTTGGCCATCACCTCGCCGTCCTTGGTGCGCACGACCACACGGTCGCCGCGGCGGATCTGCGCCGCGGGCGAGACAATGACGGTGTCGCCGTCGCGGTACACCGGCTCCATGCTCTCGCCCGACACCTCCAGCGCGTAGGCGTGCGGATCGCCCAGGCTGGGGAACAGCAGCTCGTCCCACCCCGAGCCCACGGGGTAGCCGGCGTCGTCGAAATAGCCGGCGCTGCCTGCCTGCGCATAGCCGATCACCGGCACGCGCTGCACGGCGCCCGGCCCCGACGCCTCGCCGATCAGGCTGACGAACTCGCCCAGCGAGGCGCTCGTCGCCTCCAGCACCTTGGCGATGCTTTCGGTGGAGGGCCAGCGCAGCTTGCCGTCGCTGCTGGTCCGCTTGCTCTTGTTGAACGTGGTCGGATCCAGGCCGGCGCGCTTCGCCAAGCCCGATGCCGACAGCCCGTTCTGCACGGCCAGGCGATCAAGCGCCCGCCAGATATCCGAATGCTTCAACATGGGACCATAGTCTCACAATCCGGCCCCTCAGTCCCTAGGATCATATTCACAAATAACTTGACTGAGGAATATAAACCGAACATAACAGGAACGTCCGTTCCACTCCGCCGCGAGCCCGGGGGTGGGCCGCTCGGAAACCGCGAGCGGGACCCCACCCCGACAGGCGCGGCGCGCAATCCCAAGAGGTGTTTCCGATGGCTCGCGAGCGCATTTATGCCCCCCGTACCGGCGACGCTCCCGGCGTTCCCTTCGGCAGCGCCGAGGAGGCGTGGTTCTGGTCGGTCCAGGCCCAGGAGGCGCGGGCCGAGGGCGCCCGCTGCGCCGCCGGGCTCGGTCTGGTTCAGCGCCCGTGCGAGCCGTTCGACGTGATGCGCGCGGTGGACCGGCTGTACCGCCAGCGCTGCCTGGCGCGGGACCACCTGCACGTGCTGGTCCACTACGGCCGCCGCTCGATGCCGCCCGATCCCGACCGCTTCCGCGAGCAGCGCGCCAGCGTCCTGTGGCGCGAGGCGTTCGATCACATCGGCCCGCTGCTGCGCGACAAGGGCATCGTTCAATGAGCGGCGCGCCCGCTTCCGACACGGCGCCGCCGCGCGCCTGGGTCGTCTTCTGCGGCCGAGCCGAGCTGTGGTGGCTGCGCGTGCTGCGCCCCGGTTTCCGCCACTGCTTCGTGGCGCTGAACGACGGCCGCCACTGGGTGGTGGTCGATCCTCTGGCGCCGTTCACCGACGTGGCGGTGCTGGACCTGCCCGCCGGCTACGACCTGCCGGATTGGTTCCGCGGCCTGGGGCTGACCGTGGTGCCGGCGCGCCTGCGCCGCGGCCTGACCCGGCCGGCGCCGTGGGGTCCCGCCACCTGCGTGGAGGCGGTCAAGCGGGTGCTTGGCCTGCACGCCCCCTTCGTCCTGACGCCCTGGCAGCTGTACCGCCGCCTGACGCGGCCCGGCGCCTGACTAGTCCCCCTTCACACGCCACCCACACCGGGAGATCCCCGCATGGCCAATCTGTTTTCCGCCCCCCGGCCGCCGACGCAGATCATAACGCAGGCGCCGGCCCCGGCTCCGACGCCGCCCCCTCCGCCGGCACCCACGCCCACACCGGAGCCGCCTCCACCGCCACCGCCGCCTCCACCGCCGCCTCCACCGCCGCCCCCGCCCCCTCCGCCGGAGCCGCCTCCGCCGCCGCCCTGGTGGGTGACCAACCCGCCACCGCCGCCCTCCTACGACCCGCCCCCGGCTCCAGCCGCGTCCGCGGCGCCGGTCGTGGCTGCACCGGCGGCGACTCCGGCAACGCCCGCGGCGGACCCGGAGAAGGCCGCCGAGGCCGCCATCCAGCGCCGCCCGCGCAGCCGCATCGGCACGGTCGCCACCTCGTGGCGCGGCGTGCTCAACCCGGACGCCGCGGTGCCCGGACGCAAGCGCCTGCTGGGGGAATAAGCCATGGCGAACCCTCGCAAACCTGATGTTTCCGGCAAGCCCGACGATCCCTCGGCGCTGGTCGAGCGCTTCCGCGCCGCCAAGGCGCGCCGCTCCGTCTGGGAGGCGCACTGGCAGGATTGCTATGACTACAAAAGCTCAACGATGTATTCTATTGTAAATAGAAGCGCATAACATATTGAAATAATTCAATTATCTCGCCTATTGACGGGATTGCCGCCATATACCATCTTTAGGGGTATGGAGCATGGACAGCCATCGACGTTGCGCGTCCGGGCGCCGTTCCGAGTTATGGTATCCGTCTTCACTGGCGGCGAACGCTGTCCGATGCTCGTGGATGCCACCGGCGTACCGCTCTTCGACCCCACGGTCTGGTCGATCTCTTCGCACCGTCACAAGAGCGCAGCGACGATGGAGCAGGCTCTGCGCGGGGCGATGCTGCTTCACCTGTTCTGCCTGCGGCGAGGCATCGACCTGATAGAGCGCGTCCGCGACGGTTCCTTCTTCGACGTCGGAGAGCTCGACGCTTTGGCCGCAGATGCCGCTCGGCCCTTCGCCAATTTATCGGTACAGCTACCGTCACAGGCCAGGGTCCACAGGCGGAGCGGTGGGGCTGCGAAGGTGACGCGTTTCCTGCGCAGGTTGCCGTCCGTTAAGCAAGTGCCGACCGTGGATCCGGAAACGACCCGCATCCGCCTCCACTACCTCAAGGACTATCTGAAGTGGCTTGGAACTAGGCAAAGGCTGAGGCTCGCTGACGGTGCGCCGAACAGCGTGGCCGTAGCCCACGGTTACGGGGTGCAACTGGATACCGTTTTAGAGCAGATCCAGGAGCGTATGCCGAATCCCATCGACGACCGCGGACGGGTTAGCCTCACTGCGGAGCAACTGGCGCGGCTGCTTGAGATTGCCGCACCGGATAGTCCGTCGAATCCATGGAAGAAACCGTTCGTCCGCCTGCGGAACTGGCTCATCATTCGCTGGCTTCTCGCAACAGGAATGCGTCGGGGGGAGTTCTTGGGAGCCTGGGTGAGGGATTTCAATCGCGGGCGTGGCTACCTGGAAATCCGACGCCGCCACGACGACAAAGCCGATCCCCGCGTGCGGCAGCCCAACGCCAAGACCCTTGAGCGCTTCGCGCCGCTCAACGAAGAAATGGTGGAGATTGGTGAACGGTATCTGGTGGCTCGCAACAGCATCATCGCTGCCAGGAAGCACCCCTTCCTACTCGTCTCCGAGGACGGCAATCCGCTCTCGCTCTCTTCTATCACAGAAGTATTCGCCGTACTTCGAGAGCATCTGCGGCAAGAATTCTCAGATATCGAGCTAAGCGCGCACGTCCTGCGGCACCAGTGGAACCAAGATTTTTCAGCCTATGCGGATGGCATCTGTTTAGATGAGGACGATGAGGTCAAAGAACGTTGTTGGCTAATGGGATGGTCTCTGACTTCCTCAATGCCTACCCACTACCTTAAGCGCCGAACAAAGTCAATGGCCGACGAGCACAGTAAGGCGATGCAAGGAGGCCTCATGCGTCATCGTCAGGAAATCCTGGCTCGGTTGGGCAAGGAGACCGCCAATGAATAGTCAGATCCAACGACCGACTGTTGTCGACGATTTGCCCCGGCAGGCACTAACGAGCGATGGAATTGCATATGATCCGCGGGATGACGAGTGGCAGATTCTGACGACCAAGCGCCGATTTCACTTCAATTTTCAAAGCATCGAAGCTTCATCTTTGTTGTTGGTTAGCCTCAAGAAATTCATGGTCCACTTGCTCCGGACCGGCGCGCCCTCAACGGCTCAAGCAAAGTACCGCTACATTACGAGCCTTCTGCGTCACATTGCTGAGCACGATCCTTGGACCGAAACTATTACCCAGGCGCACCTAGCAAACCACCGTGCTTCGCTGGGACCGCGAGGCTTATACGACACGACACACCTCCACCAAGCCATCTGTCAATGGGCAAGACTGGGCATTCCCGGCGTCTCTGATGAGGCCTTTGCTTATGCCAGGGAAGCTAGCAGGCACAGACATCCGGCGGGTAAGGCCGTGCGACAACGGGATCCGCACAAGGGTCCCTTCTCGGACCTCGAATATGACGGCATCTGCAAGGCACTTCATGTCGCCTTCGCCGAGGGAAATGTTTCGATTGCCGATTACAGCCTGTGCCTTCTGAGCATCGCGCTTGGGGCGCGACCAGAGCAATTTGCTTCGCTCTGGCTCAAAGACCTGAAGATCGTTTCCGCTTCGGCTGGTATCTCTTACGTGTTGGCGGTCCCCAGGGCGAAAGGAGGCCGGCGCTTTCGGGCGCAGTTCACTGACCGCCCACTGACAGAAGAGATCGGCATCGTCATTGAGGCGCAAGCTCGGCTTGTCCGCGACATTGCGTTGGCCGCCGGCATGGAAAGGCCTGAGGAGGCGCCTCTATTCCCGGCGCGGCGGAAGACCGCTCTATTCTATGGAGAGGGCACGGCTCCCGTGCAGATGACCCCGAGTGCTATCGGGAGGCAGATCATGCGCTGTATTGGAAGCCTCCGCGTTCGATCCGAACGCACAGGCATGCCGATCAATTTCACCGCCACCAGGGCAAGAAGGACAGTCGGCACCCGAGCGGCGTTGGAGGGGCGGTCTCTGGCCGAAATCGCTTCCCTACTTGATCACAGCACCCTCGACAGCGCGCGCATCTATATCGAACTGCGCGGTCAGCTTCTGGAGCGGCTTGACAAGAAATTGGCACTTCATCTTGCGCCCCTAGCACAGCGCTTCGCAGGCACGCTCATCCCTCGCGGCCAGGACGCGGCGCAGGGAATCGCGCGCCACGTGGTCAGCCCCATAGGCCAAGCCGTAATCGATATCGGAGGGTGCAGCAAACATAGTCTCTGCGGCATGGGCAAGCCTATCGCGTGCTACACGTGCAGGCTATTCCGGCCTTGGCTGGACGGGCCGCACGAGGCAGTCCTCGATGACCTGATCGAAAGGCGGGAACGGATGGCCGGCGAGGGCTCGATCCAAGTCGCGGTGGGCCTTGATGATACTATCGTCGCATGCGCCGAGGTGGTACGGCAGTGTTACGAGCGGAAATCAGTCGCAGAGGAGCTGAGTCATGGCTGATTTTGCAGCTTTTGTTCCCAGGTCCGATGTCGTGGCGTCCAGTAACATGCAAGATTTTGTCAAATTCTGCCGCGAAGAACTGACTACATTCGGGAGTGATATTGATTTCGATTCTGCTACATGGAATGTAACAAGTCACTACTATTCTCGCGGATATTCTTATCGTTTATTTCTTAATTTCACGCTGCCTGGCCCGAGTAACAGGATGATCGGCCCGCCAATGCCCGAGCCGTTCGCCAGCCAAATCAAGGCGTATATCCGGTATAGCGCCGCTACATCCGCCAATCGCTGCCCGCCACGCATGAAGCTGGTCGCCATGCGCGTCCTTCTTGCCGCTTTTCAGGACAAGGGGTTGGTGCCTGACTTATGCAGGCTCGATATCCAGATTCTCGACCACGCGATCGCCTTGGCGACTCGGAAAAATTCCGACCATGCTCCAATGTGCGGCGGCCACTTCCGCTCCCTCGCGCGCTTTCTGAAGGAAAAGAAGCTGGCCGCACATGCTCCTCTCGACTGGAAACATGGCTGTAGTTGGGGCAAGAACGAGATACTGCGTATCGGGAAGGAGGCGGAAGCCAAGCGAGCGCAACGGTTACCCTCGCCGGAGGCCTTGGCCGCTCTCCCGGAAGCATTCCGGAAAGCAACGGAGCCGAGGGACACCATTGCCACGTCGGTGCTGGCACTCCTCTGCTGCGCACCATCACGCATCAATGAGATCTTCGCCTTGCCGCACGACTGCGAAATCAAGCCGTTGACGGAGGCGGAAGGCGGCACCACGCTGCGTTGGGCTGGATCCAAGGGATTCCACGACTTTGCCAAGGACATTCCTTCCGTCATGGCCGACGTGGCGCGAGAGGCCGTTTCCAAGCTGCGACAGCACACGGACGAGGCCCGTCGCATTGCCGCTTGGTACGAGGAGCATCCTGGCGATCTCTACCTTCCAGCGGACTGCGAACACCTGCGCGGCGCAGATCTCATCGCTGAAGAGATCGCACGCATCATTGGTCTTGCTCATGGGCAAAACTGGCACGTTACCGCCTCAAAGTATGGTGTTTCCGCCAACGGTTACAGGAATTGGCACGGAAAGGTGCCGACGAAAGTCTTTAGTTTTCGCGACATCGAGAAATTCTTGTTGAGATTTCTGCCGCCGAACTTCCCTGTCTTCGACAGGGCCACAGGCCTACGCTATAGTGAAGCACTGATGGTTGGCCGCAAATACGAGTTCTCAAACAGAAAATCGCAAAATATAGCGTGGCGTTGCATGGTTGCTCCATTAACATACAATAATATTGTTGATCAGTTCAATGCATATAGTGACAAGCTTGGGCGAGGTATATTTAATCGACTTGGCATATCTGCTCACGATAGTCCAATCAAGCTCCGTCCGCATCAGCTGCGTCATTATCTCAACACGCTTGCCCAGATCGGTGGCTTGTCCGAGCTCGAGATCGCCGCTTGGAGCGGGCGGAGGGATGTTGCGCAGAACCGCGCCTACGACCACCGCACTCCCGAGGAGATGCTGGAGCGCATGCGTAGCCGGGAACGGGCCATCGCCCTGGCCTCAGGTGGCAGGACAGTCAAGGTCAATGCTCCGGTCACCCATGGCGAGATCCGGCAGCGGAATGTCCACGGCCATGAGACCGAGTTCGGGTTCTGCGAGCACGATTTTTCATCTGGCCCCTGCGTCATGTTCATGGATTGCTTGCACTGCACCAAGCACACCTGCGTCAAGGGTCGAGATCCCCGGCATCGCGAACGAGTTGCCCTCGCCCTTAATACGGCGCGGCGACACCTCGCCATCGCCCAGAAGGCAGTGTTCGAATGCGACTACGGCGCCGACGAGTTTGTGCAGGCCCATTCCGAGACGGTGCAGCGTTTGGAGCAGCTGCTAACCATCCTGTCGGATGACAACGTTCCCGATGGATCGGTCATTCGCCTCTCGAAGTCTGGACGCTTCTCGTTGGTGGAGCAGTCCGTTAGGGATCATGAACGGGCCCTCGGCATTGTCCTGCTTTCATCCCCTGATCGGGCCGCGCTACCTGCTTCCGTCAAGGAGAAGACGCATGGCTGAGGCGAGTCCGAGGGGCAGACGCCGCCGCCGCGCCCCAACGATCACCGAAGAACGCATTGCAGCCATTGTCGAGATCATTCGCAACTGGGAAGGGCGCCTGACGTGGGACACCCTTTGCAGTGCTGTCGAGCACCAAACCGGTGCTAGGTACACGCGGCAGGCCCTCGACAAACACACGCAAATCAAGGTTGCCTTCCAGGCGTATAGGGTAAGACCCTCGCCTCCGATGGGCGGCCGGAAGATTAGCCAAGCGGAGCAGCGCATCTTGGTGCTCCAAAGGCAAGTCCACGAGCTGGAAAAACTGCGCGATACTCTTCTCGAGAGGTTTGCTCGGTGGGCCTATAACGCTAGCACGCGCGATCTCGACGAGGCATTCCTGGATCAGCCGTTGCGCCCCATTGATCGGGCTGGAACGCGTTGAAATGGCCAAGTTGTGCATCGGTGCCAGCTTGGAGTCATTTTTGCAACAGAGTCTTGCATAATTACCCGCGGCGGCAGCTGGTGCATTTCAGGTTTTTGTCTGTCGCCCCTCGATCACGATGTATTCTATAAGATCGCTCATCTGAATATTTAACGCACCACAAAGTGCGGCAATAAGCAGAAGGCTTGGGTTTCTGCGCCCGTTCTCGAGCTGTCTGAGGTAGCCGATCGCGATACCCGCCCAGTGGGCGACTTCCTCGTACGCGTCCGGTGAGCCTTTCAATTACCCACAACCGGCCGGGTCGCCGGTGACGGCGGCGTCCGCCTCGAACCTGGACGGTCTCCAGCCTGTTGGCATCGAACGATGTTCGGGAGGTGCGTAAGCAGCTACGGAACGCCGCCTTGCCGGAGATGAGGTGACCGGCGAAGAGCGAGTCTACGGAGGCTCCAAGGGAGCCCCATTGGAGGCTCGCTTGATGTCGAGAGTGGAGATCATCACCGGCCGCGGTGAGCGGCGGCGGTGGAGCGCCGAAGAGAAAGCCCGGTTGGTGGCCGAGACGTACGAGCCCGGGGCAGTCATCACCCACGTGGCCCGTCGGCACGGCGTGGCCGAGAGCTGCCTGCACCTGTGGCGCAAGCAACTGGGGATCCCCGGCGCCGTCGTCCCGAACGAGCTGATCCCGGTGACGCTGGATGGGCCGCCGGTCGCCAGCCCGGAGGCGCCGCCTTCACCGGCGCCATCACGCGCCTTGATCACCTTTCCCGACGGGACACGCCTGTGACCTGCCCCCACGTGGGACACCAGAGACTATGTTAGCCAAAACCGCCCGGCGGCTCCTGTCCAGCCCGGCGGAGCGTAGCGGAGCCGGGCTGGACAGGAGCCGGCACCACCGCGGCCGGCGCCGGTGGGCGGTAACCAAGCGCGCTGTGAGGACGCATGGTGTTGTAGGCGGCGCGCCAGCGCTCGATGAGCACCTGGGCCTCGTGCAACGTGTAGAAGATCTCCCGCGCGAGCAGCTCGTCGCGCAGCTTGCCATTGAAGCTCTCGTTGTAGCCGTTCTCCCACGGGCTGCCCGGCTCGATGAACAGCGTCGTCACCCCGACCTGCGCCAGCCAGTCGCGTACCGCCGTGGCGGCGAACTCCGGGCCGTTGTCGGAGCGGATGAAGTCCGGTGGGCCACGCTGGACGAACAGCTCGGCCACCCGATGCAGGACGTCATCCGAGGTGAGCTGGCGGGCGACGTCGATGGCCAGGCACTCGCGGGTGAACTCGTCGATGATGGTCAGCATGCGGAAGCTCCGTCCATCGTGTCCATCGTGCGTGCGGTCGGTAACGAAGTCGTCGGCCCAGACGTGGTTGGGCCAGCTTGGGCGCAGACGCACGCACGAGCCGTCGGTCAGCCACAGTCGTCCCCGCTTGGGCTGCTTCTTGGTGGGTACCTTCAGCCCCTCCCGGCGCCAGATCCGCTCGACCCGCTTGTGGTTCACCCGCCAGCCCTCCTGACGCAGCAACGCGGTGATGCGCCGGTAGCCGTAGCGGCCATACTGACCGGCCAACCGCACAATCGCGGAGGTGAGCGCATCCTCGTCGGCCAGAATCGCAGGCATGTGTGCAACGACAATTTCGAAGTCCGGCCAGCGTCAATTACGGGTTCTTCCGCATTTTTGGTGCAAAACAGCCCTCGGTGGAATGGCTTTAGGGACGACAACTTCACGCGGCGGCCAGAACCCGGCTTCGCAGCAGGTCGTGCTTCGCCCGGCCGTACATTTGCCGCTTCAACCCTTTCA
>NZ_JBPXMR010000049.1:0-1514 GCF_053470425.1 Azospirillum terrae | reverse complement strand
TGGTGATGTCGGAGCGCGCGGCCTCGATCTCACGCTGAAGGGTTGCCAACCTGTCCATCAACTCGGCGCGCTTGCTCACCAGCGCGTCGACCAACTCCGTGTTGCGCATCGTCGCGGCCCTACATTCGCTCGCAATGATATTTTACAGGATCCGTCGCACGTTTAGGAAGATTGCTTGGTGGTGTATGCTCCATAAGGCCGCGCGATTCGGTGGAGCGCTGCATTCCGCTCGGCATCATGCGGGCGCACCTCGCCAAAGAGGATTTGTATCCTATAACGTGCATAGTGCGCTCGAAACTGAACAGGACGACCGGAGGAAAGTGAACGGCCTGTACGGCAGCATGAACAGCGGAGCGGGTTGAGCAGCCGAGCGGCTTCTCGCGCCTTCGTCGCACCAGTAACGGCCCGTGCCGTTGCTCCTCTGCCAAGAGGAGACACGGCATGCCGAGAACGAGGATCGCGATGAGGAAGGTGAAAGAAGTGCTTCGGCTCCGATACGATCTCGCCATGAGCTACAGCCAGATCCGGCGCAGCTGTGGCCTCAGCAACGGCACCCTGAACGGCTTGCTGGCCCGGGCGGAGAAGGCCGGGCTGACCCGTTGGGAGCAGGTGCGTGACTTGAGCGAGGAGGCGCTGGAACGGCGCCTGTTCCAGCGCGCCGATGATGGCCAGTGGCTGGAGGAGCGCCCGCTGCCCGACTGGGCCGAGGTCGAGCGTGACCTGCGTCGCCACAAGCACCTCACCCTGAAGCTGGTGTGGGGCGAGTACATCAAGGCCAACCCCGGCGGCTACGGTTTCAGCCAGTTTTGCGACTGCTTCCGCCGCTGGCGGCGCGAGCAGGGCCGCGGCGTCACGCTGCGCCGGGAGCATCGCCCCGGCGAGGCATTGCAGGTGGACTACACGGGCGACACCGTCGTGGTGATGGACGGCGGCCAAGCGCGCGAGGCGCAGATCTTCGTCGCCTGCCTGCCGTTTTCCGGGCTGATCTACACCGAGGCGACGTGGACCCAGCAGTTGGAGGGTTGGCTCGCTTCCCATGTCCAGGCGTTCAGCTTCCTGGGCGGGGTGCCCGGCGCGTTGGTGCCAGACAACCTGAAGAGCGGCGTCACCAAGGCGAACTTCTTCGACCCCGTGCTGAACGCCAGCTACTACGAGTTGGCCCGGCACTACGGCACCGCCATCCTGCCGACCCGTGTGCGCAAGCCGCGCGACAAGCCCGCGGCGGAGAACGCCGTCCTGCAGGTCGAACGCTGGGTGCTGGCGCCGCTGCGCCACCAGACCTTCTTCTCGCTGGGCGAGTTGAACGCGGCCATGATGCCGCTGCGCGAGGAGCTCAACAACCGGCCGCTGTCGCCGCCGCGCGAGGGAACCCGCCGCTCAGTGTTCGAGGCCGAGGAACGGGCGTTGCTGCGGCCTCTGCCCAGCGATCCCTACGTCGTGGGACAATGGGACCTTGGCCGGACCGTCGGCGCCGATTACCACGTGATCGCCGACGGCCATTACTACTCCGTGCC
>NZ_JBPXMR010000048.1:0-1771 GCF_053470425.1 Azospirillum terrae | reverse complement strand
CGGGAAAGAAAAGAAGTTCATCAAGGGTGGACGGCTGCACATGTATCCACCAGGCATGAATCTCTATCGAAAATCAAAGGGGATCCAACCACCCGACAGGGAGAAAATGAAGTGGAAAGAAGCAAAAAAAATAGCAGGGACGGCTCCCCACTACGAAAAAAGCTATCATATTGAATCCGAAGAATTCGAAAACACTGTAACTTTTATTCAGTACAATACAAAAAGATAGCTTGGAAATACGGCAAGAAAGTTTTCTCTGTTATCGCTAAGTAAATGCTCTCTACAACCCTTGAATCTCGCACATTCAGGGGTTTTCTATTGCCATTATAGCACGTTTTCGTTAACAAGAACGTATTTTCTACATACGAATATTTGTTCGCAAAAAAGGGGAGCTGCTGGACACTGGGAGGAGCCTGTGAAGGAGGGGCCCAGTACTGGCAGCCCCCCCTTTTTCGACCTAAAATTGACGATTCGGAACCTGTTCGGAAGTGAAACCAGTTCGGTTGATAGGTTCGTTTATTTGGAGGGGCTCTCTTTAGTAAACTTTTGGAGGTGGTCCCAAAGGGCGAATTTACCCTTGGGGATTGCCTTCAGGAGTTTAAGAGGGCAGAGGCTCCATGTCAACGGTTCTATGCTATCGTAATCAAGTAAACTTCTTATTGACGTTTGTCATGACTAAAAGGTATAATTTGCCTATATTGGGAAAGGAGGTTGATAGATTTGGAAAAAATGAGAGTTAGCTTTAGATTAGAGGCGTTTTACATTGAAATGCTTGATAGGTTGGTAAAAGGTAATGGAGTATCTAATAATCGTTCTGATGAGCTTAGAATGGCTATTATAGCCGAATATGAGCGTGTTTTTGGTCAAGGTTCTTCGGTTGAGTTGATGCAGAAATTTAAGTGATTTTGGGGTTTGCTCTTATTAACTTGATTTTAATTAAACATTAGCAGAAAAATGAGGGGTAAAAAAGATGGACAAGCATCATAAGGACAAGGTTTGCATCGCTGAAAATGCCCTTGTAACGGTTACTCGTATGAATCACATTATCGAGGTTCAGCACATGGAAAAAATGAATAGCAAAAATCATATTCAGAAGTTGGACAAAGATACCTATGTTGATTTGGAAACAGGGGAGATAAAAGAATTTGAGCATTCCGAAAATCGAAAAGATAACCAAAATTCTCTAAGACAATCATTTAAGAAACTTAGGTATCTGATAAATAATAGTTTCGTAGGGCAAGCGAATGAATTGCACGTCACTTTAACCTACAAGGAGAACATGACGGACACAAAACGGCTGTATGAGGATGTTAAAAAGTTTTTCATGCGTTTGCGGTATGACTTCAAGGAAACGTCCTCAATCGATTATTTAACCGTTGTGGAGCCACAAGGAAGGGGAGCATGGCATTGTCACGTTCTGATGCGGTTTAACGACCTTGAGAGGGTTTATATCAAGAATTCCGATTTGAGGGCAATCTGGGGGCATGGGTTCGTTGTAATCAAGTCTCTGAAGGACGTGGACAATATAGGGGCGTATCTTTCGGCTTATTTAACCGATATCGAACTTGATTTAGCCAAATTTGAGACTGGAGAGATGGATTATAAGGCTTTTATCGGGAAAGAGTTTGAAATTGCTACTAAGCAGATTGACGGGAAAGAAAAGAAGTTCATCAAGGGTGGACGGCTGCACATGTATCCACCAGGCATGAATCTCTATCGAAAATCAAAGGGGATCCAACCACCCGACAGGGAGAAAATGAAGTGGAAAGAA
>NZ_JBPXMR010000047.1:0-1777 GCF_053470425.1 Azospirillum terrae | reverse complement strand
TTAGATCACCTTCTTCCAATAACGCAGTATAAGCAGCTATATTGCGCTTTTGTGCTTCAGTTTCCATGACCCAGCCAGATAGGCTGTTTAGGGGTGAGACTGTCTCAGCGGTGTCAATCACTGTGTCATGTTCCCGTCGTTGTCGTTTAAGGTATAAAACGATATCGCTGAAATCCGTTGCACTGTATAAGTTTCTTTTGATACATTCTCGCAGAGCTGCTGTTAGTAATTGTCCATTAGTTTGTTTTGCTTCTCTTAATATGATCTGTAACTGATCACGGATATATCTTGGGTACTTCTCACGAAGTTTATCTAGGTAATCATGTGCTACATTTGTTTCTTCAAATTGATTGGCCACGGTATCAATAAATGCATCTATCCCTTTCGAGCGATCTCTTGTATGCTTTCTATCTTTTATTAATAGACCTCTGCCTTCTGGTATCTGATGTTTGGCTAGGAGTTCTCCCGTTTCTGATTGGTAGATTAATAAATGCCTATCTTCTGTTTCCCTAATCGAGACCGTTTGATGCTTATTAAATGTGCCCAGTGGAAGAGAGTACCTGTTGGACAAGTATCGAATGGTATTGTCCTTATGGACGCTTCTTGTTATACTATTTTCATAATCGTTTAGGAAATGGATATTTCCTGAGACTGGTCTTAAGTGTTGCTTTTCCAAGGAGAACACTTCGACCGGTCTTTTTTTTGTTGTATTATGGATTTTAAAATTACCTGTGCGATTCAACCATTCCCAACCCTGCTCATTCCAGGAATCAATGTTGTGGAAAATTCTATGTTTAGCGAAATTATGCTTAATAAAACCTACTACATTTTCTATTTTCCCTTTACTCTCTGGATCAGCTTTCCTACAAACCCGAAGATTAATTTTCCTCGTTTGTTTATATTGTTGGAACTCTTTAGTGAGGATGAGATCCCCGCCATTTTCGCTGACCACAATCAAGCTGTCCTGATCATATACTAGTTCTCTTGGAATTCCACTGAACCATTGAAATGCATTTTCATGAGCCTGAATGACATCTTGGGTTGTATATGGTCTATCTAGCCATTCTTTATATTTATATCTTGAGTTCGATAAAACAAAAGCAATGAAATTCAGCCTAACCTCCTTGTTATCATGTGTTCTTTGTTTTGTATGCCCAAAGTCAACTTGAATTTGTTCTCCCATTGGGGAATCAGGAATAGCTTCATAGTCTCTAGGTGATGACTCTTTCATTATTTTATATTCTTCACGTAACTGTTTTACGTAATCTCTGACTGTACTCTCACCAATCTCCAGTTCTTTATACCTTTCCTTTAGCCAATCCTCCACTTGTGCAGAAGACATATCAGGATGCTGCCTTAACCAGGATAAGATTAACTCTTTGTAGGGATCTAACTTTTTCTTGCGTGTTTGTATAGATTCTACCCACTCTGCCATCTCCGAAGGAGACCTCCTAAGATGACGATAAACAGTCGATCTAGATACCCCCAGCTTCTCAGCCACCTTTGATTTACTAAACCCTTGTTTTATTAACTGCTTTATTTCCATATACACTTCCCACTTATCCACCTTTTGTCTGTCCTCCATTGCTGTATGATCAAATATCCATATCATACAATGGCGACAACAGTTATTTTACTGGTATATTTGGGTAAGCAAGTGTTTCATCTTATCCAGCGAAAACTGTCTACTTTAGTTTAGCAGTCACAGGAAGGTGTAATTAGTACCAAAATTGATTATTTATCCGCAAAAAACAACATCGAAGAAGCCTTTCCTACC
>NZ_JBPXMR010000046.1:0-1946 GCF_053470425.1 Azospirillum terrae | reverse complement strand
GTGTGGAGGCAAGCTATGAAAGCTTGCCTCTTTTTTGTGCGCCCGGCATGGGTGCAGTCTATAGGGTGCAAGTCCCGAGCCATGAAGGCAGTAGTAGTGGTTAGCTTAACGCAAGGGTGTCCGTGGTGACGCGGAATCTGAAGGAAGCGAGCGGCAAACCTCCGGTCTGAGGAACACGAACTTCATATAAGGCTAGGTACCATTGGATGAGTTTGCAAAACAAAACAAAGTCCTTACTGCCGAAGATGGTACAGAGTAAATGAAGCAGATAGATGGAGGGAAAGACTGTACTCTTACCCGGGGAGGTCTGGTTGAAACGCCAAGTACACTTGGTAACCTATCTAGCAATAGATAGCTGAACAACCAGAAGTCAGCAGAGGTCATAGTACCTTACCGACTCGAGACGGTAAGGGAAGGACTGAACAATTAGGAAGAACGAGAACTAGGCATACAATTCCTGTGTAGAAGCAGACAATCCGAAAGGACTTACTTGAAGGAGGAAGTGGTGAATTCCACAGGGGACTTCATGAGGGTGGAGCAGGAATAACATAATTAGATTTCTACGTTCACGTCGAAAGGAAATATCACATGTTAATGGATCGGATTCTGTCACGGGAAAACTTAATAGAAGCACTTAAACGTGTGGAGAAGAACAAAGGGAGTCACGGCATAGATGGAATGTCCGTAAAATCCCTACGAAGACATCTCTATGAGAACTGGGACACTCTTTGTGATTCTTTAAGGAGAGGTACCTATCAACCTAACCCAGTACGTCGAGTCGAAATCCCGAAACCGAACGGTGGAGTAAGATTACTAGGAATACCTACCGTGACAGACCGGTTCATTCAACAGGCTATCGCACAAGTTCTAACCCCGCTTTTTGACCCAACCTTCTCAGAACATAGTTATGGGTTTAGACCAAACCGAAGAGGTCATGACGCAGTTCGTAAAGCAAGGGGATACATAAGTGAAGGTTATAGATGGGTGATAGACATGGACTTGGAGAAATTCTTTGACAAAGTTAATCATGATAAGTTAATGGGGATATTGGCAAGCAGAATCCAAGACCGGTTGGTCTTGAAACTAATACGGAAATATCTCCAAGCAGGAATCATGATAAATGGTGTAGTCTATGATGCGGAAGAAGGAACACCACAAGGAGGTCCCCTGAGCCCTCTTCTTTCGAATATCCTTTTGGATAAGCTTGATAAAGAGTTAGAAAGGAGAGGTCACAAGTTTGTCCGCTATGCCGATGATTGTAATATTTACATGAAATCGAAGAAAGCTGGAGAACGAGTGATGAACTCGATTACATGCTTCATTGAGCAGAAATTAAAGCTCAAAGTAAATAGAGAAAAATCAGCGGTTGATCGCCCGTGGAAACGAAAGTTCCTCGGCTTTAGCTTTACGGTTAATAAGATACCGAAGGTTCGTATAGCAAATGAAAGTATTAAAAGGCTTAAAGCTAAAATACGGGAGCTAACCTCGCGTTCTAAACCAATTCCTATGGAAGTTAGAATCGAGAAACTAAATCAATATCTAACGGGATGGTGTGGATATTTTGCATTAGCTGATACACCGAGTAAATTTAAAGAATTTGATGAGTGGATTAGAAGGAGACTTCGTATGATTGAATGGAAACAATGGAAGAATCCAAAGACAAGAGTAAGAAAACTCAAAAGTCTAGGTGTCCCTGACCAAAAGGCATACGAATGGGGAAACTCCAGAAAGAAATATTGGAGAATAGCCTCTAGTCCAATCCTACACAAAACCCTCGATAACTCTTATTGGAGTCATCGAGGGCTCAAAAGTCTATATCAAAGATATGAATTTCTACGTCACACTTAATTGAACCGCCGTATACCGAACGGTACGTACGGTGGTGTGAGAGGTCGGGGGTTAGTCACCCCCTCCTACTCGATTTATTTTCACCTGGTACGACATAC
>NZ_JBPXMR010000045.1:0-2212 GCF_053470425.1 Azospirillum terrae | reverse complement strand
AACACCTTTCAGTAGTTCAAATCTTATCCAAAAGAACGAGCTTAAACCTCCCTCTATAAATGTTGATTTATCAACGGTTTGACCCGTTGATGGGGTGTCAAAAAAATATTTTTCGACACGCTTCCTAACAATATCTTTAAATTATGTGAAACTATTCCATTACATGGGTGCGCTACGCGGTCACTACTGGATAATGATGGAAAGTAGTGTAGGAATTTATGCGATGCACAATGGATCTCTGCGTAGCTTATGATGACGTACCCTCCCATGTCTCTGGGCATCTAAGTGCCTACATTCCTTCGTTCGGTCTAGTCATAAGGCAGAGGCTAGCGAAGCTCCTTTAGGGACTCAAGGTCGAATGGAAAAAATAGTGCCAGCTTCTCCGTGTCATCCAGTTGTCTAGGTCCAATTAAGGGGATGTAGGGATTTATGCAGCCTCTGCGAGACTAGGAATATCCCTCATCATTCGCTTTGCGTCAAACGCTTTGTGTTTTGTGCTAATTCCGTGTAAAACTTTTAATAGCTTCCCGCATAGAACCACGATGGATTGCTTCTTGCGTAAAGGATTAACCTGACGGTTTGTGTAGTACTCGTGTAGTTTCTTAAATGCTTCATTGTGTCGAATCATTGGCATCATCACTCGGAAAAGGAGGGCCCGCAGCTTTCTTCTGCCCCGTTTGGAGATGCGTTTTTGTCCTTTATGCAGGCCGGAAGAGTTTTCACGTAACGTTAGTCCCGCTAGTTTGATTAGTTGGCGTGGATCTTCGTAGTGTGAAAAGCTGCCGATTTCCGCTAATAGATCGACAATCGTTGTATCTCCAAGTCCTGGAACCGTTGATAGCCATTCGTATTCTACAGTCGTTTTTACAAGCTCAACCAAGTGTTGAGTAATGTTTTCGATATCTTTTTCTAGTTGATGGAAACGACGGACGAGTGTGGCGATCTCAATACGGGCCATCTCACGTCCTTCTGTTATTCCAATAGAGTTGGCTGCGACTTCCATAAGGCGCAACGCTTTCGGTCTTTGTGGGGATTTAAGCCCCTCAGCCTTCCGATAAAGGGTTAAAATTTCATCGGGCTGTTTCTCGTGAAGGTCACTCGGAAATGGGGTATATTCAAGTACCGCCATGGCCATCTTTCCAAAAGTCGGAAAAACCTGAACGAACTCTGGAAAATAGCGATCCAGCCAGCGAATAATCATGTTCTTGACAGCACCCAATTCATCTGTCAATTTACTTCTAAACGTTGACCCAACGCGAAGTTCGGCCTCCAATCCTTTCAAGATGCGAGGATAACTGAACCGTCCGTCTTTCAACAGTCGAGCGATCACTAGTGCATCTTTACGGTCATGTTTGGTTGGTAAGTTGTCATCCAGCTCTTTAGATCGCCTTACATGCATCGGATTGACCATCGCCAGGGGAATGCCCCTTTCCTCAAGGAAATAGGCTATATTGAGCCAGTAATGGCCTGTTGGTTCAATCCCGATGAGGACCTCTGTTTTTCCGTTCTCTCTCATGGCAGCGAGAACACGCTGATAGAAAAGCTCGAATCCACCTCCAGATTGAGTAACAGAGAAAGATTTTTGGAGCACTCGTCCTCGATCGTCCACAAAGCAGGCATAGTGTGTCAGCTTCGCAATGTCGATACCGACTACAAGTGTTTTTTCGGTGACTTGATTTATTTTCTGATTTTGTTTAAAATCCATGTTGGAGTCCTCCTTGGTTACCTAAGTTAGGGGTCAATTCGGTGCACGATTTGACACCCCGTATCATACCAAGAGGGCTCTTTTTTGTTCAAGTCCCCGAAAATCCTCTTAACAGGAATGCTCCTTTTTGAATTTCAACAAATGCTCCTACTTTCGTTCCATCTCCAATTTCGCAGCCATAGGCATTGACAAAGTCATATATCTTGACGTTTTCGCCCAGTTTTACGTTTGTTAAGTTACTTTTGCTTTCCATCACACACACCCAAATCTTTCATTTTGTAAGGAAGCCGGGAGGAAAAAAACGATAATTGGCTTACAATCAGTCTCTCTATGGTATATGTTTTTGAAAAATGAAGTGCATGGGGAAATAGCCCACAAACCAAAAAATCCGCTGGTATAATAACCAGGCGGATTTGTTATGGCGTGCTGTGTTCAGCTAAATATTCCTCCACATGCTTTACGAATTGCTGTGCCCTCACATCGTTTGTATGGTGTGTATGGATAAAC
>NZ_JBPXMR010000044.1:0-2257 GCF_053470425.1 Azospirillum terrae | reverse complement strand
AAGGATGTTAAGGTTGGGGATATTCGGAGTTATTTTAGCAGCAAGATCAAGATTAAAGATCTCGAGTATACCAATCAATACGGTACGTTTGTGCTGTGTGACTATATCTACGATGCGGAAGAAAAGGAGCGTGTCGATGGAGTATGGGATATTGAAAAAGGCGTAAGTGCTAGTGAACAAAATCCTTATGAGATTCTGCACCTCCTCTGTATGCAAAATTCGACCATCGGTTATCTGGTCAAGAATCGAAGGGACAATGAGGTAATGGGTTTAAGTTACAAGCAGACCTGGAAACTTCTTTACCATGAAGGAGCTGCAAATGCTGAGGCTACAATAAGTCGATATCGTCAGCATACAACCTACTTACTCGATAGTATTGATGAGCTGCCCTCATTTAGTAGTTCGTATTGGCAAATCTCACCCTTTGATGAGCAAGGACAGAAGAACTTTATTTTAACAAAGGAGCATTCCTGTTAGAAGGATTTTCGGGGACTTGAACAAAAAAGAGCCCTCTTGGTATGATACGGGGTGTCAAATCGTGCGCCGAATTGACCCCTAACTTAGTTAACCAAGGAGGACTCCAAAGTGGATTTTAAACAAAATCAGAAAATAAATCAAGTCACCGAAAATACACTCGTAGTCGGGATCGATATTGCGAAGCGAAAACATTTCGCCTGCTTTGTCGATGACCGTGGACGTGTGCTCCGAAAGTCTTTCTCAGTTCTACAGTCCAGCCAGGGTTTCGAGAGTTTTTACCAGCGTATTTTGACTGCCATGAACGAACATGAAAAGACGGAGGTCATTGTCGGTATTGAACCAACCGGCCATTATTGGCTTAATCTAGCCTATTTCCTTGAGGAACGGGGCATTCCCCTGGCGATGACCAACCCTATGCACGTCAAGCGATCAAAGGAGTTGGATGATAACCTGCCAACCAAACATGACCGCAAGGATGCGCTGGTCATCGCTCGCTTAATCAAGGATGGGCGTTTCAGTTATCCTCGCATCCTAAAGGATATGGAGGCTGAACTCCGTGTGGGTTCAACGTTCAGAAGCAAGTTGACCGAGGAACTTGGGTCCGTCAAAAACATGATTATTCGCTGGATCGATCGCTATTTTCCTGAGTTCACTCAGGTCTTTCCGTCATTCGGGAAGATGGCAATGGCTGTCTTGGAATGCACGCCTTTTCCGGCCGATCTTCATCAGAAACAACCGGATGAGGTATTGGCACTTTACCGTAAGGTCGAGGGGCTCAAATCTCCCCAAAGGCCGAAAGCCATACAACTCATAGAACTCGCTTCAGACTCGATTGGGGTAACAGAAGGACGGGAGATGGCCCGTATTGAAATCGCCACACTCGTTCGCCGTTACCACCAGTTGGAACAGGAGATTGAAAGCATTACGCACCACCTGGTTGAACTTATCAAAACATCAGTTGAATACGAATGGCTCTCAACGGTTCCTGGACTTGGAGATACCACGATTGTCGATTTACTAGCTGAAATCGGAAGCTTTTCTCACTATGAAGATCCACGCCAACTAATCAAACTAGCGGGACTGACATTACGGGAAAATTCCTCCGGCCAGCACAAAGGTCAAAAAAGGATTTCCAAACGGGGCAGAAGAAAGCTTCGCGCCCTCCTATTCCGAGTGATGATGCCTATGGTTCGCCATAATGATGCCTTTAGAAGGCTGCATGAGTATTACACAAATCGTAAAGACAATCCGTTACGCAAGAAGCAATCCATCGTGGTTCTATGCGGAAAACTATTGAAAGTTCTCCATGGAATTAGCACGAAGCACAAAGCGTTTGACGCAAAGCGAATGATGAAGGATATTCCTAGTCTCGCAGAGGCTATGTAAAGTCCTGCATCCCCTTAAAAGAACTAGACAACAGGATGACACGGAGAAGCTGGCACTATAAACACCATCCGACCTTGAGTCCCTAAAGGAGCTTCGCTAGCCTCTGCCTTATGACTAGACCGAACGAAGGAATGTAGGCACTTTGATGCCCAGAGACATGGGAGGGTACGTCATCATAAGCTACGCAGAGATCCATTGTGCATCGTATATATACTGATCACTACTTTTCCATCATTACCCAGTAGTGACCGCGTAGCGTACCCACCAATTGTAAGAGAATCACATATTTATTAATTTCTGTTAGGGTATATGTCGAAAAATATTTTTTTGACATCCCACCAACGGGTCAAACCGTTGATATATCAATATTTATAGAGGGAGCTAATGAATGAGT
>NZ_JBPXMR010000043.1:0-2289 GCF_053470425.1 Azospirillum terrae | reverse complement strand
CTAAAACCACTAGAATAGAAGCGTATTTGCAAGAGTTAATACTCCTAAATGAATAATTCACTAACGGGTGCGTTCGATCCTTGAAGGATTAACGCCTTTTTGTTGAACTTGTTATTAAATGTAGTGTAGTGCTTTGAAAAATCAAGATTCATTTTTAAAGAGGAGAAATCACCTAAAATTTAACAAATAATAGGTGATTTTCACTCCTTTTAAAGTACTTAGGGTTTTATAACTTTTAATCATTTTTTTGATTAATTTGCTTTGGTTTATTTTTGTTATTTTTAATATATAGATTGTCGAAAGCCACTCCACAGGCTTTAGCGTGAGTGACTGGATCGTATATCACGCTGTTTTTCAAGACTGTATAAATAAGGGCCGCTATCTTACCGCATAAATGTCCTATTGCTTTTTTCTTGTTCATTCCTTCGGCTACCTTACGGTCATAGTATGCTTTAAAGACGGTAGGCTGTTTTTGTCCGTTCGCCAAAATTATTAAGGCGATTTGATATAGGACTCTTCTGGCATCTCTAACACCGCTGTATGTCTGTCTTGTGCCATTTACTGATGTTCCTGACTGCTTGTTTTCCGCAGAAACCCCGAGATATTTCTTGAACTCTTTGTATGTACTAAATCGTTCAACGTCTCCTATGACACCAATCAAAGTACAAGCGATGTTTTCACTCACAAATGGAAGGGACAATAAAATTTCTGTATAAGGGTGAGGATCTATTCCTTTGTCAGGGTCTCCCCATAAAAGTTTATGAATCTCTTGGTCAATAAGCTTGAGGCTTTTTTCGAGTCTCAAGGCTTCTTCTATAACCCATTTTTGCCTTTCTACAAGATGTTCAGCTGGAACTGCGATGGTATTGGGCATTACTTTAGCCAATGTGTTCGCTGCTTGTTTAGCTACACTTTTTGCACCAGCTTTCAATAAAACATTATACATCTCTTCTGCTGTCGCTTCTTTCATATGAAGACCCGTAGGGTACTCTAAGACTAATTTCAATACAGAGGTGCTAGATAGGCTCTTAAATGCTTTATTTAAATCAGGATGAGTAACTTTTAAAAGCTGTTGAACCTGATTCTTTCGACGAGTTAGTTGTACGTTTAAATACCATCTGTCCCTCATCACAGTCCTAAATAAGGATTGAAGAACAGATTGAGGTCTTATAAGTGTTACACCTTGCATATGGGGATGTAGTTGTTTATGCCACCCCATATATGCCATTACTTTGGCATCCATTGAGTCCGTCTTTTCAGAGATGCCTAAGTTTTTTTGGCGAAATTCACTTACTGCACTATTCTCAACTTGAAATAGGTCATAACCTTTATTTAGTAAAACTTGCTGTACCAGATATGAATAGTGCCCTCCTGTTGGTTCCAAAAGGATTAAAAAGTCTTTTGGGGTAAGAGAGAACTGCTCTTCAATTTTTCCTAAAGCATCTAAAAACTCAGCTATACCAGCACTATCGGAGTTGAATTTCATTGTCTTCGTCCGTTTCCAGGCAATGCCTTTAGGATCCAAGAATGCATCAAACGGAATACAGGATGCAACGTGAAAGCTCGCTCCAATATCAATGCCGACATAAAACTGATAAAACTTACGCTGTCCTTGATTGTTATGCGTGTCGTTTCCATAACTAAATGGAGTAATGGTAGTGTTCATCATTTCTCCTCCTAGCCGCAGTATGACATATCTGACTATCCAAGTTTCTGTGAGAGCTTTACGCCCAATGTAGTATGTCAGGATTATATCGCCAGATATTAAATCTCATATTTAAAACAAGAGTCTAGTTTCCTAGCTCCAATCAACGATAGAGTTTCAACTGCTTTATATTGTTTTTGTTTTTCTTCAATATAGTCTCTTAAACAAAAAATAAATTACGACATAAACCTTCAAAATTCCTCCTTAAAAACAAAAAATCCTGTAAAAAAATACAGGAATGGATTTGAGTAATTAAATTGGAGTGCAGTGCCGTGTACTTGTGTAAGTGGAGTGCCCCACATCAATATTAGAGGTCTAAATATTAGCCCCATTCCAGTAAGTCGGAATCACTATAAAGGTCACTGCACACCTCTATTTTAAAGCAAAAAAAGAAATAAAAAAACCAGTGTCCTCAAACAAACGGTAGAGTTTCACCATTTGGGAACCCACGTTCAATACAAAAGTACACTGGCGTTTTTATTATAATTAAAAATAGTAAAATTGCATAATTCTTTTCTATTAACTAAGAATTAAAACACATACCTATCTGTAGTATGTAGTGTTTATAAACATAATTAAAATTA
>NZ_JBPXMR010000042.1:0-2434 GCF_053470425.1 Azospirillum terrae | reverse complement strand
AAGAATACTCCGGAATCTTCCAGAGAGTCCTATGCGAGAAGGATTCAATCCTTCCTAGATTTCATGAGCGAACAAGATCGTCCGATTGAGTTGACGACCTTAGAGGATATCCAGGAATATATTCTTCATTTAAAGAAAGTTCGGGGACTCTCGGCAGGTACGATTAATAATTATATCTCTTCTGTCCGCTTCTTCTACACGTATGTCTTGGAGAAGGAATGGAATCCAATGAAGGTTCCAAGGATGAAACGTCCCCATACTCTTCCCGTCATCCCTTCCAGGGATGAGATTATCAATCTTATTAACGCTATCGAAAATAAAAAACATAAAGCCATTTTTTCATTAATATATGGCAGTGGTTTGCGGGTTAGTGAAGTCGCCCGTTTGAAGATTGGTGATATCTGCAGTAAAACGATGAGACTAAGAGTCGCGAATGCCAAACATAATACCAATCGTTACACCATTTTATCGAATGAGTCACTTCTTATCTTACGGGATTATTTTAAGGTCGAATTCGCCAATTTGACCTATTCATCTAGTGACTGGCTTTTCCCCGGAATGGAGAAAAGTCATCACATCCATGTAAAAACCATTAAGAACACCATGATTAAGATTAAAACCAAATTGAGGATGGATTCTCAGATTTCTGCCCATACTCTAAGGCATTGTTTTGCCACGCATTCTTTGGAAGACGGTATTGAACCTGTTTTAATCCAACAGATGCTTGGACACAAACGGCTTCAAACCTCAACTGCCTACTTGCACATGACTTCCAAATCTCTTATGGGAGTTCAGAGTCCATTGGACTCAAGGGAAGACAAGTAAACATGAGTATTCAGGATTTGTTTCGAGACTCATTTTCAAGATATAAGCAATCGTATAAGCCCTCCCTGGATCAATCAAAAACCGCAAGGGATATCATGAACTGCAGAACCTCAGCCTTGGGTGGCCGGACTTATGAGTGTGGGACCTGTGGGCATACACAGATCAGCTATAATTCCTGCAGGAATCGGCACTGTACCCAGTGTCAGGGAGTGAATAAGGACATTTGGGTTGATAAAAGAAGGCAGGACATCCTGAATGCACCCTATTTCCATGTCGTCTTTACGATGCCTGAACAATTGCACACGATTATCTACCACAATCAACGTTTGCTTTATGATCTGATGTATAAGGTTGTGGCAGAAACCCTTTTAGAGCTTTCCAGGGATCCCAAATATATTGGAGCACAGATTGGCTTTTTCTCCCTCTTGCACACGTGGGGGCAAAACTTGCATTACCATCCACATATTCACACGGTAGTATTGGCCGGAGGCTTGACAGAAGAGGAACAGTGGCGAGCTGCTTCAAAGAAATTCTTCATTCCAGTAAAAGTACTGTCCAAAAAATTCAGGGGAAAATACCTTTATTATTTGAAGCAGTATTATAGACAAGGATTACTGGAGTTTTATAATCAAGCCGAAATTTATAAGAATCCAAAGGTTTTTCAGGATCTCTTGGACAAGTGTTACTCCCTCGATTGGTACAGTTATACCAAGAGGACTTTCAAAGGGCCCTTGGCAGTGATGAAATACCTTGGACGTTACACCCACCGAATTGCCATTTCAAATAATCGAATCATTTCTATTGAAGAAGACACGGTTACCTTTGGCGTAAAAGATTATAAAAACAACAATAAAAAGAAGACAGTCACCCTGACAAAGGTGGAGTTTATGCGAAGGTTTTTAATGCATGTGCTCCCGAAGGGATTCGTGAAGATCAGGCATTATGGGATCCTTGCGAACAGAAATAAGAAAACCAAACTTAAGCTATGCAGAAAACTGACAAAAAGCCCATTTTATAAACCCAAATTTGAAGGATTAAGTGTAGTAGAGGTGGTCTCCATCATTACGAAAAAGGATGTGAGTCTATGTCCAGGCTGTAGGAAAACTCACCTTCAATTAAATGCTTCAGGAGGCGTACCGTAAGTGGCTGTAATTGAATACTCATTTAAAAAGCCTCTTCAGTGGGGAGGGGGAAATAATGTTCATTTTCGAAAAATCACCGTGTTTCTTCGTTCGCTTAATCCGATAAACTTCCTCAATACTATTTTCCGAGTGGGAAATCGAAAGATTGAAACCCCATAGCCCAGAACCGCGACTTCATTCTTCTCTGGCAATCAAAAATTTTGCGATTTGAGCTGAAAAACGAATAAGATAAAGGCACGATGAGCAGCTAATGCAGCTCATCGTGCCTTTTTTCACGCAAAACTTCCGATTGTCCGCTATAAGAACCGTCCCTGTGTTTACGTTAGTTCCCTTTCAATGGCGCTCATGATGTCGAAGGCCCCCTCTGACTTATTGGAGCAGACAACCGCGATGGATTTTTGTTCTGGGTAATAGGCTGAGTGGAAGCTTACACCAGGGTCGTAGCCCATGACATGGTATTTAAAGAC
>NZ_JBPXMR010000041.1:0-2504 GCF_053470425.1 Azospirillum terrae | reverse complement strand
TGCGGATTGAACGAAGCCGCTGACGCGGCATAGGGGGCGTCAGCAGCGCGGAACCTCCGACCCGTTGGAATGTGGGGATGGAACCAATCCCACCCAGGAGGTTCCACGATGCCCCGGATCAGCCCCCTTCGCCAGCGGATGATCGAAGACATGACGCTGCGCAACTTCTCGCCCGCGACGCAGCAGTCCTACGTCTACGCGGTGGCCAACTTCAGCCGGCACTTCGGCCGGCCACCCAACACCTTGGGCTCGGAGGAGGTGCGGACCTATCTGCTCCACCTCACCCAGCAGAAGCGGTCATGGAGCCACATCAACCAAGTTGCTTGTGCATTGCGCTTCCTCTTCGGCATCACCTTGGGCCAGCCCGCCGTCGCGGAGCGCATCGCCCGGGCGCGTGAGCCGCGCACGCTCCCCATTGTGCTCAGCGCCGAGGAGGTCGTGCGGTTTCTCGCCGCGGTGCCGGTGGTCCGCAGCCGGGTGGCCCTGACCACCGCCTACGCCACCGGACTGCGCGTCTCGGAGGTCGCCACGCTGAAGGTCAGCGACATCGACAGCCAACGCTTGGTCATCCGTGTCGAGCACGGCAAGGGCGCCAAGGACCGCTACGTCATGCTGTCTCCCCAGTTGCTCGCCATCCTGCGCGCCTACTGGCGTGAGGAGCGCCCACAGACGTGGCTGTTCCCCGGCCGGGCAACGGGGACCCCCGTCAGTGTCGCCACCTTGCAGGACGCCTGCCGGCTGGCCCGGCGGAAGGCCGGACTTGCCAAGCCGGCGACGATGCACACGCTGCGGCACAGTTTCGCCACCCACCTGCTGGAAGCCGGCACCGAGTTGCGCATCATCCAGGTGCTGCTCGGGCACCGGCGCCTCGCCACGACGGCGCTGTACACCCAGGTCACGCCGGCGCTGATCGCCCGCACGCCGAGCCCGCTCGATCGCCTGCCGGCCGGCGATCGGAGGTCGGCCTGAGCGGCGGGCATGCGCCCCGCGCTGGAGGTGGCGGACATCTTCCGCCAGCACGGTGCCGCCTATCGCGCCGCCCAGGCCGACCGGCTCAGCCGCCCGCAGCGTCGCGTCATGGCCGCCATCGAGGCGTGTCGCACCGCGACGTTGGGCGGCCATGCCGAAGCCTGCGCGGCGTGTGGCGCGCCGCACATCGCCTACAATTCCTGCCGTAACCGCCACTGTCCCAAGTGCCAGGGGCTGGCGCAGGCGCAGTGGCTTGAGGACCGCCGGGCCGACCTGTTGCCCGTCCCCTACTTCCACGTCGTGTTCACTGTACCGGCGCCGGTGGCCGAACTGGCCTTGCGCAACAAGGCGGTGGTCTACGGCATTCTGCTCCGCACCGCCGCCGAAGCCGTGCGGGCCATCGCCGCCGATTCGCGCCATCTCGGGGCCGAGATCGGCCTGATCGCCGTGCTGCACACTTGGGGCCAGACCCTTCACCACCATCCGCATGTCCACTGCATCGTCCCCGGCGGGGGACCGGCGCTCGACGGCCAGCGTTGGGTGGCGTGCCGGCCCGGCTTCTTCCTGCCGGTGCGCGTGCTGGCGCGGCTGTACCGGCGCCGCTTCCTGGAGGAACTGGAGGCGGCCTACCGTGCCGGCGACTTGATCGGTGTCGGCGAGGCGCCGGTGTTCGCCACGCTGCTGGCCACCGTCCGCCGGGTCGAGTGGGTGGTCTACGCCAAGCCACCGTTCGGCGGGCCGGAGACGGTGCTGGAGTACTTGGGCCGCTACACCCATCGCGTCGCCATCGCCAACAGCCGTCTGGTCGAGCACCGCGACGGGCAAGTCCGCTTCCGCTGGAAGGACTATCGCCATCACAACCGCTCGAAGGTGATGACGCTCAGCGCCGACGAGTTCATCCGCCGCTTCCTGCTGCACACGCTGCCCGCCGGCTTCCACCGCATCCGTCATTACGGCTTCCTGGCCAACGGCCAGCGCGTCGCCAAGCTGGCCTTGTGCCGTCAGCTGCTGGACGCCGCCCCGCCGGCGCCGGCCGAGCCGGTGGCCGACTACCGTGAGCGGTACCGCCAGCTGACCGGCCGTACCCTCGACCGTTGCCCATTGTGCGGTGGCCCGATGATCCTCCTCGGCCCGGTGCCACCGCAGCGGCCTCCACGGCCGCCAACCTGGAACGACACGTCTTGACCGCCCCGCGCTTCCGTCACGCCAGGATCCTCCGGCTGCCGACCGCCACCACCACCGGCCGCACCCACCCGCCCTGTGCCGTTCGAAGGCTGTCGGGACATCCCACCTGCCAAGCTTTCGGCCGACGCTCTCAGGATGCCCGCCACCGACCTTCGCAGGAGAGCGCGGTGGCCATCCTCTCATCCCGGCGCGCGACGATCACGGCAGGCCGTGCGGGGCCGGCGTTTCCACTATTCCCATAGCTGTCCGCACCGGCGCGGCTTCGTTCAATCTGGCTTTTGCAGCGTCCCGCCCGACGCCGCGGCACCGCTCGGTGCTCGGCGGGACCCAGCAAAAACCCTCATTCATTC
>NZ_JBPXMR010000040.1:0-2616 GCF_053470425.1 Azospirillum terrae | reverse complement strand
GATATAAACGAAATAATGAGCTATAAAAAAATTAAAGTATAATGAATCCATCTGTAATCCTTCCGTTAGGTAGCTGGTTCTCATTTAATAAGATTATGAAATTATGTACTGCGCGAAACGTTTCCTTATAAGTGCCAAAGCACGAAATAGGAGAATTGCTATTAAGCAATTATAACTGATTAATTGAAACTCGGAATGAAAGCCGTCATGTTGAGCTGAAGCGAGTTATCTGATCCTCCTACATGCACATAATGATAGTAGTTAGAATGTGTATGAAGCTAGGTAAAGTCGGCTGAAATGGACCTAAGTTGCTTATCTAGAATATGGTTTGTGATAGGCCGGGATGCTACAAAATATCTATGGCGAGAATGTCCAACTGGACTGACGAACTTGCGAATGTACGGGTCTAGAAATTAATACGCTCGAAAGGCGTATGTTGCGAACGCAGCGTCAAACACCGGAAAGTACGAGTAGTGTATAGGAACTTCGGGATATCCAACAAATGAGGATATAGGTTGGCAGGCTTAAAGTGAGCACCTACGGATATATGTAAAGCTAGGTTAATCGGAACGTTGTAAGTAAGAAACATCCACTATTAAACGACTACTATCGGGATGGTGTCTATAAGATGATTTATTTAATCGAAGTGACTTTACTCTTGCGAAAGTAGGGATACAGTACCGTTGAAGCGTGTAACGAACGTGGAGGGATAGTCCCAAGTCTTCTCTTTGAAAACTAACATAACTAAATGAAACTCACAGGGTCGAGTAAGATGATGGGATTTTCCGCAAGGAAGGAGAAACAATCCATCGGTGAGTACAGCTTTACGACATGCAGAATATTACGGTATGCAAGACATATTTGATGACCTTTATGAGCGAAGTAAAAACAATGCTACCAAGGGTTTAAGGCTATATGAACATATCATATCGAAAGACAATATCTTACTAGCCTTTCGGAACATTAAAGCGAATACAGGTTCAAAAACAGCTGGAACTGATGGCATCACGATTGACCAATACAAGATTGAAAACGCTGATGAATTTATTGAGGAAATTCGAAAAGCATTACAGAATTATAAAGCTCAAACGGTACGAAGGGTTGAGATACCCAAACCCAATGGAAAGAAGCGTCCATTAGGTATTCCAACTATGAGAGATAGACTAATTCAACAGATGTTCAAACAAGTATTAGAGCCAATATGTGAAGCTCAATTTTATCACCATTCATATGGTTTTAGACCAAATAGGTCAACTCATCATGTAATGGCTAGATGTCAGTTCTTAGTCAATAATGTGAAGTTGCATCATGTAGTAGACATTGATATACAAGGTTTCTTTGACAACGTGAGCCATTCAAAGTTAATTAAACAAATGTACAGTATAGGAATACGGGATAAAAGAGTTTTAACGATTGTTTCGAGAATGCTAAAAGCACCAATCAAAGGTATTGGTGTTCCAACTAGAGGAACTCCGCAAGGAGGAATCCTGTCTCCTCTTTTATCAAACATTGTTTTAAATGACTTAGATTGGTGGATAGCTAACCAATGGGAATGCCTAAAAACAAAACATGTTTACGCGACCAATAGTAAGACAAGAGCGTTAAGGAAAACGAATCTTAAACAAATGTATATCGTTAGATATGCAGATGATTTTAAGATTTTCACAAATTCTCATCAATCAGCTATCAAAATATTTCACGCTACCAAGGAATACTTAAAAAATCAGCTAAACCTTGATATATCAACCGAGAAATCAGCGATTACTAATCTTAGAAAGAGGAAATCTGATTTTCTGGGTTTTTCTCTTAAAGCAGTAACCAAGCGTAATAAATACGTTGCCAATACACACGTTATGGATAATAAGATGAAAAATATACTAGAAAAACTTAGATATTTAATTCGCGAAATCCAAAATAAGCCAACACCGCATACTGTCATGGATTATAACGCTTATATTCTCGGAATAAAAAATTACTTCAAGGTTGCGACTCATATCAATAAAGATTTTGGGGAAATAGCCTATCGTCTATTGAAAACCATGTATAATCGTCTAAAACCAATTGGCAAATATGGAAAACCTATAAAGCCATCAGAAACATACAAGAGACTTCATAAGAATAATTTCAGAACATATAAAATTGCTGGTGCATATTTATTTCCATTAGGAGATATTCAAACAAAGAATGCCCTGAACTTCAGTCAAGATATTTGTAATTATACAAATGAAGGAAGGCTTAAACTTCATCAAAATCTTAGAGCTGACGTTGCCATAGAAATAAACAAAATGTTAAAAATACCTTACGGCAAGGACAATCTAGAAATTGCAGATAACAGAATTTCAAGGTACTCAATGCAATTAGGAATATGTGCAGTAACAGGGGAATTTTTAACATCTAATCAGGTACACTGTCATCATAAGTTACCCCGACATTTGGGAGGTACAGATGAGTTTAATAATCTTGTAATTGTGCATAAAGATGTCCATAGATTAATCCATGCCACAAGTGAAAAGACGATGGAACGATATAGGAACATTCTTCAATTGGATGGAAAACAATTAAAGAAGATAAACCAATTTCGTAAAGTTTGTAATTTAGTTGCTTTAGTCTAAAGGA
>NZ_JBPXMR010000004.1:0-416601 GCF_053470425.1 Azospirillum terrae | reverse complement strand
GATGGAACTGGGCCACCAGCCGCTCCGGGTCTTCCAGCAGACCACGGACATGCTCCCACACGGTCCGCTCGATGTCCGGCGCGGCGACGTTGGCGCGGGGACACGGCTGCGCCCGGGCGGTTTCCACGCAATCCTTGCCGGCGCAGCGGTAGTAGAGGCGTTCGGCCCGCTTTCCCGCCGGCCGGGTCGTACCGTGCATGGACAAGCCGCAAGCGCCGCAGGTCAGCAGACACCGCAGAAGGTAGTCATGCTTGCTGTTGTTGCGGAACGACAAGGTGGCGTTGCGGGCGAGTTGGGCCTGGGCGCGGTCCCAGGTGTCCTGATCGATGAGGGCGGGCACCGCGATCGGGATCCACTGGTCCTTCGGCCGCAGCCGGCGGCACCCGACGCCGGAATAGGTTGGCTTGCGGGGGCGCGGCTTTTTCGCCGCGACGAATTCGTAGCGGTTGGCGTAGGCGGTGCCGGTGTAGACGGGGTCGGACAGGATGTGGTGGACCGTCGACGGCGACCAGGGGTGCCGGCCGCAGCGGGGGAACCAGGGCCCGAAGTTCAGGCGCTTGAGAATCTGGCGCAGGGTCATGCGCTCCTCCACCAGCCAGGCGTAGAGCAGGCGCACGGTTTCGGCCTCGGCGTCATCGATGACCCACTGGCCGGCCGCCTTCTCCTGACGCGGCAGGTAACGGTACCCGTAAGGTGGGTGGGTGCCGACGATCTGGCCGGCGCGGGCCTTCTGAAGTTTGCCGCGGCGGAACCGCTCCCCGAGGAGGGCGCGTTCGTACTCGGCGACGGCGCCCTGGATCTGAAGCAGCAGCTGGTCGCCGGGATCGTCGGTGATGGTGCGGTTGAGGAAACCGACGGCGCAGCCGACCCGGCGGAATTCCTCGAGGAGCAGAACCTGGTAGGCGTAGCGCCGCGCCAGGCGATCCGGGGCCAGCACGGCGACGATATCGACCTCGCCATCGCGCACCGCATCGCGCAAGGCATCCAGCCCCGGCCGATCGAGCCGGGCGCCGCTGTAGCCTTCATCACGGAAGACATGGCTGTCGTTCAGGTCGTGGCCGTTGGACTCGGCCCAGGCGCGCAGGGCGACGAGTTGGCTGTCGATGGTCTGCTGGCGCTCCTGGCGTTCGGTGGAGACGCGGGCATAGACGGCGGCATGCATGATGCTTCTCCCTCGGCCGGGCCGGCGGTCGCCGCCGGCCGTGATGTCGCGATGGGGGCAAGAAGACGGCGGTAGGTGTCGGCCAGCCGATCCGGCCCGTCGCGGGTCCGGACGAAGACGGAGCGGATGGCCCAGGTCGCTGGCGTCGGGGGGTGTCGATGGCGCGGCATGGGCGGGCACCTCGGTGGTGGAGGTGTCCGCCCAACAGACCGCCACGGCGGTCACCGGCGACGGTGGCGCGGTTTGGCCAAGTGCGGCCAAGCAAACGCCAGCGTAGCCGTGAAGTGGATTCGGTCGATTGCGTTCGGATCGTGCATTGGATCCGCAACGCCTTGGCGCACGTGCCCAAGGGCCAGCACACCATGGTGGCGGCCGCCCTGCGCCAAGCCTTCCTGCAGCCCGATGCCGAGCCGGCCCGGCAGACCTGGCGCCATGTCGCCGACCAGCTGCGCGAGCGCTGGCCGAAGCTGGCGGCGCTGATGGACGAGAGCGAGGCCGACGTGCTGGCCTACATGAGCTTCCCCGCCCAGCATCGGGCCAAACTGCACAGCACCAACCCACTGGAACGGCTGAACAAGGAGGTGAAGCGGCGCGCCGACGTGGTGGGCATCTTCCCCAACGAGCCGTCGATCATCCGCCTCATCGGCGCGGTGTTGCTGGAGCAAAATGACGAGTGGCAGCTCCAGCACCGCTACATGCAGGTCGAGGCGATGGCCGAACTCTACACCCCGGCCGCCGAGGCCGACCCAGTCCAGATTCCACCCAAGGCCGCCTGACCGATGGCCACCTTAAGCCACACCCGAATTTACACCTGCTTGACGGACGTGACCGCGCCACGCTCACGCTGGCAAGCTGTTCGCTGTACCCGTTGGCATTCCTTGGTTCACGTCGTTGAGCCGCTCTATACCGCCAAGGTTATGCCCGGACTTTTGCCCCACGTACCGCGGGAGCGAGGTTAAGGCGCTGAATTCGTGTATGATTCTGGTGCTGAAACAGTCTCACCACGGATCAACGGAGTTCACGCCCGCCATGGCCGAGAGTACCGGGGTTCTGCCCGGCTTGTCACCGGTTGCCGGCAAGCCGGTTATCGCCGCCTTCGATGGCGGCCGTCTCACCTCCGACGCCGGCATCCTGCTGCTGGCGGAGATCGACCGGCGGCTCGGGATCTGCGAGCGCCTGGCGGATTGCATCGAGGACCCGCGCGCCCCTGAGCGCATCCAGCACACGCTGGCGGAGATGATCCGCTTCCGCGCCCTGCTGATTGCGGCCGGGTATGCGGATGCCAACGACTGCGACGCTCTGCGCACTGATCCCGCCTTCAAGATGGCGGTCGGTCGGCTGCCGGAGAGCGGAGGCGACCTCTGCTCGCAACCGACCATCAGCCGGCTGGAGAACCTGCCCGGCCCAGTGGCGCTCAAGCGCATGATGGCAGCCATGGTGGACCTGTTCTGCGACAGCTTCGCCACGGTGCCGCGGCGCATCGTGCTAGACATCGACGACACTGAGGACCGCGTCCACGGCGCCCAGCAACTCTCGCTGTTCCACGCCCATTACGACGGACACTGTTTCTTGCCGATGCACATCTACGAGGCGACGACGGGCAAGCCGGTGGCCGTCATCCTGCGGCCCGGCAAGACGCCGGACGGCGCCGAGGTGGCGCTGGTGCTGCGCCACGTCGTGCGCGCCATCCGCGCCCGCTGGCCGCGCGTCGATATTTTGGTGCGCGGCGACAGCCATTACGGCCGCCACAAGGCGATGAGTTGGTGCGAGCGCAATCGCGTCGGCTACGTCTTCGGTCTGGCCGGCAACAAGATCCTGCTCGGGCGCATCACCGATCTGGCCGAAGACGCTGCGATGGGCCGGCTGGCCGGGGAGGCGGACAAGGCTCGGCGCTTCCGCGCGCTCCATTACGCCGCCCGCACCTGGAAGGTCGAGCGGCGGGTCATCGCCCGGGTCGAGGCGTCGGCCCAGGGCACCGACACGCGCTTCATCGTCACCAACCTGACCGGCACGCCCAAGGCGCTGTACGAGACCATCTACTGCGCCCGCGGCCAGATGGAGAACCTGATCAAGGCGCACAAACTGCACCTCGCCTCCGACCGGACGTCGTGCAGCAAGGCAACTGCCAACCAGTTCCGATTGCTCATCCACACCGCCGCCTACTGGCTGCTGCACACCTTGCGCGGCTTGGCGCCGAAGGCGTCGTTCTGGCGCAAGGCGCAGTTTGACACGCTGCGCCTCGGCCTCATCAAGGTGGCGGCGCGGGTCACCGAGATGGTGACGCGCATCAAGGTGTCGCTGCCCTCCAGCTTCCCCTACCAGGAAAGCCTCGCGGTGCTGGCCGCACGCACCGTCAAGCTGCCGCCGTGATTGCTGGGGCGACGTGCCCCCGAACGAACCTGTCCCCGCAACCCTCCAGCCCCGTCATGCCGCGCCGTTGGCGCCACCCATCGACGCGCCTTCGGGCCGCCGTTCCAAAACGCTGATGAATGATCCGGGCTAACGAGGCGCAAGAATTAACTCCTGTGATTTTTCAGGCTAATGATCCTTGGGCTGCGTCTACGATCCCATGCGGGCATAGTGTTCCTTGACACAATACGCTGGATTGTTGCCACCAAGCAGCGGATTTGCCGGATTTCGACTCGCTATATGCCGGACAAGCTTTTCTTAAGTCGTTGATTTTGCGGAGGTGGGTAGTCCGCTTTATGCCGAACTCAACATCCCGAACGGGTGAGCCTCGGAAGCGTCCCTGGTTGCGGGTGGGGGTTGCCCCCACCCTTGTTCCATGATGCTCGCTCGTTTCGCCTTTCGGGCCGCCACGGCAGCGCTGGTCCTGGCCGCCTCCCTCGCCTTCGCCGCGCCCGCGTCGGCGCTCCAGGACGACGCGCGCCTCGACGGTCTTTTCCGCATGCTCCTCACCGCGCCGGCCGGCGAGACGGCCGAGGCCGTCGAGGACGAGATCTGGGCGATCTGGCTGGAGCACCCCGGCCGCGAGGTGCTGACGCTGATGAAAGCCGGCGTGGACCTCCTGCACAAGGACGACTTCGCGGCGGCGCTCAAGGCGTTCGACCGCATCGTCACCCTGGCGCCGGGCTACGCCGAGGGCTGGAACAAGCGGGCCAACGCGCATTACCTGCTCGGCGACTATCCGGCGGCGGTGGCGGACATCCGCCACACGCTGCTGCTGGAGCCGCGGCACTTCGCGGCGTTGGCCGGGCTGGGGCTGGTCTATCTGGCGGTGGACGAGCCGGCGGGGGCGCTCAAGGCCTTCGAAGCGGCGCTCGCCATCAACCCGCACATGGACGGCGTGCGCGAGCAGGTCGACACGCTGCGCAAGCAGATCGCCGGGGCGCCGCTGTAGAGGGCTGGCTCAAGCCTCCACCCACGCGATGCGCAGGATGTTGGTGTTGCCCGGCGTGCCGAAAGGCACGCCCGCGGTGATGACCAGACGCTGCCCCTCCGCCGCCAAGCCGTCGTCGTGGGCGATGCGGGCGGCCTTCTGGACCATCTCGGAGAAGTTGTCCACGTCCTCGGTCTGCACGCTGTGCACGCCATAGGCGATCACCAGACGGCGCGCCGTCTCCGGGCTGGAGGTCAGGCAGAGGATCGGCACCTCTGGCCGCTCGCGCGCGGCGCGCAGCGTGGTCGAGCCGGACGTGGTGTAGGTGACGATGGCCGCCGCCTCGATGGTATGCGCCACCTGCCGCGCCGCGGCGGTGATGGCGTCGGCGGCGGTCTGCTGCGGGTCGGGGTGCTGGGCGTCCATGATCGTGCGGTAGAGCGGGTCCTGCTCCACCCGCCGGGCGATGCGGTCCATCATCGACACGGCCTCGACCGGGTAGGCGCCGGACGCCGTCTCGGCCGACAGCATCACCGCATCCGCCCCGTCGTACACCGCGGTGGCCACGTCCGACGCCTCGGCGCGGGTCGGGGCGGGGGCGGAGACCATGGACTCCAGCATCTGCGTGGCGACGATCACCGGCTTGCCGGCGCGCCGCGAGTCGCGGACGATGCGCTTCTGGATCGACGGCACGTCCTCGGCCGGCAGCTCGACGCCGAGATCGCCGCGCGCCACCATCAGGCCGTCCGACAGCTCGATGATCTGGTCCAGGTGATCGATGGCCTGCGGCTTCTCCATCTTGGAGAGCAGCGCGGCGCGGCCGGCGATCAGCTTGCGCGCCTCGGCCACGTCCTCCGGCCGCTGCACGAAGGACAGCGCCACCCAGTCCACTCCCTGGTCCAGGGCGAACACCAGATCCTCGCGGTCCTTGTCGGTCAGCGGCGACAGCGGCAGCACCACGCCCGGCACGTTGACGCCCTTGCGGTCCGACAGCCTGGTGCCGGACACCACGATGGTGTCGGCGTGCTCAGGGCTGCATGAGACGACGCGCAGGCGCACCTTGCCGTCGTCCAGCAGCAACTCGGCCTCGGGCTCCAGCGCCGCGAAGATCTCCGGGTGCGGCATGCCGACGCGCGTGGTGTCGCCGGGCTCCTTGGAGAGGTCGAGGCGGAAGCTCTGGCCGGCGGTCAGCTCGACGGGGCCGTTGGCGAACTTGCCCAGGCGCAGCTTCGGGCCTTGCAGGTCGGCCATGATGGCGATGGGGCGGCCGGTTTCCTTCTCCAGCGCGCGGATCGCCTTGACGCGCGCGCCGTGGTCGTCGTGGCTGCCGTGGCTGAAGTTCAGGCGGAACATGTCCACGCCCGTCTCGAACAGCGTGCGGATCATCTCCGGCGTCGAGGACGACGGCCCCAGCGTGGCGACGATCTTGGTCAGGCGGAAGCGGCGGATCGGGCTGCCCTTGCGTTTCATGGTCTTCTTTTTCCTGATCGGCGGCCGGCGTCAGCGCAGGCGGGAGGAGACGAGGAGAGCGCGGAAATCGTTGACGTTGGTGAGCGTCGGCCCGGTGACCACGAGGTCGCCCACCGTCGCGAACAGAGTGTACGCGTCGTTGTTGCCCAGCACGGCCTGCGGATCAAGGCCCGCGGCGCGCGCGCGGTCGAGAGTGTCCGGCCGGACCAGCGCCCCGGCGTTGTCCTCGGTGCCGTCGATGCCGTCGGTGTCGCCGGCGAGGGCGTGGATGCCCGGCGCCCCAGCGAGGCCGAGCGCCATGCCCAGCGCGCATTCCGCGTTGCGCCCGCCGCGGCCCTGGCCGCGCACCGTCACCGTGGTCTCGCCGCCGGACAGCAGCACGCAGGGCGGCTCCAGCGGGTGGCCGTGCTGCGCGCAGGACAGCGCCATGCCGGCCAGCACGCGGCCGACGTCGCGCGCTTCGCCCTCCAGCGAGTCGCCGAGGATGATCGGCGTCACCCCGGCGGCGCGGGCCTCCGCCGCGGCGGCTTCCAGCGCGTCCTGCGGCCGGGCGATGATGACCGCCTCGGCGCGGGCGAGGCGCGGGTCGCCGGGCTTGGGGGTTTCCGAGGCCGGGTCTTCCAGATGGCGGCGCACGGCGTCCGGCGGCGTGATGCCGTAGCGCGCCAGCACGGCGCGGGCATCGGCCAGCGTCGTCGGGTCGGCGATGGTCGGGCCGGAGGCGATCACGGTCGGGTCGTCGCCGGGCACGTCGGAGACCAACAGCGCCACCACCCGCGCGGGATGCGCCGCCAGCGCCAGCCGTCCGCCCTTGATGGCGGAGAGGTGGCGGCGCACGCAGTTCATCTCGGAAATCGTGGCGCCCGAGCGCAGCAGATCCTTGGCGACGCGGCGCTTGTCGTCCAGCGTCAGTCCCGGCGCCGGCAGCGCCAGCAAGGCCGAGCCGCCGCCGGACACCAGACACAGCAGCAGATCGTCGGCGCCGAGGCCGGAGGCCATCTCCAGGATGCGCTCGGCGGCCTTGGTGCCGGCTTCGTCGGGCAGCGGGTGGCCGGCTTCCAGCACCTCGATGGAGCGTGTCGGCGCGCCGTGGCCGTAGCGGGTGACGACGAGGCCCGACAGCGGGCCGTTCCAGTGATCCTCGACGGCCTTCGCCATGGCGGCGGCGGCCTTGCCGGCTCCGACGACGACCGTGCGCCCGGTGGGCGGCGGCGGCAGGGCCGGGGGGACGCGGGCGTCGGCGGACACCGCGTGGATGGCGGCGTCGAACAGGTGGCGCAGAAATTGGCCGGGATCGGCAATGGGGTGAGCGGACACGGCGGGGGGTCCTCGATGGTTCCGGGGAACCGGGCAGGCTGCCCGCCTATCAACTGAAGGGTTGGACCCTGGATGTCAACGGGGGTGGGCGCGATGGCGAGAGCTCAGCCCCCCGGCGCGCTCCGCCCCGACAACGGCGTTCCCCCCGTCGTGCCCATTTCCTGATAGCGGTGCAGGACCCAGGAGAGGTGTTCGCGCACGGCCTCCGCGGCGGCGTCCGGCTGTCGCTGGGCGATGGCCTCGTGGATGGCGCAGTGGTGCTGGTACATCTTCTCCTCGTCCACGGCGAAGGCCGGGGAGTGGTGGAACTCCACCATCTGGCCCAGCGTGTCGCGGATCGTGAAGAGGAGGTGCAGGTAGACCGGGCTGGAGGCGGCGCGGCCGATGGCCAGATGGAAATCCATGTCGTCGGCGCTGCGGTTGCCGCCGGGCTTCGCCATGGAGGCGACGATCTGGCCGATGGCGGCGATCTGCTCGGCGTTGCCGCGTTCGGCGGCGCGGCGGGCGGCCCAGGTTTCCAGCTGGATGCGGATTTCGACGAGGTCGTAGAGGTTGTCGAGCTTGACGCGGACCATCTCGGTCAGCGCGCCGTCCATGCCGCCGGCCGAGGACACCACCCGCGTGCCGCCGCCCTGGACGGCGGTGAGGAAGCCCTGGGTCTTCAGCTTCTGCAAGGCGGCGCGCACGGAAACGCGCGAAACGCTGAGCTGTTCGGCCAACTGGCGCTCGCCGGGCAGGCGCTGGCCGGGCTCCAGATCGCCCGTGCCGATGCGGTCGAGGATACGCTCCGCCACCCAGTCGGAGATGCGCCCGGTCGTCTCGGAGGCCGTGGCTTGGCCGTCGTCGGACACGTTGCATACTCCCGTGATTATTCAATCCTCGAAGCAGTACTCGCGCGCACGTGGTGCGTCAACCGGTGAGGCGTGCTGACAGCATTGCGGTATTGCCGTTCCTCGGTTTACCTATGGTTTACCGGGTGCCCCGCCGGGCCAGCAGGATGCCGAGCAGCACGATCGCCGCACCCGCCGCCTGCCACGGCCCCAGCGGCTCGCCGAGCAGCGCCCACGCCAGCACCGCGGCGGCGGCCGGTTGCAGCAGCAGGCTGACCGAGGAGAACGAGGCCGGCAGATGCGCCAGCGCGTAGGCGATCAGGCTCTGCCCGCCGGCGTGGCTGAACAGCGCCAGCCCCAGCAGCACCGCCCAGCCGTACGCCGTGCCGGCGATCAGGCTCTCGCCGGACAGGAGCGCTATGGGCAGCAGCGCCAGGGCGGTGACGACACCGCTCCAGGTCATGATGGTGGCGGTCGAGAACTCCGTGCGCAGGCGGCCGACGGTGAGGATGTAACCGGCGTAGAACATGGCGGTGACCAGCCCGAGGGCATCGCCGAACAGCGCGTCCATGCTGAGGTGCAGGCTCTGCCCCATCAGCACCACGGCCCCGGCGACGGCGAGCACGAGGCCGGCCACGAAGGTGCGGGTGAAGCGTTCCTTGAACAGCAGCCACGACACTGGCGCCACGAAGATCGGCGCGAAGTTGGCGAGCAGCGTGGCGTTGGCGACCGAGGTGAACTTGATCGACCAGTGCCAGAACGCCAGATCCCCGGCGAAGAACAGCCCGACCAGGGTGAGCCGCGAATAGTCGGAGCGCGTGGACGGCCGGCGCGAGCGCGGGCCATCGGTGCGCTCGAACCGGGTCCAGGCGTACAGCGCCGGCACCGCGAAGCCGACCCGCCAGAAGGCGGTGGCGGTCGGCCCCAGTTCCGACAGGCGCACGAAGATCGGCGAGAAGGCGATCCCCAGCGCGCCGGCCAGCAGCGCGATCAAGGCGATGCGGGCGGTGCGGTCGGCGTGGGCCTGCGCGGCGGCGGTGGTGGTGCTGGCGTCGGGCATGAATGCCTTATAAACGGGCAACGCGTCGTCCGCCAGCGTGGGCGACGGAGTGGCCCGTGTGCGCTGTGCACCGTTGTGCTGGGGGCGTTTGCCGCACAATGCCGCAAAATGGAGAGTTCCGGTGTTCCATCAATGGGTTGCCGGTGATCGTTCGTGAACGGGCGTGTAGCATTTCGTTTGCTGGCGAAGCAATTCGTGGGCGGCGAATGAAACGGAATGAAACGCCATGCAACACGTTTCGTGGTAGTGTTGCATTCGGTCCCGCTGTCGGTGGGCGCAATTCGGGTGTTTAAGGACTTTGATCCTAGCAAATGCTGTGGTGGATGGCAACGGCGTCGGCATGGTCTTTCCGAAAGTTCGCGGTTCGCGTGGCTTCGTCTCCAATTCCTCTCGCCCCCTACGACCCGCAATTCGCCGTGCACACCCGCGTCGCCGTCACCTTGCCGCCGCAGCCCTCGAAGCACGTGCGGTAGGTTTCGTCGCACGCATTCCGGCAGCCGCCGATGTAACACAGGCTGCGGTAGCGGTTGGCGTAGTCGAAGTAGGTCCGTCCGGTCCCGCCGCGGCGGGGTCCCCCAGGATCGCCCACCTCTTGCTGGAAATCGCGCATGGCGCGCGATTCGGCATCGGTGAGGCAAAGACGCTCGCTGCGGTCACAGGACCGCATGCACGTGGCGCGCTCGGCCTCGCACCGGGCGGCGCAGCTTCGGCCTTCGGCGGTGTCGGGCAGGGAGTAGCCGTAGGTCGTCTCGATCACCGGCGCGCAGGAGGCCAGCAGCAGAAAGGCGAGCAGCGGGGCGAACGGCGTCGGCATGGCGGCGGCTTCCCGAGGGGAACGGAATAAAGCTGGCTGTCCGCCGGTTGTTCGGCAAGCCGCCTGCGGCTTGCCCTTTCGTTCGCTCGCGATACAGTTGGAGCCATGAGCCTGCGTTCCCCTTCCCCCCGCCAACCGGTCGACCACAGCCCGCCGCTGCTGGGTGAGGACGACCCGCCGGCCGTGCGCGTGCTGAACGGCGACGGCTCGGCGCAAGTCCTGCTGGTCTGCGACCACGCGTCCTGCGCCATTCCGCGCACACTCGGCACGCTGGGCCTGCCGCCGGAGCATCTGGTCCGCCACATCGCCTGGGACATCGGCGTCGCCGAGCTGACGCAGACGCTGTCGGCGCGCTTCGACGCACCGGCGGTGCTGTCGGGCTATTCGCGGCTGGTGGTCGATCCGAACCGGGCGCTGGAGGACCCGACGCTGATCCCGGTGGTCAGCGACGACGTGGTGGTTCCCGGCAACCGCGCCCTGGATGCCGCGGACGTCCGGCGGCGGGTGGGCGCGCTGTACCGCCCCTACCACGACACCATCAAGACCATGGTCGCCACCATGCACGACCGCGACACGGGCGGATGGGTGGTGCCGGCCATCGTCTCGATCCACAGCTTCACGCCGGAGATGCGCGGCGTCCGGCGGCCGTGGCACGTCGGCGTGCTGTGGGACCACGACCCGCGCATCCCGCTGCCGCTGATCGAGCGTCTGCGCGCGGACGGGCGCTGGGTGGTCGGCGACAACGAGCCGTACTCCGGCCGCACCACGCTGGGCGGCACCGTCGAGATGCACGCCACGCCGGCCGGCCTGCCCAACGTGCTGATCGAGGTGCGCCAGGACCTGATCGCCGACAGTGCGGGCGTGGCGGCGTGGGCCGACGTGCTGGGCGAGGCGCTGGCGCCCATCCTCGCCGACCCGGCGCTGTACCGCGTCGAACACCATCCACGGGGTTGAGCCATGCAGGAACCCGCCTTCACCCTCGGCCTCGAAGAGGAATATCTGCTGGTGGACCGTGGCACGCGCGACATCGTGCAGTCGCCGCCGGAGGAGATGCTGACGGCCTGCCAGGACAAGGCGCCCGGCCAGATCCACCCGGAGTTCCTGCGCTGCCAGATCGAGGTCGGCACCCCGGTCTGCCGCACCGTGCAGGAGGCGCGCGCCGAGCTGGCGCGCCTGCGCGGCACCGTGGCCGGGGTGGCGGACGCCTACGGGCTGGCGCCCATCGCCGCCTCCACGCACCCCTTCGCCGCGTGGGAGCCGCAGAAGCACACCAACCGCGACCGCTACAACATGCTGGCGCGCGACCTGGGCGCCCCGGCGCGGCGGCTGATGATCTGCGGCATGCACGTGCACGCCGGCATCGAGGACGACGACCTGCGCATCGACCTGATGAATCAGGTCCGCTACTTCCTGCCGCATCTGCTGGCGCTCAGCACCTCGTCGCCGTTCTGGCGCGGGCGGGTGATGGAGCGCAAATCCTACCGCCTGTCGGTCTGGCACGAGCTGCCGCGCACCGGCATGCCGGACGCCTTCGACAGCTACGGCGAATATCTGCACCACGTGAACGTGCTGGTGAAGGCCGGGGTGATCGAGGACGCCACCAAGCTGTGGTGGGACATCCGGCCGTCCACGCGTTTCCCGACGCTGGAGATGCGCATCACCGACATCTGCACGCGCCTGGACGACGCCATCACCATCGCGGCGCTGTACCAGTGCCTGCTGCGCATGCTGTGGCGGCTGAAGCTGCGCAACGTGGCGTGGCGGCCCTACAAGAACCTGTTCATCGAGGAGAACCGCTGGCGCGCCCAGCGCTATGGGCTGGACGACGGGTTGGTGGACTTCGGGCGCGGCGAGATCGTCGGCTACCCGGAGCTGCTGGAGGAACTGATGGAGCTGGTCCGCGAGGACGCCGAGCATTTCGGCTGCCAGGCGGAGCTGGAGAACGCCCGCGACATCCTCGCGCGCGGCACCAGCGCGCACCGGCAGGTGGCGGTCTACCAGGAGGCGCTGGAGGCGGGTGCCACGGGGTGGGAGGCGCTGCACAAGGTGGTGGACTGGCTGGTGGACGAGACGGTGCAGGGGGTGGAGCCGGTGGAGTGACGCGAGCGCGTCCCCGCCGCCCCGCTTGACGCCTCCTTCCACCGTCCCTACGCTCCGCGCCCAGTGACACAGGCGAGGAGGCCGTCCATGGCGGACGCGAAGTTCCTGAAGTTCGACACGCTCAGCCTGCACGCCGGGCAGCAGCCCGACCCGACCACCGGGGCGCGCGCCGTGCCGATCTATCAAACCACCTCCTACGTCTTCCGGGACACCGATCACGCCGCGGCGCTGTTCAACCTGGAGCGTCCGGGGCACATCTATTCGCGCATCTCCAACCCCACCGTCGCGGTGCTGGAGGAGCGCATCGCGGCGCTGGAAGGCGGTGTCGGCGCGGTGTGCACCGCCAGCGGGCAGGCGGCGCTGACGCTGGCCATCACCACGCTGATGGGTGCGGGCGGGCACATCGTCTCCTCGGCGTCGATCTACGGCGGCAGCCGCAACCTGCTGGCCTACACGCTGCCGCGCTTCGGCATCGAGACGACTTTCGTCAACCCGCGCGACCTCGACGGTTTCCGCGCCGCCATCCGGCCGGACACGAGGCTGGTGTTCGGCGAGGTGCTGGGCAATCCGGGGCTGGAGGTGCTGAACCTGCCGGAGGTGGCGAAGATCGCCCATGCGGCGGGGGTGCCGCTGCTGGTCGACTCGACCTTCTGCACGCCGTACCTGTGCCGGCCGCTGGAGCACGGTGCCGATCTGGTCATGCACTCGGCCACCAAGTGGCTGGGCGGGCACGGCGTCGCCATCGGCGGCGTCATCGTCGACGGCGGCACCTTCGATTGGGAAGCGTCGGGGAAGTTCCCGACCATGACCGAGCCCTACGCCGGCTATCACGGCATCGACTTCGTCGAGGAGTTCGGCCCGGCCGCCTTCATCATGCGCGCCCGTGCCGAGGGGCTGCGCGACTTCGGCGCCTGCATGAGCCCGACCAACGCCTTCCACATCCTCCAGGGTGTCGAGACGCTGCCGCTGCGCATGAAGGGGCACATCCACAACACCCGCCGGGTGGTCGGATTCCTGGAGTCGGAGCTGGCGTCCGAGAAGGGCGCCGTGGACTGGGTGAGCTACCCGGAGCTGGTGGATCATCCCGACCACGCGCTGGCGTCGAAGCTGCTGCCGAAGGGGGCGGGCTCCATCGTGTCGTTCGGCATCAAGGGCGGACGCGCGGCGGGCAAGCGCTTCATCGAGGCGCTGACGGTGTTCTCGCACCTCGCCAACGTCGGCGACGCCAAGTCGCTGGTCATCCACCCGGCCTCGACCACGCACGCCCAGCTCGACGCCGAGGCGCTGAAGGCCACCGGCGTCGGCGAGGAGATGATCCGCCTGTCCATCGGGCTGGAGGATGGCGACGACCTGATCGACGATCTGCGGCAGGCGCTGCGCGCCGCCCTCAAAGGCTAAGGATAGGGGTAAGGGCCGATGGAACTGACGGTCAACGACGCGCCGGTCTTCGCTCACACCGGCGGCCGTCCCTTCGATCCGACGCTGCCCGTGGTCGTTCTGATCCACGGCGCCGGCATGGACCACACGGTGTGGAGCCTGCAAAGCCGCTACCTCGCCCACCACGGCCGGTCGGTGCTGGCGGTGGATCTGCCGGGGCACGGGCGCTCGGGCGGGGGGCCGATCGCCTCGATTGCCGGGATGGCGGACTGGGTGGTGGCGCTGCTGGACGCCGCGGGGGCCGCGAAGGCGACGCTGGTCGGGCATTCCATGGGCGCGCTGGTGGCGCTGGAGGCGGCGTCGCGCCATTCCGGCCGGGTGGCGTCGCTGGGGCTGCTGGGCGTGGCCGAGAAAATGCCGGTGCATCCCGATCTGCTGAAGGCCGCTGCCGACAACGACCCGCTCGCCATCGATCTGGTCACCGGCTGGGGCTTCGGCCCGCGCGGGCATGTGGGCGGCAATCCGGCGCCGGGGCTGGCGCTGGGGCCGACCTCGCGCCGGCTGATGGGACGGCAGAAGCCGGGCGTGCTCGGCATCGACCTCGCGGCGTGCAACGCCTACACGCGCGGCGCCGAGGCGGGCGGGCAGGTCGCCTGTCCGGCGCTGTTCCTGCTGGGGGCGCTGGACCGCATGACGCCGGCCAAGGCCGGGCGGGCGCTGGCGGCGCGCGTCGCCGGGGCTTCGGTCAGCGTGCTGCCGGGCATCGGCCACATGGTGATGGTGGAGGCGCCGGACGCCACCACCGACGCGCTGGCGGCTGGCGTCTGATTTCCAGTACGCTGTTACCGGATGGTCATCAGAGGATAACTTTTGGCGTCTAAATTATCGCGACGATAGACCGTTCGTGCGTCGGCACCCTGGATAGGAATGAGGCGTGCAGCTCAGCGAGCCTTACTTTCGCGCCCTGATGGCCAACTCGACCGACGTGATGGCGGTGCTGTCGCGCGACGGCCGCTTCGTCTTTGTCGGCGACAACGTGCGCAAGGTGTTCGGTCACGCGCCGGAGGACATGCTGGGCCGGCCGCTCGGTGACTTCGCGCACCCCGACGATCGCGCCTCGCTGATGGAGCGCCTGGGAGTCCGCGCCCGCGCGCCGCAGGGCAGCACCGGCACCAGCACCTTCCGCCTGCGCGACTCCGCGGGGCGCTGGCGCACCGTCGAGGCGACCGGCTGCAACCTGCTGGACGATCCCGACGTGCAGGGGATGGTCGGCAACATCCGCGACGTGACGGAGCGGGTCGAGGCGGAACGGCGGCGGCGCGAGAGCGAGGCGCTCTACCATTCGCTGGCCGAGGCGGCGCCGGTCGGCATGTTCCGCACCGACGCCGACGGCGGCATCCTGTTCGCCAACCGGCAGCTCGCCGCCATGACAGGGATGCCGGTCGAACGCATCCTGGCCGAGGGCTGGTTCGCCGCCGTGCACCCCGACGACCGGCCGCGGCTGGAGGAGGAGTGGGCGCGCAGCGTCCCCGCCGGCACGCCGATGCTGTTCGACTGCCGCCTGCTCGGGCCGGAGGGGACGGCGGCGGCGGTGTTCCTGCAAACCACGCCCGTGCGCGACGCCGAGGGCTGCGCGCGGGGCTGCATCGGCTCGCTGACCGACATGAGCGAGTACGTGCGCACCGCCGAGGCGCTGCTGGTGGCCGAGGCGCGCAACCGCTCCGTCGTCGAGGCGGCGGCCGACGCCATCCTGACGGCGGACGAGGAGGGCATCGTCCACAGCTTCAACCCGGCGGCCGAGGCCATGTTCGGGGTGAGCGCGGCGGACATCGTCTGGCAGAAGCTCGACCGGCTGATCCCGCAGGCGGTCGTCGAGCGGCACCGGGCCTACCTGCACCGACCGAAGCCGACGCCGGTGAGCGGCTGCCTCAACGACATCCAGGCGCGCCGGGCGGACGGCACGCTGTTCCCCATCGAGCTGTCGGTGTCGCTGCTGGAGGTCCAGGGGCGCCGGCTGTTCACCGCCATCGTCCGCGACGTGACCGAGCGCAAGCTCATCGAGGCGGAACTGATCCGCGCCAAGGAGGCGGCCGAGACCGCCGACCGCGCCAAGTCCGCCTTCCTCGCCACCATGAGCCACGAACTGCGGACGCCGCTGAACGCCGTCATCGGCTTCGCGCAGGTGATCGAGATGCGCATCCTCGGCGCCGACGCCATCGACCGCTACACCGATTACGCGTCGTCGATCCGCCAGTCGGGCGAGCATCTGCTGGGCATCATCGACGACATTCTGGACATCTCGAAGATCGAGGCCGGCGACTTGCATCTGATGGAGCAGCCGGTGGATCTGACCGACGTGGTCGGGCAGTCGCTCAACCTCGTCGCCATGCAGGCCGGGCAGCGGGGCGTGGCGGTGAGGCTGGATCTGGAACGCGAGTTGCCGCCGTTGCGCGTGGACGAACTGCGCCTGCGGCAGATCCTCGTCAACCTGCTGTCCAACGCCATCAAGTTCACCGACACCGGCGGTCAGGTGACGGTCGGCGCGCGGCGTGCGGCGGATGGCGGGGTGGAAGTGCGCGTGCACGACACCGGGGTCGGCATGGCGCCCGAGGACATCCCCAAGGCGATGGCGCGCTTCAGCCAGGTGGACCAATCGATGACCCGCCGCCACGAGGGCACGGGGCTCGGCCTGCCGCTGACCAAGCGGCTGGTGGAGAAGCACGGCGGTACCCTGCACATCGACAGCGAGCGCGGAAAAGGCACCACGGTGACCGTCCACCTGCCGGCAGAGCGGGTGATGCGGTTGGAAGAGTTGTTGGGGGAATAGCTCCCTCCCCCGGCCGAGCCGGGGGAGGGACTGTTTTGCCGTTACGCCGCCTGCTGGGTCAGTGCCGGCTGGCGGCCGGCCGCCGCCTCGATCTTGATCGCGCGGGGCTTCATGGCCTCGGGGATCTCACGGGCCAGCTCGATGTGCAGCAGGCCGTTCTCCAGCTTGGCGCCATTCACCTTGATGAAGTCGGCTAGCTGAAAGCGGCGCTCGAAAGCGCGTCCGGCGATACCCCGGTAGAGGAATTGGCCGGTCTCCTGCTCCTTCTTAGCTTTCCCAGTGACCACCAGCGAGTTCTGCTGAGCGGTGATTTCCAGATCCTCCGGCCCGAAGCCGGCGACGGCCATGGTGATCCGATAGGCGTCGTCACCCAGCTTTTCGATGTTGTAGGGCGGGTAGGACACCGCCTCGTCGCTGGTCGCAGCGCCTTCGAGCAGGCGGGTCAGACGGTCGAAGCCGACGGTCGAACGGAACAGAGGCGAAAGGTCGTAAGTACGCATGACATATCCTCCAAGAGAGCGATATTGCGATCGGGAACCACCGTCATGGTCGGCTCCCGCGGGCGTTTCGCCGGAAGACCCCATGTGGGCGTCCGCCAGCGCCGTTAGACATAGTCACGGTCCCGCGGGCGTCAAGAGGGTCCGCATCACGGGAATCCGCACGCGCGGGACCAATGTCCACTCATCCTTTGTTAATCAGTTGCCGCCACGCTCGGTTTCGGGCCACGCGGCCGCGGGAGGGGTACGGCCGTGATCGCTTCTGCCACGTTCTTCAACGGGACGTACGACGAGACGATGGCGCTGCTCATCGAGACGCGCAATTACATCGCGTACCACGAGGCCGGCGACCACCAGAACCGGCCGCCGCACGTCCGCCTCCAGATCAGCTATGAGAGCATGCGGGTGACCAGCCGCCTCACGCAGGTGATGGCGTGGCTGCTGGCGCAGAAAGCCGTGCACGCCGGCGAGATCACGCAGGAAACGGCGGCGTCGGATGAGTTCGCGCTGTCCGGCGGCGAGATCTGCTCCGATCCGTCAGGCCCGGACAACGACGACCTGCCGAGCGGTCTGCGCAGCCTGCTGGAGCGCAGCCACCGCCTGTACATGCGCGTCCACCGCCTGGACGAGCAGTTCCGCGACCGCGTCGCCGAACTGGCGGTCGGGTAGGGCGCTCTCACGAAACACAAACGCGAAAAGGGCGCCCGGAGGACCGGGCGCCCTTTTCGCAGACGCAAACTGGCGTCAGCCTTCCTTCTTGAGGCCGAACCCAGCGAAGCGCTTGTTGAACTTGGCGATCTGGCCGCCGGTGTCCAGCAGCTTCTGCACGCCCGTCCAGGCCGGGTGCGACTTCGGGTCGATGTCCAGGCGAATGGTGTCGCCGGCCTTACCCATGGTGCTCCGGGTCTGGAACGAGGATCCGTCCGTCATGACGACGGTGATCTCGTGATAATCCGGATGGATGTCTTTCTTCATGGCCCAGGTCCCTAAATGCGAGCCGGGTTTATAGCGGCGACCTCACCGTGATGCAACCTGTTCCGTGCATCGGATGCTCCTTATCTTGAGCGGAAGGGCCGGGCGCGCCATATGGGCGGTCTGATCGCGCCCAAATTCGCCCGAAACCCAAGGATATCCGGTGTCCCGCGAACCGACCCAAGCCGACGCGGCCCCCCGCCGCGACCTGAAGCCGTTGCGCCGGCTGCTGCCGTTCCTGTGGCCGTACCGCCTGCAGATGCTGGGCGCCTTCGTGTCGCTGGTGGTCGCGGCCGGCACCGTGCTGGGGCTGGGGCAGGGCATGCGGGTGCTGGTGGACCGCGGCTTCACGGCCGGCGACGCGGCTCTGCTCGACCGGGCGCTCCTGGTGCTGCTGGGCGTCATCGTGCTGATGGCGGCCAGCACCTTCGGGCGCTTCTATCTGGTGTCGTGGATTGGCGAGCGGGTGGTCGCCGACTTGCGGCGCGCCGTCTATGACCATGTGCTGAGCCTCAGCCCCGGCTTCTTCGAGACGACGCGGACCGGCGAGATCCTGTCGCGGCTCACCACCGACACCACGCTGTTGCAGACGGTGGTCGGCTCGACGGTGTCCATTGCGCTGCGCAACCTGTTGCTGCTGCTGGGCGGGCTGGCGATGCTGCTGGTCACCTCGGCCAAGCTGACCGGGCTGGTGCTGTTGGGGGTGCCGCTGGTGGTGGCGCCGATCATCCTGTTCGGCCGCGGCGTGCGCCGGCTGTCGCGCGACAGCCAGGATCGGGTCGCCGACATCGGCGCTCACGTGGACGAGACGCTGACCGGCATCCGCACGGTTCAAGCTTATACCCACGAGTCGCTGGAGCGCGTCCGCTTCGCCGACCGCGTCGAGGACGCCTTCCGCGTGGCGATCCATCGCGTGCGGGTGCGCGCGGTGATGACGGTGGCGGTGATCGTGCTGGTGTTCGGCGCGGTCGGGCTCATCCTGTGGATCGGCGGCCACGACGTGCTGGCCGGCCGGCTGACGGCGGGTGAGCTGTCGGCCTTCGTACTGTACGCCGTGGTGGTGGCCAGCTCGATCGGCGCCATCAGCGAGGTGTTCGGCGATCTGCAACGGGCGTCGGGCGCCACCGAGCGGCTGTTCGGACTGCTCGCCACCATGCCGGATGTGCAGCCGCCGGCCGAGCCGGTGCCGCTGCCGCAGCCGGCCAAGGGGGCGCTGGGGTTCGAGGACGTGCGTTTCCACTACCCCTCGCGCCCCGACGACGCGGCGCTGGAGGGCTTCACGCTGGCCGTGGCGCCGGGCGAGACGGTGGCGCTGGTCGGGCCGTCGGGGGCCGGCAAGTCCACGGTCTTCCAACTGCTGCTGCGCTTTTACGACCCGCAGGCGGGTGCGGTGCGTCTGGACGGCGTGGACATCCGCGACGCCGATCCGGCCGAGGTGCGGCGGCGCATCGGTCTGGTTTCGCAGGACCCGGTGATCTTCTCCGCCGACGCCTGGGAGAACGTCCGCTACGGCCGCCCCGACGCCAGCGACGACGAGGTGCGCGCGGCGGCCGAGGCGGCGCACGCGCTGGAGTTCCTGGAGGCGCTGCCGGACGGGCTGTCCACGTACCTCGGTGAGAAGGGCGTGCGGCTGTCGGGCGGGCAGCGCCAGCGGCTGGCCATCGCGCGGGCGATCCTGCGCAACCCGCCGGTGCTGCTGCTGGACGAGGCGACCTCGGCGCTGGACGCCGAGAGCGAGCGCATGGTGCAGGACGCCCTGGAAAAGCTGATGAAGCAGCGCACGACGCTGATCATCGCGCACCGGCTGGCGACCGTGCTGAACGCCGACCGCATCGCGGTGATGGAGCGGGGGCGCATCGTCGCATCCGGCCGGCATGCCGAGCTGGTGAGCCAGGGTGGGTTGTACGCGCGCTTGGCTGCCTTGCAGTTCGATGCGGCGGTGGAGTAGGGGAACAGCCCTCTCCCGCCCCGGGAGAGGGTGGCCGGCGAGAGCCGGCCGGGTGAGGGTAAGCGCAAGGATCCTTGGATTTACCCTCACCCTCCCACTCTTCGAGTGGACCCCTCCCTCTCCCGGGGCGGGAGAGGGGTATGCGCCTATCGCGCTTCCCAACCCCGCCCGAGTCGGCTATATCCGCGCGGCCCATGAAAACCGCCGATTTCGACTTCGAACTGCCGCAAGACCGCATTGCGACCCACCCCGCGAGGCCGCGCGATTCCGCGCGCCTGCTGGTCGTGGGAGAGGCGCTGTCCGATCGCATCGTGCGCGAGCTGCCCGACCTGCTGCGGCCCGGCGATCTGCTGGTCTACAACGACACCCGTGTCATCCCGGCGCGGCTCACCGGCACGCGCGGCGTGGTGAAGGTCGAGGTCACGCTGCACAAGCGCGAGGGCGAGGATGCCTGGGCGGCCTTCGCCAAGCCCGGCAAGCGCCTGAAGATCGGCGACACCATCGGCTTCGCCGAGGGTTTCTCCGCGGTGGTCGAGGACAAGCGCGAGGGCGGCGAGGTGCGGTTGCGCTTCAACGTCGGCGGGGCGGCGCTGTTCGCCAAGCTGCACGAGCACGGCTTCATGCCGCTGCCGCCCTACATCCACCGCGACGGCCCCGACCCGCAGGACCAGGACGACTACCAGACCGTCTTCGCCCGCCACGAGGGCGCCGTCGCCGCGCCCACCGCCGGACTGCACTTCACGCCGGACCTGCTGGCGGCGCTGGAAGCCAAGGGCATCGCGCGCGTGCCCGTGACGCTGCACGTCGGCGCCGGCACCTTCCTGCCGGTCAAGGTCGAGGACATCGCCGACCACAAGATGCACGCCGAGTACGGCGAGGTGTCGGCCGCGACCGCCGAGGCGGTGAACGCCACGCGCGCGGCGGGCGGGCGGATCGTCGCGGTCGGCACCACGGCGCTGCGGCTGCTGGAATCCGCGGCGTCGGAAGATGGGCGGCTGGCGCCGTTCGCCGCCGAGACCGAGATCTTCATCACGCCCGGCTACCGGTTCCGCATCGTCGATGCGCTGCTGACCAACTTCCACCTGCCGTGCTCGACGCTGTTCATGCTCGTCTGCGCGTTCGCCGGGATGGAGCGCATGAAGGCGGCCTACGCGCACGCCATCGCCTCCGGCTACCGGTTCTATTCTTATGGCGACACGTCTTTGCTGGTGAGGGCCTCGTGAGCGGGTTGGCGTTCGAACTCCTGAAGACCGACGGCGGCGCGCGGCGCGGCTGCCTGCACACCGCGCACGGGCTGGTCAACACCCCCGCCTTCATGCCGGTCGGCACCGCCGGCACCGTCAAGGGCATGCACCCGGAACAGGTCAAGGCCACCGGCGCCGAGATCCTGCTGGGCAACACCTACCATCTGATGCTGCGGCCCACGGCCGAGCGGGTGGCGCAGTTGGGCGGGCTGCACAAATTCATGAACTGGCCGGGGCCGATCCTCACCGACAGCGGCGGCTTTCAGGTGATGTCGCTGTCCGAACTGCGCACCATGGACGCGGACGGCGTCACCTTCCGCTCGCACGTGGACGGCTCCAAGCACCGGCTGACGCCGGAACGCTCCATGGAGATCCAGCATCTGCTGGATTCCAACATCACCATGGCCTTCGACGAGTGCACGCCGTTCCCGGCGACGCACGAGCAGGCGGCGGCCTCCATGCGGCTGTCCATGCGCTGGGCCGAGCGCTGCAAGACCGCCTTCGCCGCGCGCTGCGGCTATGGCCTGTTCGGCATCGTGCAGGGCGGCGTCTATGAGGATCTGCGTGCCGAGTCCGTGGCGGCGCTCACCGGCATCGGCTTCGACGGCTACGCCGTGGGCGGGCTGGCGGTGGGCGAGGGGCAGGAGGAGATGTTCCGCGTGCTGGACTTCACCACGCCCATGATGCTTGCCGACCGGCCGCGCTATTTGATGGGCGTCGGGCGGCCGAGCGACCTCATCGGCTCGGTGCGGCGCGGCATCGACATGTTCGACTGCGTGATGCCGACACGCTCGGGGCGGACGGGGCAGGCGTTCGTGCGGCGCGGCCAGATCAACATCCGCAACGCCCGCCACGCCCACGACGAACGGCCGCTGGACGAGGGCTGCCACTGCCCGGCCTGCACCAGCTATTCGCGCGGCTATCTGCACCACCTGTTCAAGGCGGGTGAGATGCTGGGGCCGATGCTGTTGACGTGGCACAATCTGCGTTTCTACCAGGATCTGATGGCGAGCCTGCGGGTCGCCATCGAGGAAGGCCGCTTCGAGGAGGTGGCGACGGCCTGGGAGGCGGAGATGGCGCTGGGCGACATTCCGGCGACGGCGGACCCGCTCAAGCCCGTTCCCGTGGAGAGCTGAGATGAGCGACGAGACGATCTACCGCAACCTGACCCAGTTGGGCGGCAAGACCGAGCAGCCCGCGTCGCCGGACGTGGCGATGCTGGAGCGCGTGGCGAACCCGCATCCCGGTGAAAAGTATCTGGTGCGCTTCGCGGCGCCCGAGTTCACCTCGCTGTGCCCGATCACCGGGCAGCCGGACTTCGCGCATCTGGTGATCGACTATGTGCCGGGCGACTGGCTGGTCGAGAGCAAGTCGTTGAAGCTGTACCTTGCCTCGTTCCGCAACCACGGCGCCTTCCACGAGGCGTGCACGGTGTCCATCGCCAAGCGCCTGGAAGCCGAGTTGAGCCCGCTGTGGATTCGCATCGGCGGCTATTGGTACCCGCGCGGCGGCATCCCCATCGACGTGTTCTATCAGTCCGGCGAAGCGCCGGCCGGCGTGTGGATTCCCGACCAGGGCGTGGCACCCTACCGTGGCCGCGGCTGACGACATACGGGCGAAAGCCCGGTCGCTGGGCTTCGACGCGGTGGGGTTCACCGACGCCGGGCTGGGCGACGGGGTGCGGGAACATCTCGCGGAGTATCTGGAGCGCGGCCGCCACGGCGATATGGCGTGGATGACCGAGAAGACCGACCGGCGCGGCGATCCGCGCACGCTGTGGCCCGACGCCCGCAGCGTCATCGTGCTGGGCATGTCCTACGCGCCGGACTTCGATGTGCTGGAACGGCTGGAGCGGCGCGACCGCGGGGTGATTTCGGTCTACGCGCTGAACCGCGATTACCATGACCTCATCAAGGGGCGGCTCAAGCAACTCGCGCAGTGGATCGCCAGCCGGTTCAAGGCCGAGGTCAAGGTGTTCGTCGACACCGCGCCGGTGATGGAAAAGCCGCTGGCGGCGCGCGCCGGTGTGGGCTGGCAGGGCAAGCACACGGTGGTGGTGTCGCGCACGCACGGCTCCTGGCTGTTCCTGGGCGAGATCTACACGACGCTGGACTTGCCGCCCGACGAACCGCACGCCGACCGCTGCGGGACGTGCCGGCGCTGCCAGGACGTCTGCCCGACCGACGCGTTTCCGGCGCCGTACCAGCTCGACGCGCGGCGCTGCATCTCGTACCTGACCATCGAGCACAAGGGACCGATCCCCGAGGAGTTCCGGGCCGCCATCGGCAACCGCATCTATGGGTGCGACGATTGTCTGGCGGTGTGCCCGTGGAATCGCTTCGCCCAGGCCAGCCGCGAGGCGGCGTTCCTGCCGCGCGAGGCGTTGACGGCGCCGCGGCTGGCGGAGCTGGCGCGGCTGGACGATGCGGGGTTCCGGGCGCTGTTCACGGCGTCGCCGGTCAAGCGCATCGGGCGCGACCGCTTCGTGCGCAACGTGCTGATCGCGTTGGGGAATTGCGGCGACCCGGCGCAGGCGGCGGTGGCGCGCAGCCTGCTGGACGACCCGGCGGAGGTGGTGCGCGACGCGGCGCGCTGGGCGGTGGAGCGGCTCAAACCCTCTCCCGCCCCGGGAGAGGGTGGCGCCGTAGGCGCTGGGTGAGGGTGTGGCAAGGATACTTGGTTTTACCCTCACCCGGCCGCTGCGCGGCCACCCTCTCCCGGGATGGGAGAGGGTTGTTGGAACTCCGCCGGCTTGGCGTTCCAGCACACCAGCCGCAGCCGTCCGTCCGCCTCGCGGCGGATCAGGCCGAGATGGCCGGTCTTCATCTGGTAGGACACGCCCGGCTCGGCGACGCCCAGCAGGCGCGGTACGAAGCGCAAGGTGCCGTTGCTCGACACGATCAGCCGGCGCTCGCCGTCCCTGGCCGTCGCCAGCACCTCGTCGAGGAAGCCCCGCAACGCGTCGAGGATCTCCGCCTGCGTGCTGCGCCAGCCGGCGTTCTCCGGCCAGACGTCTTCCTTCTGCCACGCCTCGGCCATGGCGCTGCCGCCCGGCAAGGCGGCGATCTCCTCGGAGCTGAGCCCGGCCCAGGCGCCGTAGTCGATCTCGTCCAGGCGCGGGTCCTGCGCCGCCGGGGCGTCCGGGCAGATTGCCGCGCGCACGATGCCGGCGAAGCCGCGCGTGCGCATCAGCGTGCCGGAGGTGACCGAGGTCGGCAGCAGCCCGGCGGTGCGCAACGCCTCCGCGGCCTCGCGCGCCTGTTCCTCGCCGCGCTCGACCAGGGGCAGGTCGGTCTCGCGGCCGACCCAGGCGACCTTGTCGCCAGGGCCGAAGGTGTTGCCGTGGCGGGCGAAGATCAGGCTGACCGTCATACCAGTTCCCCCTCGCGCTCGATGATCGCCTCGGCCAGATCGATGTCGGCGGGTGAGTCCACCGAGCCGTGCGTGCGGCCGCGGTAGTCCACCGTCACCACCTGGATCGGAATGCCGTTCTCCAGCGCGCGCAGCTGCTCCAGTTGCTCGGCCTGCTCCAGCGGCGTCGGCTCCAGCGTGGCGAGGCGGTCCAGCGCGTCCGTCGAATAGCCGTAGATGCCGATGTGCCGGAACACCGGCGGCGGCTTGGTGGTGTCGCGGGTGCGCAGGTAAGGAATGATGTTTTTCGAGAAGTACAGCGCCTTGCCGGTCCGGTCCATGGTGACCAGCGTGCCGCTCGACGGGTTGCTGCGCTTGTGCTCCTCCAGAGCCGCGACCTGTTCCCACGAGCAGTGCACGGCGGCGGTGACGATGCTCACCGACGGGTCGGCGTGGAAGGCGTCCACCAGCGCCTGCACCACCCACGGCGGGGTCAGCACGGCGTCGCCTTGCAGGTTGATCACCGCGTCGGGGCGCTTGTGCAGCGTTTTGATCGCCGCGTGCGCCCGCTCGGTGCCGTTCTCGCAGTCGGGGGAGGTCATGATCGGGATGGCGCCGAAACCGCGCGCGTGCTCGGCGATGCGCTCGTCGTCGGTGGCGATGTAAACCTCGGCGACGCCGGTGACCGCCTTGCCGATGGCCCACACCCGGTGCAGCAGGCTCTTGCCGCGGATCGGCAGCATCGGCTTGCCGGGAAGCCGCTTGGAGCCGTAGCGCGACGGGATGACGATGGCGATGTCCATGCCGGCCTTCCGATTTTTCACTTCGTGACGATGGGGCATACCACAGCTTTCAGCGCGCGGGCGAGATCGACGGGCTTGCATGCGATCTGCAAGCCGCGCCGGCCGCCGTTCACCACCATCTCCGGCAGTGACTCGGCGCTCTGGTCGATGAAGGTGCGCAGCGGCTTGCGCTGGCCCAAGGGGCTGATGCCGCCCACCATGTAGCCGGACGAGCGCTCGGCCGCCGCCGGGTCGGCCATCTCCGCCTTCTTGGCGCCGGCCGCGTGCGCCAGCGCCTTCAGGTCCAGGCGCGCGGCCACGGGGATCACCGTGCACACCAGGGCTTTCGTGTCGAGCTGCACCACCAGCGTCTTGTAGACAACCGCCGGGTCGAGCCCCAGGGACTCGGCGGCGTGCAGGCCGATGGCGTCGGCTCCAGCGTCGTATTCATACTCCAGCAGGCGGAATTCCAGTCCCGCCGCCTTGGCCGCGCTCACCGCTGGTGTGCCCTTGCTCGCCATGCTCTGCCTGCCTTTTTGCCCATTTCTTGGGCCGATTGTTCGTCCGAAGGTCAATATGCCTCGTCCAAAGGACGTGCGCCGTGCCGCCCAACCCGTTTGCGAGAGGGGTGCAATGTTGTTTTTCCCGTTCCGAGGACAATCGCGATTGAAATGCTGCGAAACTCGGGTCATCCTCGCTGCACCGCAGTCCCCGGCGGGCAGCGGCTTGTCACTACTTGCACGAGACTTGTTCATGTACGACCGTCCGCAGCGCAACGCCTCCCGCGATCCCGAGATCACCCACCGCGACATCCGCGCCACCGTCAAGTGGTACAACCCGACCAAGGGGTTCGGCTTCGTCACGCCCGATGACGGGTCGCCGGACGCGTTCCTTCACTCCTCCGTCGTTCAGTTCTCCGGCCATGACGAGCTGCCGGACGGGGCGACCATCATATGCGACCTGGGGCGCGGCCCGAAAGGCCTTCAGGTCGCCACCGTCCATTCCGTGGACACCTCCACCGCCAGCGCCCCGCGCCCGCGCGCGCCGCGTGGCGATTACGGCGGGGGCGGCTACGACCGCGGCGACCGTGGCGGCTACGGCGGCGGCTATGACCGCGGCGGCTACGGCGGTGGCGGCTACGGCAGCCAGGGCGGCGGCGAAGTCGTCGAGGGCACCGTGAAGTGGTTCAACGCGACCAAGGGCTTCGGCTTCGTGGCGCCGGACAGCGGCGGTAAGGACATCTTCGTCCACATCCGCGCGCTGGAGCGCTCGGGCCTCAGCGCGCTGGCCGATGGCGAGCCGGTCCGCGTGACCGTCCGCCAGGGCGCCAAGGGTCCCGAGGCGGAGCGGGTCGAGATCGCCTGACGCCGGATTTCCGGCCGTCCCGGCGCGAGGGGCCGCCCGTCGAGGGCGGCCTTTTGCGTTCGGGGGGTATAAGACTGCCAAGACTTTGCGTTGCGTCGGGAATTGGAGATAATAAGGACTCGAAACTGCCGCGGGACTGGGGGGGCACGGTGTGAGGACGCTGCTGGCGCGCAGTCTCGACCAGTTGGTGGTGCATCGGCCGAGCGCTGCGCGCGCGCACGGTATCGCCTTGCTGTGCGTGATGCTGGCGACGCTGCTGCGGCTGACGCTCGATCCGTTCGTCGCCAACGTGGTGCCCTTCGCCACCTATTATCCGGCGATCCTGATCGCGACACTGGTCGGTGGTGGGGCGGCGGGCCTATCGGCGTGGGCATCGAGCAGCGTCGCCGTCTGGTACTTCATCTTCCCGCCCAACTTCCACTTCACATGGCTGGCGGTCAACGAGGCAACCAGCCTCGGCCTGTTCGCGCTCACCAGCCTGCCGGTCGTCGCGGTGGCGCACCGGCTGCGCCGCGTCGTGGCGGCGCTGCAACAGAGCGAAGACCGCTTCCGCACACTGGTCGAGGCCGTTCCGCAGCTGGTCTGGACGGCGGGCAGCGACGGCGGGTGCGACTACGTCAACCGGCAGTGGGTCGCCTTCACCGGCATTCCGGCTGCGCGGCACTTCGGTAACGGCTGGATGGACGCCATCCACCCCGAAGACCGCGAAACGGTGGGGGCCGTGTGGCGGGCGGCCCTGGCGGGGCGGGGCAGCTACGACCTGGAATACCGGCTGCGCCGTTTCGATGGTGGCTACCGCTGGTTCAAGGTGCGCGGCTTGCCGTTGCGCAACGCCGCCGGCCAGCCGGTGCGCTGGATCGGCGGCGCCACCGAGATCACCGAAATCCAGGAAGCCCGGCAGGCGCTGGCGCGCTCGCACGACGATCTGGAGCGGCTGGTCGCCGAGCGCACGCGGGAGCTGGCCGAATCCAACCGCCTGCTGATCGCCGAGATCGCCGAGCGCGAACGCGCCGAGGCGGCGCTGGCCCGCGCCCAGCGGCTGGAGGCCATCGGGCAGCTGACCGGTGGCGTGGCGCACGACTTCAACAATCTGCTGACCGTGATCGTCGCCAACCTCGACATGATGGACCGCGCCGCCGACAACCCCGAGCGGGTGCGGCGTCTGGCCTCCGCGGCGCTGGCCGCGGCCGGCCGCGGCGAGCGGCTGACCCAGCAGCTCCTGGCCTTCGCCCGCCGGCAGCCGCTGCGGCCGGAGGTGGTCGGAGTCAACCGGCTGCTCCGGGAACTGGAGCCGCTGATCCGCCGCGCGGTCGGCGAGGCGGTCGAGGTGACGCTGGACCTGAATGAGGGCCTGCGCCCTTGCCGGGTCGATCCCAGCCAGTTCGAGGCGGCGGTGCTGAACCTTGCGGTCAACGCCCGCGACGCGACTCCGGCGGGCGGGCGCATCACCGTTTCGGCGAGTGGCCGGACGCTGCCGGCGCCGGAGGACGATGCGCCGGTGGAACTGGCCGCCGGCGAGTGGCTGATGGTCGCCGTGCGCGACACCGGGGCCGGCATCCCGGCGGACGTGCTGCCCCACGTGTTCGACCCGTTCTTCACCACCAAGGACGTCGGCAAGGGCTCCGGCCTGGGGCTGAGCCAGGTGTATGGCTTCGTCAGCCAGTCGGGCGGGCAGGTGCGCATCGACAGCGCGCCGGGGGGCGGCACCACCGTGCAGATCTGGCTGCCGTGCGCCGCCGCCGGGGCCGAAGAGCCGGCCGCGCCGCGCCCGGCATTGCCGGCGGACGGGCTGGCCGGCTACGGCGAAACCGTGCTGGTGGTCGAGGACGACGCGGATGTGCGCGCGGTGGCGGTGGAGACGTTGCAGGCGCTGGGCTACCACGTGGTCACCGCGGCGGACGGCGTCGAGGCGGTGGAGGTTCTGGAGAGTGGTCAAGCCATCGACCTGCTGTTCACCGACGTGGTGATGCCGCGCGGCATCAACGGCGCCGAACTGGCTCGCCGGGCGCACGAACTGCGGCCGGGGCTGCGCGTGTTGCTGACCTCGGGCTACACGGCGCAGGCGCTGACGTCGGAGCACGGCGTGGTGCCCGGCTTCCCGCTGCTGCGCAAGCCCTACCGCAGTGCCGCGCTGGCGGGCGAGGTGCGGGCGGCGCTGGCGGAGGCGCCCATGGCGCCCGAGCCGTTGCGCGTCTTTGTCGTCGAGGACGACGAGCTGACCCGTCTGGCGGCGCTGGAGCTGCTGGATGACATCGGCGTGCGGGTGGTGGGGGACGCAGCGGATGGCGAGACGGCGCTCGCCCGGCTCGACGGCGTGGCGGATTTGGACGTGCTGCTCACCGACATGCGCCTGCCGGGCATGAGCGGCGCCGACCTGACGCGCGAACTGCGCCGCCGCCGGCCGGCGTTGCGGGTGGTGCTGGCGACCGGCTACGGCGATGCGGTGGAGGGCTTCGACGGAGCCGCCCCCGGCAACGCCATTCTCGCCAAACCTTACGGCACCGCGGAGCTGTGCCACGTTCTGGACCGCATGCGCGTTCGCGAGGCGGCGGAATAGCCTACTGGTCGTAGCCGCCGCGGCTGCTGAAGAACACCAGGCGCATGAGGCCGAAGGTCAGCAGCGCCACGCCCAACGCGCCCAGCCCGAGCGCCAGCCAGCCGTTCAGGCTCATGGTTTCCGACGCCAGATAGAGCTGGTAGGCCGCCCAGCCGATGGCGACGGCGCAGGCCACCACCACGACGATGAGCAGGAACAGGGTGCCGCGTGTCATGCCCTTGACGGTGGGGCGTCGCGCTCGTCCGTCAAGGCACGCGGATCCTTGCCCGGAAGAATGCCGCCAGCACCGGCAGCGCCAGCCCGGCGGCGAGGAACAGCGGCGGGAAGCCGTAGGCCTCGGCCAGTGGCCCGCCCAGCGCCACGCCGGCGGCCTGACCCAGGAAGAAGCACGAGGCGAACACTGACACCGCGACGCCGCGGGCGTGCGGCGCCATCTGCGTGGCCTGCGTTTGCAGCGTGTTGTGGAACAGGTAGAAGCCCAGCCCGCTGAGCGCGATGGGCAGCGGCAGCAGCCACCACGGCGGCGTCAGCGCGAACAGCGCGAAGGCCAGCGCCAGCAACACGCCGCCGGCCAGCACCATGTTGCGCTGGCCGAGCATCGCCACCACGCGCGACGCCATGGTCGTGTAGGCCAGCGCGCCGATGCCGAACGACGCCAGCAGCCCGCCGATGGCCGTGTAGCCCAGCCCGTAGGCGTGCCGGACGAAGGCGCCGACGAAGGTGAAGCCGCCGAAGAACAGCATGCCCTCGACGAACACCACGCCGACCACCAGCCGCACGCGCGGCGTGCGCGCCAGCGCGGCGAAGTTGGCGATCAGCCCGGACAGGGTGACCATGTTGCGGACCTGCACGACGCGCGGCGAGCGCAGCTCCAGCCACAGCAGCGCGCCGATCGCCACGTAGACGGCGGCCAGCGCCAGGAACACGCCGCGCCAGCCGATCCACTCGCCCAGCGCGCCGCCGGCCGCCTGCCCGGCGATGACGCCGAGGATCTGCCCGGACATGAAGCGGGCCAGCACCGGCTGGCGGTTCTCGTAGGGCACGATGTCGCCGATGTGCGCCATGGACAGCGGGATGATCGCCGCCGCCGTGGCGCCGCTCAGCAGCCGCAGCGTGCCCAGCGTGGCGAGGTCGCCGGCCAGCGCCGCCAGCCCGGTGCCGAGCGCCGACAGCAGCGTCATGACGGCGATCAGCGTGTACTTGCCGTAGCGGTCGCCGACGGGGCCGTAGATCACCTGACACAGCCCGTAGGCCAGCGTGAAGCCGGTGGCCACCACCGAGGCGCTGGCGACGCTGGTGTGGAACTCCTCGGCCACCTGCGGCAGCAGCGGGTCGGCGACGCGCGCCGTCGCCGCCGAGGCGAAGGCGGCGAGGCTCAGCAGCGCGATGGAGCGGAAGGGGACGGGAGCGGCGGCGGCGAGGCTTTCGGTCATGGACGCGAGCCTACCCGCGCACCGTCTGTCTCGCCAACCATGCTCATCCCATGACAGGGCTGCGCGTGGCGGATGGCAGGGCGGCTAGGCTCGCATGTCTAGGCCCGGCCGGCCACGGTGCCGCCGGCGCGCTCGACCGCGGCGACGCGGAAGCGGATGTCCTGGACGATCTGCTCGACCAGCGGCTTCGCCTGATCGGCCGGCAGGCCGCGGGTGGTCAGCAGCTCCAGCGTGATTCGGCGATAGGCGTCGATCGCCACCTCGCGCGTCTGGACCGGCACGCCGGCCAGGAAGGCGGACAGCTTCTGCGCCACCTCGGTGGCGGCGATCTCGACGCGGGTGGGAACGGCGGGGGTCTGGCACGATCGGGTGGTGGCCGGCATCGGGGGTTCCTTTCGGACCATCGTCCACACCACGATAGCGGGGTGAGAACGCACCACCAGACACCCCGACGACGTACCCGTTCCGGGCAAGACCCGCCGCTTGGGATCACTCCGATCGGCTGCGCCAGAAGTCCGGCGCGCGCTGCTCCTTGAAGGCCGCCACCGCCTCGCGCAGTTCGTCCGAGCGCAGGCAGGCGTCGAACTCCCGCACCTCGTGGGCGCTGCGTTCGGCCACGGTGGCGAGGTCCGCCTTCAGCAGCGCCTTGGTGCGGCGCAGCGCGCCCTGCGGCTTGGCCGCCAGCGCGCCCGCCACCATCATCGCGTGGTCGAGCAGTTCCTCGGCGCCGATGATGGCGTTCACCAGCCCGAAGCCGTGCGCGGTGGCGGCGTCGAACGGCTCGCCGAGCAGCACCAGCTCCGCCGCCTTCTGGTGGCCGACCAAGCGCGGCAGCAGGAGCGACGACGCGGCCTCCGGCACCAGTCCCAGATTGACGAACGGCAATTGGAAACGCGCCGCGGGCGTGGCGTAGACGAGGTCGCAGTGCAGCAGCATGGTCGTGCCGATGCCCACCGCGACACCGTCCACCGCGGCGATGACCGGCTTGGTGGCGCGCATGAGCGCGTCGATGAAGGCGAGGATCGGCGTGCCCTCGGCCGAATCGATGGTCAGGAAGTCGTTCAGGTCGTTGCCGGCGCAGAACGCCCCCGGCGCGCCCGCGATGATGAAGCTCAGCACGCCGTCGTCCTGCTCGCCGCTGCGGATGGCCTCGGCCATCGCCGTGTACATGGCGAGCGTCAATGCGTTCTTCTTTTTCGGCCGGTCCATGCGGATCAGCCGGGCGCCGTCCCGGTCGGTGACGGCGATGGTGTCGGTCATCGGGGTTTCCTCTCCTGCTGCGCTTTGAGCCGAGGATAACACCAGTCGGCGGAAACAGGTGACCTTTACGTCAACGTGAAACCTCGGACGGGGCCGGGTGTTATCCCTTCGGTACGTAAGGCATCCAGAACCGAGGGAGTTTGCCATGCGCGGAGCGCTGCTGTGGATTCTCGGGATACCGATCCCGATCATCATTCTGCTGTACCTGTTCCACGTGATCTGATCGGCACGAGACTGGCCCCGGTTCCGGGGCCTTCTTTTTTGGTGTAGCGTTGCCGTGAACTCAACGGGAGACTGCGCCATGGAACCGAGCCTCGCCCTTCTCAGCATTCTCGGCGCGTTGACGGTGGGCGCGGTCAGTCCGGGGCCGAGCTTCGTGCTGGTGGCGCGCACGTCGATCGCCCTGTCGCGGCGCGACGGGCTGGCGGCGGCGCTGGGCATGGGCGTCGGCGGCGTGGTGTTCTGCGCGCTGGCGCTGCTCGGCCTGCACGCGGTGCTGGCGAGCGTGCCCTGGCTGTACGCCGGGCTGAAGCTGTTCGGCGGGCTGTATCTGGCGTACCTCGGCGTGCGGATCTGGCAGGGTGCGCGGCAGCCCATCGTGGTGCCGGACGGGGCCGAGGGCGGGGCGCGCGGTGTGGGGCGGTCGTTCGGCTTCGCGCTGGCGACTCAGCTCAGCAACCCGAAGACGGCGGTGGTCTACGCCAGCATCTTCGCCGCGCTGCTGCCGGCGGACCCGCCGCTGTGGGTGTCGGCCGTGCTGCCGCCGGCCATCTTCGCCATCGAAGCGGGCTGGTACGCGCTGGTGGCGGTGGCCTTCTCAGCCGGGCGTCCGCGGGCGGCGTATCTGCGCTCCAAGATCTGGATCGACCGGGCGGCGGGCGCGGTCATGGGCGCGCTGGGGGTGCGGCTGGTGGTGGAGGCGGTGCCGGTTTAAGTTAGCCAATCAGTTTTCCCCCTGATCCAAACAGGAGAGAGTGTCGTGGACTCGGTCGTTGCCCTTCTCTGCATCCTTGGCGCCTTGACGGTCGGGGCGGTCAGCCCAGGGCCGAGCTTCGTGATGGTGGTGCGCACGTCCATCGCCGTGTCGCGGCGCGACGGGCTGGCGGCGGCGCTGGGCATGGGAGCTGGGTGCGTGGTGTTCTGCGCACTCGCCCTGATCGGCCTGCACGCGGTGCTGGCGAGCGTGCCGTGGCTGTATGCCGGGCTCAAGCTGTTCGGCGGGCTGTATCTGGCGTACCTCGGCGTGCGGATCTGGCAAGGCGCGCGGCAGCCCATCGTGGTGCCGGACGGGGCCGGGCAGGGGGCGCGCGGTGTGGGGCGGTCCTTCGGCTTCGCGCTGGCGACGCAGCTCAGCAACCCGAAGACCGCGGTGGTCTATGCCAGCACCTTCGTGGCGTTGTTGCCGGCGGACCCGCCGCTGTGGGTGTCGGCCGTACTGCCGCCGGCAGCCTTCGTTATTGTAGCTGGGTGGTACGCGCTGGTGGCGGTGGCCTTTTCCGCCGAACGGCCACGGGCGGCCTACCTGCGCTCCAAGATCTGGATCGACCGGGCGGCGGGGGCGGTGATGGGGGCGCTGGGGGTGCGGCTGGTGGCGGAGGCGGTGCCGGGCTAATTCAGCCGGTACGACACCCGCAAAACCCCCTCTTCCTCGCTCTCGGCAACCGTAAACCCGAAGTGGCCGAGGAAGCTCAGCATGGGGGCGTTCTCGGTCAGCACGTCGCCGGTCATCTCCAGCGTGCCGCGGTTGCGGCAATAGTCCATCATCTTGCGCATCATGCGCGTTCCCAGCCCCTGGGCCTTCAGGTCGGAGCGGGTGACCATCGAGAACTCGGCCTGCCGGTTGTCAGGGTCGGCCACCACGCGGATGACGCCCAGGGTTTCCGGCTCGCCGTGCGCGTCGGGGGCGATGGCGATGAAGGCCATCTCGCGGTCGTAGTCGATCTGCGTCAGCCGCGCCATCTCGCTGTGCGGCAGCGCCGCCTTGTAGTGGAAGAAGCGGAAGCGCATGTCCTCCGGCGTCAGCTTGGAGATGAAGACGTGGTGTGCCGGTTCGTCCTCGGGCCGGATCGGCCGCAGCAGCACGGCGCGGCCGTCGCGCAGCAGGATCGTCTCCTCCAGCCACTTCGGGTAGGGGCGGATGGCGAGGCGGTTGGGGTCGGGCCTGGCCGCCGCCACCTTCATGCGGGCGTCCACCGCCGTCACGCCGTGGTCGTCGGCGAACAGCGGGTTGATGTCCATCTCCAGAAGCTCCGGCACGTCGGCGATGAGCTGCGAGACCTGCATCAGCGTCAGGCAGACGGCGTCCAGATTGGCGGCGGGGCGATTGAGGTGCTCCTTCAAGAGCGTCGCCACGCGCGTGCGCGCCACCAGCTCCTGCGCCAGTGGCACGTTGAGCGGCGGCAGGCCGACGGCGAGGTCGCGGAACAGCTCGGCCGCGCGCCCGCCCTCGCCGAACAGGATGATCGGGCCGAACAGCGGGTCGGTGGCGGCGCCGATGAACAGCTGGCGGGCGTTGCCGCGCGGCACCATGCGCTGCACGCTGAAGCCGGTGACGCGGGCGTCCGGCCGCTTCTCGCGCACGCGGGCCAGCATGCCGCGGGCGGCGGCCTCCACCCCGTCCGCCGTCTCCAGGCCGAGCGCCACGCCGCCGACGTCCCACTTGCGGCGGATGTCCGGCGACATCACGGTCACCGCGACGGGGAAGCCGATGGACTTGGCAAGGCGCTTGGCGTGAGGCGGGTCCTCGGCGATGTAGGTCTCGACGACGGGGATGCCGTAGGCGGACAGCACCTCCTTCACCTGCGGCTCGTTCAGGTAGGTCTGGCCGGCGGCGAGCGCCGCCTGGACGACGCGGCGCGCGGTGTCCGGGTCGGGGTGGAACTCGACCGGGATCGAGGCCGGCGTCTGCATCAGCGAATCCTGCCGGTGCCGGTAGTTCACCATGTGCAGGAAGGCGCGCACCGCGTCGGCCGGCGTGTCGAAGGTCGGCACGCCGGCTTCGACGAACAGCTTGCGGTCGGTCGCCACCGTGTCGCCGCCGATCCAGCAGGTCAGCACGTTGGTGCCGTGCTGGCGCACCGTGCGGATCACCGCCATGGCGGCCTCGGTGCTGCTGGTCAGCGTGGTCGGCGTGTGCATGGCGAGGATGGCGTCGATCTCCTCGTCCTCGCCGAGGATCTTCAGCACGTCGGCGTAGCGCGCCGCGGTGGCGTCGACGCGGATGTCCATGGGGTTGAGGCCGTTCCATTCGGCACCCAGCAACGCCCGGAGTTTCGCCGCGGTCTTGTCGGACAGCGTGGCGAGGTTCAGGCCGCCGGCGTACAGCTCGTCCGCCGCCATGGTGCCGGTGCCGCCGCCGTTGGACACGGCGACCAGCCGCTCGCCGCGCATGGGGCGGGCGCGGGCCAGGGTCTCCACGGCGCCGAACAGCTCGTCGATGGAGCGCACGCGCAGAATGCCGGCGCGCTGGAGCGCTGCGTCGAACACGTCGTCGGGATCGACCAGGGACAGCACGTCGGCCGACAGCTCGACATAGCCGGCGGTGCTGGTGCCCGGCGGCCGGCGGCCGGCCTTGATGGCGAGCACCGGCTTGTTGCGCGCGGCGGCGCGGGCGGCGGCCATGAAGGTCTTCCGCTCCCGCAGATCCTCGATGTAGAGCAGGATGGCGCGGGTGCCGGGGTCGGAACCGAGATAGTCCAGCACCTCGCCGAAGCCGATGTCGGACGCGTCGCCCAGCGAGACGAAGTGCGAAAAGCCGACCTTGCGCGGGTAGGCCCAGTCGAGCACCAGCGTGCCCACCGCGTCCGACTGCGAGACGAAGCCGATGTGGCCGGGCAGCGCCTTGACGTGGCTGAAGCTGGCGTTCAGGCGGAACGGCGGCACCTGGATGCCCAGGCTGCGGCCGCCGAGGAAGCGGAGGTCGTGGCGTTTGGCGGCGGTCAGCGCGCGGGTGTGCTGGGCTTCGTTCATGCCGCCGATGACCAGCGCGGCGCGGGTGCCGCGGGCGCCGAGTTCGTCGATCAGGTCGGGGACGGTGTCGGGCTGGGTGCACAGCACGGCCAAGTCGGGGGTGCGCGGCAGGCTGAACACGTCGGGGTAGGCGAGCACGCCGGCCACCGCCTCCTGGCGCGGGTTGACCGGCATGATCGGCCCTTCGAACCCGCCGGCCTGGAGGTTGCGCATGATGACGTTGCCGACGCTCTGCGGCCGGTTGGTGGCGCCGACGACGGCGACGGACCGCGGGCGGAACATGTGCTGGAGGTACAGGATGCTCATGGGCGCGCGACGCTCCTTCACGGGGATTCTATGCGCCCGGGGTGGGAGTGGGCAAGGTTGCTGCGGGTCCGGTGATTCGTGGCGTCGGGGGCAACATTCACACGGATTTTGGGGATTTTGGCACGGATTACACGGATGTTCTTTTATGCTTGCGGTGCGTCGAGTCATCCCGAAGGCCGCTGCTGAGCACGATTAGAAGAAATCCGTGTAATCCGTGTTTAAATCCCCAAAATCCGTGTGAATCTTGTTTTTCGGGCGAAGGGTTCACAGCCCCAGATACGCCTCCTTCACCCGCTCATCGTGCAAGAGCGCGGTGCCTGTGTCCGCCAGCACCACGCGCCCGGTTTCCAGCACGTAGCCGCGGTCGGCGATGGCCAGCGCCGCGTGGGCGTTCTGTTCGACCAGGAAGATGGTCGTCCCCTTGGCCTTCAACGCCTCCACCGCCGCGAAGATCTCCGCCACCAGGATCGGCGCAAGGCCCATGCTGGGCTCGTCGAGCAGCAGGAGCCGGGGGTGTGCCATCAGCGCGCGGGCCATGGCCAGCATCTGCTGCTGCCCGCCCGACAGGGTGCCGGCCGGCAGGCGGCGGCGTTGCGCCAGGATGGGGAACATCTCGAAGCTGCGGTGGATGTCCGCTTCCACGTCCGGGCCGTGCCGGCGGTAGGCGCCGAGGCGGAGGTTGTCCTCCACCGTCAGGGGTGCGAACACCTGCCGGCCCTCCGGCACCTGGAGGATGCCCAGATCCACCCGGCGTTCGGGGGCCATGCCGGTGATGTCCCGGCCCTCGAACCGCACGGTGCCGGAACTGGCCGGATGCACGCCGGACAGAACGCGCAGCAGAGTCGTCTTGCCCGCTCCGTTGGCGCCGACCAGCGCCACCAGTTCGCCCTCGTCGATGGTGATGTCGATGCCGTGCAACGCCTCGATGCGGCCGTAGTGGGCCGACAGGCCCTGGATCTCCATCATCATGCGGCGGCTCCCAGATAGGCGGAGATGACTTCGGGGTGGGCAGCGATTTCGGCCGGCGTGCCCTCGGTCAGCTTGCGGCCGTAGTTCAGCACCAGGATGCGGTCGGAGATGCCCATGACCATCTTCATGTCGTGCTCCACCAGGATCACCGTGATGCCCTGCGCGGCGATCTTCTTGATGACCGCATCCACCTCGCGGCTCTCGGTGGCGTTGAGGCCGGCGGCCGGCTCGTCGAGCAGGATCAGCTTGGGCTCGGTCGCCAGGGCGCGGGCGATCTCCAGCCGTTTGAGCGCGCCGTAGGGCAGGGAGGCGGCGTCGGAATCGACGTAGCGGCCGCAGCCGACGAACTCCATCAGGCGGATGCAGTGCTCGCGCGCTTGGTCGTCGCGGCGGACCACGCCGGGGAATCGCAGCAGCGACGGCAGCAGCCGGCGGTCGAGCCGCAGGTGCCGGCCGACCATGACGTTCTCCAGCGCCGTCATGGTGGTGAAGATCTGCAGGTTCTGGAAGGTGCGCGACAGGCCGCAGGCGGCCTGTTCGTGCGGTGGTTTGCCGGCCATCGCGGCGCCGTCCAGAAAGATCGCCCCGCGGCTTGGCGTGTAGACGCCGCTGATGAGGTTCAGCACCGTCGTCTTGCCGGCGCCGTTCGGGCCGATGATCGAGTGGATGGTGCCGGGCTCGACCTCGAAGCTCAGCTCGTCCACCGCGGCGATGCCGCCGAACTGCTTGGACAGGTTCTGTACGCGCAGCAGACTCATGACCGCCTCCCCCCTGACTGTTTCCAGGACTTGGCGAGATCGAGCAGGGTCACGAACAGGCCGCGGCGCATGAACACCATGGTGCCGATCATGATGGCGCCGAGGATCATCGACTCGTAATCCTCGAACGCCACGAGGATCTGCGGCAGCACCGTCAGCGACACCGCGCCGACGATGGCGCCGAAGGTCGAGGCCATGCCGCCGAACACCACCATGGTGACCAGTTCCACCGACTTCATGAAGCCGGCTTTGCCCGGCGTGATCATGCCGGCGTAGTGGGCGAACAGGCTTCCGGTGACCGCGGCCATGATGGCGGAGACGACGAACACCAGCACCTTGTAGTGCGCGGTGTCGACGCCGAGGACCTGGGCGCCGATCTCCGTGCCGTGCAAGGCGCGCAAGGCGCGGCCGACGGGGCTGTCGATCAGGTTCAGCGCCAGCCAGACGGCGAGGATCAGCACGCCGCCCACCGTCCAGTACCATGCCTTGTCGCCGGACAGCTTCCAGCCCAGCACCGTGAAGTCGTCGAGCATCAGCCCGTCCGGCCCGCCGGTGATCCAGCTTTCGGTGTTAAGCACGATGGAGATGATGACGCCGAGACCGAGCGTGGCCATGGCGAGGTAATGGCCCTTCAGCCGCAGCACCGGCCGCGCCACCACGAAGGCCAGCACGCCGACCAGCACCGCGCCGGCCGCCAAGGCGCCCAGCGCCGGCCAGCCGTAGCGCACGGTGAGGATGCCCGACGCGTAGGCGCCCAGCCCGAAGAACGCCGCGTGGCCCAGGCTGATCTGGCCGGCGTAGCCGACCAGCAGGTTGAGGCCGACGCAGACGATGGCGTTGAGCCCGGCGTTGATGGCGATGTCGTAGGCGTAGGCGTTGGACAGCGCCAGCGGCAGCAGGGCGATGACCAATGCCAGCAGGCCGAGGCCGCCGGTGCGCGGCTTCATCAGCGCGCAGGCAAGGCCGCTGCGTCGCCGCACGGGCGCCGTGGAAACGTGAACGTCCGAGGTCATACGCGCTCGCCCCCCTTGTGTCCGAGCAGACCGTTGGGCAGGAAGAACAGCACGGCCAGGATGATGACGAAGGCGGTGGCGTCCTTGTAGGCCGAGGACAGATAGCCGGCGCTCATCGCCTCAGCGATGCCGACGATCAGCCCGCCGAGCACGGCGCCCAGGCCATTGCCGAGACCGCCGAGCACCGCCGCCGAGAAGCCCTTGAGGCCCAGCATGATGCCGGTCTCGTAGCTGGTGAAAGTGATGGGCGCGACGACGATGCCGCCGATGGCGCCCAACGCCGCCGACAGCCCGAAGGAGGTCAGCAGCACGCGGCGGATCGGCACGCCGACCAGTTGTGCGCCGAGCTTGGAATAGGACACCGCCAGCATCGCCTTGCCGGCCATGGTGCGGCCGAAGAACCAGCCCAGGCCCAGGATGGCGGCCAGCGATACGCCCATCACCCACAGGCTCTGCGGCAGCATGGTGGCGCCCAGCACGTTGAGCGGTGCGGTGCCGGTGAAGGCGGGCAGCGCGTGGAACTCCTTGTCCCAGACCACCTGCGCCAGTCCGCGCAGGAAGATCGACGCGCCGATGGTGATGATGATGACGGTGACGACCGAGGCGTCCTTGGCCGGCAGAACGGCGAAGCGCGCCAGCGCCAGCCCGACCAGGGCTGTGACCGCCACGGCGAGCGGGATCGCCAGTTCCATCGGCAGCCCCAAGCCGACCAGCGCGACGGTGGCCATGCCGCCGATCATCAGGAACTCGCCCTGGGCGAAGTTGATGACGTGGCTGGCGTTGTAGATGATCGAGAATCCCAGGCCCGCCAGCGCGTAGATCGCGCCCAGCGTGATGCCGGAGAACAGGTATTGCAGGAAAGCCGACGCCATTTGGTTCCCTCCCGTGAATCCCCTCTCCCCGCCGGGGAGAGGGTGGTCCGAAGGACCGGGTGAGGGGGTTCTCGGGGGACCGCAAATGCAAGCGACGCGAGACCCCCTCACCCCAACCCTCTCCCCGGAGGGGAGAGGGGGATTTGGCGTCAGTCGACCAGCGCCCAGGCGCCCTTGCGGACTTCCACCATGTGGAAGGAGTCCGGCTTCAGGCCCATGTGGTCCTTGACGGACATGGTCACCATGCCGCCGGTGCCGATGTAGCTGGAGGTCTTCTCGATCTCATCGCGCACCACCGCCTTGTCGGTCGAACCGGCGCGGTTGATCGCCGCCAGCGCGATCATCAGCCCGTCGTACGCGTGCCCGGCGAAGGTCGACACCTCGGTCTTGAAGGTGTCCTCGTAGGTCTTCTTGAAGCTGGTCACCACCGGCTTCTGCGGGTCGGTGGCCGACAGCTGGTCGGCGACCACCAGGCCGGCGGCCGGCAGACGCACGCCCTCACTGGCCGGGCCGGCGAGCTTGATGAACTCCTTCGAGGCCACGCCATGGCTCTGGTACAGCGGCAGCGTGAGGCCGAGTTGCTGGTAGTTGCGCGTCACGATGGCCGGGCCCTGACCCAGGCCGAAGTTGAACACCGCCTGCACGCCGGCCGCGTTCTTGATGCGGGTGAGCTGCGCGGTGACGTCCGGGTCCTTGGGCGAATAGACCTCGTCGGCGACGATCTCTATCCCGAAGTCCTTGGCGATCAGCACCGACTGGTCATGGCCGGACTTGCCGAATCCGGCGTCCTCGGAGATCAGGCCGATCTTGGTCAGCCCGCGCTTCTTCATGTCGGCGAACACCTTCTCGGCCGCGAGGCGGTCGGTGTGCGGCGTCTTGAACACCCACTTCTTCATGGGCTCGACGATCACCACGGCGCCGGCCAGGGAGATGAAGGGGATCTCCGCCTTCTCGGCCAGCGGCACGGCGGCCATGGTGGTGGCGGTGGTCGTGCCGCCGATGAGGATGTCCACCCCCTCGCTCTCGATCAGGCGCTTGGTGAAGCTGGCCGCCTTTTCGGCCGCCCCGGCGTCGTCATAGACGGTGAGCTGGAGCTTGCGCCCCTTCACGCCGCCGTCCTTGTTGATCTTGTCGACGAACAGCTCCAGCGTCTTCTTCTCCGGGTCGCCAAGGAAGGACGCGCCACCCGTCACCGACAGGATGGCGCCGATCTTGATCGGCGGCTCGGCGGCCTTGGCCGCCATGGGCTGGAACGACAGGGCGAGCGCTACCGCGCCCGCACCGAGGATAGTCGGCAGGCCGAGGGATGGTGCCTTCATGGTGTGCGTTTCCTTCCACGTTTCCCTGGGTTTTTTCCGCCTGTCGCCCGGCGGTTTGGTGGCCAAGCAAACTGTTGCTCTTGCTTAAGCCGTTATTCGGTACTATAATGCGTATTTAATGGGCAGCCAAGCGGAAAGTGGGGTTATACGGATCGGCCGAGCCGGTTCCGAACCCAGCCGGGAAGCGCCCTTCGGCAACCAACGCCGCCAAAAAAACGCAAGAGGAAACGCATTATGAAGGCCAGCCTGAACGCCGGTATCAGCACCACCAAGCGCATCGTCATCGACCGTGACCGCACCATCGGCTTCATGGGCGAGGAGGGGCGCGTCTACGCGACGCCGGAACTGGTCCGCGACATCGAGGTGACCTGCCGCGACTTCCTGCTGGAACATCTGGATGAGGGCGAGGACAGCGTCGGCACGCGAGTCGAGCTGGACCATATGGCCCCGACGCTGGTCGGCATGTGGGTGGACATCACGGTTACGGTGGCCGAGGTGAACGGCCCGGCGGTGACGCTGGAGATCCTCGCCCGCGATCCTCTGGACAAGATCGCCAAAGGCAAGCACGGCCGCTTCATCGTCAGCGTGTCGAAGACGGCGGAGCGTCTGAAGGCCAAGGCCGCCAAGGTCGCCGCGCTCGTCTGACATCCCATGTCCGCACCGGCGGGCGGGCGCCGTGACGGCGTCCGCCCGAGGGGAGACTCCATGCACGAGATCCGCATTCACGGACGCGGCGGGCAGGGCACTGTGCTCGCCGCCGAGATCCTCGCCAAGGCCCTGGCCGCCGCTGGCAAGTACGCCGTCGCCATCCCGTCCTTCGGGTTCGAGCGGCGCGGCGCGCCGGTGTCGGCCTGCCTGCGCGTGGACGAGCGCGAAATCCGCGCCATGACCAACATCTACCACCCCAACACGCTGCTGTGCATCGACCCGACGGTCGGGCGCGCGGTCAACATCTTCGACGGCATGGCCGACAACGGCACGCTGGTGCAGGCCAGCCGGCGGCCGGTCGAAGAGCTGGCTCTGCCCGAAACCGTTGAAACGGTTGGCATGTGCGACGCGGTCGGCATCGCCATGGGCATCTTCAAGCGGCCGATCACGAATTCGGTAATGCTTGGCGCATTTGCGCGGGCGACCGGGCTGGTGTCGCTGGAGGCGCTGAAGGACGGTATCGAGGCGGCGGACTTCCGCGACGCCGGGCTGACGCAGAACCTCGCGGCGGTCGAGCGCGGCTACAACGAAACCAAAATCTACCGGCGCACGGAGGGCGGCTATGAAGCCCGAGCCTGAGGCGATTCCAAACGATCTCTGCCCGGTCGCCACCGAGATGACGACGATGCTGCCCGGCGACTGGCGGGCGGTGAAGCCGGTGGTGGACCGGGCGAAATGCGTGAAGTGCGCGGTGTGCTGGCTGTACTGCCCGGTGCAATGCATCGTCGAGAAGCCGGCGTGGTTCGACGTCGATCTGCGCGTCTGCAAGGGCTGCGGCATCTGCGCCAGCGAGTGCCCGCACCGCGCCATCGCCATGGTGGAGGATTCCGATGGCTGACGCCGCCCTGCTGTCAAACAAGCCCCGCACCATCGTCTGCGACGGCAACGAGGCCGCCGCCTGGGGTGTGGTGCTCTCGAGGCCCGACGTGGTGGCGGTCTACCCGATCACGCCGCAATCCTCGCTGGTCGAGTACGTCTCGCAGTTCATTGCCGACGGCACGCTGGACGCCGAGCTGCTGAACCTGGAGGGGGAGCACAGCGTGCTCTCGGCGCTCCAGGGGGCGGCGCTGGCGGGGGCGCGGACCTACACGGCCACCTGCGGCCCCGGCCTCGCCTTCATGTTCGAGCCGTACGTCCGCACGCCGGGCCTGCGGCTGCCCATGGTGGCCTCGCTGGTGACGCGCGACATGCTCACCCCGCAATGCGTCTGGGGCGGCCAGCAGGACGCCATGACGGTGCGCGACTGCGGCTGGATACACATGTACTGCGACTCCGTGCAGGAGGTGCTGGACACCACCATCATGGCCTACCGCATCGCCGAGCACCGCGACGTGATGCTGCCGGTCAACGTCAACCATGACGGCAACTACCTGAGCTACGGCGTGGCGCGCGCCGAGATGCCGGGGCAGGCCGACGTGGACGGGTTCCTCGGCGTCAAGGACGTGAACTGGCACGCGGCGCTCGACCCGCAGCGGCCGATGGCCATCGACCCGCTGACCGGCGGGTCGGGCGGGCCGGGGCCGTCGATGTTCGTGCGCTACCGCAAGGGTCTGTGCAACGGCATGCAGAACGCGCTGCGCGTCATCGAGGACGTGCACGCGGAGTGGGGCCGCCTCACCGGCCGCTACCACGCGCCGCTGGTCGAGGAGTACCGGCTGGACGACGCCGAGGTGGCGCTGGTCACCATCGGCTCGATGACCGGGGCGGCCAAGGACGCGGTGGACGCGCTGCGCACCGCCGGCAAGCGGGTCGGCCTCATCAAGGTGAAGACGATGCGGCCCTTCCCGGTCGAGGCGCTGGCGCGGGCGCTGTCCAAGGTCCGGGCCATCGCCGTGGTGGACCGCGCGGTCAGCTACGGCTGGAACACCGGGCCGCTCTACCAGGAGACGCTGGGGGCGCTGTACCGGGCGCGGCACATGATCCCGGCGGTCAGCGTCATCGGCGGACTGGCCGGTGCCGACATCACCGATGGGCATTTCGCGCGCTGCATCGAGATGGCGTTTGCCGCCGCGGCTACGGGCCAAGTCCCGGACGGCCCGGTGTGGCTCAACGAGAACGATTGAGGGGACCGACGATGCTGCACACCCGCTACCTCGTCGTCGGCGCCAGCCACGCCGGCCTGGAGGCGGTGACGGCGATCCGCCACTGGGACGCCGAGGGCTCGCTGACCATGTTGAGCCGCGAGGCGCACCAGCCCTATTCGCCGACCATTCTTCCCTATGTGGTCTCCGGCCGCTCGAAGCCGGAGCGCGTCGCGCTGAAGGACGCGGCGTGGTTCGCCGAGCGCAACGTGGATTTGCGCTGCGGCGAGGAGGTGGTGTCCATCGACACGGCGAACTCCGTCGCCCGCACGGCGTCCGGCGCGGAGTTGCAATACGAGCGTCTGTTGCTGGCGACCGGCGCCGCGCCTGCCGTGCCGCCGGTGGAGGGCTTGGCCGACGTGACGTTCCACGTGCTGCGCACGCTGGACGACGCGCTGGCGCTGCGCGACGCCGGGGCGGGGGTGAAGACGGCGGTGGTGCTCGGCGCCGGGCTGGTCGGGCTGCACGCGGCCGAGGTGCTGGCCAAGGCCGGAAAGCGGGTCGTCGTGGTCGAACGGCAGCCGCACGCGCTGCCCGGCTATCTCGACGCGCCGGCGGCGGAGATCGTCGAGCAGGCATTCCGCGACCGCGGCATCTTCCTGATGTTCGGCCGCACGGTGGCATCCGTGCAGGGCAAGGACGGCAACCCGGCGGCCATCACTCTGGACGACGGCGAGATGCTGCCGGCGGAGCTGCTGCTGATCGGCACCGGCGTGCGGCCGGTCACGGGCTTCCTGACCGGCTCGGGGCTGGCGGTGGAGCAGGGCATTCTGGTGGACGACACCATGCGCACCAGCGCCGCCAACGTCTGGGCGGCCGGCGACGTGGCGCAGGCGCGCGCCTTCTTCGGCGAGGGGCGCATCGTCAACGGCATCCTGCCCGACGCGGTCGAGCAGGGCCGCATCGCCGGCATGGCGATGGCCGGCGATCCGGGCCTCAAGCCCTATGTCGGCGGCTTGCCGATCAACACGTTCCCGTTCTTCGGCCGCCACGCGGTGAGCGTCGGCATCTCCGGCGAGGGCGATCCGGCGGTGGAGACCCATACGCGCCTCGATGCCAAGGCCGGGCTCTACAGCCGCATGTCGCTGAAGGGCGGCCGGCTGATCGGCGTGTGCACGGTGGGCATGCCCATCGACGCCGGGGTGATGTGGCAGCTCATCAGCCGCCGCGTCGATCTGGCTCCGGTCAAGGAGGCGTTCGTTGCGGCGCCGCTCGACACCGGCCGGACGCTGATGTCGCGGTTGTGGCGCTGAGGGGAGGGCGGAACATGTCCAGCTACGAGACCATCGCCTTCCGTGCCGAGCACTGCGACGGCTGCATGAAGTGCGTCACCGCCTGCGCGCAGGCCAAGTCGGGCACCGACGACCCGGTGCACTCGCGGATCAATATCCTCGCCAGCGCCGATACCTGGGAACTGGCGCTGTGCCGCCAGTGTGGCGATCCGAAATGCGTCAGCAACTGCCCCTCCGCCGCGCTGGCGAAGGACGGTGAGAGCGGCGTCATAGCCTGGGATGCGGACCAGTGCGTCAACTGCCTGCTGTGCACGGTGGGCTGCGCCTACGCCGGCATCACCTACGACGCTCAGGTCGGGCATGTCGCCAAATGCGACATGTGCGGCGGCGATCCGGCCTGCACCAAGGCCTGCCCGACCGGCGCGCTGACGCTCAACACCGCGGCGCGCATCCACAAGCGGGTGGCCGACAAGGAAGATCTGTTCGCGCCGGGCTTGGCGGCCTGCCAGGGCTGCAATTCCGAACTGCTGATCCGCCACACGCTGCGCCATGTCGGGCGCAACACGGTGGTGGCGACGCCGCCCGGCTGCATCCCCGGCATGGGGACGGTCGGCTACAACGGGCGCACGGGCACCAAGGTGCCGGTCTTCCACCCGCTGCTGACCAACACCGCGTCGATGCTGACCGGCATCAAGCGCTACTACAACCGCATCGGCCGCGACGACGTGCAGGTGCTGGCGCTGGCCGGTGATGGCGGCTCGTCGGACGCCGGGTTCCAGTCGCTGTCCGGGGCGGCCGAGCGCGACGAGCCGATGCTGTACATCTGCGTCGACAACGAAGGCTATATGAACACCGGCATGCAGGCGTCCTCGGCCACGACCTACGGGTCCTGGACATCGACGACGCCGGTCGGCGAGCGGCTGAAGGGCAAGTCCGGCGAGGCGAAGAGCCTGCCGCTGGTCATGATGATGCATAACTGCTCGTACGTCGCCACCGCCGCCACGGCGTTCCTGGAGGACTTCTACGAGAAGCTCGACAAGGCCATCGAGGTGTCGAAGACCGGCATGGCCTACCTGCACGTCTTCGCGCCGTGCCCGACCGGCTGGCGCTTCGGCTCCGACCGCACGACGGACGTGTGCCGGCTGGCGGTGGAGACGAACTTCTTCGCGCTGTGGGAGTTCACCGCCGATACCGGGCTGAGCTTCACCCGGCCGGTCTCCCGGCCGCGGCCGGTGCGCGACTATCTGACCGGCATCGGCAAGTACAAGCACCTCAGCGAGGAACAGGTCCAGCACATCCAGGCGACGGTCGAGCGCCGGGTCCAGCAACTGCGCCGCTTCGAACGCGCGAGCGCTTAAAAAATCAAAGGGGGGAAACCGCAATGTCCATCACGACCGCCGACTACATGTTCGCGCCCGACGTGGAGACCATGCCGCGCCACAAGCTGGCCGATCTCCAGCTCAAGCGCCTGCAGCAGGTGGTGCGCCGCGCCTACAAGAACGTGCCCCACTACCGCCGCACCTTCGAGGCGGCCGGCGTGGTGCCGGACGATCTGAAGACGCTGGAGGATCTGGCGAAGTTCCCCTTCACCGTGAAGACGGACCTGCGCGACAACTACCCCTTCAACATGTTTGCCGTGCCGATGAACGAGGTGATCCGGCTGCACGCCTCGTCCGGCACCACCGGCAAGCCGACCGTGGTCGGCTACACGGCGGGCGACCTGGACACCTGGGCGCAGCTGATGGCGCGCTCGCTGGCCTCGGCCGGCGGGCGGCCGGGCAACCTGATCCACAACGCCTACGGCTATGGGCTGTTCACCGGCGGCCTGGGCATGCACTACGGCGCCGAGAGGCTGGGCTGCACGGTGGTGCCGATGTCCGGCGGCAACACCGAGAAGCAGATCGTGCTGATCAAGGATTTCGGCGCGCAGATCCTCTGCGCCACGCCGTCCTACGCGCTGAACATCGCCGAGGTGGCGGAAGCCGAGGGCGTGGACCTCAAGAACTCGCCGCTGAAGATCGCCATCTGCGGCGCCGAACCGTGGTCGGAGGGCATGCGCAAGGCGCTGGACGACCGGCTGGGCGTGCGCGCCCACGACATCTACGGCCTGTCGGAGATCATGGGCCCCGGCGTGGCGGTGGAGTGCCAGGAGCGCGACGGCCTGCACGGCTGGGAGGACCATTTCCTCTTCGAGATCGTCGATCCCGAGACGATGAAGCCCAAGGCCATGGGCGAGACGGGCGAGCTGGTCATCACCACGCTGACCAAGCAGGCGCTGCCGATGATCCGCTACCGCACGCGCGACATCACCAAGCTGTCGGCCGAGCCGTGCTCGTGCGGGCGCACCCACGTGCGCATCCTGCGGGTGACCGGGCGCAACGACGACATGATGATCATCCGCGGCGTCAACGTGTACCCGTCGCAGGTCGAGGCGGTGCTGGTCGGCTTCCCGAACATCGCGCCACACTACCAGCTGGTGATCCAGCGCGAGGGCATGCTCGACACCATGACGGTCGAGGTCGAGGCCGAGGCCGGCTTCGCCATCAGCCAGGACGCCTACGAGCACATCGGCCAACAGGTGCAGCACCACATCAAGTCGATCATCGGCGTGAGCTGCCGCGTCGTCGTGCTGAGCCCCGGCGAGCTGCCGCGCTCGCAGGGCAAGGCGATCCGCGTGCGCGACCTGCGCAAGAAGGCGCCGGGGGTTGCTTGAGGGTACGGCGACGCCCACGTTGGGTCGGCAAGGGTGAACGGAGGGGTGGGTATGCCGACGGTGTGGGCGTTCGACGGTCTGGTTCCGGTGGTCGATCCGACCAGCTACGTGCACCCCTCGGCGGTGCTGATCGGCGACGTGATCGTCGGGCCGGGCTGCTACATAGGGCCGTTCGCGTCACTGCGCGGCGACTTCGGGCGGATCGTCATCGAGGCGGATGCGAACGTGCAGGACGGCTGCGTCCTGCACAGTTTCCCGGCGCGCGACATGCTGATCGAGGCGGAGGGGCACATCGGGCATTCCGCGGTGCTCCACTGCTGCACGATCCGCCGGGGTGCCATGGTGGGGATGAACAGCGTGATCAACGACGGCGCGGTGATCGGCGAGTACGCCATCGTCGCGGCGCAGGCGTTCGTGAAGGCGGGGGCGGAGATTCCTCCGCGCTGGCTCGCCGCCGGGATACCGGCGAAGCCCGTGCGGGCGCTGACCGAGCAGGAAATGGCCTGGAAGGTCGAGGCGACGCGGCAATACCAGCGGCTGACGGAGCGCTCTCTGGCGACGGTGCGGCCGGTGGAGGCGTTGACGGCGGTGGAGCCGGATCGCCGGCGCGTGACGGGATCGGACATCGACCCGCTGCATGTGGTGAAGGGACGGTAAGAACCCTCTCTCGTCCCGGGAGAGGGAGGGGCCCGCCCGGAGGGCGGGAGGGTGAGGGTAAATCCAAGGATCCTCGCCGGTACCCTCACCCGGCCGCCTCACGGCGGCCACCCTCTCCCGGGGCGGGAGAGGGGGTTAATTCATCCCCCGGTACGTCTCGGCCAGCCGGGAGTCCACGTCCGGCTCCAGCATCATGCCGATGCCGGCGAGCAGGCCCATCTCCTCCTTCTGCACGTGGAAGATCTGCCGCTCCGCCAGTTCCAGGCCGAGCGTGTGGACCTCCGTCCAGTCCTCGGACGTGAACGCCCCGGCCTTAAGGGCTTGCGTGATCAGCTGCACGACATCCTCGGCGATGGGGCCGATGGCTTCATGCTCGGACACCAGGGTCAGCACCATCGGCTGCTCGCCGACCTCGGCCAGCAGGGGGAACAGGTGCTCCTCCTCGAAGGCGAAGTGCGTGGCGGTTTCCTGCGCCAGCACGCCCTTGGCCTCGACCAGCACCGCCCGCACCTTCGGGTCGGTCAGGTCGGCCGGCTTGCCCGGCCCCTGGCGGGCGAGCAGCGTTTCCAGGTTCTGCACCGCCCGCAGGCAACGCTCGTGGTCGTCGTGCAGCAGGCGGCCGATCTGTGTGGTGTGTTCGAACATGGTTCAGCCCTTCTGTTGCGGAAGTTGCCAGCCGGTGCGCTCGCCGGCCCGGCTGGTGCCGCGGCCGCGCACCGGCGTGTGGACCACGGCGAAGCCGTTGGAGCGCGCCGCGCGCAGCACGATGGTCACCTTGACGAACCAGCCCGTCACCGTCAGAGCGATGCCGGACAGCACGCCCAGCACATCGGGCAGCACGCCGACCAGCGCCAAGGCCAGCAGCGCCGCCGGCACCGCATGCCCCCCGATCACCAGCGGTTCCGCTTCGGCCAGCACGGCCAGCGTGCCGGCCGGGGCGCCGTTGGCGTCCAGCTGTGTGCGGTAATGCCGCCACGCCGCGTAGCGCGCGCCGCACAGCAGCAGCGCCGCCGCGTAGGCCCACAGCGGCCGGGTGCCGGCCAGCCCGGCGATCACCAGATACAGCCCGGCGCCCTCGGCGAGGCCGCTCGCCAGGATGAAGGGCTGTATCGCCGGCTCGCTCCAGGCGCGGATTCCCTTGGCGGCGCGCAGGATGCGCGCTTGGCAGTACAGGAAACCCAGCCCGACCAGCGCCGCCGCCGCCATCAGCAGCGCGGCGGCGATGCCCATCTCCGGCCGGCTCAGCGCCAGCAGAACCGACAGCGCCGCAAGGCCGAACAGCGGCAGCGAGACGATGCCCTCGCGGGTCATCCACGAGGTCTGCGGGTGGAAGAAGACGTTGATGGCGCGCAGCGGCTTGCCGATCTCCAGCCAGACCATGGACAGGCCGAAGCCGATGAAGGCCAGCGCCAGCAGACCGGCCGCGGCGAACGGTCCGCCGACCAGCGCGGCGATGGCGGCGAAGACCAGCAATCCGGTGCCGGTGCCGCCGCCGATGAAGTTGCACGCCGCCCGCAGGTCCCACGAGCGTTGCAGCTTGGGAACGGTTCCGATGTTCATGCCCCAGCTCCCTTTTGGGCCCCATCCCAGAGATAATAGAAGCCGGGGTTCGTCCCCTGGTCCTCGTGCATGCGGAAGTGCTGGTTCTCGCGCAGCAGCTTCGACACGTTGCTGTCCGGGTCTTCGATGTCGCCGAACGACAGCGCACCCGAGATGCAGGAGTTGACGCAGGCCGGCGTGGCGTCGGGATCGACGCCCGGTGTCAGGCCCTTCGCCGTACCGGCATCCACCGTATCGACGCAGAAGGTGCACTTCTGCGCGACACCGATCATCGCCGGGTCGTAGCGCCGCTTCTCCACCACCGTCGGCGTGTCGCCGAAGGCCCACATTGGTTTGTCCACCTTGTAGCGGGCCTCGTACGGGCAGGCGACGGCGCAGTACGAGCAGCCGATGCACAGATCGTAGTCGATGGTGATGATGCCGTCGGCGCGCTTGCCCGTCGCGGTGGACGGGCAGACCTCCATGCAGGGCGGGTCGGAGCAGTGCTGGCAACCCACGGGGATGAACACGCGCTGGACGTCGGGGAAGGTGCCGACCTCCATGTCCACGACGCGGCGCCACTGCACGCCGGGCATGGTGGCGTTGGTGACCTTGCAGGCCGCCGTGCAGGTCTGGCAGCCGATGCAGCGGCGCAAGTCCGCGACCATCACATAGCGGGTCATGCCGCACCTCCGACCATCTCGGGCAGGATCTTCTTGAGCGACACCTTGACCACGTCGGCGCCCGATCCGGTGGAGTCCGTCAGGTCGAGCGATAGCGGCGCCACGGTGTTGAGGCTGGGGAAGCCCAGCTCCTTGGCGAAGGGTGTCGCCCAATGATCGAACTGGCCGTGGATGATCAGCGTGTCGGGACGCACCCCCTGGATCACGATGGCCTTGCCGCGCGTCACGTTGGTGATCGAGCGCACCTCCACCATGTCGCCGTCGACGATGCCGAGCCTGGCTGCCGTGGTGGCGTTGATCTGCACGCCGCCGTGGTCGCGCACGTTCTTGCCGACGTCGTTCATCAGCGGGATGCCGGCGTTGTTGCCGGTGGTGTACTGCATGGTCTTGGTGGTGATCAGCCAGAACGGGTAGTCGGCGGGCTCGCCGCCCAGCGTCCTGACCGCGTCCTCCCACTTCTTCGGCACGTCGTGCCATTCCGGGAGCGCGGTGTACTCGTGCAGCTGCTCGTCCCACCAGTGGATGCCGGCGCCGTGCAGGCGGGCACCCAACTCCTTGCCGACGCGCAGCAGGCGTTCCTGATAGGGCAACTCGAAGCGCAGGCCCAGCTTCACCATGGTCGGGTAGAGGTACCAGTCCACCCGCTTGAACGGCACGAGGAAGTGGCCGTTCTCCTTGAACCAGTCCAGGTCGTGCACCTCCTCACCCTTGGTGAAGGCGGCGCAGGCGGCCTTGCACTCGGCGTCCCAGATGGCGTCCACCGAATGCTCGGCCGTGGGGTCGAGGGTGAAGTCGTAGCCTTCGCCCTTCAGCGGCACCAGGGCCGCACCGCGGTTGATCGCCTTGTTGTAGTCCTCAAGGAGGCCGCAGCGCTTGGCGAGCTGTCCGGCGATCCAGGTCATGTCGCGGGCGTCGCCCTGCGGTTCGACCGCCGGCTGGCGCAGCGCCACGCCCTGGTGGTGCCAGTGCTGCTCGACGAACTTGGTGCCGCCGACGCGGATGAGCTGGGTGCTTTCCAGATCGGTGGCGTCGGGCAGCAGGATGTCGGCCATCCAGTTGGTCTCGTCCACCGTGTAGGCGAAGGCGACCACGAAGGGCATCCGCGCCATGTTCTCGACCATCTGCTTCGTGTCCCAGAAGGAGATGGCCGGGTTGGTGCGGAACAGGAACCAGACGTCGGGGAAGCTCGGCTTCGGCCAGCCCTCCGGCGTGGCGCGCAGGAACATCCAGGCGAGGTGCGTCGGGCCGAGCGCCTGACTCCACGACGAGTTGCCGACGATCGGCACCAGCGTCTTGTGGGCGTTGCGGCCGGAGGGCTTGGAGGCCCAGTTCTCGGAGTCGGTCGCGTTGAACTTCGTCTCCATGAAGCCGTCGGCGCCGGGCTTGACGCTGCTCAGCCGGTTCTCGTGCGGGCGGTTGAGGCGGACGGTGGTGCCCAGCGTGCCGCCCGGAACCTCCAGCGCACCGACCAGCGTCGCCATCATGGTGCGCGCCCAGCAGCACTCGTAGGCGCCCCAGCCGTTGTTGACCGTCTTGCCCAGCGTGATCGCCACCGGGCGGAAGGGCAGGGTCTGCCCGTCGATCTCGATGGTCTGGCCGACGCAGGCGTTCTCCACGTACTCGTTGGCGACGCGGCGCACGGTCTTGGCGGGGATCTGGCAGACGCCCTCCGCCCATTCGGGCGAGAACTGCGCCATCTGCTCGATCATCGCGGTGAAGGCGGTGTGGCCCTCGACGGCGCGGTGTTCCCACTTGGTGTCGTCCGGGCCGTGCTCGACGGCGTGCGGGACGGTAAATCGGCCCTCCAATGCCGGTTCGGCGCCGGGGGAGTCGTGCGGGACGGCCTTGCCGGTCTTGAGGTCCCACAGCAGCGGCTTGCCGCTGTCGGGGTCGCGCAGATAGTAGCCCTCCGGGCCGATCAAGTAAGGCGAGGCGGTGCGGTCGCGCAGGAAGGGCAGGTCGAGCTTCTCGCGCGGCACCTCGTGCAGCAGCACGTGGATCAGCGACAGCAGGAGCGCGCCATCGGTCTTCGGCTTGATCGGCACCCACTCGGCCGACGCGGCGCCGGTCACCGACAGGTGCGGCTCGACCTGGACGCGCTTGATGCCGCGGATGCGGGCGTCGGCGTGGCGGTAGACGGCGCACACGCCGCCCGACACCTCGACGTTGGTGCCGAACGAGATGACGTAGCGCGTCATCACCGTGTCGGCGCACACCGTGAAGGCGCGGTGCCAGTACTCGCCGTAGAGGTGCTCGGAGTGGACGCACTTGACGCCCTGGCCCGAGCCGAAGCTGAAGTCGATCGGCCCCCACGACGCCAGCCACGCCGGCAGCGTGCCCATGTAGCTGGCCGGCGTGCCGCCGTGCCCGAAGGTGGCGGCGACGCGCGGCAGCCCGGCCTCGTCCAGCAGCCCGGTGGCGCGGACGTGGTTGAGCTTGGTCGCGATGGCGTCCAGCGCCTCGTCCCAGCTGATCGGCACGAAGCCGGGGTCCTCGCCGCGGCCCTTTTTGGGGTTGGTGCGGCGCATCGGAGTCTGGATGCGGTGCGGGTTGTAGGTCTTCTCGATCAGCCCGTACGCCTTGACGCACACGCGGCCGGCGGCCGGGTGCTCCTTGGCGGCGAAGTTCGGGCGGATGTTGGTCGCAACGCCATCCTCGACGACGACGGTCATCAGGTCCGGTCCCGCCACGCAGTTGTAGCAGTAGGTCGGGACGGATTTCGGCTTTGCCCTGTTGTTGGCTGCCTTCATGTCGGCTCCCTAGCGCCTTCCCCCTGTGGCGCGGTTGGGGTGTCCTCCGCGCCAATTGTGCATAATGGTACCACTATGCCAAATTAACGCACGAGGTTCAACGTGCCGTTTGGGCAGGAGTGGTTCCGGCAGACAGGAGCCATTGTCGCGGGCGGGTTTCCATACTACCTTGAGCTATCAATCCAACCGCTTCGCTCGGTCTTAGAGGCCCGGCGGCGCACCCGTTGGACGCGTCGGCGGCCGGATATCAGCAATGTCGCACCAGAATTCTTCTATCACACAAGAGCACGACACAGCGCTGCGCGTGAGGCCGGCGGAACCGTCCGACGTGCCGGCGGTGATCGCGCTGGACGCCGAGACGACGGGGCTAGAGAAGCCCGCGTACTGGAGCGACCTGTTCGAGCGCTATGGCCGGCGCGCCCAGGACCGGTTCTTCCTGATCGCCGAGCATGGCGAGCAGCCCGTTGGCTTCATCGTCGGCGAGGTGCGGGCGTGGGAGTTCGGCTCGCCGCCGTCCGGCTGGATCTTCGCCGTCAACGTCAAGCCGGGCACACGGTTGCTGGGCGTCGGCTCGCATCTGTTCGACTCGATCTGTGCGTGCTTCCGGCTGGCTGGCGTGAAAAAGGTGCGCACCATGCTGTCGAAGGAGGCGACGTTGCTGATGTCGTTCTTCCGCAGCCAGGGCATGCGGGCCGGCCCCTTCATCGAACTGGAAAAGAGCCTCTAGCGATGAGACTGCAAAAGGCCACGCGCTTCGCGCTCTACGCCATCCTCGAACTGGCGTCCGACCCGGAGAAGCAGTTCTCGGCGGCCGACATCGCCGAGCGCTTCGACATCTCGGTCAACCACCTGTCCAAGGTGCTGCGCTCGCTGGGCCGCGCCGGGCTGGTGGAGGCGGTGCGCGGGGCCGGCGGCGGCTACCGCTTTACCGGCAACGCCAAGCGCATCACGCTGCTCGACCTGATCCGCCTGTTCGAAGAGGTGGACTCCGCCCACAACGACACCCGCGAGCCCGGCGATACCACGCCGGAGGGCCGCGCGCTGGGCAGCGTGCTGGAGGAGATCGAGGACATCGCCCGCGCGACGCTCAGCTCGATCTCGGTCGCGACCATGCTGAAGCTGATCGCCGAGGAACGCCGTGCCGCCGGTATGGATCTGCGGGCGATGGCGGAGTAGGCATGGTGCGAACAACAGAATTCACACGGATTTTGGGGAGTTGAACACGGATTACACGGATTTTTTTTAGATCCTGCGCAGCAGCGGCTTGCAGGAACGCCGATGCGCTGCAAGCGTCAAAAAATCCGTGTTTAAATCCGTGTAATCCGTGTAATCCGTGTGAATTCTGCTTCAGACAAGAATCCTCGGACTTCGGCTTACGTCCAGCCCGGACACATTTGCGCCTGGATAATGGGGTGGAACCTTGATCGGGGGCCACCTGTTGGCTGGCGAGAACGGAACTGCGTCGGAACAGGGCCGGCACGGGGGCTGAGATGGACGACGGCAGCACTCCCCGACACGCACCCAACCACATGCCCCCGCCGGACGCGGCCGGGGCGCCGCAGCACACCCGCGACGCACCGTTGCGTGGCGATCCGGTGCTGGACGGCAATCGCCCGCGGGTGACGAGTCCGCCGCGCGTCTCGCCTTCGGCGGCGGACGGGGGCTGGACGGTCGGCGGCGTGACGATGCCGATGGTGGCGCTGCTGGTGGTGGTCGTGCTTCTGGTGCTCAGCATGCTGGTGCTTCGCTAGCCCCGGTGCCGGCTTTCGAGACGGGAGGTTTCCCATGGGCAGGACCATTGTCTCCCAGGGCGGCCGTGCCGGCGATGCTCGCCGGGCGGTCGACGGTCTGGTGTGCGCCGAGCCGCAGGGCGCGGGAGAGCGGAACTTGGACGATCCCGCGGCGGATCGGGCCGGCACGCGGACCAAGGATGATGCGGACGTCGGCCAGCCCGGCACCTCGCCGGGGACGCGCGGCGGGGCGACGGCTTTTGGAGGGATCAAGCGCGAGACGCCGCGGACGAAGACACCCTCTCCCCAGGGGAGCGATAGGAATCAGGTCGGATAGGAAATCTCGACCACCTCGATGTTCTCCACCCCCGCCGGGGTGCGCAGCGCCACGACATCGCCCTCCTGCGCCTTCAGCAGCGCGCGGGCGATGGGGGAGATCCAGCTGACGTGGCCCTTGTCGGTGTCCGTCTCGTCGATGCCGACGATGGTGACGGTGCGCTCGGCGCCGTCCTCGTTGGCGTAGGTGACGGTGGCGCCGAAGAACACGCGGTCGCGGTTGGTCTGCCGCTCGGGATCGACCACCTCGGCGGCTTCCATGCGCTTGGTCAGGAAGCGGATGCGCCGGTCGATCTCGCGCAGCCGCTTCTTGCCGTACAGATAGTCGCCGTTCTCCGAGCGGTCGCCGTTGCCGGCGGCCCACGACACCACCTCGACCACCCGCGGGCGCTCGACGCGCAGCAGGTGCTTCAGTTCGTCCTGCAAGCGCTGGAAGCCGCCCGGCGTGATGTAGTTCTTCACGCCCTTGGGGATCGCCGGCGCGCCCTCGGCGCCGTCGTCATCGTCCCCGTCGGACTCCCTGGTGAACGCCTGGCTCACGGTCTTGATCGGCGTCAGGGCAGCGGCTTGCCGTCCATCAGGTCGACGAAGCGGCGGAACAGGTAATGGCTGTCCTGCGGGCCGGGCGACGCCTCGGGGTGGTACTGCACCGAGAAGACCGGCTTGCCCTTCAGGCGGATGCCCTCGTTGGTCTGGTCGAACAGGCTGACGTGCGTCACCTCGACGTCGGCCGGCAGGCTCTCCGGCAGCACCACGAAGCCGTGGTTCTGGCTGGTGATCTCGACGCGGCCCGTCGCGAGGTCCTTGACCGGATGGTTGGCGCCGCGGTGGCCGCGCTCCATCTTCGCCGTCCGGCCGCCCAGCGCCAGCGACAGCATCTGGTGGCCGAGGCAGATGCCGAACATCGGCACGCCGGTGTCGATCAGCGCCTTGATGGTCGGCACGGCGTATTCGCCGGTGGCGGCGGGGTCGCCGGGGCCGTTGGAGAGGAACACGCCGTCGGGCTTGTGGCGCATCACGTCCTCGGCCGTCGCGTTGCCGGGGACGACCGTCACCTTGCAGCCGGCGTCGGCCAGGCAGCGCAGGATGTTCTGCTTGGCGCCGAAGTCGATGGCGACCACGTGGAAACGCGGGTTCTCCTGCGTCGCGTAGCCCTTGCCCATGGTCCAGGCCGCCTCGGTCCAGGAGTAGGTCTGGCGGCAGGAGACCTCCTTGGCGAGGTCCATGCCCTCCAGCCCCGGCCAGCCGGCGGCCTTGGCGCGCAGCGCGTCGAGGTCGAAGTTGCCCTTCGGGTCGTGCGCGACGACGCCGTTCGGGGCGCCCAAGTCGCGGATGCGGCGGGTCAGGCGGCGGGTGTCGATGCCGGCCAGACCGATCAGGCCGAAGCTCTTCAGCCAATCGTCCAGATGGCGGGTGGAGCGCCAGTTCGACGGATCGGTGATGTCGGCGCGCAGGATCAGGCCGCGCGCCGCCGGGGTCACCGTCTCGATGTCCTCGGGGTTGGCGCCGACGTTGCCGATGTGCGGGAAGGTGAAGGTGATGATCTGCCCGGCGTAGCTGGGGTCGGTCAGGATTTCCTGATAGCCGGTCATCGAGGTGTTGAAGCAGACCTCGCCCACCGAATCCCCGATGGCGCCGATGCCGCGGCCACGGAAGACCGTTCCATCGGCAAGGACGAGCACACCGGTGTAGAGTTCGGGGGAATTGCTATCGGGCATCGGGTCCGCACCTTCACAACGCCTGCCGCGGGCGACATATCCACTGCACGCGGAACAGCGTCGGCATAGCATTCCGCGGGGCGCACGCGCTCGCGCCTGAAGGCCCCCGTTCCGGTCAGGGCGCGGGGGCAAGCGGGCTTCGAATAGACAGGAGCGGTGGGCCGGTCAACCTATATGACGAATGGCCGCAGGATTTCCACCCCCTCGTTTCTCGCAGCAGGGTTTCGCGGGGCGGGGATGCTGGATGCGGCGGGAGGAATGCGCTATCTGGTGCGCCTTGCTGAACTGAAGCCGACGAACGAGGACGATCATGCTGCGCAACCGCTTCAACGAAGCCATGAAAGACGCCATGCGGGCGAAGGAGCAGGGCACCCTGTCCACCGTGCGCATGATCCTCGCCAAGCTCAAGGACAAGGACATCGAGGCGCGCGGCAAGGGCGTCACCACCGGCCTCGAGGACTCGGAGATCCTCGGCATGCTCCAGGGCATGATCAAGCAGCGCCAGGAGTCCGTCGCGCTGTACGAGCAGGGCGGCCGCCAGGAACTGGCCGACAAGGAACGCGCGGAGATCCAGGTGATCGAGAGCTTCCTGCCCAAGCAGATGTCCGAATCGGAGGCGGTGGAGGCCATCAAGGCGATCATCGCCGAGACCGGTGCTGCGTCGGTGAAGGACATGGGCAAGGTGATGGCCGAACTGCGCGCCCGCTACGCCGGCCAGATGGACTTCGGCAAGGCCAGCGGCCTGATCAAGCAGCAGCTTTCGGGAGGGTGAGTCTTCTTTCCCGTTCCCCTCCCTCTCCCGGGGCGGGAGAGGGGATATGGGGGCAGCCCGGTGTCCGATGACGGGACCTTAACCGTTCTGCTATAGCGTACGGCCCTTCTCGCCCGTTTGACCGGACCCCGATGGCCTTCCCGCCCCAATTCCTGGAGGAACTGCGCGTTCGTCTGGCGCTGTCCGACGTGATCGGCAAGCGCATGCGCCTGCTCCGCGCCGGCCGGGAGTACAAGGCGCCGTGCCCGTTCCACAATGAGAAGACGCCGTCCTTCTACGTCAACGACCAGAAGGGGTTCTTTCATTGTTTTGGCTGTGGGGCCCATGGCGACATCATCGGCTTCGTCATGCGCCACGACAACATGGCGTTCCCCGAAGCTGTGGAGGCGCTGGCGTCGGAGGCCGGGCTGCCGGTGCCGCGCCCGTCGGACGAGGACAAGCAGCGCTACGAACGCCGCAAGACCCTCAACGACCTCGTCGAGCAGGCCTGCCGCTGGTTCGAGCAGCAGTTGATGGCGCCGGGCGGGCGCGCCGGGTTCGAGTACTTCCGCCGCCGCGGCCTCGACGACGAGACGATCTCCCGCTTCCGCCTGGGCTTCGCGCCGCCCGACCGCGGGGCGTTGCGCCAGCATCTGCTCGCTCAGGGCTTCTCCGACGACGACATGGTCACCGCCGGCCTGCTGAAGCGGCCGGAGGACGGCCGCGCGCCCTACAGCTTCTTCCGCAACCGGGTGATCTTTCCGGTGGCCGACCGGCGCGGGCAGGTGGTGGCGTTCGGCGCCCGCCTGCTGGAGGGTGACGGGCCGAAATACATCAACACCGCCGACACGCCGCTCTTTCACAAGGGCACGCTGCTCTACGGTCTGTCCCGCGCCCGGCAGGCGGCGGGCGACGGGCAGCCGGTGGTCGTCGCCGAAGGCTATATGGACGTCATCGCCCTGGTGCGCGCCGGCTTCGAGGGGGCGGTGGCGCCGCTCGGCACCGCGCTGACCGAGACGCAGATCCAGGAGCTGTGGAAGCTCATCCCCGGTGCGGAGAAGGAGCCGTACCTCTGCTTCGACGGCGACAAGGCCGGCCGGCGCGCCGCGTGGCGGGCGGTGGACCGCATCCTGCCGCACCTCGCCCCCGGCCATTCCGCCCGCGTCGTCTTCCTGCCGGAGGGCGAGGACCCCGACAGCCTGATCCGCGCCCACGGCGCCAAAGCCATGCGCGGCATGCTGGAAGCGGCGATCCCGCTGGCCGAGGCGGTCTGGCGCATGGAGACCGAAGGCAAGCGCACCGACAGCCCGGAGACCAAGGCCGCCATCAAGGCGGCGCTGGAGGCGCGCTGCGACCAGATCGCCGACCGCACCGTGCAGTCCTTCTACCGCACCGACATGCGCCGGCGGGTGGACGAGGCGTTCGCCTGGAAGCGCCCCGCCGGACCGGCGAAAACCCCATGGCAACCGGGTCCGCGCGGCGCGACTCGGAAGCCGCAAAGGCACCAGGTGGGCGAGCCGGGGCTGCGCACCTCGCCTCCGCCGGGGCATGTGCGGGGGAGGGTGGGCCGGCCAGTGCAGGAGCATGTGCGCGAAAAAGTTATGCTCGCCACCATCGTCAACCACCCAGAGTTGTTCGATGAGGTGGGGGAATCGCTGGGAATGCTGGCTTTTCCGCCCGGACCGCTCGAAGAGCTGCGGCAAGCGGCCATTGGAGTGCTTTCTGCCGACTCAGGGAGCGACTCGGGGCTTGACGCCGCGGCTGTCGAAAGCCATTTGTCTTCCGCGGGCTTCGATACCATTTTGGCATCATTGCTAAGCGAGTCGACCTATGACCATGGGCGCTTCGCCCGGCCGGACGCATCCCTGGAGGAAGCGCGGCGGGGCTGGTGGCCGACCTGGGGGCACCTGCATCACGAGCGGGTCGCTGCCGAACTGAGGGACGTGAGGGAGACGCTGGAGCGCGAGTACAGTGACGAAACGTACGCGCGGATGTTGGCTCTCCTGCAGGAGGTCATCAAGGTCGGAATGGGGATGGATGACACGGACCTCGACGACAATGCGTCGTAACCACTGTTGTGGTGGCGGAACGGGGCTTTGGACGGAAAAAAAAGCGGGGCCGGGTGTTGGTTCAGGCCAATCTTGGTTTGGTTGGAAAAATTCGGTTGGCGGAACGAACGGCGCGGTGTGACCGCCGCGGCTTCGTGTCGTCTTTTCTTTATCTGGGGTAGTGCGGGGGCAGCAGTCGCATGGCCACGAAAGCAGCGAACAGCGTCGAATCGTCCGAAAACCGGGAAGAGTCCGGTGACGGTCCTCTGATGGATGGCATGGGGTTGGCCGTCAAGAAGATGATCGCCAAAGGCAAGGAGCGCGGCTACGTCACCTACGACGAGCTGAACTCCGCCTTGCCGCCCGACTCCTCGTCTTCCGAGCAGATCGAAGACACGATGGCGATGCTGTCCGAGATGGGCATCAACATCGTGGAGTCCGAAGAGCAGGACGACGCCGCCAACGCGGAAGCCGCGGCGGACGGCGAGGGCCGCTCGGCGGGCAACCTGGACGACGACGACATCGGCCGCACCGACGACCCGGTGCGCATGTACCTGCGCGAGATGGGCTCGGTCGAACTGCTGAGCCGCGAGGGCGAAATCGCCATCGCCAAGCGCATCGAAGCCGGCCGCGAGATGATGATCGGCGCGATCTGCGAATCGCCGCTGACCATCCGCGCCATCATCGAGTGGCACGATTCCCTCATGGAAGGGAAGATGCTGCTGCGCGACATCATCGACCTGGACGCCACCTACGGCGGCGGCCCGGACGGCGAGGGCCTGCCGGACGGCGTGGTGCCGGCCGAGGGGCTGGCCCCCGGCGCCGAACCGGCCGAGGGCGATGAACCGGAGGGTGCCCGCGCCGAAGGCGGCGACGAGCGCGAGCCGGGTGCCGAAGGCGACGGCGAAGGCGAAGGCGACGAGGACAACAACATGTCCCTGTCGGCCATGGAGGCCGCGCTGAAGCCGCAGGTGCTGGAGACCTTCGAGAAGATCAAGGCGACCTACGACAAGCTGCACAAGGTGCACGAACAGCGCCTGACCGCCATGCAGCGCGGCGAGGACGTGACCAAGCAGTCGGACAAGAAGTACGAGAAGCTCAAGGCCGAAATGGTCGAGCTGATGAACACCGTCCGCCTGAACAACCAGCGCATCGAGCAACTGGTCGAGCAGCTCTACGGCCTGAACCGCAAGCTGACCGGCTATGAGGGCAAGCTGCTGCGCATGGCGACCGAGTGCCGGGTCAAGCGCGAGGACTTCCTGAACCAGTACTTCGGCCACGAGCTGGACCCGAACTGGCTGGAGCGCATCCGCGGCCTGAACCCCAAGACCTGGGGCAAGTACGCCGAGAAGTACGGTGCCGAGATCACGAAGACGCGTGAGGCCGTGGGCGGCATCGCCGACGAGTCGCGCGTGCCGATCAACGAGTTCCGCCGCATCGTCTCGACCGTCCAGAAGGGCGAGAAGGAAGCCAGCCGGGCCAAGAAGGAGATGGTGGAGGCCAACCTGCGCCTCGTCATCTCCATCGCCAAGAAGTACACGAACCGCGGTTTGCAGTTCCTGGACCTGATCCAGGAGGGCAACATCGGCCTGATGAAGGCGGTGGACAAGTTCGAGTACCGGCGCGGCTACAAGTTCTCGACCTACGCGACGTGGTGGATCCGGCAGGCCATCACCCGCTCGATCGCCGATCAGGCGCGCACCATCCGCATTCCGGTGCACATGATCGAGACGATCAACAAGCTGGTGCGCACGTCCCGCCAGATGCTGCACGAGATCGGCCGCGAGCCGACCCCGGAGGAGCTGGCCGAGCGTCTGATGATGCCGTTGGAGAAGGTCCGCAAGGTCCTGAAGATCGCCAAGGAGCCGATCTCCCTCGAGACGCCGATCGGCGACGAGGAGGATTCGCACCTCGGCGATTTCATCGAGGACAAGAACGCGGTCCTGCCGCTCGACGCGGCGATCCAGGCGAACCTGCGCGAGACGACGACGCGGGTGCTGGCTTCGCTGACGCCGCGCGAGGAGCGGGTTCTGCGCATGCGCTTCGGCATCGGCATGAACACCGACCATACGCTGGAAGAGGTCGGCCAGCAGTTCAACGTGACCCGCGAGCGCATCCGCCAGATCGAGGCGAAGGCGTTGCGCAAGCTGAAGCACCCGAGCCGTTCGCGCAAGCTGCGCAGCTTCCTGGACACCTGATCCGGAGTTTGGGTAGGGATGATACGGACGGGGGCCTTTCGGCCCCCGTTTCGTTTGCGGAGGGCGCACTCCGGGGTTGCGCGCGGCTTGGTTTGCCGCCACATTCCCTGCTCTCGTGGGCCTGTAGTTCAGCGGTTAGAACGCGCCGCTCATAACGGTGTTGTCGTCGGTTCGAATCCGGCCAGGCCCACCACCTTCTCTCAGAAGCCTTGATCCGCCTGGAGCCGTTGAAAACGCTGTGGATTTGGCGTGTGGATCTCCACACAATGCCTCCACACAGCGCGTTTCGGAGGCGGTCGTGGCGGGACGGAAGACGAGGGCGGGCAAGCCCAAGGCAGGTGACTGGAGGCACATCGTCGAGCGGGGCGGCAGGCTATATCTGCGACTCCGTGTGCCGTCCGATGTGCAGAGCCATTTCGGCGGACGCTCCCATCTGGAACGCGCGCTTGGCACATCGGACGTCGTCACGGCGCGGAGGACGCGGAACCGGCTTCTTCCGGAATGGGAGGCGGCCTTTGCGGAAGCCCGCACCCTTCCGCCGCCGGATGCATACCGTCCGGTCATGGAGCGCTACGGGCTGACCGGGCCGGCTACGCCCGACATCGTCCGGCGGTTGCGCGAGGCGTTGGCGCTTGAGGCGCAGATTGCTGCCGATGCTGATGCGGCCTATGAGGAACGCCTTGAGGAACAGCGCGCCTCGGCTCGCGCCTGGGCGGACGGACACTCGGACGCTGAGTGGGAGGCGCTACGGGTGCGCGCGCTCTACGCCCACCGCATTCCCGCATTGCTGCCAGGGCAGCAGGAGCGCCCCATTGCTGCGCTCGCGTCCGATTCGGTGGTGGCACCCGACGAGGTGTTGGCGGCGCTGGATCGCGTAGAGGGTAAGGCCGTTCCACCGCCTCCCCCGGCATCTTCGTCCGAGGAATTCACCCTTACCGACGCGCATGCGCTGTATCTCACGGAGAATCCCGACATCGCGCCGAGGACGCGGAGGGAGTGGGTGACCGCCGTGAAGGAATTCACATCCCTGCACGGCGACATGCCGGTGAGGGACATCACCAAAGCGGCTATGATCGCCTACAAGGACCGCCTGCGGTCACATATGACTGCGAAGGGAACACCGCGTACCCCGGCGACGGTCAACAAACTGCTCACTGGGATTCGGTCAATCCTGGAAGTTGCCATCAACCACGGGCATTTGTCCGAACCAAACCCTGTCGCGAGACTAAACATAAAAATCAAGAGGAAGAAGGGCAAGAAGAAGAGGTTGCCGTTCCTGATCTCAGAAATTGAAAAGGTGCAGATTCCGTTGGAGGATCGGGACTATTGGCTGTGGAAATTGCTCGTGTATACTGGCGCCCGCCTTGGCGAAATTTCACAGATGCGCAAGGCAGATGTCGTCGTGAGAGGCGGCGGACCCTGCGTCGTAATCCATGACCAGGACCACCGACGGGTCAAGAACGAGCCGTCCATTCGGGTCGTTCCGATCCACCGTGACATTCGGGCCGACTTCGTTGCCTGGGTACAGGGACGCCCGGACGGCCCGCTATGGCCCCGGTACTGGCGCAAGGTGGACGGGGTGATGGCGCCGCACACAGACCCAGCGTCCAAGCGTTGGAATCGCATACTCCGGCTCGCGGGCGTCCATTCCAACAAAAAATGCCTGCACTCAGTGAGGCATGCCTACAAGGATTGGTTGCGTGTCAAAACGAAAGACGAAGAAAAACGCGATGCGATCACGGGCCATTCTGGATATGGGGGCGTTGGTCGGGATTACGGTGATGGACATTTCATCCAGAAACTACGGCGAGAGATTGATAAGATTGATCTGAAGGCAATCAAAAAGTTGCAGGAGGTTGACCTGTCGGAGTGGCAACGGGAGGTCGAAGACGACAGTGCGGACTGACGCCGTATCGCCCGCACAGCCGCCTCCGATCCCTGCGTTTGCGAGGCTCCGCCCTCGGTCGTGCTTGTGAACGGGGGCGCCATTGCATGCAACGATCGGCCCGCCATCATAAAATGCCTTTGTAGAGACGATCCTGGCCTGAACCATAAGCATGCCTGCGAGACAATGTGTCGCGAACGACTATATTGCGACGTGTTGACATCGCGATGTTGCTTACGTAAACATGCCCAACGACTTTGCGCGCGGAATAGTAGAATAAAACACACGTTGGAGTAGAGCCAAGGTGACAGAAAACTATTTCTGGGCATGGGGTGATGAGAAAGTAGGCTGACAAAGTAGCGATTTTATCCGACGATCACAGGGAGGTATAGATGAATGGGGTTGTTCTTGGTGCTCTGGGGTTTTGCGCTGTTATCTTCATCTTTATAGTTATGATGAAGACTGGGGAAAGTAGTGAAGTTGGTAGTGATGGTATCATGTCTCTCCGTGGCGTGAAAGTTGATGTAAACAAGAAAGAACTTTATATCGAAGATAAAACATATCAGTCCGGTGACATCCGCGGAATTCGCTATGAGAAGTGGGCCGATGGTTCTGGAATAGTCTACATAGATCTCAATGACATGAATCGCCCATCGCATAAGATGACGTTTACCGCAGGAAATGCTATGGAGAATTTCTTGCAAAGATTCTCGTTGGTTTTTGGCATCTCCCTTTCCTGATTTTTCCTTTGCGCCGCCAATGAGGCTATGCCGTTCGTATGCGGAGCCATCGCACCGGCTTGTCGCGAGCATGGCGAAGACCGGCTCCGTCTTCCTCGCATCTGGCGGACGGTGGCACGTCCGTGACGCTGACGGTGGATCGGAGGCGGTGGCGGGCACCTTGGGGAGCAATCGGGCAACCGCCTCCGATCCCCGCAATCTTGCGGAGTCGCATCCGTCCGTTTTTGTAATTTTGTTTTCAGGTTCCGAGGGTCAGCCGGATGGCTGCGGTCTATCCCGAACCACTCCCCTTGTGTAACTCATGCGCAACTGCACCGAGGGCTCACCGACGGGGGTAGCCTCCACGAGGCCGATCAGCATGGCACCCGGAAACACCCTGCGCACCTCGGCCAGCGTGTCCGCCGCCGCGTCGTCCACCAGCGGCTCGGTGGCTGTCGTCTCCTCGACCAGTGGGGGCAGGGGAAGCGGGAGGGGTGGCGGGGCGTTGTGATTTCGCCAGTCAAGCGTCGCCCACGCCGCGGCATAGAGGCGCGCCGCGCTGGTACGGGACCGCTCGCAGCGCCGGGCCGCCTTATCGGTGTGCTGTGCCTGGAGGGCGGCGGCTACCTCCGCGCCGTCCAGGTGTCCGGCGCCTGTCAGCGCGGCATGCTCGGCGGCGGTGACCAGCACGTGCAACCCGCCGCGCCGGATTGTCCCTAGTTGGGCCGCCACGGCGGGTGGGGTGAACGGTCGCGTCGACTCCACGCCGTAGTCCCGACGCCAGACATGCGGGCAGTCCGCATCGGCGTCCACTGCCACCTCGGCCACCCCGGCGCGTCGCTGGTACGCCTCGCCGTAGCGTCCAACCCGTTCCTCTCTCACCGGTTGAAGCGTGTGGGTTGGCCCCTCCGCGTCAACGACAAAGCCAACCGCCGTGAATGCGTGCATGTCCAGCAGCGCGTCGCCGTATCTCTGCTCGGACAGCGCCCTGGCGACGTGCTGCGCCAGCGGCATGTCGGCCAGCGAGTCCGGGTCGCTCGTGTAGAGGTAATGCCAGTCGGCTTGCAAGCCAGCCCGCAGGCCGACCATGGAAGATCGGCGGACGCCATGCGCCCACGCTGCGGCGGCGTATTCCGGGCACAGGGCAGGGTTGAGGTACGGCAAGATGTACGATGCCAGCGAGGCGGCCCGCTTGGGCTCGCCCCTGGCGTCGGGCATCGGCTGCCCGGCCCGGTCCAGCAGCACGTCGCCCTCCGGCTGCAACACCCGGATGTTGATCCGGGAGGCGGCGAAGGCGCCGCGCACCGCGTTGTCCGACGCTTCGGTGAATGCGTCCAGCAACTCGCGTTCGCGCGCGACGAGGGCGAGGTGCTGCGCGTGCCAGCGGGTGCGCATCTCGTCCTTGGTCCCGCCGTGCCGGGCGCTCATCTCCCGTGCCGTCTGCCGGGTCCAACCGGCCAGCGCCTCACGGGAGTCGGCCAGGAGACTTTGGATTTCCGCGCGCACCGCCCGCGCCTGCTTGCGGAGATCGTCGGCGACGACAGCGTGCTTCACGTCGCTGCGGTACGGTCCAAGGTTCCAATCGTCGATGTAGACGCCGTGCCGGCAGCCGTCGCATCCCTCGTCTGGCATCGGCCCGCCGGTCAGCGCGGTTGCCACATCGTCAATGCGCTCCTCGGGCACGCACGCAATGACGTGGCGGTGTAGGGTGCTGCTGTCGTGGAACTCAGCGACGATGAACGCGAAAAGGGGGATGCTCCATTTCTGGAACAGGTTGACGGCCCGGTGCCACATGCCCTGCATAGCCATCGCCGCATGCTCGGACGTGTTTTTCGGGTCGCCCCGCCGACCCTTGGTGGCGCCGACGTGAAACTCGGCAGGCAGCGTCAGCGTAATGAAAACCACGCGCCACCCAAGCCGCCGTGCTACCTCCTGCATGCCCAGCGCCTGGGTGTAGCGCCGCGCATTGCGGGCGGCGGTGGCGCGGTCGGCGATGTCCGCCATCGGCATGGCCCGGATGGCGTCGGGCGTCCCGGCGGCGTCCAGCGGCACGGCGTATGACCCTGCCAGCCACTCACGGGTGCGAGCCTGTTGCTCCTCGTATGCCTCGGCGACCTCATCAGACACCACCGCCCGTCCCCGTTTGCCCCCGACCAACCCGAGCACGACATCGGCGTGAGCATGGGCAAAACGGGCGCGCTTCTTGATTGCACGGGCGTGGAAGTGCGGATCGGTTTGGCGCCGCTGGTCCGGGGTCCGCTCCTCTTCGGGAATCGCGGCGAGGTCGGCGGCGGTCATGTCGGCCAGCGCGCAAGCCAGCGACCAAATGCGGGTACCGTCGTACCCGCACGCGATGTGTTCCAATGCCGCCCGTTGGCACGTCTCCGGGTCGTCCGATACCTGGAAACGCCGGGTGGTAGCGAGTGGGACGACGATCTCGTTGTAAAGGGCCTCCGCCGCGTGGGTCTCGCTGTCGGTGTGACGCGTCCGCCGCACCCACTCGCCGCCCGCCGCGCGCCGCTGTTTGGGCGACAGCGCGGCATAGAGCGCGGAGAACGCCTCGGCGGGGCTGCGCAGGTCCGCGTGAGGATCGTATTTCGCCGGGCTGCGCAGGCCGTTGAACAACGCGCGCGCCATCGGCGACAGCCTCGACCGGGCGGCTTGCCGTTGCTCGTCGCGGCTGCGTAGCCGCGCGAACATCGCGTGTGTTTCGGCGCGCCAGTCGCGCGAAACGGTGAGAAAACCAGCATCATCAAACGGCATCATGCCCCCTTCGTGGGGCGACAACCGGAGACGACTGTGATGGTGGATGAGGATTTCGGAGGCTACGGACTAAATAACGTTGCCGCGCCGCGCGTGTTATCCTATAATCATCAAATCATCATCAGCCGACCTCCGATCGCCGCCCCGCCTGCCAGCAGAGTTGATCGGAGCCACGAAGAAAAAACCACCAAGAGGTTATGCCTCGCGGTGGTTTTTTTGTGCGGCGCCTGCCAGTGTAGCAGATGGCTTCGCACAAATCTTTTTGATGATTCGTCACTAAGTAATTTTTTCGGAACGCGCGAAGCGTTGATATAGACGCGAAAGTTCCGTCAACTGTGAGGCGTCAACTAGTTTACTCAAAATTGTATGATTGTGCCGTCGATGCTCGGTGACATGCGGGTGTAATGCCAACATCATTGTTCGTTTGTCATGTGTTGTTGCTGTCATGCTGCCCCTGTGTCGTTGCTGGTATCGCCGCCAGCCTTCCTGAAGGTCGGGTCGAGCCACGGCGGAACCGGATTCGGCGGCTCCGGTCGGTGCTCTGCCTGCGCCTCCTCCTGGCTCTGCTTCTGCGACGTTTCCTGGGGGTGGTTGAGCCGGCGTGCCGCTCGCTCCTCGGCGGTCATGCCGTGGGTGCCGCGCTCGTGGTCTTCAGCGATGGCGATGGCGTCGGCCAGGGTGTCGCGGGCACGCTGGTCATGACGGAGGGCGTGTAAGGCTACTTCCCGGTCTTCTAAAGATGCCCGGCGCACGGCATGCCGCAACGCTGTGTCGTCTCGGCCTGCGTCGTATGGGTCGGCGGTGCCCTCCAGGGCGGCGCGGCGACTGCTGGCCGCGCGTTCGGCCAGGGTACGAAGCGTGGCGGGCGGATGGCCTTCTACCCGCGCCGGCTCTGCTGGCGCCGAAGTGGGGGCGTCCAGGTCGCTCCACAGCCGCGCCAACGCGTCGGCCCGGCTGCTGGCCATCCGTGCGTCCAGGTCGTCCGACGGCGCGCGTTGGGCCAGCGTTGCGGCGCGCTGGTCCAGGAGATCGCCGACGCGCTGCCGCAGTGCCGGCGGGCATGTCGCGAACACGGCGCGGACGTTTTTGAGATCGCCCCGGCTGTGTGCGGTGGCTGCGGCGCGGGCGTACTCGCCGGCTGCATCTGCAGCCGGCTGCTTGACCTGGCTGTCGGTCGCCGCTGCGCGTTCGGTGGCGAGGCGCCGCCGTTCTTGCTCGACGATGTGCCGGAGTTCGGGATTGGTCACCTCCAGGCCGGCGGCAACGGCGGCGCGGGCCGCGCGCTGTTTGAAATCGTCTGGTCCGGTGAGGTTGATCGCCTGCCAGCCTTTGGCCCGTGCGAGCGCGATCATGCCGCCGATCGCCGTGACGGACGGGTCGGCGCGGCCTCGGCCTCGCCCCTGCCACGCGCCTGTGATGGTGATGCGGTCGCCGTGGTCGTCGACGGTGGAACCGTCGTTGAAGATGACGCGCGGGCCGTCCTGGGCGTCCAGGTCGAGCCGGCGCACCGTGTCGGCAATGCGCGGAAAGTCGTCCAGCGGGCCGTATCGCCCGGCCAACAGGCGCGCCTTGTAGCCGGCGGCGCGGCGCTGGCGCTGCTCCTCGGTCAGGGCCGCGCGCTCAACGGGGCGGATGCCGGCAGGTTGCGCGGGTCGGCGGCGTTGTTTTTCTCGGTCGAACGCCGCAACCGCTTTGGTGGCGCGCCGCCGTTCCGTGCGGGCGCGGTGCTGGTCGCCGCGCTCTGTCCGTGTCCCCTTCCTCTCGATGGCGATGGCCTGCGGCCCAAGGTGCTTCGTGGGCTCCTGAGTGATGCCCCGGTCCCGGAAGGAGCGCGCGTCCTGCCGTAGATCCTGCCCCGCGCGCTCATAGGCGCGATTCACGAGTTCAGCCCATCGGGCGCGGATGGCGGTGACACGTTCTGGCCCGTTGAAGAGGTCGGACACCCTCTTGCCCGGCCCATCGGGACCGATGGGGAGGTGAGACACCATCACGTGGGCGTGAAAATTCCTGGGGTCGCCGCCGGGAAGGTCGGCGGCTTCCTGGTGCTGGCGTGGGTGTGGGGCGTGAATGTTCGCGTCCACGGCAACACCAGTTGCCGCGAGTTCGGCGGCAAGGTCGCGGATCAACTCGACGCGCTGCGCATGGGTCAGCGTTGCCGGAAGGGCCAACTCCAACTCGGTGGCCACCCTGCCGTTGGCTCTTGTCTTGGCTTCCAGGCGGTTCCATAGCGCGGCGCGATCCTGCGCCCATGCGCATGCCGGCGGCACGACGATTTCGCTGAACACGACACCATGGCGGCGGCTGTAGTCGAACGTTTCGCCCGTCCGCTGGTCCTCCAGAAGCGCGCCGGATCTGTAGGCCGCTGCGGCGACGGCGGAGCGTCCGCCGGCCCGACCGATTGGCTTCACGGATAGGTGGTATTGATTGTCGTGTTCCGGCATTCGCCCTTCCCTCCTCGTTTTTGCTCTGACCGTTGGAAACTGCGCCGCCGGCTGCCCCCGGAGGGCGCACGGGTTTCAACTCTCGCTTGTGATGGTTGAAACCCATAAGTGCGCCCTTCCGGGGCTTGTCCCTTACTGAGGCTTGGCTGGTGGCCGAAATTTTCCGGGTGCCCCGCTGCGGCTCTACCGCCGCGCCGGAATGCCCGCACATACAGTCCATCTGAGGTCCGTGACCGCATGCGGGAGAGAGAGCATGACAATTTCGGAGGACGAGGTGGCCGACTGGCTCGCGAGTCTCGACGACGGCGATTTGTCGGAGCGGAAGCGACTTGCTGAGGCGAGGCGCGTTCGTGCAGAGCAAGCGCTGGCGCGGCTCGGCCAGGACCAGCGAAAAATCGACACGCGCCGCAAGATCGTCGTCGGCAGTTCGGTGCTCGCCGCCGCTCGTCGCGATCCGGAGAGCAGCAAGTTCCTCTATCGTGTGCTGAACGCAGCGGTGACGATGCCGCGAGATAGAGCGTTGCTCGGCCTCGATCCGCTACCACCCGCTGACGCTGGCGCGGGTGCGCCCGCGCAATGTGACGACCGACATTGAGAGAGGGTGCGACCGTGGCTGAAGACCCCATCCCCCTCTCGCTGCTTGAAGCGCTGGCCCGCTATGGCTGGCCATCGGAAATGCTCGGTCCCGTCCCACGGGCGGGTGGTCTCGGATGCGCCCGCGTCGCTGCCGGGCTCGGCTGCTGGCGCGTGTGGGCTGATCAGGCCGACGACATCGCTGCCGCCCGCGCGGCGACGGACGATAGCGGCAACGCTGCCGATCTTAAGCGCGTCCTCGCCCGGATTGACCGCGAGATCGCTGAGTTGGAACTCCATGCGTTCCGCGACGTGGAGCGCTCTGGCGCGGTGGAGCCGTGGCGGCTGGCCCGCATCGATGCGCTGAGGGCGCGTCGGCAGAATGTAAGGATGCTCGCCGCTGCCGGATTTACGCCGCCGATCTGAGCGCGAAACGAAAAGGGCGGCTTGAAGCCGCCCTATCTTCGCGCCGTTACCGCTGAGCAGTCCCGGATTCCGTATTTTTGCCGCCGTTGCCGGCGCACGGGTACGGAATGACCCGCCTTGGCAGAATGTCAGCGCTTAGTCTCGCCGGCTACCTCGGCGGCAGCCGACCGCAGCCCCACGGCGAACGGCGTGAGCGGCTCGCCGTGGCCGACTAGCCCGCATGCGGCTGCCACGGCGCAGAGCAAGTGCGGAACCTTGTCATCATCTGCCACGGGCTCGTTAGCGCCCTCAATCGCACGCTCCGCGAGCGTCGCGGTCCGCAGCAGCACCCGTGCTGCTGTCGCTGGGTCGAGGCGGCGTGTGCTTTCGAGCGCAAATGTCCTCGCCTCGTCGACTCGCTGTGCGAAATCCTCCGCGTCCAGGGTGTAGGTCGCCGTATTCATGCCGCTCCTCCCTCGCTGTCGCCATTGCCCGGCTGCGGCATCGGCCCCTCGTCGTCCCAGTCGCTGTACCAGCGCCGCGTCGCTTCGTCGCCCGCTGCATCGATCAGCGCGCGCAGCGCGTCCCACTCTCTGGGCGCTGTCCGGTCCCCGGAATTCCACTTCGCACGTATCGCGCGCTTGAGGGCGACCGCCCGCGCATGCTCGCCGTCGGTCATCGTGGTCCTCGCATAATTACTCATACTGTCCTCCTGCTGCCGCCCGGCGGCTGCGTGAAATTCGCCTCGACCCCTTGGCGGTGCCGGTACCACCGCAACGGCGCATATGCGTTGCCGTCCCGCATGTAGCCGCCGTCCGTGCCCGTGATTGCCACCTCGGCGGCGGCGAGGGCACCGGGGCGGTGGTCCTCCACGCCCAGCCGCCCGCCGCCCGTCCACGTCCAGCCGGGGCCGTCGTGGTCCAGCGTGAAGCGGGCGAGGGGCGTACCGAGCGGCACGCTGCCGCGTCCGGTTGCGTCGTACTCGTGCCATGCCCCCCATATGCGCAACATCGCGTCAGCCATGGTCGTCCACCTCGTCGTCATCAGCGGTGACGGTGGCATCCCAGCGCAGCATGGCAGCGACGACGGCAAGACGGTGCTCGCCGTGTACGTAGTCCAACCGCTGCCACATGCTGTCGCGGCTCACCTCATCGGCGAGCCAAGAGTAATCGCAGACATGCAGGAGGGCGCACGCTATGGCCACTTCACTCGACGACATCACGCCGATGGCGTCACGCACACGCTGCATATTCGCGTCGGCCTCCTCAGCGTTGCAGTCGAGCAGGGCCCTGAACGCTTTCTGTACGTCGCGCCAGCACCGGCAGCGTGCGATGGGAATGCCAATCCGGTGGGCAATTTGCCCGCCGGGACCGCGTGCGAAATCGTGAAACGTCAGCGCCGCGCTGCCCGACTGTGGCGCGCTGCTCACGGGGGCGCCGTATCTGACCCACTTAATCCCCGCCTTGCCCGTCAAAGGTTCCGACATAATCATTTCTCCCATCAGCGTGGCCAATTTTGCCAACGACAACATAATATCACACACTCTGAGAGGTAGTTATGCAATTTTTGCAGATGCCAACCAACATTTATGCCGTAGCAAGACTTGTTTGCGAGGGCGAATTGCTTAAAGCATCCGTGCTCGTATGTGTCTTGTCTTCGTAATTCGAGTCTCGTCTTCGTAATTGGAGTCTCGTCTTCTCGCGCTCGCCGCCCCCGCTTTCCAGTCCCGCCGACAGGCGGGGCCGGAGCGCAGCGGAGCATGTCCCCAGCGGCTAAAAGCGCCGTCGACAGCGCAACTTTGGCCGCTGGGGGCATGTGCGTAAGCGGGGGCGGCGTCGGGTGGGCCGGCGCGTGCCAGTGCGGTCGTCCTCGCAAATCCGGGCGCGTAAACGAGTTGACGTCATCCGGTCGCGGAAGTGTCCGCCGGCCCGCCAGCCGGCGGGCAAAGCCGGAGCCCCTGGGGGCAGAGGCTTTTTCATTCGGGCGGGGGGAGGGGGCTCCTGGGTGTCGTCGTCGGGAAACCGCATGACCGGAGGTCGTCAACGCTGCGACAGCATGCCGCAGGGTGTGGTCTCCACACAAAGCCACCACACAAATTGAGAGGCGCCGCTCGTTAACTGATTGAAATGTAATGGCATTAATGGTGCGGTGCGCCCTCCGGCCGGGCCCACCACTCCCTCCAAGAGGGGCGCGACAGTCCGTTGGTTCCACGCGGAGCCGCTCCGCCGGTCTACCGCGCCGCAGTTCGCTATGCCGCCTCGCCCAGGAGTTTCTTGAGCGTCTCATGCAGCAGGCGCGGCGTCACTGGCTTGATGACGATTCCCAGTCCCTGCTTGGCGGCTTCGGCCCGCAACTCCGGCCCGGTGTCGCCGGTCAGGATCACCCCTGGCACCATGGCGCCGACCTGCTCACGGACCAGAAGCACCGCATCGACGCCGGTGCGGTTCTCCGCCAGCCGGTAGTCGCTCACGATGACCGCCGGGGTCCGGCCATCCATTCTGAGCCGCTCCCGTGCTTGCTCGGCCGAGGTGCCGGTTATGGTGTCGTACCCCCAATCACGGACGATCTCCCGCAATCCCAGCAGCACGTCGGCCTCGTCGTCGATCAGGACGGCCAAGCGCCCGCCCCCGTTCGGCGCCACCGCCGCGAACGGTTCCGACGGGCGCACCGCACGGGTTTCGCCAAGCGGGACATCCACCGTGAACACGGAGCCTCGCCCCGGCACCGAGCGCATGGACACCGGATGGTCGAGCAGCTTGGACAGCCGCTGCACGATCGACAGCCCCAGGCCCAGACCCTTGTTCCGGTCGCGCTCCGGGTTGGCGACCTGATGGAACTCCACGAAGACCAGGTCCTGCTGGTCGGGAGCAATGCCGATGCCGGTGTCATGCACCGCAAGATGGGCGCGGACACCGACGACGCGGCACTCCAGGTGGATGCTCCCCTGCTCGGTGTATTTGATGGCGTTCTCGATCAGATTGCGGACCATACGACCAAGGAGATGGCGGTCGCTGCGCACCACCACATTTGCCGGGACGTCCACCTTGAAGTCCAGCCCCTTGCCCCTGGCGATCGGCGCGAACGAGGCGCCGATCTGGTCGAGCACGGGAGCCAGCAGGACATCTTCGACGGTCGGGCGGATCACCTCGGCGTCCAGGCGGGAGACATCGAACAAGCTGTCCAGCAGCCCCTTCAGGGCTTCAAGGTTGCGCTCCAGCGTGTCCAAGGCGCTCCGGCCGCGCTCCGTGGACACTTGGCCGTGCAAGGCGGCGGCGAAGAGGAAGATCGACTGCAAGGGTTGGCGCAGATCATGGCTTGCCGCGGCCAGGAACTTGGACTTCGCCAGGCTCGCCCGTTCGGCCTCCTCCTTGGCCCGGCGCAGCGCGTCCTCCATGGCCTTGCGCTCGGTGATGTCGCGGCCGACCGACTGCTTCTCGACGAAATGGCCGGCCTCGTCGAAGATCGCACAGCCCTCCCAGGCGAACCAGCGGATGCCGTCCACCGTCAGGATGCGGGCCTCCACCGTACTCCGGTGGTCCAGCGCAGTCTTCGTCTCCTCGATGGCCGCCCTGATCGCCTCGTGGTCGTCCGGGTGGACGAACTGGGTCCACGGAGACTTCAGGAGTTCGTCGCGCAACGGGCCGAGCGTCCGGCACGCCGTGTCGTTCACGAAGGTAAAGCGTCCGTCGGGGCCGATCCGCACGATCAGGTCGGCCTGCGTCTCCACCAAACCGCGGTAACGCGTCTCGCTGGACCGCTGCGCCGTTTCGATGCGCTTCAGGTCGGTGATGTCGCGGGAAATGCCGATGATGCCGACGACGCGGCCGGTGTCGTCGCGCAACGGCGTCTTGGTGGACAGGTAGCAGCGCGTCTCCCCGTGGCCCTTGCTGAACACCACCTCCTCGCACGTCACGGCTTGGCCGGACCGCATGATTTGGCGGTCGTTGTCCCGCACCTCGGCACCGTTCTCGAAGGAGGCGCGATCCTGCTCGGGGACGCCGATCAACTGGTTGCGCTCCTTGCCGTGCACGAACCCGGTTGCGGCGTTCGCCACGATGTACCGTCCCTCCATGTCCTTGACGAAGATCGGGTCGGGGGAGGATTCGATGATGGTGTCCAGCAGCGTCAGGTTCTCCTTCAGCCGCTCCTCGCCTCGGCGCAGCGCCTCCTCCATGCGCTTGCGCTCGGCGATATCCTGGAGGGTGAGGACCGCCATCACCGTCCGCCCGTCCGTGTCGCGCACCGGCGCCGCACTGATGGCGAAGGTGGTCAGGCTTCCGTCGCCGCGGCGGTAGAGCATCTCCTCCTGGGCGACCTCCTCGTCGTGCAGCAGTGCCCGGAGCAGCGGGTACTCCTCGGGTGCGTACGGGGAGCCGTCCGGGTGGACGGCTCCGAACTTTGCGTAGTCATTCACGCCTTGGGCGTCGTGGACGGGATGGCCGAGGAGGCGCTCCAGCGCCGCGTTGTGCAGCAGGCGCCGTCCGTCCGGCGCGGCCGCCGCGAACACGCCCGAGGGCAAGTGCGCGAGCACGCCCTTCAGCAGCATCCGCTCCTTTTCGAGTTCCCGGGCCAACCCCTTGCGCTCCTGTTCGGCCTGCCGGCGCTCCGTGATGTCCTGGAAGAAGACCGCCATGCCTTCGCGTGATGGAAACGCCCGTGCGAAGAACACACGTCCGCTCAACGGTCCGGTGACCTCGAGCTCACAGGGTGCATTCACCTCCATGACTTCTTGGAAGCGCGTCGCGACGTTGGTGCTGACGAGTTCAGGATAGGCTTCCCAGAAGCCTTGGCCCGTCGCATCCCGGCCGCCCGGAAGGAGCGTCCGTGCGCGTTCGTTCATGAAAGTCACGCGCCAGGTGCGGTCCACGTCGAGGACGGCGTCGGTCGTGCTTTCCAGCACCGTGGCCATTTTGAGGGCTGTGCGGAGCGAGTCTTCGCGGGCCTGCGCCTGAAGCTGCTGGGCTCGGTCCCGTTCGGTTCGCCGCCGGACCGACAGTGAGACCAGCAGGATGAGCAGGATTGCCACCAGCCCCGCCGCGGCCACGGTGACGGTGGCGTTTCGCCGCCATCCGGCGAGGAGATCATCCTCGGCCAAGGCGACGGCGACGACCAGCGGGAAGCCGCTGATTGAGCGGTAACTGACGAGACGCGGGGTTTGATCGAGCGGGCTGAGGGCCCGATAGGTTCCGTTCGCGGTCTCGGGCAGGTGCTTCTGGAACAGAGTCCGCGTCGAGTTGTCTTTCCCGATCGCCTTTTCGTCGTAGGGGGAGCCGACGAGCAGGATACCGTCGCGCCGGTACAGGGCGATGCGGTCGTGGTCCCCGAGGTCCAGTTCGCGGAAGAACCGCTCGAAGTAGGGAGGCTCCACCGCGGCGACGGCGATACCGCCGAAGCTGCCGTCCGGGCGGGTGATGCGGCGGCTGACGCTGACGAACCAGCGCTGCACCGACCGGCTGATAAGCGGCTTGCCGATGCGCAGGGCGGGGCTGGGGTCGGCCACGTGAGCTTTGAAGTAATCACGATCCGCGAGGGCGATGTGAGGCGTGTTGGGGTGATCGGTGTCCTGGGTGATGAAGCCATCGGGGCCGATGACGAAGAGCGCGCGGATCTCGGGCAGTGCCTTCAGGCGCCCGCGCAACGTGTCCTCGAAGGCCGGGTTGTGATCGCCGAGTCCGGGGCTCAGCGTCAGCGCGTCGATGATGCCCGTCAGCGTCAAATCGACGGCCTGGAGGCCGCGGACCGTCTGCTCCTCGAGCACCCGGCTAAGCGCTCCTGCCGATCGCTCTCCTGCATGAAGTGTGTTTGCGCGGTCAAGCCACAACCACACCCCGGTTCCGGCGGCCAGCACGATCAGCGCGACTGTGGTTAAGACGCCGCTGCGTATCCAGTGGCTTCGAGAGGGCTCATGAGAACTGTAGGCAGTCATGGCAGGTTACCGGTATTGGCAACGCCGAACTTCAACAGCTAGCCGTCTTTGCTTGATGTGCGGCCCGAACGGAGGCTGTCAAGTTGCAACCTTTCCCGCTGGTGTCGCTCGTCACCCCATATGGCTACCTTCACGCTTGGCTTGGAACCACATGGCCCTGGGGAGTTGAGGTGATGCGGGTGCCGCATGATACGGCCGGCGCTCGGAGCCCGCCGTCATCATCCGCCAGCCTGGAGCCGACGAACGATGACGGTCGGCGACGCCGTGCCTACCGGCCGGCCAGCGCGCCAGTCAGGCGGGTGCGGATGGCGGCGACGGCGCATTGCAGGGGGCGGTCGTCCTCCGGCTTCGGCGTGCCGGACATCGCCACCTCGGGGCACAGATCCTCCATGCGCCAACTGCGCGGCGGCGGCGGCGGGGTGGCGCTTGCGTCGCAGGTCGCCGGGTCGGGGTGGGTTTCCTCGGCGTTGGCGGCGCCGGGCGGGGCGCCCGGCGGCGGCGGCGGACCGGCCGGCTTGATCTCCAGGTTCGGCGAGATGCCGAAGCAATCCACCAGCCCGCCGGACGGCCGGAAATAGCGCGCCGTGGTCAGCCGGATGCCGACCTCGCCGGTCAGCGACGAGATGGTCTGCACCGAGCCCTTGCCATAGCTGCGCGCGCCGAACAGCAGGGCGCGGTTGTGGTCCTGCAAGGCGCCGGCGACGATCTCCGACGCCGAGGCCGAGCCGCTGTTGATCAGCACCACCAGCGGCAGTCCGGGCATCAGGTCGCCCGGCGTGCCGCCGTAGCGGCGGTTCTCGTCCGGGTCGCGGCCGCGCACCGAGACGATCTCCACCGCCTCCAGGAAGCGGTCGGCGACGTTGACCGCCTGATCGAGCAGCCCGCCGGGGTTGTTGCGCAGGTCGATCACCGCGCCGGCCAGCTTGCCGCCGGTCTGCCGGCGCATGTCCTCCACCGCCTCGTCCAGGCTGTGGGCGGTCTGCTGGTTGAAGGCGGCGATGCGGATGTAGGCCACGTCGCCCTCCAGCCGGTAACGCACGGGCTGGATCTTGACCACGGCGCGGGTCAGCGACACCCGCACGGGCGCCTCGCTGTTGCTTCGCCGCAGCGTCAGCGCCACCGAGGTGCCGACCGGGCCGCGCATGCGGGCCACCGCGTCGCGCAGGTTCAGGCCCTTCACCGCCTGCTCGTCGATCTTGGAGATGAGGTCGCCGGTGCGCAGGCCGGCGCGCGAGGCGGGCGAGCCGTCGATCGGGCTGACGACACGGACCATCCCCGATTCGTCGTCCATGGTGACCTCGATGCCGAGGCCGCCGAACTCGCCCTGCGTCTGTTCGCGCATGTAGCGGAAGTGCTCGGAGTCGAGGAAGCTCGAATAAGGGTCGAGCGAGGTCAGCATGGTGTCGAGCGCACCCTCGGTCAGCGCGCGGTCGTTGGCGCCGGGCTCTTCCTTCTTCTTCTTCTGAAGGCCCTGCACCGCCTTGTCGACCAGCACCTGCGGGTCGGAGGGCTTGACGTGCTCGCTCAGCACGCGGCGCAACACGTCGGCGAACAGGATGTAGTTGCGGTCGGTGGTGGCGAGCTGGGTGCCGCTGGGGCGCACCTTGGCGAACTCGTGCCGGTAGCGTTCGAGCGCGGTGCTGACGTCGGCGCGCCCGGCCGGCCCCACCGCGCACGCCGTGCCGGAGCCCACCATCAGCAGCAGCAACGCCACCAGCAGTCTCGCCATTCTGCGCCCCTCTCGGCTGACCGGTCCCACCGGCCTGTTGCTGGTCATCGACGTCATCGCACCACGCATTGTCTCAACGCCGGAAACACGCTGGCGCGCCGTAACGCCGCACCCGGGTCCCGGCAACCCGCCCGCAAGGTAGCATGGCGCACCGCCGATCTCAAATTGGCCCGGAAGGGCGCAGCGTCCGGCAAAGTACATGGGAACGGGACGTGCGGTTTGCCCAGCGCGTTCCCACAAAAATCACAGCTTTAGTAGGCGCCGCGGCCCGACACCATGACGCGGGCGGTCTTCAGCATGATCGCGATGTCGCCCCAGAAGCTCCAGCCGAAGACGTAGGCGGTGTCGAGCTGGACGCGCCGGCCGTAATCGACGTCGTTGCGGCCGCTGACCTGCCACAGCCCGGTCAGGCCCGGCCGGCACTGCGTGTAGAAGGCGAAGCAGGTGCGATAGCGCGCCACCTCGGCGTCGACGATGGGGCGCGGGCCGACCAGACTCATCTCGCCCTTCAGCACGTTGAAGAGCTGCGGCAGCTCGTCCAGACTGGTGCGCCGCAGGAATCGGCCGATTCGGGTGACGCGCGGGTCGTTCTTCAGCTTGTGGGTGGCGGCCCATTCGGCGCGCGCCTGCGGGTCGCGGCGCAACAGCGCCTCGAACACCCCATGCGCATCGACGACCATGGAGCGGAACTTCCAGCAGGTGAAGGCGCGCCCATCGGCGCCGACGCGCCGATGCCCGAACACCGCCGGGCCGCCGTCGAGCAGGATCAGCAGGGCGATCAGCAGCATCAGCACCCCGAACAGCCCCAGCAGCCCGAGCGCCCCCACCACGTCGAAAACCCGCTTCAGCCGGTTGACCCGCAACGGCCGCGGTGGCGCCAGCCGCCTTGCCAGATCGGTGGAGGTCATACCGGCCAATGGGATGTTCTGCAGAGTCGCCATCGCGTCCTCGTGTTCGCTCGGGGAATCCCTTCCGTGCCTTGGTGGCGCGAAAGGGAGCCAGGGAGTAACGCGCTGGACAAGAGGAAGACTCGGTGTCCGCAATGTTCTTCCAGGTGGCAAGGAGGGCAGGCGCCGTAACGCCGACGCGTTTTCTTGCCATGCGATGGGGTGAATACTTTCGGGGTGTCAGCAGATCCGGGGCAATTGCTCGCCGCTCAGCCAATCGACAATGCGCTTGCCGCCAAAGCGCGTCTCCATCTGCACGAAGTGGTGCGGGTCCTCGTGCACGGTGCCGATGATGGCCGCGTCGCGGCCCAGGGGATGGGCGCGCAGGACGGCCAGCAGGCGGTCGGCGTCCGCCGCGGCGCAGACGGCGATCAGCTTGCCCTCGTTGGCGACGTACAGCGGGTCGAGGCCGAGCAGCTCGCACGCCGCCGCCACTTCGCCGCGCAGCGGCACGTCCGCCTCGCGGATCAGCATGCCGACCTGGGACTGGTGGGCGATCTCGTTGAGCGTGGTCGCCAGCCCGCCGCGGGTCGGGTCGCGCAGCACGTGCACGTCGGGGACGGCCGCGACCATGTCGGCCACCAGCGTGTGCAGCGCCGCGCTGTCGGAGACGATGGCGGTCTCGAAGGTCAGGTTCTCGCGGGTGGACATGATGGCCACGCCGTGGTCGCCCATGGTGCCGCTGACCAGGATGACGTCGCCGGGCGCCGCCCGCTCGCCGGACGGCGCCACGCCGGGGGGAATCACGCCGATGCCGGTGGTGGTGATGAAGACGCCGTCGCCCTTGCCGCGCTCGACCACCTTGGTGTCGCCGGTCACCACCGGGACGCCGGCCTCCTTCGACGCCGCCGCCATGCTGGCGACGATGCGCGCGAGGTCGGCCAGCGGGAAGCCCTCCTCCAGGATGAAGCCGGCGGTGAGGTAGAGCGGCTTGGCGCCGGCCATCGCCACGTCGTTGACTGTGCCGTGCACCGCCAGCGAGCCGATGTCGCCGCCGGGGAAGAACAGCGGCGAGACGACGAATCCGTCGGTGGTCACCACCATGCGCCCGGCCGGCGCGTCGAACGCCGCTTGGTCGTTCTGCTGGTCGAGGTACGGATTGGCGAAGGCGGCGGCGAACAGCTCGCGCACCAGCTGGGCCATGGCCTTGCCGCCCGAGCCGTGGCTCATGTCCACGGAGCCGTTGGCGAGGTCGAGCTTGCGGGTGAACAGGCGGTTGGCGGTCATGGGCAGCCTATCATTCTAATGTGCCGTCGTCGTCGCGGTGCTGGGCGCCGTGCCAGATACGGACAATCTCCACGTCGCCGGGCGAGGACATCGCGACCGGCGCGGCCGCCCCAGCGCCGCGTGGTGAACTCCCGAATCTGGAAGAGGATGCCCAGCGCTTCGGGCGACCAGATGACCCGACGCGGCACGGCGGAGGTCAGCGTTGCCTGGGAGCGCGCCGTTTCACCTCCGGCGGCGGCAGTTCATGGTCTGTGTCCCAGCTGTCCACCCAGGTCCACACATCCTCGTCGTCAACATAGTGGCCGGCATCAAGGGACGCCAACCCCTCGCGGACGGCCTTCAGGAAGGCCTCCTTGTCGCCGTAGACGGGGTCCCACTCGGTGGGGCGGTCAGGCTGGGGCTGCGGCTTGCTCATGGCGGGAAGGGTATCACTGCCCTACGGCCCCGGCAACGGCATCACCCGTCTGCGCCACGCCGGCCTCGGCCAGCAGGGCCAGCGTCTTCTCGGCCTCGGCGCGGTCGAGGCGGGTCAGCGCGTAGCCGACGTGGACGATGACGTAGTCGTCCACCGCAACCCCCTCCACCAGCGCCAGTGAGACGGGCATGGTCACGCCGCCCAGGTTCACCGTGGCGCGGTCGTCCTCCAGCAGCGCGACGACGCGGGCGGGAACGGCTAGGCACATTCGTTCAGTCCTCCTGCATCACACTCAGCGCGGCGAGCCATGCTTGACCGAGGCTCAGGCCGCCGTCGTTGGCCGGTGCCTGCCGCGGCAGCAGCGCCGTCACGCCGCGCGCCGCGAAGGCGGACACCAGCCGCTGCGCCAGCACGCCGTTCATCAGGCAGCCGCCGCCCAGCGCGATCCGGTCGAACCGGCGCGCCGTCAGTTCCGGCATCGCCCAGTCCACCAGCGCCGCCGTCAGCGTACCATGAAACAGGTCGGCCCCCTCCGCCGCATTGACGTGCAGCAACCGCTCCAGCAATGGCGCCGGGTCGAGCACGCCGCCATTCACCGTCCAGGCGCCCTCGGCGACGGTGGGGCGGCGCACCAGGGATTCCAGCGCCATCGGCGCCTCACCCTCGAAGCCGGCCACCGCCCGCACGCCGAGCAGGCCGCAGGCGGCGTCGAACCAGCGCCCGCACGAACTGGTCTGCGGCGCATTGAAGCCCGCCTCGATCATCCGGCGCACGCCCTCGGCCGGGCCGTGCGCGCCGAGGCGCGGGGCGATCTCGTCGGCGCGTCCCAGGCGGGCGAGGGCGGCTGCCGCCATGCGCCAGGGCTGGCGCGCCGCCGTGTCGCCGCCGGGCTGGGCGAGCGGGGCGAGGTGGCCGATGCGCTCGAACCGCGCGCCGTCCAGCAACAGCATCTCGCCGCCCCAGGACCCGCCATCGGCGCCCAGGCCGAAACCGTCCAGCGCCAGGCCCAGCGCCGGTCCGGTTACGCCGTGCTCGGCCAGCACGGCGGCGATGTGGGCGTGGTGGTGCTGCACGGGCCGGGTGGGAAGGCCGAGGCGTTCGGCGAAGCGGGTGCTCTGGAAATCCGGGTGCAGGTCGTGGGCGACGGCGACCGGCTCGACCTCCAGGATGTGCAGGAGGTGGGCGACGGTCTCCTCCAGGAAGCCGATGGTGGCGGCGTTGTCCAAATCGCCGATGTGCTGGGACAGGAAGGCGTGCGCGCCGCGGGTGACGCAGACGGTGGCCTTGAGGTGCCCGCCGACCGCCAGGATCGGCGGCACGGGATGCGGGAGGCGGATCGGCACCGGCACGTAGCCGCGCGCCCGGCGGAGGAAGGCCGGGGCGCCGGCCAGCACGCGGACCACGGAATCGTCGGCGCGCACGACGATGGCGCGGTCGTGGTCGACGATCAGGTCAGCGATGCCCGCCAGCCGCCGGTGCGCCTCGTCGTTGCCGGTGGCGAGGGGTTCGCCGCCGGGGTTGGCCGAGGTCATCACCAGAGTGAGATCCTGCGGCTCCTCCAGCCACGCCGTGCCGGCGGGGCGGCCGGCGGCCTCGTGGAACAGCAGGTAATGCAGCGGCGTGTAGGGCAGCATGACGCCCAGCCATGCGAGGTCGGGGGCGATGTCCCTGGGGAGATCCGGCGCCCCGATCTTGCGGCGCAGCAGCACGATCGGGCGCGCCAGGCCTTCCAGCAGCTTCCGTTCCTGATCCTCCACCTCGACGAACCGTTCCGTCGACGCCGTGTTGGCGACCATCAGGGCGAAGGGCTTACCGTTGCGCTGCTTGAGCCGGCGCAGGCGCTCGACCGCCTCGGCGTTGGTCGCGTCGCAGGCGAGGTGGAAGCCGCCAAGACCCTTCAGCGCGACGATCTTTCCTGCCTTGATGGCTGTCAGAATGTCCGCGATGGAATGCGACAGGCGCGGGCCGCAGGCCGGGCAGGCGGTGGGCTGGGCGTGAAAGCGGCGGTCGGCGGGGGCGTGGTACTCGGCGGCGCAGGCGGCGCACAGCGGGAAGCCGGCCATGGACGTCTGCGGCCGGTCGTAGGGCAGCCGGCGGGTGATGGTGAAGCGCGGCCCGCAGTGCGTGCAGGTGAGGAACGGGTAGCGATAGCGCCGGTCGGCGGGGTCGAACAGTTCGGCGAGGCAGGCCGGGCAGACGGCGGCGTCGGCGGTCACCGCGGTGGTGACGCGCTGCGTCGGGTCGCTGGCGCGGATGGTGAAGCCGGCCTCGTCGGGGACGGCGGGGACGAGCTGCGATTCCACCGCGTCGATGCGGGCGAGCGGCGGCGGATTGGTGGGCAGGGCGTGCAGGAAGCTCTGGGTGTCCGCCCCTTGCACCTCCAGCAGCACGCCTTCGCCATCGTTCAGCACCCAGCCGGTCAGGCCGTACGCGTGGGCCAACGCGTACACGTACGGGCGGAAGCCCACCCCCTGCACCTGACCGCGGACGCGGACCCGGAACCGTTCGGATGTAACACTATGAAACACTATGAAACGCTGTTCGGGGTTGTGTCTCATTCCGGTGATCAACCCGATGCGGCGGCGAAGGAAAGGTTACTATGGGACTGAAGTCCCTAGCAACTTTTCCCGTCATCCCCGCTTCGCCATGGCCAACCCTGCTTCGATCCAGGCGTACCATGCCTCCAGACCGGCACCGGAGGTGGCGGAGACTTGCAGGACCTCCAGGCCGGGTTTGAGCTGGAGGGCGTAGGCGATCATCCGCTCGACGTCGAAGCTGAGGTGCGGCAGCAAATCCACCTTGGTGACGACCAGCAGGTCGGCGGCCGCGAACATGTTCGGGTACTTGAGCGGCTTGTCCTCGCCCTCGGTCACCGACAGCACCACCACCTTATGCGCCTCGCCCAGGTCGAAGCCGGCCGGGCAGACCAGATTGCCGACGTTCTCGATGAACAGCACGCCGTCCTGCGGCGTGCCGAGCTTGCCCAGCGCCTGCGTCACCATCTGGGCGTCGAGGTGGCAGCCCTTGCCGGTGTTGATCTGGATGGCCGGGGCGCCGGTGGCGCGGATGCGGTCGGCGTCGAAGCTCGTCTGCTGGTCGCCCTCGATCACCGCCACCGGGAAGCGGCCCCTGAGGTCGGTCAGCGTGCGCGCCAGCAGCGTCGTCTTGCCCGAGCCGGGGCTGGACATGAGGTTGAGCACGAACGCCCGCTTGGCGGCGAACAGTTGCCGGTTCACCGTCGCGAAGCTGTCGTTCTTGGCGAGAATGTCCTGTTCGATCTGGACCAGCCGCGTCTGGCTCATCCCCGGCACCTCGGTGCCCGCCGGGCCGCGGCCGAGGTCGATCGCCTCGTGATGGTGATGGCCGTGGTCGTGATGCCCATGGTGATGATGGTGGTGATGGCCGTGGCTGTGATGGACCACGGTGCCGTCGGGCAGCACGTGCTCGTGGCCGCCATGGTCGTGGTCGCCATGGTTGTGGTCATGGTGCCCGTGGGCGTGCCCTTCGACCTTCGTCTCGCCTTCGCCGCAGCCGCAGACCGTGCACATCACTCGACCTCCAGTTCTTTGACGCGCATCTCCTCGCCGCCGGTGACGACCAGCTGGTGGCCGTCGCATCGCGGGCACGGGTCGAAGCGCTGCGCCAGCGGCACCGTCGTCTCGCAGACCATGCAGAAGGCCTGCCCGCCGGGCCGTTCGATCTCCAGTTTGGCGCCTTCCGCCAGCGTGCCGCGGCTCGCCACGTCGAAGCCGAACTCTAGCGCTTCGGGCTCGACGTGGGAAAGCGTGCCGATGATCAGGCGGATGGCTTTCACCGTGCGGAAGCCTTGCGTCTCCGCCTGTTCGCCGATCATCTCGATGATGTTCCGGCACAGCGCCATCTCGTGCATGGGGTCTCCGTCAGGCGGGGAGAAGGGTGTGCGGCCGATAGCCATCGGCCAGCGCCGCCACCGTCGAGGGCGGCGTCAGCAGGCGCGCTTCGCCATCGCCGCGCGGTTGGTGGTCGGTGTAGCCGGCCGGCGTCCAGGCGTGCAGCCCGGCGCCGTGCACCAGCCACGCCGTGCCCGGACTCTGCAACAGTTCGACCATGGCGCCGTCCGGCAGGGTGGCCAGCGCGGCGGTGTGGCCGGCGAGGCGCTCGGCGTGCAGATGCGCGTCCAGTTCCGCGGCGCGCGGCGGCGTGGCGAAACCGTTGCCCTGTGCCCAATGGCGGCGGAAGCGCTCGAAGTCGGCGCGCCGGCAGAGCGCGCAGGGGCGATGCCCGGCGGCCAGCGCCGTCGCCTCGTCGAGGAAGAACAGCTGCGTGTTCAGTCCGGGGCCGTCGAGCGGCAGCGGAGTCTTGGGCTTGTAGCCGGGGCTGCAACAGATCCAGGCCCGCGAGGCCCACCGCCGCGTGCCGATGTCGTGCGACTTGCCCGTCAGGCAGCCGCGGTTGCCCATGAAGGCACAGATCCTGAAGGGGACGGCGATCAGGTCACCGAAGGGTGTGACGCGGTTAGGTCGCGGCATGCGCCAGGGCCTCCCGCTCGATGTCGATGCTGACGCCGACGCACGGGTCGAGCGCCGCCACCAGCAGTCCGGCCCGTTCCTGCAAATCCGCGCCGGCCGGCGCGCCGGTCAGGCCGCGGGCGAGCGGCCCATCGGGGTGGAAGTTCCATTCGGTGGGCGCCACGGTGCGGTAATCGGCGACGCGCCCGTCCTCCAGCCGCACCCAGTGCGCCAACTGGCCGCGCGCGGTCTCCACCACCCCGGCGCCGGTGCCGGGCGGCGTGTGCTCGGCGCCGGCCCCGGCGGGCGTCAGGTCGTCCAGCAGCTCGGCCAAGCGGGCGGGCAGCGTTGCCAACTCGGCGAGCCGCGCCGCGGTGTGGGCGGCGAGACCGGGGCCGAAGCGCTCCAGCAGTTCGGCAACCGGCGGCTGGCCGCCCATGCGGGCGAGCGGGCCGGTGCAGGCCGGGGCGCCGCCGTCGTGCGGGCGGGCGCCGAACGCGGGATCGGCGGACAGGTGGCGGGCGAACCACGCCGCCGGGCGGCCGGGCAGCGGCGCCACGGCGCAGGCGCCGAAGCCGGGGTGGGCCAGCGTGCGGCGCAGCAGCCGGGCGGCCGGGGTGAGCCCCTGTTCCGCCCAGGCGGCAAGGCCGTCCAGCTCGTCGGGGAAGGGGACTCCGCCCAGAACCTCCTGCGTGATGTGGGCGTCCAGCCGGGCCGCCGCGACGGCCAGCGCGTCGCGGTTCGGCTGGAGGTCGCCGCCGCCCGGCCGCAGATGGTCGCGTGTGGGGTAGAGCGCCGGCAGGATGCCGGCGGTGATCGCGCGCAGCGCGGCGAGGTGCCGGGTGTCGGGCGGTTCGCCCAGGCGGTGCGGCCAGTCCATGAAGGCCTGCCAGGCATGGCTCGCCAGCGTCTCGGCCAGCACCAGCAGCGTGCGCGCGGTGCGCTGGGCCTGTGCCGGTTCGAGGCCGAGCGCCGCCTCGCACGCCTCCAGCGATGCCACGCCCTGCGCCATGCCGCAGACGCTGTACAGCAGCGGCACGAGGCGCACCGCCTCGGCCACGGTCTTGCCGCGCAGCGCGGCGGCGACGTCGGTGGGGCGGTGCACGGCGACGTGCGCGGCGCGGACGATGCCGCCGGAGACCGTCAGGCGGACGGCGATGCTGCCTTCCAAGGCGGCTGCGCCGCTCATCACCCGCCGCCGAACAGGGCGCGGCGCGAGCGCGGCGGCTTCGCCGGCCTGGTGCCGACCGGGGGCAGCGGCGGGGGCAGCGTCGGTTTGGGGATGTCCGGTGCGTCCTCAGCGGCGCTTGCCACCAGCAGCGCGCCGAGGGCGGCGTGCGCGGCGTCGCGGGCGTCGTCCTGATCGCGCAGCACCTTCATGTCGGACACCGCGGCGATGACCGCCAGCGTGCCCAGCGCGCCGACGCGGGCCGCCTTGAAGGCGAAGGTGCCGGCGGGGAGGGTTACCTCCGTCTGGTCGCCGTCGTTCAGCGCGGCCCAGCGCGCCGGATCGTGCGGGATCAGCACGGCGTTCAGCGTCCACGGCGCGATCAGCACGCCGAGCCACGCGCTGCCCATATCGCGGAAGCCGACCGCCTCGACCCGAAGCGCCGGGTTGCACACCGCCAGCCCCTGCATGTCGGTGTCGGCGACGGCGCGGTAGGCGGCGGTCAGGGCGTCCACCCGCACGGCCATCGGGTCGGCGCCCGGCGTGGCGGCGAAGAAGCCGTGCTGTGGGCCGCCGCAGCCGGGGCAGCGCCAGTGCGCCGGCAGCCGGCCGAAGGACACGCTGACCGGGATCTCGCGCAAGGGATCACCGGCGCGCCCATCGTAGACGGTGCCGCAGGCGCCGCAGGACAGGCGTTCGTCGAGGGCGAAGCCGGCAGTCGTGGTCCCGGCAGTCGTGGTCATGGAGCGGCTTCCCGTGCGGCAAGGATGTCGGCGAACAGGTGATCGGTGTTGCCGCCCTGCGCCGCCAGCAGGATGGCGTCCAGCGCGTCGTTGAGGGGGGCGACGTCCTCCTCGTCCAGCTCGCGCACGGCGCTGGCGATGTGCACCAGCACCCAGGCGCCGACCGGCACCTCGCCGACCAGCAGCAGGTTCACCATGCGCTCCTCGCCGCGCCCGGCGCAGCGGGCGAGGATTCCGTCGGTCTCCAGGACCCGCATGGGGATGCCGATGCACATGCTGCGCGTTCCGGTCTTATGGTGGGCGGAGCGTCGGGCTTGCGATGCCCCGCCGCATTGATGTGCGTCAACGCGGGCGTGCACGGACCGTCACACGGCCGTCATGGAAGGGCGCTAGGGTGCGTGCACATCCATGTCTCTCGACGAGGTTCTCCGATGGCCTTCAAGGCGCTTCTCGCCGGTACGACCGCTCTGGCCTGCTGCGTGGCGGCGGGGGCTTTTGCCCAGGTTCAGGACCCTGCTCCGCTCAAGGTCACGGCGGTGGAGTTCACCCCGACCCCGGCACCGGCCAGCGAGTTCGAGATGATTTCCGCGTACACGGCCTCCTCGGCGGTGGTGACTCTGGCGGACGGAAGCAAGAAGACGTTTCCGTTGAGCTACAACGCGCTGCACCGCTCGGGCGATTATCTGAACGGCTGGTACGCCGGGCTGGTGGTCGACCGGAACGGCCAGCCGGTCCTGCAGACGGCCCCCGATTCCAAGGGGCAGGCGCGCGGGCCGTTCAAGTCGGCGGGCGCCGACGGCACCTCGATGCTGATGCTGCCCAACGCCACGGTGGACGGGGTGAAGGGGCACACGCTGTTCCTGGTCAACCACCTGGAATACGACACCGAGGGCGAGAATCTCGATCCCAAAGGGCCGCCGGTGGACCTCTACGGCAAGCTGCCCATGGCGATGAACCTGACGGTGCTGGACCAGGACCCGGCGACCGGCAAGCTCACCCCGGTCAAGCTGTCCAACATCGACTTCTCGGCCACCGAGGGGCTGTGGATCCCCTGCAACGGCTCGACCACGCCGTGGATGACCCACCTCGGCAGCGAGGAGTACGAGCCGGACGCCCGCGCCTTCGAGACGAAGCCGCTGGAGCCGATGAACCTCTACCGCGGCACGCTGGGCAAGACCGCGGCGGAGGGCGGCGCCAATCCGTACATGTACGGGCATCTGGTCGAGGTGACCGTGGCGCCGGACGGGGCGACGCGGGCGGTGAAGCACTTCTCCATGGGCCGTCTGGCGTTCGAGTTGGGCGACGTCATGGCCGACCGCAAGACGGTCTACATGGGCGACGACGGTGACGACGTGATCCGCGCCATGTACGTGGCGGACACCGAGGGCGATCTGTCGGCCGGCACGCTGTACGCCGCCAAGTGGATTCAAGAGGATGCGGCCAACTACGGCAAGGCGCGCCTGGAGTGGATCCGGCTCGGCCACGCCACCGACGCCGAGGTGAAGGCGATCATCGACGGGGGCGTCAAGTTCTCCGATATCTGGGAGGTGGCGTCGGCCGACGCGGTGAAGGCGGAGCCGGCGAAATTCCCTGGCTTCAAGCCGGTCTACGCCTATCCCGGCAGCGGCTCCAAGGTGGCGCTGGAGTACTACAGGCTGAAGCCCGGCATGGAGCAGGCGGCGGCCTTTTTGGAGACGCGGCGCTACGCCGCCACCCTCGGCGCCACCACCGAGTTCACCAAGATGGAGGGAATCGCCCACTCCGCCGCCGACGCGAAGCAGTGGACGGTCATCAGCTATGTGCGGGCCGGCATGATCGACGGCCAGAACGGCAGCCGCCCGCAGGACGACATCCGGCTGGCCGGCGACGAAAAGGACCTGACCTGCGGCGTCGTCTACGAGAGCAACCTGAAGGGCGGGCAGAAGGATAGCGCCGGCAACCCGATCGCCAGCGCGCTGGTCGCCGTGGACATGGTCGGTTTGGTGTGGGGCGGCCGGCAGCCGGCCGGCGCCAAGGCGGGCACGTACGACAAGTGCGACACCGAGAAGGTCGCCAACCCCGACAACATCCGTTACTCGGAAGCCATGCGGACGCTGTTCATCGGCGAGGATTCCGGCAACCACCTCAACAACTTCACCTGGGCGTACAATGTGGACGGCAAGACCGCGGTGCGCATCTTCAGCGCGCCGGCGGGTGCGGAGAACACCGGGCTGAACGTCTACGACGACTACAACGGCCACGCCTACATCACCGGCAACATCCAGCATCCCGGTGCTGCCGAGGATCTGTCCAAGTACCCGGACGCCGTCAAGGTGGACCTGCGCCGCAAGATCGACGAGCGCGGCTGGGTCGGCTACATCCAGGGTCTGCCGGCGATGACGCGGTAAGCGGTCGCACCGCTAGCGCTGGGGCGCGGGCGGCGGGCCGGGCGGGGGAGGGGGCGCGCCGGGAGGCGGGTTGGGGCGGGCCACCAGACCCTCGGGCGAGTCCATGCAGGTGGCCGGGCCGGTGCCGTTCGGCGTGGCGTGCTGGACCACGTCGCCGGCCTTCTTGCCGCGGCAATCCGTGTAGGCGTGCGGCGGTGGCGGGCGGCCGTGCTGCGGGCCGGCGCCCTGCTGCTGGCCCTGCGGCTGGGGGGCTTGCGCCCAGGCGGACGGCGCGAATGCGACGGCCAGCGCCACGCAGACGCCGCGGACGATGGGGGGAATGGGCATGGCGGCTCCTCTCTTCACTCTTGTCGCCGCGCCGGCTCGACGCCCAGCGCGCGCAGTTCGGTCAGCACCATCTCCACCAGTTCCGGCACCTTGGCGGCGACCTCAGGCGTGAGGTCCAGCGTGATCTGCATGCCGGCGGGCACGCAGCCGATGAGAACCGTGCTCTCCGGCCCTTCCTCTTGCAGGCGCAGCGTCGCCAGCAGATCGGACAGGCCGACCTGATGCGGCGACAGCTTGCCCTTGAAGAAGGCCGGCACCTCATCGCCGGTCAGGCGGACCAGGGTGGCCGGCGGCGCGCCGGTCTTGACGGCGTCCACCACGATCATCCGCCGGTGGCTGGCGATGATGTCCAGCATGTCCATGCCGCAGGTGCCGCCGTCCACCAGCGAGACACCCTCGGGCATCGTCCAGCCGGCCTCCAGCGCCTCGACCACCCGCACGCCGATGCCTTCATCCTGCATGAGGATGTTGCCGAGGCCGAGGATGAGGATGGGCATGATGCTTCCTTATGGTGCGGACAAAAAACGCCGGGGGCTCGCACCCCCGGCGTCGGTTCGGATCGCGGTGGCGGTCAGGCCACCTTGACCTGGTAGGTGGACTTGCTCTCCGTGTCGGTCAAGTGCACGGCGCAAGCCAGGCACGGGTCGAAGGAGTGCATGGTGCGGATCACCTCCAGCGGCTCCTCGGGGTTGGCGACGGGATTGTCCATCAGCGAAGCCTCGTAGGGGCTGAGGTTGCCCTTGTCGTCGCGCGGGCCGGCGTTCCAGGTGGTCGGCACCACGGCCTGATAGTTCTTGATCTTGCCGTTCTCGATCACCACCCAGTGCGAGAGCAGGCCGCGCGGCGCCTCGTGCACGCCATAGCCGCGGATCTCGCCCTTGGGGAACACCGGCTTGTTGAACGTCTTGGTGTCGCCCTTGCCGATGTTCTCCATCAGCAGGGTCCACTGGTTCATCACCTCCTCGTGCAGCACCACGCAGCGCACCGCGCGCGCCGCGTGGCGGCCGATGACGGAGTGCAGCGCCTCCGGCCCCACCTGGGTCCCGGCGATGGCCGACACGGTGGACAGCACCTGACCCACCCAATAGCGCGTGCGCTCGTGCCCGGCGGCGTACATGTTCAGCACGTTGGCCAGCGGGCCGACCTGGGCGCGCTTGTCGTAGAAGGTCGGCGACTTGATCCAGCTGTACTTGCCGTCGTCCTGCCAGTCCGTGTACTGCGGCTTGGTCTCGCCGACATAGGGGTGCAGCGGGCCGGCGCCGGTCTCGTACCAGGAATGCTTGGTGCTCTCCTTGACGCCCTGCTCGAAGAAGGCGTCGTTGAAGCTGGTGATCGGCTTGAAGGTCGCGAAGTCGGCGTTCTCGATGAAGCCGCCGGGCAGGGCGAACTTGGTCCCCTTGGTGTCGATGGGCATGTCGGGGGTGGTCAGATAGTTGACCACGCCGCGGCCCACGGCGGTCCAGTCGGCGTACAGCGCACCCACCGCGCAGACGTCGGGGATGTAGACCTTGGTGATGAAGTCGCCGACCTCGCCGATCAGCGTCTTGATGTACATCAGCTTTTCCAGCGTCAGCGTGGACTGGCTGTCGAAGTTGATGGGGTTCGACACGCCGCCCACGGCCATGTTCTGGATGTGCGGGGTCTTCGACCCGAGGATCGCCACCACCTTGTTGATGCGGCGCTGGTAATCGAGCGCCTGGAGGTAGTGGGTGGCGGCCATCAGGTTGGCCTCAGGCGGCAGCTTCATCGCCGGGTGGCCCCAATAGCCGGAGCCGAAGATGCCGAGCTGGCCCGAGTTGACGAAGGCGGCCAGCCGCTTCTGCGCCGTGGCGAAGTCGGTCACCGAGTTGTTCGGCCAGTCGGACAGGGACTGCGCCAGCTTGGCGGTTGCCGCCGGATCGGCCTTCAGCGCCGAGACGATGTCGACGAAGTCCAGCGCCGAGAGGTGATAGAAGTGCACGATGTGGTCGTGCACCGCGTGCGCGCCCTGGATCAGGTTGCGGATGTACTGGGCGTTGAGCGGGATCTCCAGCTTCAGCGCGTTTTCCACCGTGCGGACCGACGCGATGGCGTGCGAGGTGGTGCAGACGCCGCAGATGCGCTGGGTGAACACCCAGGCGTCGCGCGGGTCCTTGCCTTGCAGGATCAGCTCGATCCCGCGCCACATCTGGCCCGACGCCCAGGCCTTGGTCACCTTGCCGCCATCGACTTCGCAGTCCACCCGCAGATGGCCTTCGATGCGGGTGATCGGGTCTACGACAATGCGCTGAGTCACGGTACGTGTCCTCCTAGATCAGCCGTGCTTCGCATCGGCGGCGTGCATGACGGGCAGCGTCTTCACGAAGATGAGATAAAGCAGCACCTCCAGGGCGAAGATGCCGACGGTGACGAAGATCTCCCCCAGCGAGGGGAAGTAGTGCCAGGGGCCGACCGCCGGCTCGAACCCGACGAGGTAGACGTTCAGGCGGTAGATGATGCCGCCGAACAGCACGAACGACGAGCCGAGGAACAGCGTCTTGCGGCGCGTGCGGTTGGTCTTGGGCAGCACCAGAGCCAGGCCGGCCGCGAACAGCGCGATCTCCACCCAGAACATGAGCGAACCGTTGGCGCCGAACGGCGCGCCGAGCTGGCCGCGGACGATCAGGTCGACGATTCGCAGCGCCAGGAACACGCCGGTGACCACCAGCATCAGCTCGGCCACCTTGCGCAGCACGATCTTTTCCGAGGGGCGGTTGAAGCACAGCGCCGCCATCACCGATTCCCAGATGACCACGGCGAAGCCCATCAGGACCGCGGTCAGCCAGAAGAAGACCGGCAGCATCTGCGTCTGCCACAGCGGCGACAGCTTGTGGCCGACCACCACCATCATCGTCCCCAGCGAGGACTGGTGCATGGTCGGCAGCAGAACGCCCAGCGCCACGAAGAAGAACAGCAGGCGGTTGAGCTTGCGCCGGGCGTTCTCCATGCCGAACTTCTCCAGGAAGGTCGGCATGAACTCGATGACCAGGACGACGGTGTAGGTCGCCACGCACAGGCCGACTTCCAGCATCACCGAATTGGGCTGCGCGTACCAAGGCAGCAGCAGGTGGTAGAAGTTCCAGTAGCGGCCGAGGTCGACCAGCACCGCCAGACCGGCGAGGCCGTAGCCGAACAGGCTGGCCAGCACCGCCGGGCGCACCAGGGGATGGTATTTGCCCTTGTTCAGGATGTAGGCCATGAAGGCCATGACGTAGCCGGCGCAGCCGAAGGCGGTGCCGATGACCACGTCCACGGCGACCCACATGCCCCACGGATAGCCGTCGGAGATGTTGGCCACGGCGCCCAGGCCGCCGGCGAAGCGCTGCGCCGCGATGACGGCGCCGATGCCGACGAAGGCGAGCGCGATCAGGAACGGCTCCGTGATCAGGCGGCCACCGATGGGCTTGTGCGGGTTGACCCACTTGGGCTCGGCGCGCGAGCTGGACGTGGTGTCCGAAAGGATGCTGGCCATGGCTCCGCCTCAATCCACGTCGTGGTCTTTGGTGTTGCGGTGAGCGAGGTAGGCGAGGCCCGCCAGCAGCGTCGCCGGGCCGACCATGCCGGCGTACAGCGTGTGCTGGATGCCCTCCGACAGCGTGGGGTAGCCGTACTCCGGCACGTCGGTCGGCAGGTTCAGCTTGTCGAACGGCACGGCGGAAACCGCGAGGCACTGCGTGCCGCCCAGCTCCTTCTCGCCGTAGATGTGCTGCTGGTAGGCGACCCGCACCGTCGCTTCATGGCCGTCGCGCTTGCCGCCCACCGCACCGGTGATGTCGCCGCGCGGGTACTGCGTGCGCTCGCCGGGCTTCAGCGCGACTCGGCGCTTGGCCTCCGCCTTCAGGTCCTCGGTGCGGCCGAACAACGTGGCGCCGGTCGGGCAGACGTCGGAGCAGGCCGGCAACTGGTTTTCCGCCAGGCGGTGCTTGCACAGCTGGCACTTGCGGATCTGGCCGAAGGCTGCGTCGTACTCGTACTTCGGCACGCCGAACGGGCAGGACAGCACGCAGTAGCGGCAGCCGATGCAGGCGTCGGGGTTGTAGCTGACGATGCCGGTCGTGGCGTCCTTGGTCATCGCCGAGACCGGGCACACGGAGACGCAGGACGGATCGGCGCAGTGCAGGCACTGCCGCTTGATGAAGGCGAAGCCGTTCTTCTCGTGGTCCTTCTCGGCCATCGTGCCGTCGGTGTAGACCTTGATGACGTTCAGGGTCTTGCCCGACAGCTCCATGGGCGTGTCCCAGGTGCCTTCGTTCCAGGCGGTCTGCTGGGCGTTGATGTCCGGCGGCATGCCGTTGGCGTCCTTGCACGCCTTCACGCAGGCCTTGCAGCCGATGCACAGCGTGCTGTCGTACAGCAGGCCCACCGCCTCGGCCGGGATCGGCTTGGGCGCGCGCTGCAGGGCGTTCGCCTCGGGGGCTGCGGCGACCGCCGTGCAGGCCGTGGCGGCGGCGGCGGCGCTGCCGCGGGCCGCCTTGCTGAGGAAGCTGCGACGGGAGAGCGTCATGACGGCCTCCTCACGCGCTGGGCTTGGAAGAATCGTCGGCCTTGTCCTGCTTGCCGAGGCGGCTGGCGATCACGGCACCGGCGCCGATGGCCGCACCGGTGATGCCGGCCACCGCGGCGACCGCGCCGGGGCTGGCCCCATCGCCCTTGTCGGAGCGGACGTCCGGGTAGGTGTTGGGCGGCGTCACCGACTTCAGGTCGGCCAGTTCATGGATGCTCTTGGAGAAGCCGACGCCCTCCTCGGTGCAGCCGAAGCAGGGGTGGCCGGTGCCGACCGGCCAATTGCCCTGGCCGACGTCGTTGAAGCCGATGGACGGGCAGTTGGCGTAGGTCTCCGGGCCCTTGCAGCCCAGCTTGTACAGGCAATAGCCCTGGCGGTGGCCGTAGTCGCCGAACTCCATGGCGAAGCGGCCGGCGTCGAAGTGCGGGCGGCGCTCGCAGTTCTCGTGGATCAGGCGGCCGTAGGCGAACTTCGGCCGGCCCTTGTCGTCCAGCTCCGGCAGCTTGCCGAAGGTGACGAAGTGCAGCACCGTGGACAGGAAGTTGTAGGGGTTGGGCGGGCAGCCGGGGATGGTGATGACCGACTTGCCCTTCAGCACCTTGTTCAAACCCTTGGCGCCGCTGGGGTTGACGCCGGTGGACGGCCAGCCGCCCCACGACGCGCAGGAACCGATGGAGACCACCGCGGCGGCGCCCTCCGCCACCTCCTGCACCTGTTCCAGCATGGTCTTGCCGGCGACCTTGCAGTAGATGCCGTTGTCCTTGGTCGAGACGGCGCCGTCGAGAACCATGAGGTACTTGCCCCAGTTCTCCTTCATCGCCTTGGCCTTCCAGTTCTCGGCCTGGTGGCCGGAACCGACGCTCAGCGTCTCGCAATATTCCAGCGAGATCTGCTCGAGGATCAGCGTCTCCAGGCTGGGGTGGTTGGTGCGCAGCAGCGTCTCCGTGCAGCCGGTGCAGGCCGAGCCGGACAGCCAGATCACCGAGGGGCGCGGCGCCGTGCCGGCGGCGTTGGCGATCTTCACACCCATGGCCGGCGCCAGCCCGAGGGCGGCGGCGATGCCCGCGCAGTAGTTGATGAACTCGCGGCGCGTCAGGCCGCCCAGCGTCCCGTCGTAGCTGTCGAGGTCGCCGAGCTGCTCGGCACCGAGATCCACAAGACCGTCAGGCATCACTTCCCCCCAAACCCCGGCATGCCGGTTCCAAGCAACCCCATTGATCCCCAAAGGGGATCGAATGGACATACTTTGATTGGGGCTATTGCATCAACTTGGGATAGCTGCCGTCGTTGATCTGTATCAACGGCGAAGCCCGAGGTGAAAGGATCGGTCTCATTCGGCCCGGCATCGGACATCAAGAGCCGATTGTATGTGGACGGCAAGCTTCGGCGCGGGAGTGCAACGTGGCGTGCGGCGTTGGTTCTGAGGCAAAATGTCGCGGCTGGGTGACCGGGTCAGTCCGCCTCGGACAGGTGTTTGGTCCCGGTGGCGACGGCATCCAGCATGGCGGGGAGCGAATCGGCCGGGTGCTCCACCGGGCGGCGGGCCAGCCGCACCACTTGCAGGAACGCCAGCAGCACCACCGCGGCCAGCAGCCCGATCGTCATCGACTGCCAGTGCTGGCGCGCTTCGGCCAGCGCCGCGGCGTGGCGGGCGACGTGGTCGGCGGTGGCGGCCGACGCCGCGGCCAGATCGCGGCCCAGCGACAGCCGGTTCGCCCGCACCGGCTCGCTGCCGACGAACAGCCGGGCGTCGTCCGGTCCACGCTCGCGGACGAGGCGCACCGCCTCGCGGCGCAGGTGGACGAACTCGGCGATGCGGGCGGTCAGCAGGTCGGCGTGCGGACGGTCGGCCGGCGGCGCAGCCTTCCGCCACGCGGCGACACCAGCCTCCAGCTGCTGAAGCGTCCCGAGCAGGGCATCGGGCGACGGCAGCGCGTCCGCCGTCGAGGCGGCAAGCACCAGCGAGCCGATCTGGTCGAGCAGAATGCGGCGCGCCGTCGCGGCCTCCAGGGCGGCTTGCTTGCCGCGCACGTCGGTGATCGCGGCCGAGGTGAGCGACCCGGCCACGCCGAGCGCCAGGGCGAACAACAGGAACAGCCACCCCAAGCCCCGCGGAAGCCGTAGCGTTCCGCCAGCCTGTGTCTTGCCAGCCTGTGTCATGTCGAACTCCCCGATCCGCCGGGCGTCGCACGGCGGCGCCATCCATACCGGACCGTACATTAGGCGATTTGCTATTTAGTCTCTAAACGGTATCGAGTCAAGCGGCGCCGGCGCTTGCCATGAAAGTGACGGGAACGGCATACTCGCGTGATCCGGCGCGCAGCCGGGACCGCCGCCGTCGAGGAATGCGCCGCCGAGGATTGCGCCGCCGTGCCGAAACCCGCACTTGCCGATGCCGAGACGGCCGAGGAACGCATCCGCCGGCTCGAACGCCGGGTGGCGGAGCTTGAGGCCGATCAGGAGCGGCTGAACGCCACGCTCGAGGTGCTGCGCGACCGCGACGAGCTGCTGAGCCTCGCCATGCGCGGCCCCAACGAGGGGCTGTGGGACTGGAACCCGATCACCAAGGACCTGTTCCTGTCGGCCCGCCTGCTGTCGATCCTGGGATTCGGCAGCAACGAGCTGCGCACCACCACGCACGAGTGGCTGAAGATCGTCCACCCCGACGACCGCGCGCAGTACGAGCGTCTGGTGTCCGAGCACCTGAAGGGCGTCACCGGCCATTTCGAGTGCGAGTACCGCGTCGCCGACCATGCCGGCAACTGGCGCTGGGTGCTGGCGCGCGGGCTGGCGCTGCGGCGAAGCGGGGAAGGGGGGGACCGGCGGGCCTACCGCATGGTGGGCTCGATCGGCGACATCACCGAACTGAAGCGGCGCGAGACCGATCTGCGCGGCAGCGAGGCGCGCTTCCGGTCGCTGGTGCGGACGGCCGGCAGCATCATCCTGGTGCTGGACGCCGGCGGCGCCGTGATCGAGGCCAACCGCGAGGCGGAGCGCGCCTTTGCGCTGGAGCCCGGCGGCGCTGTGGGCCGGCCGTGGCGCGACCTGATCGCCGAGCAGCAGGGCGGCCCCTTCGCCTTCCAACTGGTCGCCGCCATGGCGGGCATGGAGATCCGCAACTTCGAGCATTCCTGGAGCGATACCACCTTGGGCGGCCGGGCCGGCAGCGAGCGTGTCGTGCTGTGGAACATGAACCGCCTGCCGGACGCAGCCGGTGGGCCGGCGGCCATCGTCTGCGTCGGCCAGGACATCACGCGGCGCAAGCGCGCCGAACTGGCGCTGCGCGAGGGCAACGAGGCGCTGGAAGCGCGCGTCGCCGCCCGCACCGCCGAGCTGAGCCAGGAAATCCAGGAGCGGCGGCGCGCCGAGGAGGCGCTGCTGGCCGCCAAGGAACAGGCCGAGCTGGCCAACCGCGCCAAGTCCGAGTTCCTCGCCAACATGAGCCATGAACTGCGCACGCCGCTGAACGCCGTCATCGGCTTCGCCACGATGATCCAGGGGGAGATGGTCGGGCCGCTCGGCACGCCCCGCTACGGCGAGTACGCCGGGCTGATCGTCCAGTCGGGCGAGCATCTGCTGGCGGTCATCAACGACATCCTGGACGTCGCCAAGATCGAGGCCGGCAAGTTCGAGATGCACCCGCAGCCGGTGGATATCCGCGACGCGGTGAGCAGCTCGGTCCAGCTGATCCGTGGGCGGGCGGCGGAGGGCGGGGTGGAGCTGTCGGTGGAGATCGCCGGGGACACGCCGATGCTGCTGGCCGATCCCGTGCGGCTCAAGCAGATCCTGCTGAACCTGCTGTCCAACGCGGTGAAGTTCACCGCCAGCGGCGGGCGGGTTGGTCTGACGGTGCGGCGTGATGACGCACATGGCCTCGTCGAGATCGCCGACACCGGCATCGGCATGAGCCCGGAGGACATCGCCGTGGCGCTGCAACCCTTCGGCCAGGTGGACAGCCACCTTGCGCGGCGCCACGGCGGCACGGGTCTGGGGCTGCCGCTGGTGCGCTCGTTCGTCGATCTGCTCGGCGGGACTATGGCCATCGACAGCGCCGAAGGGCGGGGCACCACCGTGCGGGTCCGCTTGCCAGCGGCCGAGTGATATGGAATAAGTAAAATGCTGCGCATGTTCGTCATCGTGACGATCAACCGCTGCTTTCCATGCTCCATACCATGACCCGCTTCGCCTCGCTCCGTCTGCTCGCGCCGGTTCTCGTGCTGCTCGGAATCGGCGTGTTCGCCCTCGATCGTCTGCCGGCCGCGTTCGGCGCCGGCGACACCGCGCGTGCCTCGGCCCGCGCCACCGCCGCCAACCCCGCCTGGGGCAAATCCGGCGTGGGGTACCGCTATGCCTTCGACGGCAAGTGCGACGACCCGCGTTACGCCGTGACCACCGGCATCGCCGAGGTTGGCACCGACGATTACGACTGCGCGCGCTTCGGTGGCGGTCTCAAGAAGTAGGAGTCGGTTGACAGGACGCTGGTTGCCGGGTGTTTTGGGGGCCTTCCCGTCGGCATCCCGGAACACCGCATGCGCCGCCTGCTCGTCCTCCTCGCCCTGACCCTTCTCCCGTCGGTCACACACGCCCAGAGCGTCAACTGCGCCAAGCCCGCCTCGCCGGTCGAGAAGGCGATCTGCGACGACAGCGCGCTCGCCCCGCTGGACCGGCTGGTGGCCCGCAGCCTGCGCTTCGCGCAGGAGGCCGACCCGGCCGGGGCCGAGGCGCTGCGCGCCGACCAGCAGCGCTGGATCGCCGTCCGCGATGCCGCCTACGTCCCCACCAACGTCGCCCCGCTGGTGCGCGCCCACGAGGCGCGGCTGCGCGCGCTGATCGCCAAGGCCGGCGGCCGGGCTGTAGCCGCCGCGTTGGCCGCTGCCTCCCCCATCGACCCGCTGCGCGAGTCGAACCCGCAGGCGGAGGAAAACACCGCCTTCGTCGCTTTCGTGATGACCACGCTGCACCCGCAGCCGCCGGCTCCGCCCGCGGCGGCCGACGAGGGCGACGTGCTGTCCACCTACGAGCTGTACGCCGGCTTCACCTCCATCACCCCGCTGCCCGACGGCCGGCTGTTCGCGGCGGTGGCCCAGGACTGCGGCGCGTATCAGTGCTCGACGATTCCCTTCGTGCTGGACCGCAAGGCCGGCACCGCGACGCGTCTGGCCGTCGAGGTGCCGGACGCCAAGGGCGTTCCGCGCCGCGACCCCACGGCGACCCGCGTCGGCATGGTGACCGTGGCGAACGGTGTGGTGGAGATCTTCGATCAGGCGCGTGGCGGCGGCGACTGCGGCACCCGCTGGTTCTACCGCGTCGACGGCGCGACGCTGGCGCTGGTCAAGCGCATCGACAAGCCGGAGTGCGACGGCAAGGAGTGGACCGCGAAGACCGCGACGATGAAGGTTTATCGGTGATTTGACCCTCCCCCGCCTCCGGCGGGGGAGGGACTGAGCGCATGTTTGCTTCCCCCCACTCCAACCCCCACGTTAAGAAAAGGGCAGCGGAGGCGGGTATGGTGGCGAAGCGGAACAATCCGACGCGGGACGATCTGAGGGCGCGCATCGATCAGGCGCTGGGCAACGCGAAGGCCGATCTGGTCATCAAGGACACGCGCTTCCTCAACGTGGTGACCGGCGAGATCGCGCAGGGCGACATCGCGCTGTGCGGCGACCGCATCGTCGGCACCTATGAGAGCTACGACGGTACGCAGGAGATCGACGGGCGCGGGCTCACCGTGGTGCCGGGCTTCGTGGACAGCCACGTGCACTGCGAATCCACCTGCGTGACACCGTTCGAGTTCGACCGCTGCGTCCTGCCGCGCGGCACCACCACGGCGGTCTGCGACCCGCACGAGATCTGCAACGTGATGGGTGAGCGGGGCCTGCGCTACTTCCTCGACAGCGCCGCGACGATGGCGCTCGACCTGCGGGTCCAGCTGTCGTCTTGCGTGCCGGCGACCGAACTGGAGACCTCCGGCGCGCGGCTGGAGGCGGACGACCTCGTGCGCTACCGCGATCACGCGCAGGTCATCGGGCTGGCCGAGTTCATGAATTTCCCCGGAATCTTCGCCAAGCTGCCCGCGGTGCTGGACAAGCTGGCGGCGTTCGACGGCCGGCACATCGACGGGCACGCACCGCTGGTGCACGGCCGCGAGCTGAACGCGTACCTCTCCTGCGGCATCCGCAACTGCCACGAAACCACCAGCGCCGCCGAGGCAATGGAGAAGCTGCGCAAGGGCATGCAGGTGCTGATCCGCGACGGCTCGGTGTCGAAGGACGTGCACGCGCTGGCCGAGGTAATCGCGCCGGAAACCTCGCCGTTCCTTGGATTCTGCACCGACGACCGCAACCCCCTCGACATCGCCGAGGAGGGGCACATGGACCATCTCATTCGCGCGGCGATCAAGCTGGGCGCACCGGTGGCGCACGTCTATCGGGCGGCGACGTGGTCGGCGGCGCGCGGCTTCGGGCTGTTCGACCGCGGGCTGGTGGCGCCGGGGCAGAAGGCGGACCTTGTGCTGCTCGACGATCTGGAGACCTGCGCCGTTAACCGCGTCATCAAGGACGGCCGCGTGGTGACGGCGGAGCACTTCGCGCACCGGGCACCGGTCGACCCGGTCGGCCTCAACTCGGTCAAGCTCGATCCCGTCACGGCGGAGGACTTCGCGGTGCCCGCCGGCAACGCCACCCAGCCGGTGATCGGCGTGCTGCCCGGCAAGATCATCACCGAGCGCCTGTCGCTCGACGTGCCGCAGCGGCGCGGGCGGACGGTGGCCGATCCCGAGCGCGACATCCTCAAGGTCTGCGTCCTGTCGCGCCATGGCGTGAACCGCAACGTCGGGCGCGGCTTCGTGCGCGGCTTCGGCTTCCGTCTGGGGGCCATCGCCTCGTCGGTCGGGCACGACAGCCACAACGTCTGCGTCGTCGGGGCGGACGACTCCGACATGGCCGTGGCGGTCAACCGGCTGATTGCGCTTCAGGGCGGCTTCGTCGCGGTGCGTGGCGGCCGGGTGCTGGCGGAACTGGCGCTGCCGCTCGCCGGGCTGATGAGCCTGGAGCCGTTCGAGACGGTGGAGCGGGAACTGCGCACCCTGCGCCGGGCGGTGCGCGAGGACATGGGCTGTCCCCTTGCCGAACCGTTCCTGCAACTGGCCTTCCTGCCGCTGCCGGTGATTCCGCACCTGAAGATCACCGACCGCGGGCTGGTGGACGTCGACCGCTTTGAGCTGATCGCCGCGTAGTCTTCCCCACCCTTGGGAGAGTTGCGCCCCGCCGGCAGGTTCTTGGGATGTACATCCGCCAGAGATTGAATCATTGAATGGCGAAGGGTGCATGCTTCCAGGGCAGCCAATTCGGCTGCGCATGTCTGGGAGGGCAATCAGATGAACCCGTGCAGGATCGCCCTGTCTCTCTCCGCGGCGGCGTTGACGCTTGCGTCCGCCGGCGCCTTCGCCCAGGACCGCGGCCCCGGCCACATGGCGCCGAAGACCGACGCCGAGATGATCGCCAACGCCATGTCGGCCGCGCCGCGCGCGGTTGCCGAAACGGCGACGATCATCGCCATGAACGACAAGATGGAGATGCGCACGCTTCGCCAGGGGACGGGCAACTTCACCTGCATGCCCGACAATCCCACGACGCCCGGCAACGACCCCATGTGCCTGGACAAGAACGGCATGGCGTGGGCCAGCGCGTGGATGGAGCACAAGGAGCCGCCGAAGGGGCAGATCGGCCTCGGCTACATGCTGGCCGGCGGTTCGGACGCCAGCAACGACGACCCGTACGCCACGGCTCCGGCCGCCGGGCACAAATGGGTGGACACCGGCCCGCACGTGATGATCCTCAACGGCATGGATTCGCTGCAGGGGTATCCGCGCTCCGCCGACAACCCCAAGGTGCCGTACGTCATGTGGGGCGGCACGCCGTACGCCCACATCATGATGCCGGTCGCTGAATCCATGGAGCAGACGGCCGAAATGCCGCCGGCCATGCCGGCCAAGCCTTAACCCGCCGTCCCCGCCAGCCGGCGTCCCAGTTCCATGGCCGGGCGTTCCACCCGGCGGTGGAAAAGGTGCGCGACGCCCAGCGACGCCGGCACGGTGGCGATCAGGATCAGGCCCAGCGGCACCTGACCGTTCAGCAGGTGCAACAGCGTCAGCAGCACCAGCAGGTGCGTCAGGTACAGGCTGTAGGACACCCGGCCCAGCCACTCCAGCGCCGGTGCCGACAGCAGGCGTTGCGCAGCCGGCGAGCCGAGCGTCAGCGCGATCAGCAGCGTCGCTCCGGCGGCGTTGCCGATGTCGGTGGTCATGGTCAGCGCGATGCCGGCGGTCACCCACAGCACCACGCGCCCCGGCGGCGACACCCAGCGCAGCACCGCGATGAACAGCGCGCCGTGCTGCGCCAGCACCACGCCGAACAGCACGAACGGCACGAAGTGCAGCGTCACCAGCACCGCCTGCCACGGCGTTTCTCCGTACAGCGGGCGGGTGCCGACGCCGGCCTGCTCCAACCCGACGCCGACCACCGCAAACAGCACCAGCGCCGAGCCCAGCGCCACACGCGGCCGCAGCCGGCCCCACAGCATCAGCAGCGGCAGGAACGCGAAGATGCGCAGGCCGTGCACGAGGCTCCACATCACGCCGTCCAGCACCGCGGCGTCGCTGCGGCCGGTCATCAGCAGGTGTGCGGCGACCAGCTCGACCGTCACGTCGCGGCTCCACGACCAGGAATCGATCCAGCGGTTGACGCCCTCCAGCGGCCCCGGCCCGATGACCAGACAGAGCCCCGCCGCCAGCAGGATCGCCGCAGCGAACGGCAGGTAGATGCGGCACAGCCGGTCGAGCAGGAAGCGCACGTACCCCGCCTTGCGCCCGGAGGTGAGCGCCAGCGTCAGCACATAGCCGCTCAGCACGAAGAAGAAGATGACCGCCGGCCGCCCCTCGGCGACGAGGCGCAGCGGGGTGGGATGGACGTAGGGTTCGAGGGCGGCGAGGTGGGCGGTGGGCAGGGCCGTGTAGGCATGGTGCAGCAGGACGATGGCGGCGGCAATGCCGCGCAGCGAGTCGAGCGTCGTGATGCGCATCCCCAGGACCCCGTCGCAATTCGGCCCCTATGCGCAAAGGAACGTCGTGACGGCGGATCGGTGCGACGCAAAAGCAGGGTTAACCCTATTTTAGCCCTCAAACGGCGGGCGGGGCCATCCGGCCCCTTGCCTTCGCGGCCATGGGGCCGCGGGGGCTCTCGGCGGATCCAATGGATCCGCCTGCCGCCAGCGCAAACCAAAGGTTTGCGCGAGAGGCCTCAACGCCCCAGTCGCTCTACGCGCTCCTACAGCACCTTGAAGCAGCGGGCCATGTCCTGGTCTTGGCCGACGAACTGGCAGCTGTAGCCGTTGTTGAAGCTGAAGCGCGAGCCCTTGGGGTCCATGCGCTTCGCCGAGACGACAGTGGTGTTGCCGCGCTTGAAGTGCGCCCAGGCCGAGGAATCCAGGTGGATCTGGATGCCGTTGGAAAACGCCACGTTGCGGTCGCGGCCGATGGCGACAGTGATGCCGGTGTTGAACTTCAGGCCACCGCCTGGCAGCGGTTCGGCGAACAGGCCGTTGGTGCAGTTGACGCCGTCCGGCTGCACGCTGACGCATTCGAAAGGCTTCGGATCGGCCGCCGTCAGGACCATGGCGTAGATCGCGACTTCCAGCACGCTCAAGGGCATGGGGCACCTCCCAGTTGCGCCACGCTCAAGGTGTTACGCCGGATTGATTGCCAAAACCATAATTCCGTATGTGGACGCTCAAATCCGCGCCACCATGCTGCGGACCTCGGCGATGGCGGCGGCCAGCAGGGCGGACTGGCGGGTGGCGGTGCCGGAATCGCCGCGCACCAGCGCCTCCTCGATGCCGCTGCACAGCTCGGCCAGCCGGTGTGCCCCGGCGGTGCGGGCGGCACCTCCGGCGGCGTGCGCGGCAAGGCGCGCGGCCTGGAGGTCGCCCGCCGCCAGCCGGGCGGCGAGGTCGGCGCGCAGATCCTCCTCGTTGCGCAGGAACAGCGCGTAGAGATCGTTCACCTGCGCGGTCAAGCCGCCGAAGTTGCGGACCATCGGCGCGACATCGAGGATCTCCGGGTCGATGTCGGCGGGGCTGTGGAGCGGGGCTGCGGTGGCCAAGGCGATTCATCCTCTGCGGGTATGAATACAGTTGCAGGGGCAACCGGCGGGCGTCAACGCCGCCAGGGCGCGGCGAAAGGACGCTTGCTGCGATGCTGGAACCCGGCGCGGCCGTCGGTGTTCCCGTAGCGACACCTGTCATGAACTCCGAGATGGCGGACACCCGCGCATGACCGAGGCGCCTCTGGACGTTGTGGTCATCGGCGGCGGGCCGGCCGGGCTGACCGCCGCTATCTACTTGGCGCGCTACCGCCGCCGCTTTCTGGTGATCGACGCCGGGGCGCCGCGCGCCGCCTGGATCCCGCTGTCGCACAACCACGCCGGCTTCCCGGACGGCATCACCGGAATGGACCTGCTGGGCCGGATGCGGATGCAGGCCAAGCGCTACGGCGCGCCGGTCGAGCGCGGCTGCGTCGCCTCGCTGCAAAAGCGCGGCGGCCTGTTCGTCGCCCGCACCGAGGCGGGGGATGAGGTGGCCGCCCGCACCGCCATCATGGCGACCGGCGTCATCGACGTGGAGCCGGTGCTGCCAAACCTCTACCAAGCGGTGCAGCGGGGACTGGTCCGCCATTGCCCGATCTGCGACGCCTTCGAGGTGATCGGCCAGCGCGTCGGCGTCATCGGTCACGGCGCGCAAGGGGTGGGCGAGGCGCTGTGGATGCGTACGTACACCGACGACATAACGCTGCTGACGCTGGGCGACCCGCTCGGTCTGTCCGACGCGGAGCGGCGCCGCTTGGCCGCGATGAACGTCCGCGCCGTCGAGGAACCGGTGACCGAGGTGCACACGGAGGCCGGACGCATCGCCGCACTGACCACCGCCGCGGGCGAGCGGCTGGTCTTCGACACGCTGTATTCGGCATTGGGCGCCGTGCCGCGGACGGACCTGGCCAAGCCGGTGGGCGCCGGGCTGGGCGAGACGGGGCGGTTTGCGGTAGACGCCCACTGCCGCACCGACGTGGACGGCCTGTTCGCCATCGGCGACGTGGTGGAGGGGCTGAACCAGATCTCCGTCGCCATGGGGCACGCGGCGGTGGCGGCGGTCGCCATTCACCGGAAGATGCTGAAGGAAGAAGCGCTTCTGTAACTTTCCTGCACCTCGGCTGTTCAGCGCTCAAGCAAGGAATCCGTGGTGCGGGAGGATCGAGTGAGAACCGCGAAAGGATGGGCCGCAGCGGCCCTTTGGACGGCCCTGACCGGAAGCGCGTTCGCGCAGGACGGCGCGCCGCCGGTGATCGGCGAACCGCATCCCTGGCAGCTCTGGCACCAGACGGCGGTGACGCCGGTGATGGAGATGATGAGCAGCTTCCATCACCTGCTGCTGTGGATCATGGTCGCCATCGTGGTGCTGGTGATCGGGCTGCTGGGCGTGGTCATGCTGCGCTTCAACGCCAAGCGCAACCCGGTGCCGTCGCGAACCGCGCACAACACGCTGATCGAAGTGCTGTGGACCGTGGTGCCGGTGATCGTCCTGGTGGTGATCGCCGTGCCGTCGTTCCGCCTGCTGTATTTCGCCGACCGCACCCACCAGGCGGAGATGACGCTGAAGGTCACCGGCCGGCAATGGTACTGGGATTACGAATACCCGGACCAGGGCGGCTTCACCTTCTCCTCCATCATGATCCCGCCCGAGGACGTCAAGCCTCCGCAGCGCCGGCTGCTGGACGTGGACAATCACGTGGTGCTGCCGGTCGACACCAACATCCGCATTCTGGTCACCGGCGGCGACGTCATCCATTCCTGGTCGGTGCCGGCCATGGGCATCAAGCACGACGCCGTCCCCGGCCGCAACAACGAGACGTGGATGCGCATCGAGCGGCCGGGCATCTACTACGGGCAGTGCTCGCAGATCTGCGGCGTGAACCACGCCTTCATGCCGATCGAGATCGAGGCGGTGCCGAAGGACCGCTTCACCCAATGGGCCGCCGGGAAGAAGCAGGCCATGCTGGCGCCCCAGATGGCGCCCCGGACGGCGCCGCACACCGAAATCGCCGAACGCGCCGACACGCGCGCAACCGTTGAGTGAGAGAGGCTGCGATGGCCGAGCAACGCGAGACGCACGTCCACCCCCACCCACACGACCTCGACCACGGTCATGACCACAAGCCGGCCTTCGTGCAGCGCTGGCTGTTCTCGACCAACCACAAGGACATCGGAACGCTGTATCTGGTGTTCGCGCTGGTGGCGGGCATCGCCGGTCTGGCGCTGTCCGGCATCATCCGTGCGGAGTTGCAGAACCCCGGCCTGCAGATCGTGTCCAGTGGCCAGACGTGGAACGTGGTGTCCACGGCGCATGGCCTGATCATGATCTTCTTCGTGGTCATGCCGGCGCTGATCGGCGGTTTCGGCAACTGGTTCGTGCCGATCATGATCGGCGCGCCGGACATGGCGTTCCCGCGCCTCAACAACATCAGCTTCTGGCTGCTGGTACCGGCGTTCTGCCTGCTGTTCGGCTCGGTCTTCGTGGACCCCGGAGCGGGGACCGGCTGGACGATCTACCCGCCGCTCTCCTCGGCCTCGGGGCATCCCGGACCGTCCGTCGACATGGCGATCTTCGCCCTGCATCTGGCGGGGGCGTCGTCGGTGCTGGGCGCCGTCAACTTCATCACGACGATCTTCAACATGCGCGCGCCGGGCATGACGCTGCACAAGATGCCGCTGTTCGTCTGGGGCATGCTGGTGACGGCGTTCCTGCTGCTGCTGGCGGTGCCGGTGCTGGGCGGCGCCATCACCATGCTGCTGACCGACCGCAATTTCGGCACCACCTTCTTCAACCCCGAGGGCGGCGGCGATCCGCTGCTGTTCCAGCACCTGTTCTGGTTCTTCGGCCACCCCGAAGTCTACATCATGATCCTGCCGGGGTTCGGCATCATCAGCCAGGTGATCTCGACCTTTTCCAAGAAGCCGGTCTTCGGCTATCTGGGCATGGCCTACGCGATGGTCGCCATCGGCGTCGTCGGCTTCGTGGTGTGGGCGCACCACATGTTCACCACCGGCCTCAACGTCGACACGCGCGCCTATTTCACGGCGGCGACGATGATCATCGCGGTGCCGACCGGCATCAAGATCTTTTCCTGGATCGCCACCATGTGGGGTGGCTCCATCGAGTTCAAGACGCCGATGCTCTTCGCGCTGGGCTTCATCGTGCTGTTCACCATCGGCGGCGTGTCGGGCGTGGTGCTGGCCAATGGTGGCCTCGACATCTCGCTGCACGACACCTATTACGTCATCGCGCACTTCCACTATGTGTTGTCGCTGGGTGCGGTATTCTCGATCTTCGCCGGCTGGTATTACTGGATCGGCAAGATGAGCGGGCGCCAGTACCCGGAGTTCTGGGGCAAGGTGCATTTCTGGCTGACCTTCATCGGCGCCAACCTGACCTTCTTCCCGCAGCATTTCCTGGGCGTCGCCGGCATGCCGCGCCGCATCCCGGACTACCCCGACGCGTTCCACGCCTGGAACCTGATATCGTCGCTTGGCTCTTACGTGTCGTTCACCGGGCACATCATCTTCATCGCCACGGCGATCTACACGATCTGGTACGGCAAGCGGGTCGGAGCGAACTATTGGGGCGAGGGCGCCACGACGCTGGAGTGGACCCTCAGCAGTCCGCCGCCCTACCACCAGTTCGAGCGGCTGCCGCAGGTGAAATAATCCCTCTTCCGCCCCGGGAGAGGGAGGGGCTCACGCGCAGCGTGGGAGGGTGAGGGTAAATTCAAGGATCCTTGGATTTACCCTCACCCGGCGCCTTCGGCGCCACCCTCTCCCGGGGCGGGAGAGGGTTCGTCCCCCCGCCGCATTTCCGCGGCCAGGGCGTCGCGCGCGTCGGGGGGCAGGCGGGCGATGGCATCGGCCAGCAGCGACAGCCGGCGGCGCAGCCCGTGCACGGTGTCGAGCAGCGACAACACCACCGGCACCGCCTCGTCGTTGACGTCCATGTCGTGGCGCAGGTCGCAGATCAACTCGATCCGCGCCACGTCGATCTCGCTGAAGGTCCAGCCGGTGCCCTCGTGGTGCGGGCGGACCCAGTGCCGCTCGATCCACAGCGTCAGGTCGCCGGAGGTGGCGCGCCGGCAGTTCGCCAGCACCTCGTCGAAGCCGATGCTCATCCACTGACCTCCATCCCGCGGCGCGGGTCGTAGCCGGCGGGCGGCGTCCAACTCTTGACGAACTCCTCCAGCGCCGGGTCGGGCGGATCGGGCAGGGCGATGCGCAGCGTCACGTACTGGTCGCCGCGCGTGCCCTTCTGCGGGTCGGCGATGCCCTTGCCCTTCAGGCGCAGCACGGTGCCGTTGTTGGCCCCCTTGGGCACGCTGAGCATCACCGCTCCGTCGATGGTCGGCACGCGCACCTTGGTCCCCAGCACCGCCTCGGCCAGCGTCACCGGCAGGTCGAGGCGCACGTCGCCGCCGTCGCGCCGGAAGAAGGGATGCGGGCGCACCTGCACGGTGATCAGCGCGTCCCCGGCCGGCCCGCCGCCGACGCCCGGCAGCCCCTGGCCCTTGAGGCGGACGGTGCCGCCGTCCTCCAGCCCGGCGGGCAGGTCGATGTCCAGCGTGCGGCCATCGGGCATGGTCACCCGGTGCTTGCCGCCCTTGACCGCGTCGAGGAAGTCGAGCGGCAGCGTCAGGCTGAGATTGCCGCCTTTCATCCACATGCCGGCATCGCTACCCCCACGGCCGCCCCTCCGGCCGCCCCCAAAGCCGCGCCCGCCGAACAGGTCGGCGAAGACGTGCTCCAGATCGTCGTCGGCCATGGCGTCGGCGCCGTGGTACTGCGTTCCGCCGGGGCCGCCGGCGTAGTCGCGGTAATAGTGCCGCTGCGGGCGTTCCTGCCCATCGGCGTCGATCTCGCCGCGGTCGAAGCGCGCCCGCTTCTCCGGGTCGGAGAGCAGGTCGTTCGCGGCGGTGATCTCCTTGAACCGCAATTCGGCGTCGGCTTTGCCGGGGTTGAGGTCGGGGTGATACTTCTTGGCGAGCTTGCGGTACGCCTTGCGGATCTCGTCCGCCGAGGCGGTCTTGGATACGCCGAGGATCTCGTAGGGATTGCTCATGGTGTGCATCGCAAAAGCAGGTCAGGTCCCGCTCTGGCATGTGCGTCCGCAATTCAGCAATTCAAGTGGGTGAAATCGTCGGCGGCTGCCCCAAAATATCCGGCATGCGCACGATACCGACCAATACCGCGGCGGCCACGGTGCATCGACGCCACAAGACGATGAACCTGCTGCACTCCCTGCTGCTGCTGGGCGGCATGGTGGGGCTGCTGACGCTGTGCGGCTGGATCGTCGCGGGCGGGGAGGGCGTGCTGTGGGCCTTTGCCGCTGGGGCGTTCAGCCTGCTGTTCAGCCCGCGGGTGTCGCCGCGCCTGGTGCTGAGCATGTTTGGCGCCCGCCGCCTGTCCTACGCCGAAGCACCCCGCCTGTTCGAGGTGGTGGACGCCCTGTCGCGGCGCGCCGCGCTGCCCAGGGCGCCGGACATTCACTACATCGCCAGCCCGATGCTGAACGCCTTCACGGTCGGCAGCCGCGATCAGGCGGCCGTCGCCATCACCGACGGCCTGCTGCGCGAGTTGACCCTGCGCGAGTTGGCCGGCGTGCTGGCGCACGAGATCAGCCACGTCCGCAACAACGACCTGTGGGTGATGGGCCTCGCCGACATGGTGGCGAGCCTGACCCGCTTCATGGCGCTGTTCGGCACGGCGCTGCTGGTGGTCAATCTGCCGCTGATGCTGATGGAGCAGGAGGGCGTGTCCTGGACGCTGGTGCTGCTGCTGACCCTGGCGCCGACCGCCGGGGCGCTGCTGCAACTGGCGCTGTCGCGCACCCGCGAGTACGACGCCGACCTCGACGCCGCCCACCTGACCGGCGACCCGGAGGGCGTGGCCTCGGCGCTGTCGCGCATCGACCGGCTGCAAGGGCATGTTTGGGAAGGCGCGATGCTGCCCGGCGGCCGGTCGCGCGGCGGGCCGTCGCTGCTGCGCACCCACCCCGACACCGCGGAGCGCGTCCGCCGCCTGATGGAACTGCGCACCCCGCCGCCGGTGCTGCCGGGGCTGGAGGCGCTGCCCATCCACTTGCCGTTCCCGCACGCCCGCCGCCGCCCGCGCTATCGGGTCAGCGGGTACTGGTACTGATCCACAGATATTTGCGCTAAAACCGCTGTTCCAATAAGGCCAAAAAATCTTGTGAATTGTTCGATATTGACGCGCCGGGTAGTGGGCTAATATTCATTCGTCGTTGTGCGGTGCCATAAAAAACGGACATCTGGCTTCATGAGCAACCTGATCACGGAACGTGTGCTGCGCGTGCATCATTGGACCGACACGCTGTTCAGCTTCCAAACCACGCGCGACCAGTCGTTCCGCTTCGAGAACGGGCAGTTCACGATGATCGGGGTGGAGGTCGGCGGCAAGCCGCTGCTGCGCGCCTATTCCCTGGCCAGCGCCAACTACGAGGACACGCTGGAGTTCTTCTCCATCAAGGTGGAGGACGGCCCGCTGACCTCGCGCCTCCAGCACCTGAAGGAAGGCGACCCGATCATCATCAGCCGCAAGGCGACGGGCACGCTGCTGGTGGACAACCTGCTGCCGGGCAAGACTTTGTACCTGCTGTCGACCGGCACCGGGCTGGCGCCGTTCCTCAGTATCATCAAGGACCCCGAGGTGTACGGGCGCTTCGAGCGCATCGTGCTGACGCACACCTGCCGCACGGTGGATGAGCTGGCCTACCAGGAAATTATCAAGGAGGCGCTGCCGGGGAACGAATACTTCGGCGACGAGGTGCGCGCGAAGCTGGTCTATTACCCGACCGTGACGCGCGAGGCGTTCCACACCCAGGGCCGCATCACCGACCTGATCCGCTCCGGCCAGTTCTTCGACGATGTCGGCACCACGCCCTTCGATCCGGAGAACGACCGGGTGATGCTCTGCGGCAGCCCCGGCATGCTGGCCGACACGGTGGACCTGCTGGAGGAGCGCGGCTTCGCCGAGGGCTCCAGCGGCGAGCCGGGCCATTACGTGGTCGAGAAGGCGTTCGTCGAGCGCTGAGGCGAACGCTGAGACATTTGGCCTTCTGGACAAGCGGCCCGTTGCTTCCCTAGAACAGAGGCGGGCCGCAACTCCAGGACAGCCATGACCTTCGAACGCCGGATTCTTCTGCTCGTCGCCGCGCTGCTGGTGCTGGCCGTCGCGGCAACGTCCGTGGCGCTGACCTGGGGAGCCCGCGGCGCGCTGCTCGACCGCACGCGCGCCGAAGCGGAACGCGCCGCCGGGCGTCTCGCCCACGCCGCGGCGCTGGCGCGCACCGTTCCGGCCGAGGCCGAGGCCGCCGTTGCCGAGCAGATGGTGGCGCAGGCGGCGCTGGCCGCGCAGTACGCCGCCTCCGCCGAGGCCGCCAAGCTGCCGGTCAAGGCGGTCGCCGACCGCCTCAAGTCGGTGGTGGACGGCACCGCGCTCAAGGACATTCTGGTCACCGACTCCCGCGGCAAGGTCGTGCTGGGCAGCACGCCGGGGCAGGACTTCACCTTCACGCCGGACGGCAAGACCGCGGCGTTCTACGGGCTGCTCGGCCGCAACCCGGCGGTGGTCGTGCAGCCGGCGGCCCGGCGCGAGGACGGCCGCACCGTGAAAAGCGTCGGCGTCGCCGGCGTGGACAAGCCGCGCATCGTCCAGGTCACCGCCGACGTGTCCCGCCTGAGCGAGATCACCCGCCGCCTCGGCATGGAGCGCGCCGTCGAGGATGCGCTGGCCGGCGGTGCCGTGGCCGTCTGGGTGCTGGGGGGCGACACCGCCGTCCTGACGCGCGGCGGAAGCGCCGAGGCGCAGCTCTCGCGGGCCGAACTGGACGCGGCGAAGGCCGCGAAGGGGCGCCCGCATGCCGTGGCGGACGGCGGCGTGCTGACCGCGGTGGCGGCGGTCGAGGGTGGCGGGGCGGCGCTGGTGCGGTTGCCGCTGCCGGGCCTGCCGATGACTCTGTGGGCCGGGCTGCTGGTCGGCGCGCTGGCGGTTGTCGGCGGCGTGTGGGCGGTGTGGCTGGCGCTGCGGCGGCAGACGGAAGCGCTGGCGCGGCTGACCGGTGCGGCGACGGCGCTGGAGAACGGGCGCTTCAACCCCTTCACGCTGGACCCGTTGCGTGAGCGGCCGGACGAGGTCGGCCGGCTGGCCCGCGCCTTCCGCGCCATGGCCGGTGCCATCGACGCGCGCGAACAGGGGTTGGAGGCCGAGTTGCTGGTCCGCGCCGCCAAGCTGGAGGAAACCGCCGAGAAGCAGAAGGGTGAGCCGGCGGTGGTGGACCCCTGACCCGTATCGTCAAGCGGGGCCGTTCAGGCTGGGTTCAGGCAGTGGAGGCTAGGGTCGCGGCGATCCGCTGACCGGCGAGGGAGAAAGATCCGTGACCGACCATGTTTCCAAGACCCGCTACGACCTCGTGGCGCAGGCGCTGCATTGGGGGACGGCGCTGGCGATCATCGCCGCCTTCATCCTGATCCAGGTGATCGAAGGCATGCCCAAGGGGGACCAGCGCTCGTTCCTGATGGGCATTCACAAGTCGCTGGGCGTGACCGCGCTGGCCCTGGTGCTGGTGCGGGTGGTCTGGCGCCACCTCAATCCGCCGCCCGCGGCGCCGGCCATGCCCGGTTGGATGGAGATGGCCAGCCGCTGGGGGCATGTGGCGCTCTACGCGCTGATGGTGGCGGTGCCGATGGTGGGCATGGTGATGTCGTGGTCGGCCGGGCGGCCCATCGGCGTGTTCGGCCTGTTCACGCTGCCCGATCTGCTGCCGCCGAACCCCGCCCTCAAGAAAGGCGCCGAGGAAGTGCACGAGGTGCTGGGCAACATGATCCTGATCCTTGCCGGAGCGCACGCCGGGGCGGCGCTGTTCCACCAGTACGTGCTGAAGGACGGCGTGCTGGCGCGCATGCTGCCGTGGGGTAAAAACCCTCTCCCCGCTGGGGAGAGGGTGGCCCGATAGGGCCTCTCGCGCTGGCTTTGCCAGCGCTGACGGCGGCAGGCGGATCGAAGATCCGCTGAGAGCCGGGTGAGGGGGTTTTCGGGGGACAGAAGACGTTCGCGACGCGGGCCCCCCTCACCCTAACCCTCTCCCCAGAGGGGAGAGGGGATTATTCAATGCCGTGACGCTTTGTGATCGCCGTGGGCGCGTTTCTCGGCGGTGTCGCGGCCGATCAGCTTGTTGAAGTTGGAGCCTTCCTCGTAGAGCAGCGCCAGCTTCGACTCATCGAACTGTTTGAAGAATTCCGACCATTCGATCTCTTCCAGCTCGTTGTGATCCGACTGTTGGGCCTTGGGGAACATCAGGCGCAGCAGGCCGACGCCGGTCTTGCGGTTCCTGGCTTGGCCGTGCGTGCTCTTGACGACGGCCGGCTTGCCGCCGTGCCGCTCGGCCCAGTGGCGGATCTCCTCGTGGTCGGTGGTGGTCTTGGCCATGGTGGCCTCCCTTTTTCGGTGGGAACCCAGGGAGTCGAACAGCCGGGCTCAGCCGGCGTTGCGCCGCCGTGAGGACTCGCGCGCGCGGGTCGCCTGCTCGCGCTCCAGACGCTCGTGCAGGAAGGCCAGCACCGCGGCCTCCGCGCCGTTCAGGCCGGACAGTTCGTCGCGCAGCTCCTCCTCCACCTCGGCCTTCAAGGCGTCCAGCAGATTGCCTTCCAGGTAGGCGTCGAGCACCTCGGGGTGGACGTAGCTCTTGCGGCAGACGCTGGTGGTGTTGCCGAGGCGGGCGGCGACCTGCTCGATGGCGCGGGTGATGTTGCGCTTGGCCTTGGCCTTGCTGTCGAAGCTCTCGAACTCCTTCAGCGCCAGGGCGGCCAGCACCGTTCCGGCCCAGGTGCGGAAGTCCTTGGCGGTGAAATCCTCGCCGGTGATGGCGCGCAGATAGCCGTTCACGTCGCCCGAGGTGATGGCGTGGCGCTGGCCGTCGTCGCCGATGTACTGGAACAGCTCGTCGCCCGGCACGTCGCGGCAGGCGCGCACGACGCGGGCGAGGCGGCGGTCCTTCAGTTCGACGTTCCACACCTTGCCGGATTTGCCCTTGAACGCGAAGCGGATCTGCGCGCCGTCGATCTCCGCGTGCCGGTCGCGCAGCGTGGTCAGGCCGTAGCTGCGGTTCTCGCGCGCGTAGGTCTCGTTGCCGATGCGGATCAGCGTGGTCTCCAGCAGGCGCACGACGGTCGCCAGCACCTTGTCGCGCGGCAGGCCGGGGCGCGACAGATCCTCCTCGACGCGGGCGCGGATCGCCGGCAGCGCCCGGCAGAACTCCAGCATGCGGCCGAACTTGGTGCCCTCGCGCTGCTCGGTCCAGCGCGGGTGGTAGCGGTACTGCTTGCGGCCCTTGGCGTCGCGCCCGGTGGCCTGGATGTGGCCGCCCGGGTCCGGGCAGATCCACACGTCGGTGTAGGCCGGCGGGATCGCCAGTTTGCGGATGCGCGCCAGCGTGTCCTCCTCGGTCACCGTGGCGCCGTCCGGCCATTTGTAGGTGAAACCCTTGCCGGACCGGCGCCGGCGGATGCCCGCCTCCTCGTCGGAGACGTAGGTCAGCCCGGCGCAGGCGGCGGCCTGCTGCGGGTCGGCATTGTCGGGGAGAGGCGGTGTGCGAACGTCCATAAGGTGAGTCAACGGACCGCGCCGCCGCTTGTTGCCGTTATGATATCGTGCCGCACCGCAACAAGGAGCCGAGGCCATGGAAGAGACGAAGCTGACCGCCGCCCTGCCGAACCTCGACGTGCAGATCGTCCACCGCGCGTACCCCGATGAAAACGCCGAGGCGATCTCGATCACCTTCAAGGCGACGCCGGACTTCGAGACGGTGGGCAAGATGCTGGCGCCGAACCTGCCGCTGCTGGTGCTGTGGGCGGCGCCCATGCAGGCGTGGGGTGCGATGATGCAGCAGGCCTGGGCGCCGTGGCTGAACGCGGCGGGGGTGTCGGCGAAGCTGCTGGAGCGGAAGTAAATTCCCTCTCCCCTCCGGGGAGAGGGAGGGACCCACGCGAAGCGTGGGAGGGTGAGGGTAAATCCAAGAATTCTTGCGCGACCCTCACCCGGCCGCTTCGCGGCCACCCTCTCCCGGGACGGGAGAGGGTTTACCCGGTGACCATTTCCGGCCGTTAGCCAATCGTTAGAGGTAGAGGCGCAGCCTTCCGCGTGGTGTCCCGCGCGGAGGGTGGTCCTTGGCGAACGCGTCTTCCTGGCTGCACGGCGCAGCCCTCTACCAGATCTACCCGTTGAGTTTCCTCGACGGAAATGGCGACGGCTGGGGCGACCTGGAGGGCGTGCTGGCCGGGCTCGACCACGTCGCGTCGCTGGGGGTGGACGGGGTCTGGCTATGCCCGTTCTACCCGTCGCCGCTGAAGGATTTCGGCTACGATGTCGCCGACCACCGCGCCGTGGACCCGCGCATGGGCGACCTTGCCGGCTTCGACCGGGTGCTGGAGCGGGCGCACGCGCTGGGGCTCAAGGTGCTGGTCGATCTGGTGTGCGGCCACACCTCCGACAAGCACCCGTGGTTCGAAGCGTCGCGCCGGTCCCGCACGGGAGACCACGCGGAGTGGTATGTCTGGGCCGACGCCAGGCCCGATGGCTCGCCGCCCAACAACTGGCTGTCGGTGTTCGGCGGCGGGGCGTGGAGTTGGGAGCCGCGGCGGCGCCAGTACTACCTGCACCATTTCCTGCCCAGCCAGCCGGCGCTCAACCTGCACAACGAGGCGTGCCTCCAGGGCGTAATGGACACCGCGACGTTCTGGCTGGAGCGCGGGGTGGACGGCTTCCGCATCGACGCGGTGGACTTCTTCGCGCACGACCCGCTGCTGCGCTCCAACCCCGCGGCGCCGTGGCGGGCGGCCGAGCCGCCGCTGAAGCCCTTCGCGCTCCAGCGCCACCACTACGACATGATGCACCCGGCGGTGCGGCCGATCCTGGAACGGCTGCGCGCCACGGTGGACCGTTATCCGGGCAGGGTCCTGCTGGGCGAACTGTCCAGCCAGCCCGGCGCCGGGCAGCGCATTGCCGACTACACGGCACCGGGGCGGCTGGACGCCGCCTACAGCCTCAGCCTCGCCAAGCAGCCATTCTCCGCCAAGGCGCTGGCGCAGGCGCTGACCGGCACGCCGGACGCGCAGGCGATCTGCTGGAGCTTCTCCAACCACGACGTCGAGCGCGCGGTGAGCCGGTGGCTGCCCGCGGGCGCCGAGCGTGAGCGGTTCGCGGCGCTGCTCGCCGTGCTGTTCTGTGCGCTGCCCGGCACGCTGTGCCTGTACCAGGGCGAGGAACTGGCGTTGCCGCAGGCCGAACTGCCGCGAGACCGCCTGCGCGACCCGTTCGGGATCAACTACTGGCCGGAGTTCAAGGGCCGCGACGGTGCCCGCACGCCACTGCCCTGGCGCGCGGCGGCGCCCAACGCCGGCTTCAGCGCGGCGGCCGAGGCATGGCTGCCGGTGCCGGACGCGCACCGCCCGCTCAGCGTCGATGCGCAGGAGCGCCGGCCGGGCAGCCCGCTGGAGCTGTGGCGCGCGGCGCTCCGCCTGCGCCGGAATCACCGGGCGCTGGTGGCCGGCAATCTCTCGGCGGTGGAGGAGAAGGGCGACGTGCTGGCCTTCGAGCGCACCGCCGATGGCGAGAGCCTGCTGGCGGTGTTCAACCTCGCCGACCGGCCGGCGGAGTACATTTTGAGGCGCAAGCCGGGGCTGGTGCCATGCAATGTGCCGCGCGTCCCCGGCGTGCCGGCCGCCGAGATCACCCCCGACGGCCGGACGCTGGTGCTGCCGCCGCTGGGGGCGTTTCTCGGGCTTAAGAGTTAACCGACATCGGCCTGCGGCATCAGCTCGTACTGCGGCTTGACGCCGGGCAGGGCGCGGAAGCGCTCGCGCCACGCGGCGACGTTGGGGTAAGCCGTGAGGTCGATGGCCGACTCGTCGGCGAGGTCGATCCACGGGAAGGCGAAGATGTCGGCGATGGTGACGCGCCCGCCTTCCAGGAACTCTTTGCCGGCCAACTGCTGGTCCAACTGCGTCAAGCCGTTGGCGGCCTGGGCGTCCACCCAAGGCCATGCCGCCGGGTCCTGGTTGAAGCGGCGGGCGGCGCGGGCGCGCTGCACCGGCAGCAGCACGTCGGCCAGCCACGACAGCCAGTCCTGCAAGCGCAGCTTCTCCGCCGTGTCGCGTCCGCCGAACTGGCCGGTCTGTTCGGCCAGATAGGTGAGGATCGGCCCGGATTCGCCCAGCGCGACGTCGCCGTGCACCAGCGCCGGCACCCGGCCGAAGCGGGTGATCGCGAGGTATTCGGGGGTCTTCTGCTGCTTGGCCTTGAGGTCGATGTGCCGGTAGGCGAAGGGCACGCCGGCCATGGTCAGAAACAGCACGATGCGAGTCGCCGGCTGCGAGACGAAATTGCCGTATACGGTGAATGTGTCGCTCACGGAATAGTCCTTCCCTGCTTTGCGTTGGTCGAAATACCCCCGATAGCGGTTCGGGAGAGGTAGCGTGGAACACCCGGGCCGATACCGGGTTCAGTTTACAGGTTCTTTCCTCGTCGCCATCGGAGAAAGGCCGCATGTCTTCCGTGCAGTCCGTCGATCCGCTTTCCGCCCGCCCCGCCGGGGCGTGCTTCCCGTTGCTGTGTCCCGCTGCGGTCGCGGCGGCGCTGGCCGCGGCGCTGGCCGGGCACGCCGCCGCCGGTGCGCACCCGCCCGACGAGGCGGCGGGCCTCGCCTGGATCCTCCTGGCGGCGGCGGCTCTGGGGGCCGGTGGCGGCGTGTTGCAGGCGCACGTGCCGGGACGGGCCGCAGCCGGGCTGGTCGGGGTGCTGCTGCTGGGCGCCATGGCCTCGGCGACGCAGGCGTCCGTCGCCGCGGGAGCGTTCGCCGCCCTGGCCGGCGCGATGCTGGCGGCGCTGCATCTGGGCGGCGACCGGCACCGGTGGCTGGGGCCGCTGCTGTCCGGGCTGGCGTTCGGGCTGCTGTTCCTGCTGGGGGCGGCGGAGAACCCGGCGGCGCTGGCCGCCGCGGCACCGGCGGCGCTGGCGCCGTTCTGCTATGGCGCGGCGTTCGGCGTCATCCGGCACGGGCCGGCGTGGGGTGGCGACCAGCGGCCGGCGCTGCTGGCGATCGGGCTGCTGCTGGCGGCGCTGCTGCTGCCGCTGGGGCTGGGTTGGTTCGGCGATTACGCGGGGATGAGCGCCTTGCCCTTCGCGGCGGTGCTGACGTGGTGGGTGCTGCCGGACTTCCTGTGGGGGGCGAGCGACCCCCGCCCGCTGCCGGTGCAGACGGCGCTGACCGCCGGGCGGCTGTCCGCCCCGGCGCTGGCCGCGGCGCTGGCCGCCGGATTCAGCGGGCTGGTCGTCGGGTTGACGCTGCTGCTGCTGGTGCCGCTCGCCGGGTTGCTGGAGCGTGCGCTGGGCGGGCGGTGAGCCTCGTCACCCCACAGCCCGCAGCGACGGCGAACCCGACGCCAGACGGTCCCAGGTCAAGCGCCCGGTGCGGATCGCCTCGGCCAGTTCGGGGCGCCGGGCGAGGGCTTCCGCGGCGTGCGGGTCGCGGCTGTGCGCCAGCGCCAGGGCCGCCGCCATCGCCATCTCGACGTTCGGGCCGTCCAACTCCGCCGCCAACTCGTCCACCACGTTGTTGCACACCTTGTCGCCGGCCGCCTGCCACATGCAGACGGGCACGCGCTGGCCGGTCTGGCGGCGCTGGCGGGCGAAGTCGCGCAGCTCATGGGCGAGCACGGCGTTGGCGCGCCGCTCCAGCCCGACGATGCCGGCCATCGGCACCCCGAGGAACGCCGCCTTGAGGATCATGCGGTTCCAGCCCGTCTCGTCGAAATGGTCGGCGGGGTAGGGGTTGAACAGCGCCACCGCTTCGAACAGGGCGTGGTCGTCGGCGCGCAACGCCTCCAGCGCCCAGGTCCGCTGCCGCTCGGGATAGGGCAGCAGCGGCAGCGCCCGGTACAGCGCCGCCACCTGGGCGCGGTCGCCGCTGCGCAGCAGCCGCGCCAGCATGTCGCCGTAGCTGTCCCCGTCGCTGTCGTCGTAGACCAGCAGCAGCGTCGTCCGCGCCGCCTGATCGGCCGTCCACAGCGTCGGGCACCAGCCGGCGCGCGCCCGCTCGGCTTGCGTGCGGTCTTCAGGGCGCAGCCGCAGCGCCGCAGTCCCGACGGTGCGCGGAACCTGCGCGAACGCGGTGAAGAAGACGCCGTCCGGGGCGGCGTCGTTCAGCGCGTCGCGCATGCGGTCCAGCCAGTCCACCCCCTCCGGCGGTGCCGCCGCCTTCAGCCATTGACGAAGCAGCATCAGCACGTGTTGGGTATCGACGGGATGGTACGGTTGTGGCATGGCGGGCGCTCCCGAAGGAACTTACGGTGGCCGGATAACCGTGGGCTGGCCCGTATGGTTCCGAAAGGGGAATGGGAGAGTGCGCGGTACTACCCCATAGTACAAAGCAACAGTACAAAGAATGCGCGAGCAGGCGAGGGAGAAGCGGAATGCGACGGACGGCGCTGGCGTTGGGAATGGGGTTGTTTGTGAGCGTGGCCGGCGTGGCGTGGGCGGCGCCGCAGCATGGCATCGCGCTCTACGGCGAGCCGAAATACGGCCCCGGCTTCGGCCACTTCGACTACGTCAATCCCGACGCCCCGAAGGGCGGCAAGGTGACGCTGGCGGCCATCGGCTCGTTCGACACGCTGAACCCCTATACCCTCAAGGGGGCGGCGGCGGCCGGGCTGGCGTTCACCTACGACACGCTGACCACCAGTTCCGCCGACGAGGTGTCGGTCGAGTACGGCTTGCTGGCCGAGAGCATCGAAATCCCGGAGGACCGCTCCTGGGTCGCCTACGTGCTGCGGCCGGAGGCGCGCTGGCACGACGGCAAGCCGGTGACCGCCGAGGACGTCGTCTTCTCCTTCAAGACGCTGACCGACAGCCACCCCTTCTACAAGAGCTACTATTCCCCCGTCGCCAAGGTGGAGGCGGAGGGCGAGCGGCGCGTGCGCTTCACCTTCAAGCCGGGCGACAATCGCGAGTTGCCGCTGATCGTCGGCCAGTTGCCGGTGCTGCCCAAGCATTACTGGGAGGGCAAGACCTTCTCGCAGACGACGCTGGAGCCGCCGCTGGGCAGCGGGCCGTACAAGATCGCCTCGGTCGATCCCGGCCGCACCATCACCTATGAGCGCGTCGCCGATTATTGGGGCAAGGACCTGCCGGTCAACCGCGGGCGTTACAATTTCGCGACCATTGCCATGGAGTACTACCGCGACACCACGGTGGCGTTTCAGGGCTTCCGCGGCGGGGTGATCGATTTCCGCCAGGAGAACTCGGCCAAGAACTGGGCGACCGGCTACGATTTCCCCGCCGTCAAGGAGGGGAAGGTGAAGGTCGAGGAGATCCCCAACAAGGTCCCCGCCGGCATGCAGGCCTATGTGTTCAACACCCGCCGAGCGGTGTTCGCCGACCCCAAGGTGAGGCAGGCCATCGGCTACGCCTTCGACTTCGAGTGGGCCAACGAGACGCTGTTCCACAAGGCGTACAAGCGCACCGACAGCTATTTCGAGAACTCCGATCTGGCGTCCAAGGGCCTGCCGGGGCCGCTGGAGCTGGAGCTGCTGGAGCCGCTGCGCAACCAGATCCCGGCGGAGGTCTTCACCAAGCATTACGAGCCGCCGAAGACCGAAGGCCCGCAGGGCATCCGCAAGAACCTGCTGGAGGCCAAGCACCTGCTGGACGCGGCCGGCTGGGAGGTGAAGAACGGCGTGCGCGTCGATCCCAAGACGGGCAAGCCGCTGGCCTTCGAGATCCTGCTGGACGAACCGACCTTCGAGCGCGTCACGCTGCCCTTCATCGAGAACCTCAAGCGCCTGGGCATCCAGGCCAGCCTGCGCTCGGTGGACGCCTCGCAGTACGAGAACCGCGTCCGCGACTTCGACTTCGACATGATCGTCGGCCAGTGGCCGCAGTCGCTGTCGCCCGGCAACGAGCAGCGTGACTTTTTCGGGTCGGACAGCGCCAACCGACCGGGCAGCCGCAATCTGGCGGGCATCCGCAACCCGGCGGTGGATCAGCTGATCGATGCCGTCGTCCGCGCCGGCAGCATGGAGGATCTGCGCGCCGCCGTGGCCGCGCTGGACCGCGTGCTGCTGTGGAACCACTACGTCGTTCCGCACTGGTACAACGGCACCTTCCGCGTCGGCTATTGGACGAGGCTGAAGCGGCCGGCCACCACGCCGCCCTATTCGCTGTCCTTCGATGCGTGGTGGGTGGACGGCAACGCGCTGGCCCAGGGCGCATCCGGGCAGAACGGGGCGCCGGCTCCGGTGGCGCGCTGATCCGCCGCAACTCAAAGCCGTGTTTTCCACTTGGCGGTGCGGAACGCGGTAACGTGCCGTTAACTAAGATTTGCGAGAAACTTGTCGTACGTTCTATGAATAGGGAAGCGAACGGCATGGACTCGCTGACACCCGATCGCCCTGCCGCCGGGCACCTTAAGCTGATGGGTGGTTTGGACATGGACACTGTCGAGCAGGCCCGCACAATCCTCGTGGTCGAGGACAACGTGCTCATGCGCAAGCTCTTCGTTCGCTGCCTGGAGGAAGGCGGCTACACCGTCATCGAGGCGGAGGATCCGCGCGACGTGGTGGAGCTGATGCTGGACGCCACGCCGGAACTGGTGGTGATGGACATCGTCATGCCCGGCATGTCGGGGGTGGAACTGATCAAGCTGATCCGCGCCGACGCGCGTCTGGCGGGCACCCCGGTTCTGGCGGTGACCAATCTCGCCACCCCGGCGGACAAGCGGCGGCTTGCCGACGCCGGCTTTAACGGCCATGTGTCGAAGCCGATCAAGCCCAAGGACTTCCTCGCCAGCGTCGGGACCTTCTTCGGCGTCGCGGCGGCGGAAACGACCTGACACACCAGCGGAGCGGACATTCCATGGCGCGTTACCTTGTCACCGGTGGCTGCGGATTCATCGGATCGCACCTGATCGAGCGGTTGCTGGCGGCCGGGCATGAGGTGCGCGTCCTCGACGATCTGTCGACCGGCAAGCGCGAGAACCTGCCCGCCGGTGTTCCCGTCACCGTCGGCAACGTCGCCGACGCGGCGGCCGTGGACGCGGTGATGCAGGGCGTGGACGGCTGCTTCCACCTCGCCGCCGTCGCCTCGGTCGAGCGTTCGCGCGAGGCGTGGCTGGAGACGCACCACGCCAACCTGTCCGGCACCATCGCCGTGTTCGACGCGACGCGGCGTGCCAAAGCCGGCGGCCCGGTGCCGGTGGTGTACGCCTCGTCGGCCGCGGTGTACGGCGACAACCCGACCATGCCGCTGACCGAGGAGTCCGCGACGCGCCCGCTGTCCGCCTACGGCGCCGACAAGCTGGGCTGCGAGCTGCACGCCCGCGTCGCCGACGGGGTGCACGGGGTGCCGGCCACGGGGTTCCGCTTCTTCAACGTCTACGGGCCGCGGCAGGACCCGAAATCGCCCTATTCCGGCGTCATCTCCATCTTCGCCGGCCGCATCGCGCGCGGCGAAGGCATCACCATCAACGGCGACGGCGAGCAGGTGCGCGACTTCATCTACGTGAAGGACCTCGTGCGCTGCCTGACCGCCGCCATGGACCGGCCGCAGCCGGGCGCCCCGGTCTACAACGTGTGCACGGGCGTCGCGACGTCGGTGAACCGGCTGGCCGAGGTGCTGGCCGACCTGTCCGGCCGGCCGCTTCAGCGCACCTATGGGCCGGCGCGGGCCGGTGACATCCGCGTGTCCATCGGCGACCCGGCGCGGCTGATCGCCGCCTTCGGCACGGCCTGCCAGACCTCCCTGGAGGATGGTCTGCGGGACACGCTGGCATGGCTGGGGTGAGACGGGCGCTCGCGGCGGCGGTTCTCGGTGTGATGTTGACAGCGCCGTCCGTCCTCCGGGCCGAGACTCCCTGGGTGGTGTATTACGCCGACAAGGAGCCGCCCTCCGTCTTCGAGCCCTACACCCTCGTCGTCCTCGACAGCGAACACCACCCGCCGCTGCGTCCGCTCAAGGACCGCGGCAAGCGGCTGCTCGGCTACATCAGCCTGGGCGAGGTGGAGAGCCACCGGCCGTGGTTCGAGACGGTGAAGGCTTGGGGCATCCTGTCGGCCGAGAACCCCAACTGGCCCGGCAGCTTCTACGTGGATGTGCGCGACAAGCGCTGGGTCGAGCTGGTGGTGGCGGAGCTGGTGCCGGCGATCCTGCACCGTGGCTTCGACGGGGTGTTCCTCGACACGCTCGACAACCCGCCGCACCTGGAGCGCACCGACCCCAAGACGTATGCCGGGATGACGGACGCGGCGGCGCGGCTGGTCAAGACGCTGCGCCGGCACTTTCCGGGCATCCGCATCATGCAGAACCGGGGGTACGAGCTGCTGCCGGAGACCGCCGGGGCGATCGACTACGCGCTGGGCGAGTCCGTCACCTCCGGCTGGGACTTCCAGGCCGGCACCGCGCACCCGCAGCCGGAAGCGGACCGGGCGTTCCAGGTGGATGCTCTGAAGGCCGCCAAGCGCCTCAATCCGGCGCTGGAGGTGATGACGCTCGATTATTGGGACCCGAAGGACGCGGACGGCGTCGCCAAGCTCTACGCCACCGAGCGCAACGAAGGCTTTTCGCCGTACGTCTCGACGGTCGAGCTGGACCGCGTGCTGCCGGAGCCGAAGCGGTGAGGGGGGCGTCCGTCTTCCGGGCGTTGCTCCTTGCCGTCGTCCTGCTCGTCACCCTCGCCGCGCCGCCCTTGGCGGGAACCGTCCCGCGCACCATCCTGGCGCTGTACGACGGGCGTGAGGAGAAGACGCTCAAGCTCTCGCGCATCCACTCCATGGCGGAGATGCCGCTCAACCACCTCGGGCTGACGGTGGTTTACTGGGACGTGGCGAACGGCCTGCCGGACCCGGCCGCCTACCCGGATCTGCGCGGCGTGATCACCTGGTTCGCCGGAGATCCGTTCGACGACCCGCCGGCCTACGTGTCCTGGGTGGGCGGGCTGATGGACCGCGGCGTGCGCGTCGCCGTGCTCGGCCAGTTCGGCGTGCGGGCGGCGCATGGCGGCAAGGCGATGCCGCTGGCGCTGGTCAACCGCTTCCTTGGGCGCTTCGGTCTGCGCGACGACGAGGGGTATTCCGACCTCACCTACCGCTCGCGCCCCATCGTGCAGGACCCTGACATGGTCGGGTTCGAGCGCACGCTGAACGGCGTGCTGCCCGGCTATCCGCTGTTGCGCAAGCTGGACGACCGCGTCACCTCGCACCTCGTGCTGCGGCGCGGCGGCGATCCGGCGACCGACAGTCACCTGATCGTCACCGGCCCCAGGGGCGGGCTGGTGGTGGAGGGCTACGGCCGCTACTTCGACCCGGAGTTCCTGCGCAAGCGCTGGATCGTCGATCCCTTCGCCTTCTTCCGCCGCAGCTTCACCACCGACGATTTGCCCAAGCCGGACGTCACCACGCTGTCCGGCCGGCGGATGTACTTCAGCCATGTGGACGGCGACGGCTGGCGCAACGTCACGGAAATGAAGCCCTACGCCGAGAAGAAGCTGATCGCCGCCGAAGTGGTGCTGAAGGAGGCGGTCGAGGCGCACCCCGACCTGCCGGTCACCATCGCCCCAATCGTCGGCGACCTGGACGCCGCGTGGAAGGGGACGCCGCAGTCGCTGGGCGCCGCCCGGCGCCTGTTCGCGCTGCCGCAGGTCGAACCGGCCAGCCACACCTGGACGCACCCGTTCTTCTGGGGCTTCTTCAAGGGCCACGACCCGGCGCGCGCCGAACCCGCCCCGCCCAAGGAAGAGCCGAAGGAGGACAGCGGCTTCCTCTCCCGCCTGCTGAAGGGCCGCAAGGTCGACGCCGACGACAGCGTCGGCGAGGTGGCGGAAGCCGCTGCCGGTGCCGCCGACATGGGCAAGTACACGGTGCCGCGCGCCTACCTGCAAACCCCCTTCGACCTGGGGCAGGAGATCGGCGGCTCGCTGGACTACCTGTCCAAGCTGGCGCCCGAGGCCAAGCCGGCGCGGCTCATCCAATGGTCGGGCGACACCTCGCCCTTCGAAGCGGCGGTGGCCGAGACGCGGCGTGCCGGGGCGCGCAACATGAACGGCGGCGACACGCGCTACGACGCCGAGTACCCATCGGTCACCTCGGTTTCGCCGGTCGGCATCGCGGTGGGGGCGGAGCGGCAGATCTACGCCGCGGCCAGCAACGAGAACACCTACACCGATCTGTGGACCAACCGCTTCTTCGGCTTCCAGAACCTCGTCCACACGCTGCGCAACACCGAGACGCCGGTGCGGCTGAAGCCCTTCAACATCTACTACCACATGTATTCCGGCCAGAAGCTGGCCAGCGTCCACGCGCTCCGCAGGAACCTGGAGTTCGCCGAAGCGTCCGAACTGGCGCCGGTCACCGCCGCCACCTACGCCGCCATGGCCGAGGGGTTCTACACCGCGAAACTGCTGGCGGAGGGCGAGGGGCGCTGGCGGGTGGCGGACCGCGGCGCCTTGTCGACGCTGCGCTTCGACCGGGCGGTGTTCAAGGCGGTGGACTTCGACCGCTCGACCGGCGTGCTCGGCCAGCGCCACCACCAGGGCAGCCTCTACGTGGCGCTCGACCCGGACGTGGCGGAGCCGGTGGTGGCGCTGGCCGGTCTGGACCGCGGCGACATCGACCCGCCCGCACCCCGGCCCTATCTGGTGCACGGGCGCTGGGCCTTGGCCGGATTGCGCATGGAGGGCGAGGGGTTCACGGTGCGCGCCCAGGGCTTCGGCCCCGGCGCCATGGTCTGGCATGTGCCGGCCGCCGGGCGTTTCGAGGTGACCGCCGAGCGCGACGGCCGGACGCTGTGGCGCGGCACGGCGGACGCGGGCACCGACGGCCGCCTGTCCGTCACCGTGGCGGCGCACGCCGAGACACCGCTGACGCTGCGCGTCGCGCGCGTGGGGCGCTAGGCGATGCGCGCCAACCTTCTCGTCGTGGCGCTGGTGCTGGCGTTCGGTGTCGCGATCAGCCTGCTGCTGATCCCGCGCGGCGGCGAACTGGCCTTGCAGCGCTTCCGCGACCAGGATTTCGAACCGGCGCTGGCCGCCTATCAGGCGCGTTTCGAGGCCGGCGAGCGCGGCGCCGGCACGGTGATGCCGCTGACCCGGCTGTCGCTGATGGACGGCAACGTCGAGCGCGCCATCGCGCTCATGGAGGCCTATGTCGCCCGCGAGCCCAACCAGTTGGCCGGGCGCGAGCTGCTCGGCACGCTGTACCAGCACGCCCAGCGCACCGGCGACTATCTGGACAATCTGGAGGCCATCGCGCGCCTCAAGCCGTCCGAGGACGTGTTCCGCGAACTGGCCAACACCTACGGCTTCCACGGCGATTTCGACCGGCAGGCGGAGGCGCTGAAACGCCTGCTGGCGTTCCGCCCCGACGATTTCGCCGCCGTCGTCGACCTCGCCCAGCTGCTTGCCGCGCGCGAGCGTCTGGCCGAGGCGGCCGAGGTGCTGTCCGCCGCCGACGACCGTGCCAACGGGAACATCGAGTACGACGGCCGCGTGCTGCTGACCAGCCTGCTGCACGATCTGGAGCGCACCGACGAGGCGTTCCGCCGCGCCGGGCGCTGGCTGGCCGAGGACCCGCCGACCTATGCGATCCTCAGCCTGACCGGGCTGATGATGGAGATGGGCCGCCCCGACTACGCCCACCGTCTGCTCGCCCCCTTCACCGAGCGCGCCATGCGCGAGCCGCCGCTGGAACTGATGCTGATCGACCTGGAGATCGCCCAGGGCCGGCTGGAAGAGGCGCAGCGCCAGTTGCGCGACTGGCCGGTGCGCAAGCCGGTGGACGATGCCTCGCTGGGCCGCTTCATCGCGCTGGCGATCAACGCCGGGCTGCCACGTCTGGCGCTGGAGCAGGTGCGCGGGCGCGACCCTCACCTGATCCCGGAATGGGCGGTGGTCGGCCTCGTCGAGACGGCGTTCCGGGAACGCGACCGCGCCTTCCTCGACCGCCTGATCGGCGAGTTGGGCGACACCTTCCTCGCCGAGCGTCCGGTGCTGGCCGGCGAAATCGCCCTGGCGCGCGGCGACCGCGAGGGGGCGGCGCGCTGGGCTGGGCGGGCGGCGGAGGACCGTGACCTGACGCTGTCCGAGCACATGGCGGCGGTGCGCCTGCTGGTCCGCGCCGACCGCCGGGAGGCCGCCGTGGCGGCGTTCGACCGACTGGCGCCGGACGCCGGGGCGGCGGACGATCTGCTGGAGGAACTTGGCCTGCTGTTCCTCGACCTCGACCGCGCGGCGCGCGGTCTGGCGTGGTTCGAGGCGCGCCGGGCGGCGCGGCCCTCGGCGTCGGCGGATCTGGGGTGGGTGCGGCTGGCGGCGCGCGCCGGTGACGCGGCGGCGGTCGCCAGGTGGCTCGACGCGCACCCGACGCTCGATGCGGGGCTGCTGCAGGATGTTGCCAACGCCGCCGTGGAGCGCGGCGCCGTGCCGCTGGCGCTCAAGGCCGCAGAGCGGGTGCAGGCGCAGGCACCGACGCCGCGCAGCCGGCTGGCGCTGGCCAACGCGCTGGTCGCCGCCGGCCGGCCCGCGGAGGCGCTGGGCCACCTACGCGCCTTGCGTGACGGCGGTGGGACGGAGGTCGAGGCGCTGTACATCGCCGCTCTGGCCGGCGCCGGGCAGACCGACGAGCTGGCCCGTGCCGTCGGCGCGCGGCTAGCCTCCGACGCGGTGAGCGCCGCGGACAAGGACCAACTCGTCCAGCTCCTGATCGAGCACAAGGCTTACCGGGAGGCGCTGCCGCACCTGCGCGAGCGGGCTGAAACGGGTGGGCTGGAGTGGCTGTACGCCTACGCCGACGCCGCCATGAAGGCCGGCGCCGGGGCGGAGTTGGCGGCCTTCCTCAGCGAGGCGCTGGAGCGGCCGGGGCTCGACCCGAAGACTCGCGACGCCATGGCTTACGCGCTGCTCGACGCCGCCGGGCCGGCCGGCGCGCTGCCCATGCTGAAGAAGTTTGCCGATACGGCACCCGCCGGTCCGTGGGAGGGGCTGTACCGCGAGACGTTGACCAAGCTCGGCCGCAAGGACGAGTTGCGCCGTCACTTGGTGGCGCGTGCCACCGACGACCGGATGCCGGTGCCGGAGCGCCGGGCGCTGGCCTTCTCGCTGCTGGAGTTGGGCGAGAAGGCGGCGGCCGAGGCAACGTTCCGCAAGCTGGCGGCCGGGCAGGGCGTGGACGGGCCGGACGTGCGCCAACTGCTGTTCCTGTGGGGGCCGCGGCCGGGACCGGCGGCGCTTGACTGGCTGGAGGCGCGGGCGCGGGCGGCCAAGCCGGCCGAGCAAGGAGCATGGTTCGACAAGCTGGCCGAGGTCGGCGGCGCCAAGCGCGTCGCTGCGGCGCTCGGGCCCAAGGCGGCGGCTGGGGCGGCGGACGGCGCGCTGCGCGGTTCCTACATCGAGGCGCTGGCGGCGGCCGGCAAGGGTGCGGAATTGGCCGATGCGGTGCGCGCCGCGCTGCCCGATGAGCGCGAGCCGGACAAGTTGCGCCGCTACGCCCGGCTGGCCGAGCGGGAGCGGCAGATGTCCGTGTCCGCCCAGGCGTGGCGGGCGTTGCTGGCGCTGCGGCCGGACGACGGCGAGGCGTTGCGGCAGGTCGGCATGCTCGCCTACGGCGACGCCAAGTTCGCCGACGCCGAACGCGCGCTGGGCCGGTTCCTCGCCACGTCGGACGGTGATTACGAGGCCAACTACTTCATGGGCGAGGCGCTGGTCTCCCAGAAGCGCGCCAAGGAGGCCGAGCCGTTCCAGCGCCGTGCGCTGGCGCAGGTGCAGGCCATGGGCAACCGGAGCGACGCCGTCCGCCAGACCGAGGCCAATCTGCTGCACCGCCTGGGTCGCATTGACGAGTCGGCGGCTTTGTTCGACAAACTGCTGGCCGCCCGCCCCACCGACCGCCAACTGCGAGCCGATTACGCCGCCATGCTCATCGAGAACCGCCGACTGAAGGAGGCGCGCCATGTGCTGGGGCAATGACTCCCTCCCTCGCCCCCGGCGGGGGAGGGAAGGGGCCCGCGAAGCGGGAAGGGTGGGGGCAAGGATTCTCGGGATGACCTTGCCCCCACCCATCCTCCCCCAGCGGGGCTGGGGGAGGGGTTTGATCCTTGGCCTTGCCCTTTTTGTCGCCACCCCCGCGCTCGCCCAGCCCATGCGCATCGCGGCGGAGCGCAGCGAGGCAGCGGCGTCGCTGGCGCTGTCCTGGTCTGGCGCTGGGCCGGGCGCCGTGAAGGCCGAGCACACGCAGGACGGCCGCGAGCTTGTCTTGCGCTTCAGCCGCCCCATCGGCGACGCGCGCGTCGAGGCGATCTCCGAGCGGCTGACCGGCTGGGTGGACGGCGTGCAGTACGGCTACGACAGCCTGTTGCTGGTGCTGGCCCCGGAGGTGACGGCCACCGTCACGGACACGCGCGGCGGCGTGCGCGTCGCCTTCGCCCCGGCCCCGCGCCTCACCGCCGACGAGCGCAAGGACGAGCGCCGGCTCGACTACTTCCGCGCCGTCACCATGATGGAGGACGGCCGGGTCAGCGAGGCGCGCGGGCTGCTGTCGTCCATGCTGAAGGACGAGCCCAAGGACCGCGAGGCGGTGGACCTGCTGGCCCAGGTGGCGGAACGGCAGGGACGCTGGCGCGAGGCGGTCGGCCTGTACGGCCGCGCGCTGGACCTCAGCCCCGACAACAAACCGGCGCTGGACGCCCGCAAGCGCCTGCTGCGCGAGTTCGGCGATCAGGCCCGGCTGGACTTCGACATCTTCCATGTCCGAAACGCCGACGTGCAGCGCATCGGCCGGCTGACCGGCAATCAGGAGGTCGGCTGGAACAGCGCGCTGCGCACCACGGTCGAGCGGCGCAAGCTGGACGTCGATCAGGCGCGCCATCCCGATGGCCGGCTGGAGGCGTTCCACGGTCAGCGCACGCGCGGCGAACTGAGCCTCGTGCACGATTGGGATTCGCTCGACCAGTCGCGCGCCAGCCTGTTCTTCGCGCAGCAGACGCTGGGCGCCGGGCTCGGCCACGACCTGCGCGACGGCAGTGGCCAGACGCGGTTCACCATCGGCCTGCGGGAGCCGACCTATACCTTCGTCGAGGGCATCGTCAACGCCGGCCGGCGCGACCGCGTGTCTGTGCTGCGCGAGCAACGCCTGTCGGAGCGCTGGCTGGCGACGCTCGGCGGGGCGCTCAACCGCTACGGGCTGGGGGCGGAGGGCGATCTGGCGCGCACCGCCTCGCTGGAGGGGGCGGTGCGCTACACGTTCCTCGTCCAGCGTCCGATCGCCTCGGTCGCCTATGTGCTGGACGCCGAATACCTCGGCCGCCGCGTCGAGCGGCTGGACCCGCAGGGGCTGTCCTTCGCGCCGCTGCCGGTGACGCGGCGCGAGGTGCACTCGCTCCAGCTTGCGGTGGAGGACAGCTTCGACAACGGCTTCCGCTACGCCGCGCAGGCCGGCTGGTCGTACGACCGCTTCAACAAGGGCGGGCCGTTCGCCGCGGGGGCGGTGGCCTATGAGTTCGTCGAGGGGCTGGAGGCCGGCGTGCGCGCCAGCCACACCATCAGCACGTCCCGCGGCACCGGCAACGTCGTGGATTCCGCGGGAGGGTACCTGCTTTGGCGGTATTAACCAGTTGCTATCGTTGCCGCGCTAAGGCTGGGGCGATGCACGTGACGCGGACGGCCGACGCATGAGCGCTTCCACACTCGAACCGGACAGCGTGCCGGAGACGCGCGAGGACGCGCCCAAGCGGCTGCTGGGCTTCCGCCGCGCGGCGCTGCTGGAACTGGTGCTGTTCTTCGGCGCGGCGCTGGCGCTCGACACGCTGACCGGCGGCGCCCGCTTCGAGAGCGTGCAGCCGCACCCGTTCTGGATTCCGGTGCTGCTGCTGGCCGTGCAGTACGGCACCGGCGAGGGGGTGCTGGCGGCCATGGCGGCAACCCTGGCGCTGCGCGTCGGCAACATGCCGGAACAGCTGATTTCACAGGATTTCTACCAGTACCTCTACGCCGTCAGCCGCGAGCCGATCCTGTGGCTGGTCGCCGCGGTGCTGTTGGGCGAGCTGCGCATGCGCCAACTGCGCGAGCGCGAGGAGTTGCGCGCCGGGCTCGCCGCCGCGCGCAGGGAGTCGGATGCCATCGCGCGCTCCTACCGCCAGCTGAAGACGGTGAAGGAAAGCCTGGAAACCCGCGTCGCCGGCCAGTTGCGCACGGTGTTCACGCTCTATCAGGCCGCCAAGTCCATCGACAAGCTGGACGAGGGCGAGATCATGCTGGGCGTCGCCGACCTGATCCGCACGGTCATGCGGCCGGAGAAGTTCTCGCTGTTCCTGCTGAACAACGACGTGCTGGAGTCCGTCACCAACGACGGCTGGGAGGACGACGACACCTACGCCCGGTGGTTCGACGCCGCCTCGCCGATCTTCGAGACGGTGGTCGGGCGCCAGCGCTTTTTGTGCGTGGCGCGGCCGGAGGACGAGCGCATCCTGCAGGGCCAGGGCCTGCTGGCCGGTCCGCTGGTCAGCGAGGACACCGGCGCCGTGGTCGGCATGGTGAAGGTGGAGAGCCTGGGGTTCATGGACCTCAGCGTCCACAGCGTCGAGAACTTCCGCATCCTGTGCGAGTGGATCGGCACCGCGCTGGGCAAGGCGCGCCAGTACCGCGAGGCCGCCGATCAGCGCGTCACCACCGAGGATGGCGCGCTCTACACCTCCGGCTTCATCGGCCGGCAGGCGGAATTCCTGGCGCACCTCGGGCGGCGGCTGGGCTTCGAGACGACGATGGTGACGATCAAGCCCTCGGGCATGGCGCGCCTCAGCCCCGCCCAGCGCCACGCGGTGGCCGCCGCCATCGGCAAGGCCGTGCGGGAATCCCTGCGCGACACCGATCTGGCCGGCGATTTCGGGCACAACGGCATGGTCTACGGCGTCGTGCTGCCGGGCACGGCGGTGGAGCAGGCGCGCATCGTCGCCGCCAAGCTGGAGAGCGCCGTGCGCGCCGCGCTGCCGAGGCCGCTGGCCGGCGTGCGCATCGAGTTTATCGCCGAGCGGGTGGCCGAACGGGAAGAGGAGGCGACGTGATGGACGAATCGCTTCCTGTCGATGCCCCGCGCCTCGCCACCCTCGAACTGGTCGCCGTCGCTCTGACGGCCCTCGCCGCCGAGGCCGGTATCGGCCTGCTGGCCTTCGGCTTCTGGCCGATCAATGGCGCGGTGTACAGCGCCGTTGCCGGGCACCTGGGGCTGGCGGTGCTGCTGGCGCTGTGGCTGGTGACGCGGCAGCGGCGCGGGCTCGACCTGCGGCTGCCGGGGCTGCTCGCCCTGACGACGCTGTTCCTCGGGCCGCTCGGGCCGGCGGCGACGCTGGTGTGCGCGGTGCTGTTCGCCATCTTCAGCCGCTTCGCCATGGGCTTCCAGGACTGGTACCTGTCGCTGTTCCCGGAAAGCCAGGTGGAACCGGCGCAGGAACTGTACGAGCTGATCGTCTCCGGCCGCGAGCAGGCGCATCTGGCCGCGGCGGAATCCTTCACCGACGTGATGGCGGTCGGCACCCCGGCGCAGAAGCAGGCGGTCATCGCGCTGGTGGCGCGCCACTTCCGCCCGGCCTTCACGCCGGCGCTCAAAGAGGGCCTGTCCGACGCCGACCCCTCGGTGCGCGTGCAGGCCGCCACCGCCACCGCGCGGGTGGAGCATGAGTTCTCAGAGCGCTGGCAGGCGCTCGACAGGGCGGTCGCCAGCAACCCGGACGACGTGGCGACGCGCTTCGCGCTGGCCCGGCATCTGGACGATTACGCGTTCTGCGGTCTGCTCGACACCAACCGCGAGGCGGAGGTGCGGCAGAAGGCGTTGGAGGGGTACCGGACCTGCACCGCCATGGCGCCGGATGAGGAGATCCGTCACGATTTCGGCCGGCTGCTGCTGCGCCTGGATCTGGTGGAGGAGGCTGCCGACACGCTGGAATCGCTGGTGGACCAAGCCTCCGACCGGCGGATTCTGGTCTGGTACGCGGAAAGCCTGTTCCGCCTCGGCCGCTTCGCCGACCTGCGCGCGCTGTGCGAGCGGCGGCCCGACATCTTCGGGCCGGACGCCGAACTGCCGGACACGCTGCGCGACGTGATCGGCCTGTGGAACGGCGGGCTGTGGTTCGACGAGCGGGAGGCGGCATGAGCAAGCCCCCCGCCCAGCCCGCTGACGTTTGTCTGTTGATGGAGGGCTCGTACCCGTACGTGGCGGGTGGCGTGTCCACCTGGACGCACGACCTCATCAAGGCGCACCCCGACCTCACCTTCCACGTGGTGGCGCTGGTCGCCGACCGCGAAACGCGCAAATTCGCCTACGACCTGCCGCCCAACGTGACCGGGCTCAGCCACGTCTACCTTCAGGACCCCGATGCGGGCTGGCCGTGGACGGCCGGGCAGGGTCAGTTGTTCCGCCGGCTGGAGGGGCCGCTGCGCCGGCTTCAGCAGGGCGGCGGGCTGGCCGAGGTGGCGGAGGTGGCGCGCCTGCTGGCGCCGAAGCGCGGGCGCATCGGCCGGCGGGTGCTGCTGAACTCCGAGGACGCGTTCCGTATGGTCGTGCGGCTGTATGAGGCGACGCTGCCGGACGCCTCGTTCCTCGAGTATTTCTGGGGGTTGCGGGCGCTGATGGGCGGGCTGTTCGCCACCATGCTGGCGCCGATGCCCAAGGCGCGCGTCTACCACGCCATCTCCACCGGCTACGCCGGGCTGTTCGCGGCGCGCGCCAAGCTGGAAACCGGGCGCCCGGTGCTGCTGACCGAGCACGGCATCTACACCAACGAGCGCCGCATCGAGATCCTGATGGCGGAGTGGCTGTTCGAGGGCTCCGACATCAGTCTGGCGGTGGAGAAGAAGAAGCGCGACCTGCGCGACCTCTGGCTCGACACCTTCGCCAGCTATTCCAAAGCCTGCTACGACGCCTGCGACAAGATCGTCACGCTGTACGGCGGCAACCAGGAATTCCAGCGCCGCCAGGGCGCCGACCCGGCCAAGCTGAAGATCATTCCCAACGGCATCGACTACGCCGGCTACAGCAAGGTGCAGCGCGACACGGCCGACCGGCCGCCGACCATCGCGCTGATCGGCCGCGTGGTGCCGATCAAGGACGTGAAGACCTTCATCCGCGCCGCCGGCATCCTGCGCGAGGACATACCGGACGTGAAGGCGATGATCCTCGGTCCCCTGGAGGAAGATCCGCAGTACGTCGAGGAGTGCCGGACCATCGTCAAGCACCTGGGCCTGGAAGACACGGTGATCTTCGCCGGCCGCGTCAAGCTGACCGACTGGCTGGGCCGGGTGGACGCCATCGCGCTGACCTCGGTGTCGGAGGCGCAGCCGCTGGTGATTCTGGAGGCCGGCGCGTCGGGCGTGCCGACGGTGGCGACGGACGTGGGCTCGTGCTCGGAACTGCTGCTCGGCCGCCCGGACGAGGAGCCGCCGCTGGGGGCGGGCGGCGCCATCACCACGCTGGCCTCGCCGCTGGACACGGCGCGCGAACTGGGCGCGCTGCTGCTCGACAACATGTGGCGCGAGCGCTGCGCCGTCGCCATCAAGGAGCGCGTGCGGCTCTACTACGACAAGGTGGAGATCGACCGCATCTACCGTGCCCTCTACGACGAGCACATCGCCATGCCCGATGTCTCGGTGCCCGATCTTTCCGTGGGGGCCGCGTAGATGGCGGGCATCGGCTTCGCGCTGCGCAAGCTGGCGCGCCGGGACGATCTGCTCGGCGTGTTGCAGGGCTATGCACACTCGGCGTTCATCGCGTCGGGGCCGTGGATGTTCACCATCCTGGCGCTGGCCGGCATCAATCTGCTGGGCCGCAATCTGGCGGCCGAGGACGAGCTGACGCTGTTCCGCGTCGTCATCATCTACAATTTCTGCTTCTCGGTGGTGCTGACCGGTCCGCTGGTGCTGGTCGCCACGCGCTATCTGGCGGACGCCATCTATCTGAAGCAGGTGGATACGGCGCCGGGCATGCTGCTGGCCAATCTGGGCGTGGCGTACGGGATCGCGGCGCTCACGGCCGGGCCGTTCTACCTGTTCTTCAGCGACCTGTCGCCGGCCATGACCTACGCGGCGCTGGTGAACTTCTTCCTGGTCTGCGGGATCTGGGTGGTGTCGATCTTCCTGTCGGCGCTGAAGGACTATGTGATGGTCACCACCGCGTTCGGCGCCGGCATGCTGCTGAGCTTCGCGGCGACGCTGGTGCTGGGGGCGCTGGCCGGCGGGGTGGGGATGGTGTGGGGATTCAGCGTCGGGCTGGCCGGCATCCAGTTCGCGCTGATCGCCCGCGTGTTCGCCGAATACCCGTACCGCGTGGCGCGGATCTTCGCCTTCCTGGCCTATTTCCGCCGCTATTGGGATCTGGCGCTGATCGGGCTGGTCGCCAATCTGGCGGTCTGGGTGGACAAGTGGATCATGTGGAGCGCGCCGGAGCACGAGACGGTGTCCGGCGCCATGGTCATCTACACGGCGTACGACAGCGCCATGTTCGTGGCGTACCTGACCATCGTGCCGGCGCTGACGCTGTTCACCGTCAACATCGAGACGCGCTTCTTCGAGCGCTATCAGGCCTTCTACCGCGACATCCAGAGCCACGCGACCTACGCGCAGATCGCCCGCAACCACAAGCTCATCATCCAGGCGCTGCTGGAGAGTGCGCGCAACCTCATCATCCTCCAGGGTGCTGTGTGTGCCATCAGCATCTTCATGGCGCCGAGCATCGTCGGCTGGCTCGGGCTGCACTACGCGCAGATCGGCATGTTCCGCTTCGGCACGCTGGGGGCGTTCTTCCAGGTGCTGTTCATGTTCACCACCATCATCCTGTCCTACTTCGACCTGCGGCTGCGCAACCTGCTGGTCCAGCTGTTCTATCTGGCGGCCAACGCCGGCTTGACCTGGGTGTTCAGCGAGTTGGGCTTCGCGTGGTACGGCTACGGCTATTTCCTGGCGTCGCTGTTGGCCTTCGCGGTGGCCTATTTGATGGCGGCGGACGCGCTGAAGCGGCTGCCCTTCGTGGCGTTCGTCGCCAACAACCCGTCGGTGCGCTGATGCGGGCGCCGTGGCTTGCGGCTCTGCTGCCGGCCGCCTTGTCGTTCGCTCTGGGGCCGGCCGCGGCGCGGGAGCCGCTACGCACCGAGCCGGGGCACATGCACGGCATGATCGAGCCCTACGTGACGCCGCAGCCCGGCCTGCCGCGCACGCAGCACATCCGCGCGCAGGTGGTCTATCGCCTGCCCAAGGGGATCTCCGAGATGGCGACCAGGGACGCCACGCTGTCGCACCTGTGCCAGCGTGGCGCCTTCATCCCGGAGAAAAGCAGCTTCTATTGGGCGCACACGCCGGACCGCGCTTACGCGGTGGCGTTCTCGGGCGGGGCGAACCTGACGGACCCGCAGAAGAAGCGCAAGCCGGGCAAGGTGTACTTCTTTGATCTGGCGGACGCGCGCTGCACCGTCTGGATCGGCGATCAGGCCAAGCTGATGGCCCACTATGTCGGGCCGCTGCCGGGAGACTGAGGGTGGGGGCTACTCCGCCAGGAACTTCGCAATCGCGTCCCCGGCCTTGGCGATGTTGAACAGCCCGTCCAGATGCCCCATGGGGCCGGTGATGGCCTCGGTGTACTCGACCTTGCCGCCCTCGTTCAGCTTGGCCTTCAGCGCCCGCATGTTCTCGTCCGGGAAGAACACGATGTCGTTCGCCGAGGGGATCATCAGCACCGGCGCCTTGATCTTCGCCAGCCCTTCTTCCAGCGAGCCGCCGTTGCCGGTCACGAAGATCTGGTTGGCCTTCACCAGATAGAGGAAGTGGTTGGCGTCGCTCAGCGCCGCACGGGCGGCTGCGGCCTTGTCGAGAAAGGACTCCACCTCGTACTGGTTGGCCATGGAGGCGCGCGGGTCCTTGCCCTCCTCAGCGAACTTGCGGCCGAACTTGGCATCGAACCATTGCCAATAGTTGGCCTGGAGCGTCACCACCTTCAGCGCCTCGGCCAGACCCTTCACCGGCTCGGCCTTGCCGTAGTAATCGCCGTTGTTCCAGTTGGGGTCGAGCTTGATGGGCGCCGCCCAGGCGTTCAGCCAGCCGATCAGGAAGGCGTTGGACTCGGCGCCGCCGATCACCGGGATGACGCGCTTGACCATCTCCGGGTGCGAGGCCGCCCACTCGAACGCCTGGAGCGAGCCCATGGAGCCGCCCATCACCGCGTGCAGCGTCCTGATGCCAAGGCTGTCCAGCAGTGCCTTCTGCACCTCGACGAAGTCGCGGATGGTGACCACCGGGAAGCTCATGCCGTAGGGCTTTCCGGTGTCGGGGTCGATGCTGGCCGGGCCGGTGGTGACCACGTTGGGGTCCTTGGCGCCCAGGTTCACCAGCGTGTCGGAGCTGATGACGAAGTACTTGTCGGTGTCCAGCGGCTTGCCGGGGCCGATGATCGCGTCCCAATAGCCGGGCGCCTTGTCTTCGGTCTTGTACTTGCCGGCGGCGTGCGACGTGCCGCTGAAGTAATGGGTGACCAGGATGGCGTTGTCCTTGGCGGCGTTGAGCGTGCCGTAGCTCTCCCAGCCGATGCGGACGTTCTTGATGGTGCCGCCGCCGGTCGTCGTGTAGCTCGGCATCTCGAAGATCTTCTTCTGGACGATGCCGTCATAAGCGAACGCGGGCGCTCCCAGGATCAGGCTGGCGGCAACCGCAAGACCGCCGAGCGTCGAACCCAAACTGCGCATGAAGATCCCTCCCTGTCGGATGTGCGAACGTCGATGGAGCGCCGGTGCGCGATTCTCTTTTTTGGGGAGTCTATGCCGGCAATCGGGCTTGTCCAGCGGGGCAAAAGGCAGGGCGGCCGCTGTAACACGGTGCGTGTTGCTGCGGCTTTCTTTCGCGCACCAAACAATGGTATGACCACCCCCTCAGTCCTTCGGATATAACCCCGGCCACCGCTGCCCCGCCTGGATGCCCACCATGTCGCTGCGCCGCACTGAATCGTACGGCTATCTCGTGAACTACCTCGGGCGCCTGTTCGCGCGGGCGCTGGAGCGGCGGATCGGTCCGCACGGGCTGTTCCCCGGCCAGATGCCGGCGCTGCTGGCGCTGTGGGAACGCGAGGGGATCAGCCAGGCCGAGCTGTGCCGCATCGTCCAGGTCGAGCAGCCGACCATGGCGAACACGCTGAACCGCATGGAGCGCGACGAGTTGATCCGCCGCGTGCCGGACCCGGAAGACCGCCGCCGCGTGCTGATCTACCTGACCGACCGCGCCCGCGCGCTGGAGGAACCGGTGACCGCGCTGGCCCGTGACGCCAACGGCATCGCCGGCCAGGGCTTCACCGAGGAGGAGTCCCGCGAGGCGATGCGGCTGCTCGGCAAGCTGATCAGCAATCTGGAACGCGATGTCAGCGTTTGAATAAAAGATATATAAACCACGCCTGTGCGGCGGTGGCGCAAGAAGAATGAAAGCTTCAGCTTAAGCAATCGTATTTTTGTTCGAGTCTTCGATGTTTCGCGCCTTACGGCTACGTTGCAGGTTCTCTTTTTGTTCTTGAACGGTGTGAAAGAACAGCCATATTTAGAGTCCGGCGCCATGGTTAACGCCGGGTTGGCTGCAACTTCGCATCGGACGGCGCGGCATGGCGATCACGGAGCAACAGAGGGCCTTGCGGGCTGGGCGGGTCGGCTCGTCCGACGCCGGGCGCGTGATGGCCGGAGACTGGCTCGCGCTGTGGCGTGAGAAGACCGGGCGCGCCGAGCCGGCGAACCTCGATCTCGTTGCCGCCGTGCAGATCGGCATCGCCACCGAGCACCTGCACCCGCGCTTCGTCGAGCACGCCACCGGCGTGCCCTGCGTTCCGGCCGAAGGCACGGCCGTCCATCCCGAGCATGACTGGCTGGTGGCGCACCCGGACTTTCTGAGCTGGGACGGCGCGCCGGCCGGCGCGCCCGACACGCTGGTAGAGGCGAAGTTCTCCGGCGGCTTCCAGTCCGATGCGGACTTGGCGCAGCGCTACCACTGGCAACTCCAGCACCAGTTCCTGGCGACCGGGATGCAGCGCGGGATGCTGTCGATCCTGCGCCCGACCGGTCATTCGCTGATGCGGGTGCGGCGCTCGGAGGTGGAATGCGACCGGTTGCTCGCCACGCTGGAGGCCTTCTGGTGGCACGTGGCGAACGATGTCGAGCCATCGGACCCGCTGCCGGCCGACGCGCCGCTCTACGAGACGCTGCGGGTGGTGGACATGGCGCGCCACAACCGCTTCGCCGCGCTGGCCGCGACGCTGGTGGAGCGGCGCCCGGCGGCGCTGGAATGCCGCGATGCCGAAGCGGCGCTGAAGGCGCTGATGCCGGCCGACGCCAGGGTGGCGTTCGTCGCCGGCCTGTATCTCGCGCGCGACCGCGACGGGCGCTTGAGCCTGCGCTACGGCGAACCGCCGCGCCGCGCGCTGGACCGGGCCGAACGTTGGGATTCGACCACCGTTCTCTCCGCTGACCTTAGCTTGTCCGCCGTTCTCGACGGGGGCTGGGGTGAGGGGAGAGATCAACAGCCCTGAAAGGGCAAGCTTGTATAGGGGACCCCACCGATGGGACGTATGAGCAAGACCGACACCGTGGCCGAGACGGGCAAGGTCGAAACAAAAACCGATGGCCCGAAGATCAGCGGCCCGCAGACCGACACGCTCGACCTGTGGAACCGCCTGAAGCGGACCGATCCCAAGGCGACCAAGCCGTTCACCCGCGCGGGCGGCTTCCGAGGCACGCAGATCGACCCGACGTGGCGCTTCCAGATGATGACCGAGGTGTTCGGCCCGGTCGGCAAGGGCTGGGGCTATGAGCAGATGGACTGGACCATCGCCGAGCGCATGGTCTTCATCTGCGCTCGCGTCTGGTACGTCGATCCGGCGAGCGGCGAGAAGTGCTGGACCGGCCCGCAGTGGGGCGGCACCGAGATGGTGCGCCGGCGCAACGGCATCGAGGCGCCGGACGACGAGTGCTTCAAGATGTCGATGACCGATGCGGTGGGCAAATGCCTGCTTCAGATCGGCCTCGCCGCCGACGTCTACATGGGCCAGTTCGACGATTCCAAGTACCGCGAGGAGTCGGAAGCGTTCTACGCCGCCAAGTCCAACCCGGAGCTTCAGCCCGACGCCATTGCCGCGTTCGAGGCCGAGGTGAGGAAGCGCCTGAACGCCTGCCTCGACCTGGACGATCTGGAGGAGGTCTGGCGCGCCGGTGCCGGCACGCGGCTGCGCGAAATCGGTTCGGTGGACAAGGCCGCGCAGCACCGCATCACCGGCCTGTTCGCCCAGAAGAAGGCCGAGATCATCCGGCGCGAGGAAGGCCGCGAAGAGGGCCGCGAGGAAGCGGCGTAACGCCCATGGCGAACCTATCCGCCGAACGCTCTCCCAGCGGCCTGTTCCGCATGGCCACCTGGGAGGGCGACATGGAGCGCAGCCACGCCCAGATGCCGCGCTGGTACTGGAACCGCGCCGAGCGGTACCGCCAGTTCGCCCGCTGGGTGGAGGCCGAGGCCGACGGCATGGCGATGCAGCTGGCCCGCCATCTGCGCCCCGACACCCCGCCGGAGACGGCGGCCCCGGTGCGCATGCTGGTCGAACTGCTGGCCCGCGACGCCGCCTGGGCCCGGCACAGCGCGGAACAATCGGTGGAGAGGGCCGCCTGACATGAGAAGGAAGAACAAAGCGATGACCATCGAGGAGGTCCAGGCCCGTCTGCGCGCGGCGCACGCCCGCATCGGGCACGAGGGCCGCTTCGCCCTCACCCTCAGTCTGACCGGGACTGAAGAGGCGTACCTGACGCACTGGTTCCGCCCTGACCCCCACGCCTTCGAGGACTGCAAGGCGGTGGGCTCCGGAACCATCACGGAATGCCTGGCGGCGCTGGAGCGCTACGTCGCCGGCTACCGTCGCCAGCCGACCAATGAAGAGGTCGGTCTTATCCTAGGGCTCGCCCCACCCGCCGTGGACGAGCCTGGGGGGACGGGGAAACGACGCTTCCTCGTGGCGGCGGAATGAACTGACGCTCCGTTGTTGACTCTCCATCCTGACCCCTTCCCCGACCTGTGGGGGAGGGGTTTTTTGTGGCGCCAGCCTGCTTACATCAGGAAAAGCTGAAGGAGTGGAGCCATGCACGTCGTCTGCCCCCATTGCGACACCGTGAATCGCGTGCCCGACGACAAGCCGGCCGGACGCGGCAAGTGCGGCAACTGTGGCCGCGCGCTGTTCGACGGGCATTCGGTGGCGCTGACCGGCGACCGCTTCGCGGCGCACGCGGAGAAGGGCGACTTGCCGCTGCTCGTCGATTTCTGGGCGCCGTGGTGCGGCCCGTGCCGGAGCATGGCTCCGGCTTTCGAGCAGGCGGCGCAGGCGCTGGAGCCGCGGGTGCGGCTGGTGAAGGTGAACACCGACGAGGAACAGCGCCTGGCCGCGGCGTTCGGGGTGCAGAGCATTCCGACGCTGGCGCTGGTCCACAAGGGCCGCGAGATCGCCCGCACGGCGGGAGCGATGCCGGCTGCGGCGCTTGTGCAGTGGACGAAGGCGCGGTTGGGGATGTGAGTTTCTTGCCCTCCCCCGGCCGCGCCGGGGGAGGGGACCAAGGTCACCCCTTGCGGGCTGCCAGCGCCCTGGCAAACGCGTCCGCCAAGCTGCCTTCCGCCGCCGGTTCCGGCTTCTTCGCCGGCTGCGGCTTCGGCGCCGGGCCGGTCTTCGCCGCCGGAGCCCCGCGCCGCTCATCGCGCTGCTGCGGCGCCGGCCGTGCCGCCGGCTCAGCCAACCGCATGGTCAGGCTGATGCGCTTGCGCGGGATGTCCACCTCCTGGACCTTCACCTTGACGATGTCGCCGGCCTTCACCACCGCGTGCGGGTCCTTCACGAAGCTGTTGGCGAGCTGCGAGATGTGCACCAGTCCATCCTGGTGCACGCCCACATCCACGAACGCGCCGAACGCCGTCACGTTGGTCACCACGCCCTCCAGCAGCATGCCGGGCTGGAGGTCCTTCAGCTCGTTGACGCCCTCCTTGAACTCCGCCGCCTTGAACTCCGGGCGGGGATCGCGGCCGGGCTTCTCCAGCTCCTTGATGATGTCCTCCACCGTCGGCACGCCGAAGCGCTCGTCGGTGAAATCCTCAGGTGCCAGCGACCGCAGAAACCGCGCGTCGCCGATCACCGAGCCCAGCTCCTTGCCGGTCTTCTTCAGGATGCGCTGGACCACCGGATAGGCCTCGGGGTGGACCGAGGAGGCGTCCAGCGGGGTTTCGCCGCCCTGGATGCGCAGGAAGCCCGCCGCCTGCTCGAAGGTCTTCGGGCCGAGGCGCGGCACCTCCAGCAGTTGCTTGCGCGAGCGGAAGGCGCCGTGCGCGTCGCGGTATTCGACGATGTTGCGGGCGATGGTCTCGTTGAGGCCCGAGACGCGGGTCAGCAGCGGGATCGACGCGGTGTTGAGATCCACCCCCACGGCGTTCACGCAGTCCTCGACCACCGCGTCCAGCGAGCGCGCCAGCTTCTGCGGCGCCACGTCGTGCTGGTACTGGCCCACACCAATGGACTTCGGCTCGATCTTCACCAGTTCGGCCAGCGGGTCCTGGAGGCGCCGGGCGATGGACACCGCGCCGCGCAGCGACACGTCCAGTTGCGGGAACTCCGCCGCCGCCGTCGCCGAGGCGGAATAGACCGAGGCGCCGGCCTCCGACACCATGATCTTGGACAGCTTCAGCTCGGGATGCCGGGCGAACAAGTCGGCGACCAGCTTGTCGGTCTCGCGGCTGGCGGTACCGTTGCCGATGGCGATCAGCTCGGCCTTGTGGCGCACGGCCAGCGCGGCGATGGCGGCGATGGAGCCGTCCCAGTCGTTGCGCGGCTGGTGCGGGTAGATGGTGGTGGTCTCGACCAGCTTGCCGGTGGCATCGACCACGGCGACCTTGACGCCGGTGCGGATGCCCGGATCGAGGCCGATGGTGGCGCGCATGCCGGCCGGGGCGGCCAGCAGCAGGTCGTGCAGGTTGCGGGCGAAGACGCGGATCGCCTCGTCCTCGGCCTTCTCGCGCAAGCCGCCCATCAGGTCGGTCTCGATGTGCGGGCCGATCTTCAGCTTCCAGGTCCAGCGCACCACGTCCGACAGCCACTTGTCGGCCGGGCGGCCAAGATCCTTGATGCCGGTGTGCGCGGCGATGGTGCGCTCGGCCGGGTGCTTCTCGCCCTCCGGCACCTCCAGGTCGAGGTTGAGGTCGAGCACGCCCTGCGCCCGGCCGCGCAGCAGCGCGAGCGCGCGGTGCGAGGGCACCTTGCCCAGCGGCTCGGCGAAGTCGAAGTAGTCGGAGAACTTGGCGCCCTCGGCGCGCTTCTCCTCGACCACCTTGGAGTGGACCTTGCCCTTTTCCGCCATGTCCGCGCGCAGCTTGCCGACCAGTTCGGCGTCCTCGCCGAAGCGCTCCACCAGGATATGACGGGCGCCGTCCAGCGCCGCCTTCACGTCGCCGACCGCCTTGCCGGCATCGACGAAGGCGGCGGCCTCGGCCTCCGGCGCCTTGGACGGGTCGGCGAGCAGAAGGTCGGCCAGCGGCTCCAGCCCGGCCTCGCGGGCGATCTGCGCCTTGGTGCGGCGCTTGGTCTTGTAGGGGAGATAGAGATCCTCCAGGCGCGTCTTGGTGTCGGCCTGTTTGACCTGCAATTCCAGCTCGGGCGTCAGCTTGCCCTGCTCGGCGATGGAGGTGAGGATCGTCGCGCGCCGGTCCTCCAGCTCGCGCAGGTAGCCCAGGCGTTCTTCCAGCGTGCGCAACTGCGTGTCGTCGAGGCCGCCGGTGGCCTCCTTGCGGTAGCGCGCGATGAAGGGGACGGTGGAGCCTTCGTCCAACAGCGCGACGGCAGAGGCGACCTGGGCTTCGCGGACCTGGAGTTCGTCGGCGATGCGGCGGCTGATCGGGAGCATGGCGAGCGATGACCGTGATGGAAGCGAGGGGGGCTCCTATACCCCTTCCACCCCCACCATGCCACTGGCGAGAAGGGGGAGGCCGTGGGGCGGGGGCCTCCGCGGTCGAATGGAACAGTTTGGAACGCTATGGAACAGTGTGCGGAGGGTGTTCCATTCACGCCCCCTTCGCCGCGGGCACAGTTCAGGTGTTTATGACTTTGATCCTAGCGAAAAATGGGGTGCTTGGCAAGACGGAAGGATGGAGCCTCACGTCACCGGACCCTTGGGGGGGTGGCGGTGACCATTCGCGCCTCCTGATGGTGACGGCGTCACACGGTCAGCCGCCGCCGGGGCGCGACACCCGGTTCTTGCTGGTGGTGTGCGCCAGACGGATCTTTGCGTATGTAGAACGAAACGATCCGTCTGGTTCTGTCCATTAGTTCAGGCGCGCATGTCAGGGGTGCCATCCAGGGCGTCATCCAGCGACGGTATCCAGGTGAAGTCGCTCATCCTTTCTTGGACTTCAAAAAACGTGTCCCGGAACTCCGTGCAGGTGTCGCAGCAATTCACACGGAGTGCCGGATCTCCAATAAAGAAGTTCTCGCGAAATTCCTGATCATATTTCAGAAGCCTCTTAAGTGCCTTGAGGCAGTCATTCCAGCCCTGGCGGTAGATCGAGGCAATGACTTCATCTCGGTCTCGCATGGTTGCCTCCTTGGTGGATGTGCGGCAATGATGCGCCGGGTGTCATGCGAATTCAACGCGATAATCCGTCTTGACATGCAGGATTGTCTGTTTTTCAGTCACGTTACTATGCGTTTTCACGATATTAACCTATTATATGTGCGATGGAAATTAGTCTGCCCGTGCGCGATGGAATTAATCTACTGGCCGAAGGGCATGTTTAGATTACTCGGTAATTATGCTGCTGGCGCTCGTGGTACAAAACAGCCTGCTGAATCGAACTAGACGGATTGTGTCGTTTGTAGCTCGTGGACACGACGCATTCCGCCGCCTTAACTGAGCCACTTACGTAACGGTCCGTCTGGCGCACACCACTAGAAGCTGAGTCCGAAAGCGTCGGCGAAGCCCCGGCGGCCGGCCTCGGTGACGCTGATGGCGCGGCTGTCGCGCACGCGCTCGATCCAGCCCAGTTCCAGGCAGCGGGCGCACAGCGCCGCCCCCAGCCGGCCGGCGAGGTGCGGGCGGCGCTCGCTCCAGTCCAGGCAGGTGCGGCAGAACGGGCGGCCGCCGCGGCCCGAGGTGAGGTCGATGCCCAGCGTGCCGGCGAGGAAGCTCCCGCCCGCCTCGGTGAGGCGGCCGGCACCATCGGCGAGCACGACGTGCCCGCGCTCCCGCAGTGCGTCCGCGAGGCCAACGCCGAGCCGCCCGGCGAGGTGGTCGTAGCAGGTCCGCGCCGTGCGCAGCGCCTCGTCGCGCGGTCCGGTCGGGCGGTGGCGTTGCGGTCCGGCGGCGGCGACCGCCATCAGGGCTTCGATGGCGTGCGCCACCTCCGGCCCGGCCAGCCGGTGGTAGCGGTGGCGGCCCTGGCGCTCCTCGGCGATCAATCCGGCCTGCCGCAGCCGGGCGAGGTGGCCGCTGGTGGTCTGTGGGCTGACGCCGGCATGCCACGCCAGTTCGCCGGCGGTCAGCGCCCGGCCGTCCATCAGTGCCGAGAGGATGTTCGCCCGCGCCACGTCGCCGATCGCCGCGGCGACCTCGGCCAGCGTGTTTCCGGAAACCATGCTGCTCATGGCATGAACGATAGACGAGGCCGCCGGCTCCGTCACGCTGCGACGCTTCGGCCAGGGCCGTAGCGTTCGGCAGCGACGGCTGTCGATTGGCGTGACACTCTGTGGGCGCTTCTGGAGCACGGGGGAGTGACGGCGATGAACGGACAGGGCGCGGCCAAGGGGAACGGCGGACTCGCCGGTGAACTGGCGCTGCTGGCGGTGCTCGCCGTGCTCTGGGGCGCCTCCTACACCTTCATCCGGGTGGGGGTGGCGACGATCCCGCCGGTGACCTTCATCGCGGCGCGCACGCTGATCGCGGGCTTGGTCCTGCTCGGGGTGTTGCGCTTGCGCGGCATTGGGCTGCCGCGCGACCGCGCGATCTGGGGCAGCTTCCTCGTCCAGGCCGGGCTCAACAGCGTGCTGCCCTTCACCCTGATCGCCTGGGCCGAACTGCGGGTCGAGGCCAGTCTTGCCGTCATCCTCAACTCCACCACGCCGGTCTTCACCTTTTTGATCACCTGGGGCCTGACGCGCCACGAAGCGGTGACCGGGCGCAATCTCGCCGGTGTCGCCGCGGGTCTGGTCGGGATCAGCCTCATCGTCGGCACGCAGGCCCTGGACGGCTTGGGGAGCGACCTCGTCGCGCAGATCGCCATCGTCGCCGCCACGGTGGCCTATGCCGGCGCGGTGATCTTCGGGACGCGGTTCAAACATTTCGACTCCATGGTCCCGGCGGCGGGCTCGCTGATCTGCGGTGCCGTCGTGCTGGTCCCCGTCAGCCTCGTCGTCGACCGGCCATGGACGCTCCAGCCGGCCATGGGATCGTTGCTGGCGCTGCTCGCCCTGTCGGTGTTCTCGACCGCGCTGGCCTTCGTCATCTATTTCCGGCTGTTCCGCACGTTGGGCTCGGTCGGGGCGACGGCGCAGGCGTACCTGCGCGTGCCGGTCGGCGTCGCCATCGGCGTGCTGTTCCTGGGTGAGCGCTTGCCGCCGACGGCGTGGGGCGGCCTCGTCTGCGTGGTGTTCGGCGTCGCCGCGATGACGCTTCCCGCGACGCGGGGTGCCAAGCGCGAAGCCGCCGCCGTCGAGGCGCGGAGTCGCCGGGCTGTGACATGAACACGGTTAAGAATTTTGGTTAATTTCTTTACCTTGCATTAACCAAACCCGCGTAGAACGGTCTTCAGCAACTTGGTTGCGTTTCCTCCCGAACCAAAACTGACGGCCCCCGGCGAACGCCTGGGGCCGTTTTTTTGTCCCATGCGGCGGAGGCGGTTGGCGCCGGCCGACCCACCGGCCTTTCGCGCCCCGGCAACACAGCGTCATATTGTCAAGCCACAGTATTTCCCCTTGCAACGAGCGGGCGGAAAGATCCTTACTTATAGGGTACTCCCTCCTTAGGTTTCCGGCCGTGGGTCTCGTCGTTTCTGCAATCGCCTGTCTCCTGCTGCTGGCGGCGGTGGGGGTGGCGGTATCCCGTATTTCGTTCGCGCGCGGTCTCGTGTACGGCGGCACCACGGCGGTCTGCGCGCTCATCGCGCTGTGGGCCGTGCTGTCGCTGGCCGGTGGCCGCGGGACCGAGGCGCTGGTGCTGCCCATCGGGTTGCCCTGGCTGTCGGCGCACTTCCGCGCCGACGCGCTGTCGGCGTTCTTTTTGCTGGTGATCAACCTGACGGGCGCCACCGCCAGCGTGTTCGGCTGGGGGTATGAGCGCGCCCACCACGACACCCGAACCGGGCCGGTGCTGCCGCTGTACCCGCTGTTCATCGCCGGCATGAACCTCGTGCTGGTGGCCGACGACGCCTTCGTCTTCCTGGTGTCGTGGGAGTTCATGTCGCTGGCCTCCTGGCTCTTGGTGCTGTCCACCCACCGCGACCCCGACACCCCGCGCGCCGCGCGCATCTATCTGATCATGGCGAGCTTCGGCACGGTGTGCCTGCTGCTGGCCTTCGGGCTGCTGGCCGGCACGCACGGCGACTACAGCTTCGACGCCATCCGCAGCCACGCCCCGGCCGAGTGGGCGGCGACGCTGGGCGTGCTGCTGGTGCTGGCCGGTGCGGGGTCGAAGGCCGGCATCGTGCCGCTGCACGTCTGGCTGCCGCTGGCGCACCCCGCGGCTCCCAGCCACGTCTCGGCGCTGATGTCCGGCGTGATGACCAAGGTGGCGGTCTACGCCATCATCCGCGTGCTGTTCGACCTGATCGGCGAGCCGCTGTGGTGGTGGGGCGGCGTCATGCTGGTGTTCGGCGCGGTTACCGCCATCATGGGCGTGCTGTACGCCATGATGCAGGACGATCTGAAGCGCCTGCTCGCCTACTCGACGGTGGAGAACATCGGCGCCATCGTCGTGGCGCTGGGCATGGCGCTGGTGTTCAAGGCGTCGCACACGCCGGTGATCGCGGCGCTGGCCATGTCGGCGGCGCTGCTGCACGTCATCAACCATTCGCTGTTCAAGAGCCTGCTGTTCTTCGGCTCCGGCGCCGTGCTGTGCGCCGCGCACAGCCGCGATCTGGGCCGCATGGGCGGGCTGATCCACCGCATGCCGGCCACCGCGGTGTTCATGCTGGTGGGGGCGGCGGCGATCTCGGCGCTGCCGCCGCTGAACGGCTTCGTCGGCGAGTGGCTGCTGTTCCAGGCCATCCTCAATGGGCCGGCGCTGCCGCAATGGTCGATGAAGATCCTCATCGCCGTCATCGGCGCGGCGCTGGCGCTGGCGGCGGCGCTGGCGGCGGCGTGCTTCGTGCGCATGTACGGCACGGCGTTCCTGGGCCGCCCGCGCTCGACGGAGGCCGCCAAGGCCGGCGAGGTGGGCTCGGCGATGCGGCTGGGCATGGCGGTTCCGGCCATCCTGTGCGTTCTCCTGGGCGTGCTGCCGACGCCGGTCCTGCGGCTGTTCGAGCCGGCGACGCGGCTGATGGTGGACGCCGGGCCGTTCGACGACCGCGCCTACCAGCCGTGGTTCTGGCTGGCGCCGACCTCGGCCATCGGCAACTCGTACAACGGCCTGATCATGCTGGTGGCGATCGGCGGGCTGTCGCTGGTGCTGGTCGTGGCGATCCACCGCTGGGCGTCGGCCCGCGTGCGGCGGGCCATCCCCTGGGGCTGCGGCTATGACGGGCTCGACCCGGCGGCGGTCACCCAGTACACGGCGTCGAGCTTCGCCCAGCCGATCCGCCGCGCCTTCGGCTCGACGGTGTTCAACGCCCGCGACCACGTGGACATGCCCGAACCCGGCGACACCCGCGCCGCGCACTTCCGCGTCTCCTGGACCGATCCGGCGTGGAAGGTCATCTTCACCCCCATCGGCAAGGCCGTGGACCGGCTGGCCGACATGGTGAACCATTTGCAGTTCCTGACGATCCGCCGCTACCTGTCGCTGATGTTCTTCGCGCTGGTGGTGCTGCTGGTCATGGTGGCGGTGATGCAGCGATGACCCTGGCGATGTCCATCTTCCTGCAACTCGTGCAGATGGTGCTGGTGCTGGCGCTGGCGCCGGGGTTGACGGGGTTCGTGCGCTGGGTGAAGGCGCGGCTGGTCGGCCGGCGCGGGCCGTCGATCCTCCAGCCCTACCGCGACATCCTGCGCCTGCTGCGCAAGGAGGTCGTGCTGGCGCACAACGCCTCCTGGCTGTTCCGCAGCACGCCATACCTGATGTTCACCGCGATCTGGCTGGCGGCGGGGCTGATCCCGACCTTTTCGACGCAGCTGGCCCTGGCCCCCACGGCGGACCTCATCGCGCTGATCGCGCTGCTGGGTTCGGCGCGCTTCTTCCTGGCGCTGGCCGGCATGGACGTGGGCACCGCCTTCGGCGGCATCGGCTCGTCCCGCGAGATGATGATCGCGGCGCTGGCCGAGCCGGCCATGCTGATGGTGGTGTTCTCGGTGTCGATCCTCGTGCGCACCACCTCGCTGGCGGAGATCGCCGAGTTCATGGTGTCGGGGGCGGTGGGCCTGCGCATCTCGCTGGCGCTGGCGCTCATCTCGCTGATCATGGTCGCCATCGCCGAGAACGCCCGCATCCCCGTCGACAACCCGGCCACGCACCTGGAACTGACCATGGTGCACGAGGCCATGGTGCTGGAGTACTCCGGCCGCCATCTGGCGCTGATCGAGGGCGCCAGCATGCTCAAGCTGCTGCTCTACATGGCGCTGATCGCCTGCGTCTTCGACCCCTGGGGCATGGCGGGGGCGAACGCCGACGGGGCGGCGATCCTGCGCGGGCTGGTCAGCTTCGTCGCCAAGCTGGCGGTGGGCGGCGCGCTTCTGGCGGTGTTCGAGACCTCCGTCGCCAAGATGCGCGTCTTCCGCGTCGGTGAGTTCCTTGGTGGCGCGCTGCTGCTCAGCTTGTTGGGAGCCATCTTCCTTTACGTGTCGCGGGGGGTGTGATGCTCGACCTCGGTTACGATGCCGCGCATCTCCTGGGGGCGGTCGTGCTGCTGATGAGCTTTGCGCTGCTCTACCAGCGCCGGCTGTTCTCGCTGCTCAACGTCTTCGCCTTGCAGGCGCTGGCGCTGTCGGCGGCGGCGGCGTGGCAGGGCTACATCCAGGACGCGCCGCACCTCTACATCACCGCGCTGCTGACGTTCGGGCTGAAGGCGATCCTCATTCCGGTGGCGCTGCACCGGATCATCCTCAAGCTCAACATCCACCGCGCCATCGAGCCGGCGCTGTCCATCGGCCTGACCATGCTGGCCGGCGTGTCGCTGGTGACGCTGTCGATCCTGCTGGTGATGCCGGTGACCGAGCAGGCCTCGGCGCTGACCCGCGAGGATCTGGCGCTGTCGCTGTCGGTGGTGCTGCTCGGCCTTCTGATGATGATCTCGCGCCGCAACGCGGTCAGTCAGGTGGTGGGCTTCATGTCCATCGAGAACGGGCTGATCCTGGCGGCCATCGGTGTCGCCGGCATGCCGCTGGTGGTCGAGATGTCCATCGCCTTTTCGGTCATGGTGGCCTTCATCGTCTTCGGCATCTTCCTGTTCCACATCCGTGAGCGCTTCGACACGCTGGACATGCACAAGATCGAGTCCTTCCGGGGGGAGAGCGAGTGAGCCCGATCTACGGCATCGTAGCCCTGCCGCTGCTGTCGGCGGCCATGCTGGCGCTGGTACCCTGCTACAAGCTGGGGGCGTGGCTCAACGTGGCGGTGTCGGGGGTGACGCTGGCGCTGTCGCTGCTGCTGTTCGGCGGCGACACCGGGGCCGACGCGCTGTTCGTGGTGGACGCCTTCAACATCTACCTGCTGGTGCTGACCACCTTCGTCGGCTTCACCACGTCGATCTTCTCGGCCACCTACATCGGCCACGAGATCGCCGCGGGCAAGCTCAAGCCGCTCAACATGCGCTTCTACCACGCCATGTATCAGGCGTTCATGTTCACCATGCTGCTGGCGCTCAGCGCCAACAACCTGGGCGTCATGTGGGTGGCGGTGGAGGGGGCGACGCTGACCACCGTGCTGATGGTCAGCCTGTACCGCACCGCCGCCAGCATCGAGGCGGCGTGGAAGTACTTCATCCTGTGCGGCGTCGGCATCGCGCTGGCGCTGTTCGGCACCATCCTCATGTACCTCGCCGCGCAGCCGGTGATGGGGCCGGGCATGGCGGCGATGACCTGGACCGAACTGATCCGGTTCGTGAGCAAGGTCGATCCGTCCATCCTGAACCTCGCCTTCGTCTTCCTGCTGGTCGGCTACGGCACCAAGGTGGGCTTGGCGCCGCTGCACGCGTGGCTGCCCGACGCCCACGCCGAGGGGCCGACGCCGATCTCCGCGGTGCTCTCGGGGCTGCTGCTGAACGTGGCGCTGTACGCGGTGCTGCGCTTCAAGATGCTGCTGGCGGCCAACGGGGCGGCGCTGTCGCCGGGGCCGCTGATGGTCGCCATGGGGCTGGGATCGCTGACGCTGGCCGGCTTCATGCTGTACCGGCGGCGCGACATCAAGCGCTTCTTCGCCTACAGCTCGATCGAGCACATGGGCATCATCACCTTCGCCTTCGGCATGGGCGGGCCGCTCGCCAACTTCGCCGGCCTCCTGCACATGGCCATGCACAGCCTGACCAAGTCGGCGATCTTCTACGCCGTCGGCCACGTGACGCAGGCCAAGGGAACGCAGGCCATCACCAGGATCAGCGGCCTGACGCTCAGCCATCCGGCGCTGGGCTGGGGCCTGCTGCTGGGCGTCGTCGCCATCGCCGGGCTGCCGCCCTTCGGCATTTTCATGAGCGAGTTCCTGCTGATCACCTCCACCTTCGCCCGCGAGCCGCTGCTGGCGCTGCCGCTGACGTTGGGCGTGCTGATCGCCTTCGGGGCGCTGGTGCTGCGGGTGCAGCAGCTGTGCTTCGGCGAGCCGGAGGGCGAGTCGGCGCCGATCCACGGCTCGCTGGTGCCGCTCTACGCGCACCTGGGTCTGGTGCTGGTGGCCGGGATCTGGCTGCCGGGGCCGCTGGTGGCGTGGTTCCAGACCGTCGCGCATCTGTTGGGATAGGGCCATGTACTTCGGCGAAGACCCCCTGTTCGGCATTCTCAGGCGCATCGGCAAGCCGGTGGAGGGGCACCGTCCCTGGCCGCGCTACACCACCACCGTGGGCGGCTGGCGCACGCTGATCGAGGCGATGGCCGGCAACAGCTGGTCGCTGCTCGGCCTGTGGGCCGAGCCGGGCATGGTGCACGCCGCGGTGCGCGAGGACATGGCCGGCGATCTGGCCGTGGTGACGCTGGAGTGCCCGAACGGCACCTTCCCCAGCATGAGCGGCGTGCGCCCCGGCGCCATCCGGCTGGAGCGCGCTATCCAGGACCTGTACGGCCTGACCGCCGAGCGGCTGACCGACCCGCGCCCGTGGTTCGACCACGACCGCTGGGGCGTGCGCCGGCCGCTGTCGGACAATCCGGCCGCCCCCATGCCGAACCCGCCGCCCTACACCTTCCTGCCCATCGAGGGCGAGGGGCTGCATCAGGTCGCCGTCGGCCCGGTGCACGCCGGCATCATCGAGCCCGGCCACTTCCGCTTCACCTGCAACGGCGAGACGGTGGTGCGGCTGGAGGAGCAGCTGGGCTGGGTGCACAAGGGCATCGAGGGCCTGATGCGCGGCAAGAGCATCGAGGACGCGGCCAAGCTGGCCGCCCGCATCTCCGGCGACAGCACGGTCGCGCACTCGCTGGCCTTCGCGCAGGCGGTGGAATCGGCCCTGGGCGTCGCCGTGCCGCCGCGCGCGGTGTGGCTGCGCGCGCTGATGGCGGAGCTGGAGCGCCTCGCCAACCATCTCGGCGACATCGGTGCGGTGTGCAACGACGCCGCCTTCGCCTTCATGCTGGCGGAGATGAGCCAGCTGCGCGAGCTGGTGCTGCGCACCGCCGACGCCTGCTTCGGCCACCGGCTGATGATGGACCGCGTGGTGCCCGGCGGTGTCGCCGTGGACATATCCGTGGACGGGCCGGCGCGCCTGCTGGAGATGGCGGCCGAGCTGCGCCGCCGCTTCCCGCCGCTGGTCCGCGTCTACGACGAGAAGGCGAGCTTGCAGGACCGCACGGTGGGCACCGGCACGGTGTCCGGCAGTCTGGTGAACCGCTTCGGCACCGGCGGCCACGTCGGGCGCGCCTCGGGGCGCGGTATGGACGCGCGGCGCAGCCCGTCCTACGCCCCCTACGAGGATCTGGAGTTCGAGGTGCCGGTGCTGACGGAGGGCGACGTCAACGCCCGCGTTTGGATCCGCATCCGCGAGGTGGAGCAGAGCCTCGGTCTGGTCGAGCAGATCGTCAAGCGCATGCCGGGCGTGCCGCGCGACCAGGCGGGTCAGACACCGCTGCCCCGCGTCCCGGTGGAGGGGCCGGCCGGCGAGGGCATGGCCTTGGTGGAAAGCTTCCGCGGCGAGATCATGACTTGGGTGCGGGTGAACGCCGGGGGCACCATCGACCGCTGCCACCCGCGCGACCCGTCCTGGTTCCAATGGCCGCTGCTGGAAGCGGCGATCGAGGGCAACATCGTGGCCGACTTCCCGATCTGCAACAAGTCGTTCAACTGCTCCTACTCCGGGCACGACCTGTAGGAAGGGACGGACGATGCTCAAGCACATCCTCAAGGCGCTGCGCGGCGGCCCGGTCACCATGGACGGCCCGGCCCCGGCGCAGGGCGCGCTGGACGAGCTGGCGGCCAAGCTGCACCGGGCGACGCACCTGCGGCTCGGCCGCAGCCTGTCGATCCGCGAGGTGGACGCCGGCTCGTGCAACGGGTGCGAGCTGGAGGTCCACGCGCTCAACAATCCCGTTTACGATCTGGAGCGCTTCGGCATCCGCTTCGTCGCCTCGCCGCGCCACGCGGACGTGCTGCTGGTGACCGGGCCGGTGACCAAGAACATGCGGGAGGCGCTGCACCGCACCTGGGACGCCATGCCGGACCCGAAATGGGTGGTGGCCTGCGGCACCTGCGCCATCGACGGCGGGCTGTTCAAGGACAGCTACGCGGTGACCGGCGGCGTGTCCGAGGTGGTCCCGGTGGACCTGCACATCCCCGGCTGCCCGCCGCGCCCGGTGGACCTGCTGGCCGGATTGCTGGGGCTGCTGGAAACCAGCGCTGCGAAGTGAAGTTAGTCCCTCCCCCAGCGGGGCTGGGGGAGGGTTATTCCTTTACCGCCCCATCAACGCGCCCATCACCTGGGTGTGGCCCTGCTGGCGGCCGAGCGTGATGGCGGAGTTGCCCATCTGGTCGGTGCGCGACGGGTTGGCGCCGGCGTCCACCAGCATGCGGACCACCGGCTCGTTGCCGGCGTGCGCGGCGTACATCAGCGCGGTCCAGCCGTGGTTGGCCGCCCGGTCGACGATGGCGCCGCGGGCCAGCAGGGCGCGCACCACGCCGGTGTGGCCGCGCGCCGCCGCCGCCATCAGCGCGGTCTTGCCGTCGTCGTTGCCGGCGTTGACGTTGGCCCCGGAGTCGGCGAGCAGCGCCACCACGTCGTCCCGCCCGTTCCACGCCGCGTACATGATGGCGGTGGCGCCGTCGCGGGTGCGCAGGTTGGCGTTGGCGCCGTGCTCGACAAGCAGGCGCGCCGCGTCGCGCAAACCGGCTTCGGCGGCCAGCATCAGCGGCGTCTTGCCGTTCTCCAGGCGCTTGTTCGGGTCGCGCCCGGCGGCCAGCACGGCGCGCAGCGACGCCGGCTGGTTGAGGATCGCCAGCGTCGATTCCTGGTCGGCGAAGCCGTCGGCCAGCTCGGACGGCGGCAGCTTGGCCGGCTGCGCCTCCGGCTGGCCGGCGCGGTCTTCGCCCTTGAGCTGCGCGCGCAGCGCCGGGTCGTTGGGGCTGACCACCAGCGCGCGTTCCATGTAGCGCTTCGCCTCGCCGGGGCTGCCGTCCTTCTCGGCCTGGGCGGACCAGCGCCGGTAGGTGTCGACCATGGCCGCCACCAGTGCCGGGATCTCCGGCGAATCCGGCGCCACTTCGCGCAGACGCTGCACCGTCTCGTTGGCGTTGTCGCCGGGCGGCGTGGTCAGGCGCTTGCCGGCCATCTGCCGGCGCGCCTGCTCGACCAGAACGCGCGCGCGTTCCGTGGTGCTCGGTTCGGGCTGCGGCGGCGGGGTGTCATGAAGCTTGGGCAGGGCGGCGACCGGGGCGGGCTCTGCTGGTGGTGACTGGGCGGGTGGTGTCGGGGCGGGCGGCGTCGGAACCGGGGCGATGGCCACCGGTGCGGGCGCGGCCGGCGACGGCGGGATGGCCGGGAGCAGCACGGCCGGCACGGGCGCGGTTGGGGGCGGCGGGACGGCCGGGAGCGGCACCGTCGGCACGGCTGCGGCTGGCGGCACGGCTGCGGCTGGCGGTATGACGATGGTCGGCGGCAGCGGACCGGTGTCGCCGCCCGGCGGCGACGGCTCGGCCTTCGGCAGCGGCGGCGTCAGCGGCGCCGGCTTCTCGGGCGGAACGGTGGGCTCGACGGAAAGGGCGCGGGTGGGCGGACGCTCCTCTACGGGCGGCAGCGCCGCCACCTGGTCGCCGGGAGGGCTCTGCGATGGCCGATCCCGTTCGGGGAGGCCGGTGCGGTCGAGCGCCAGGGCGTCGTCACCCTCCGCGCGCGGCCAGCCGAAGGTGTCGCGCGACCATGCGCGCGCGGTGTCGCCGACGCCGGCCCACAGCGTTCCCGCCTCGTCGCCCAGCCGTGCGGCGGTGTGGTCGAGGTCGATGTCCGGGCGGAACTGCTGGAGCGCCAGCGTGGCGCCCGCGCCAGCGACGGCGACGAGGATCGCCGCGGTCACCCAGGCGCCGGTCACCGTGTGGAGGCGCTGGCGCAGCGGCTGCGTCGCGGTCGCCAAGGACGGCACGGTCCACTCCGCATCGCTCTGGGGAGCGGGCCGGGGCAGGTGGCTGAAGCCGATGGCCGACACGGTCGCCTCCTGCACCCCGTGCGGTGTCGCCGAGGGCACGGCGTCGCCGGCCAGCCGGTAGATGACGCCCATCTCGCGCATGGCCTGCTGAAGGCCGGGGCGGGCCAACGTGTGCTCCAGGTCCGGCGTGCCGGACAGCAGGATCTGCACGAATCGCCCGCTGCCCGTTTCCGACCGGCTCAGTTCGGTGAGGTCGAGCAGCGTGGCGGGGGTGAGGAGATGGGCGTCCTCCACCGCCAGCAGGCCGCTGCCGGCCATGTCCAGCTGGTTCTCCAGTTCTCCGATCAGCGCGTCGAAGTCGGTGCCGTCGCCGTCGTCCGGCTGCACCCCCGCGGCCGCGGCCGCGGCGACCACCAGATCCTCGACCTGCATGCCGTGCTGTGCCACCACCGGCAACACCAGCGCCCCGTCGGACCCGACCTGCTCGATCAGCCGGGCGAACACGCCCGACCCGGCGCCGCCGACCAGCACCAGCAGGCGCTTGCGGGCGAGCAGGGCGAGCAGAAGCCCATCGAACGCTTCCTGCTGGTCGGGGCAGAACGCGCCGCGGCGCGGCGGAGAGGGCTGCTGAGCGTGACGGTCCATGGACGTGCCGTGGCCTGTGAAAAAGGTACTCGGACCAAGAGTCTAGTAACGCCGCCGCCCCTTGCGACGGTGCAAAAGGGCGGAACTCCCCCTCTTTTGGAGAGGGCGGGCACCACGGGAGGGCTGGCCGGCTGCGGGGCAGCCGGTATAGGGTGCCGGCCCCGCAACGCCTTTCCCCAGGCCTGACCCATGCGCATCGGCATCGACCTCGGCGGTACCAAGATCGCCGCCGTGGCCCTCGACGAGCAGGGCCGCGAGCGCGCCCGCGTGCGCGCCGACACGCCGCACGGCTACGACGCGATGCTGGACGCGCTGGCCGGCACGGTGGCGGAACTGGAGCGCGCGGCGGGGGCTGCGGTGGGCGTGGGCGTCAGCCTGCCGGGGGTGGTCGACGGGGTGGCCGGGACGGTGCGGGCGGTGAACCTGCCCTGGATCGGCGGGCGGCCCTTCGCCGCCGACCTCGCGGCGCGTACGGGGGGCGGCGTGCGGATCGCCAACGACGGCAACTGCTTCGCCCTGTCGGAGGCGGTGGATGGTGCCGCCGCCGGGGCCGGGGTGGTGTTCGGAATCATCCTCGGCACCGGGGTTGGCGGCGGGCTGGTGGTCGGCGGGCACATCGTTCCCGGCGCCAACGCCATCGCCGGGGAGTGGGGGCACACGCCTCTGCCCTGGCGCCGGGAGGAGGATGGGCCGCCGGAGCCCTGCGGCTGCGGCCGAATGGGCTGCATCGAGACGCTGCTGAGCGGCGGGGGCTTGAGCCGCCTGCACGCCCACCACGCGAACGAAACCCTGGCGCCGCCGGAGATCGCCCGACGCGCCGAAACCGGCGACGCCCAGGCCCGCGCGACGCTGGAGCGCTACGCCGACGCGCTGGCGCGTGCGCTGGCGGTGATCGTCAACATCCTCGATCCCGACGCGGTGGTCATGGGCGGCGGCCTGTCGAACCTGACCGGGCTGGCCGAGGCCGTGTCCGTCCGGCTCGGCCACCACGCGCTGGTGGCGACGCCGCGCACGCGCATCGTCCGCGCGTGGCATGGTGCCGAGAGCGGCATGCGCGGCGCTGCCTGGCTGTGGCCGCGGGACAACCGGTGATTGGCACGATGTTTGCGGCGTAAGAAGCACCTGAAGGGGAGCGGTGCCTCATGAGACACGGAAATGGCGGAGTCGAGCGCGTGTCGGCCCAGAACGCGTCGCAAATTGCGAACCGATTTGCATATAGCGGTATGGAAAATGCCAAGCCGCCGCGCCGTCGGCTGGAGCATGCGTGCATGTCGCTTCAGGACGCCGCAGAGGAATTGGAGGCGGTGCTGGATTCTCTGCCGTCGTCAGACGCCAGCGGCGCCGAGCACGTGCACGAGGCGATCGGCACCATCATGGAGACGCTGCGGCTCCTCAGCGACGCCTACGGGTGTCTGGAGACGCGCGACACGTTGCGTGTGGTCGGAAGCGGCGACTGACGCGACGTGGATTGAGCGGAGACTGAAAGGGGGGCGTTCTTCGCCCCCCTCCTTTTTTGGCCCCTCCCTTTTTGAGGAGAGGGGCTCCGAGCCGAATCGATCGGTGGCAGGATCAGTCCGTGATCGTCTGCCAGAAGAAGAAGATGGCGACCAGGGCCAGCAGGGCGATGTCCATCGCGGGACTCCCTAAAAATGGGGGTTGGGGCGGGTTCGGACGCTTCTATACGCCAGAATCCGCAGCGGGGGGAGCCCCCGGATCAGCAACGCTCCATTTTTCCGCCGACCCACGTGGCGGTGGGCCGCAAGGCCCCGTCCAGATGCACGAGGTCGGCCGCCAGCCCCGGCGCGATGCGGCCGCGGCGCGACGCGATCCCCAGGAAATCGGCGGGGTAGGCCGACGCCATGCGCAGCGCCTCGTCCAGCGGAATACCGATCCGCTCGACGCAGTTGCGCACCGCCGTCGCCATGTCCAGCGCCGAACCGGCCAGCCGCCCATCGGCGCTGACGCAGCGCCCGCCCTGCACCGTCACCGTCCGGCCATAGAGCTGGAAGTCGCCGGGAGGGGCGCCCACAGGAGGCATGGCGTCGGTGACCAGGAACAGCTTGCCCGCCGGCTTGGCCTTCCACGCCAGACGCACCGCGGCGTCGTGCACGTGGTGGCCGTCCACCACGATGCCGCACCACACCCGATCGTCGGCCAGCGCCGCGCCGACCGCGCCCGGCGCGCGGTGATCCAGGGGGCTCATGGCGTTGTAGAGGTGGGTGAAGCCGCTCACCCCCGCGGCGACGCCGGCCTGCGCCTGCTCCCAGGTGGCGGCGGTGTGCCCGGCGCAGATGCGCACGCCGCGCGTCGCGAGATCGCGTATCACCGCAAATGGCACGGCGTCCGGCGCCAGTGTGACCAGCGTGCGGCCGGGGCCGAGGCGGGTCATCAGGTGCAGATCCTCGTCGTCCGGCGGGCCGATGAAGCGGGCGTCGTGGACGCCGCGCCGGTCGAGGCCGATGTGCGGCCCTTCCAGATGGATGCCCAGCACGCCCGGTTCGCCGGCGGCCAGCGCGGCGGCGACGGCGTCCACCGCGCGGCGGCGCTTCTCGCGCGAATCGGTGATGAACGTGGGCAGCAGCGCCGTGGTGCCGAAGCGGCGGTGCGCCGCGACGATGGCGCGGATGGCCTCGATTTCGGGACGGTCGTTGAACAGCACGCCGCCGCCGCCGTTCACCTGCGCGTCGATGAAGCCCGGCGCCAGCACGCCGCCGCCCAGATCGTGCCGCACGGCATCGGCCGGCACGTCGGCGCGCGGAATGACCCCTGCGACAGAATCGCCGTCGATCAGCACGGCTGAGTCGGTCAGAACGGCGGTGCCCGTGTGGATGGTGGCGTTGACGAGAGCGTCCAAGGTCTGCGCGTCCCGAGCTAAGTGGTTGTCTCTCCAGCTAACTCCGCCTTCGGCCGTCCGCAAGGGCGATGCGCGTGCCCTGTCGCGCGGCGGCAACGCTAGGGCCTTGGTACAGTAGGATTATTCCTTTTGTTAGGGATTGCCCGCTGCCCAAGTTTCTGGCAGAAAAAAGGCCGCTGACGAACAGCGGCCTGAGTTTAGGGAGGAAACGCCCAAGAAGGGCGAAGCAGCAATCGCTTGCTGCGCTGCACAAAATAGCAGGAAACGCTGGTGTGGCAACACCGAAGCACAGCCCCCATCGCGGGGCTGTCGCTTTTTGGGGCATTGTGTTGCTGCAACGCCACAATCAAGGCGTGAGGCATGCTTTTGCGCCGCAACAAAATTACGCACCGGCGTGTTGGCCTTCAAATCCCGACGTCACGGAGGTTTCCGCATGGCTGAGGCAAGGCCGAACCATTCTCCCTCGGCCGGGCGTGACTTTGCCGCGTTCCTGGACGCGCTGGGCGGCCGGCGGCCGGCGCTGTTCCTGGATTACGACGGCACCCTGACGCCCATTGCCGACCGCCCCGAATTGGCGGTGCTGGACGAGGCGACCCGTGCCGCCGTCGCGCGGCTGGCGGCGCTGTGCCCGGTGGCGGTGGTGAGCGGGCGCGACCTCGACGACGTGGCGCGGCTGGTCGGGCTGGAGGAGCTGGTCTACGCCGGCAGCCACGGCTTCGACATCCGCGGGCCGCACCTGCGCACGCAGATCGGGCTGGAGTACGCCCCGGCGCTGGAGCGCGCCGATGCGGCGCTGCGCCGCCGGCTGGCCGGCGTGCCGGGGGTGCTGGTCGAGCGCAAGCGCTTCGCCATCGCCGTGCACACGCGCCGCGTCGCGCCCGCCGCCAAGCCGGGCGTGGCCGAAGCGGTGCAGGCCGTGGCCGGCGGCGAACCGGAACTGCGCGTCACCGGCGGCAAGGAAATCCTGGAACTGCGCCCCGACCTGCCGTGGGACAAGGGCCGCGCGGTGCTGGCGTTGCTCGACGCGCTGGGGCTGGCGGACGCGGTGCCGGTCTACATCGGCGACGACGAGACCGACGAGGACGCCTTCCGCGCGCTGGGCGGGCGCGGCCTGGGCATCCGCGTCATGGACCCGCCGGCCGAGACCGCCGCCGGCTGGAGCCTGCGCGACCCTACGGAGGTCCGGCTGTTCCTGGAGCGGCTGGCGGCGGAATTAGCCGGGCGTTAACGCTGCGGGCGCAGCATGGGTGTCGAGGTTTTTTCCGAGAGCGGGAGCCCTGTCATGGAGATCGGCCGGACGCCGTCCGCCGCGCTCAGCGCGTTCGACGGCCTGAGCGGCGCCCAGGCGCGCATCGCCGAGGGCAGCCAGCGCATCGCCGAGGGCGAACTGGAGCCCGCGGTGGTCGTGGATATCCTTGCCGCCAAGGTGCAGTTCCAGGTCAGCGCCGCCGTGCTGAAGATGACGAACGAGACGGACAAGCAGATCCTCGACCTGCTGGCGTGATCGCCGCGGACTAGCGGTGGGCGGGGAAGTAGAGGTGGAGTGAGACGAACGCCACGGCCACCAGGGTCAGCACCAGCGCCAAGGCGCTCAGATACCCGACCAGCGGCACCTTGTAGAAATCGCAGTAGGGGACGCCCTTCACGGGGCAGGCGTCACAGGACCTTGGTCCGGTCCTGAGGGGGCATCCATGGTGTCCGTCCATGAGCCCGCCCCCTTTCCGTATCAAGAGTGCTCATCGACCCGAACGCGGTTCGGGTTTTCCCTTTGGAACAGCTCTAGCGTATGCGACGGGCTGCGACAACATACAACAAGAAACAGCGCTTTCTCTTATACGGCCAGATACGCTCGCCGCGCGTCCTCGTCGTCCAGCAGGGCGCCCATGGCGCCGTCCCAGCGGATGCGGCCCTTTTCGATGACCAGGGCGCGGTCGGCCACCGCCGCGGCGAAGCTCAAGTTCTGCTCGGACAGCAGGACCGACAGACCCTCGGCCTTCAGCGTGCGCACCGCCTCGGCCATCTGCTGGACGATGCGCGGCGCCAGGCCCTCGGACGGCTCGTCGAGCAGCAGCAGCGACGGGTTGCCCATCAGCGTGCGGGCCAGGGTCAGCATCTGTTGCTCGCCGCCGCTCATGCGGGCTCCGCGGCGGTCCTTCATCTCGGCGAGATTGGGGAACAGCGTGTACAGGCGCTCGGGCGTCCAGGCCGGGGCGCCCGCGCGGGGCGGCTGGCGGCCGACCTCCAGGTTTTCGCGCACGGTCAGCTCGGCGAAGACGCGGCGGTCCTCCGGCACGTAGCCCATGCCCAGCCGCGCCACGCGGTGCGGCGGCAGGGCGGCGATGTCCTTTCCGTCGAACAGCACCCGACCGCGGCGCTCGGGCAGCAGGCCCATGATCGCCTTCATGGTGGTGGATTTGCCGGCGCCGTTGCGGCCCATCAGCGCCACCACCTCGCCACGCTCGACGGCCAGGTCGACGCCCTGGAGGATGTGCGCGCGGCCGTACCACGCGTGCAGGTCCGCGACGGTCAGCAGGCTCATGCCGGGCTCCCGAGATAGACGGCCTGCACCCGCGGGTCGGCGCGCACCGCTTCGGGCGTGCCTTCGGCGATGAGTTGGCCGCGGTCGAGCACGATCACCCGGTCGGCGTGGCCGAACACCACGTCCATGTCGTGCTCGGTGAACAGCACCGCCATGCCCTGCTCGTGCGCCAGCGAGTCGGTGAGCGCCATCAGTTCCTGCCGCTCGGCCGGGGCCATGCCGGCGGTGGGCTCGTCCATCAGGAGGAGTTTGGGTGCGCTGGCGATCGCCATGGCGAGTTCGACGCGCTTGAGGTCGCCGTAGGCCAGCACGCCGCACGGGCGCTCGGCTTGGCTGCCCATGCCGACGCGCTCCAGGATGCCCTGCGCCTCGTCGCGGAACAGCCGCGCCGCCGGGGTCCACAGGCCGAGCAGCCGGCGGCGCCGCGACAGCAGCACCATCTGCACGTTCTCGCGCACGGTCATCGAGGCGAAGGTGGCGGTGATCTGGAAGGTGCGGCCCACCCCCAGGCGCCAGATGCGGCGCGGCGCCTTGCCGACCAGCTCGGCGCCGTCCAGGCGGATGCTGCCGCCATCGGGGCGGAGCTGGCCGTTCAGCAGGTTGAAGCAGGTGGTCTTGCCGGCGCCGTTCGGGCCGATCAGCGCCAGCAGTTCCCCCGCCTCCAGCCGGAACGACACGCCGCGCACCGCGTGCACGCCGCCGAAGGAGCGGGCGAGGTTCTCGACGATGAGGCGGCTCATGATGCCTCCTCCCGGCGGGTCCACAGGCGGCGCGCGAAGCCAACGATGCCCTGCGGGAACAGCAGCACCAGCGCCACGATGATCAGGCCGAGGATGCCGCGCCAGTAATCGGTGGCGCGCATGACTTCGGTTTGCAGGATGCGGAAGACCGCCGCCCCCACCACCGGGCCGGCGACGGTCTGGATGCCGCCCATCAGCACCATGACCAGCGCGTCCACCGACTGCGGCACGGAGAGCAGGGTGGGGAAGACGCTGCCCTTGGCGAAGGCGTACAGCCCGCCGGCCAGCCCCGCCGCGGTGCCCGACAGCCCGAAGCCGAGCCACTGGTGACGCCGCACGTCGATGCCCACCGCCTCGGCGCGCAGGGCTGAATCGCGGCCGGCGCGCAGCGTGTAGCCGAACGGCGCGAAGGCGGCGCGGCGCAGCCCCCACAGGGCCGCGGCGACCAGGATCAGCGTCAGCTCGTAGAAGGTGGCTTTGCCGGCGGCCCAGCCCGGCGGCCAGACGCCGAGGATGCCGTTGTCGCCGCCGGTGAAGCCGTACCATTGGAAGGCGACCGACCACGCGATCTGCGCGAAGGCCAGCGTCAGCATGGCGAAATACAGCCCCGACCGCCGCACGCAGAACCACCCGGCGATCGATGCGCCCACCCCGGCCAGCACCGGCGCGCCGAGCAGCGCCAGCGGCATAGGCGCAGCCAGATGCTTGACCAGCAGCGCCGCCCCATAGGCGCCCAGGCCGAAATACGCCGCGTGGCCGAACGACACCAGCCCGCCGAAGCCCACCAGCAGGTGCAGGCTGGCGGCCACCAGCGCCAGGATCACCACTTCGGTCAGCACGATCAGCGCGTACTCGCCGGCCACCAGCGGCACCGCGGCCAGCAGGGCGAGCGCCGCCAGGGCCGCCAGCGCCACGCCGCGCCCGCCGGGGGCGAAGGGCGGTCCGCCGGACGCGGCGCCGGGCGGCGCCTCCTCCGCCTTGCCGAGCAGGCCGTAGGGGCGCAGCACCAGCACCAGCGCCATGAACAGGAACACCAGCACCAGCGTGATCTGCGGGAACACCAGGATGCCGAACGCCTGCAACTGGCCGATCAGCAGCGACGCCACGAAGGCGCCGGGCAGGCTGCCCATGCCGCCGACCACGACGACGACGAACGCCTCGACGACGATGGCCATGTCCATGTGCAGGGTCACCGCCTCGCGCGGCACCTGCAACGCCCCGCCCAGCCCGGCCAGCGCCGAGCCGAGGAACAGCACGCCGGTGAACAGCTTGGCCTGATCGACGCCGAGCGCGGCGGTCATCTCGCGGTCCTGCGTCGCGGCGCGCACCAGCGTGCCCCAGCGCGTGCGGGTGAACAGCAGCCACAACAGGCCCAGCACGATGGGGACGAGCGCGATCAGCGCCAGATCGTACAGCGGGAAGGGGCGGCCGACGATGTCCACCGTGCCTTTCAGCAGCGGCGCCCGGCGGCCCAGCAGATCCTCCGGCCCCCAGACGGCGAAGGCGGCGTCCTGCACCACCAGCACCACGCCGAAGGTGGCGAGCAGCTGGAACAGCTCCGGCGAACGGTAGAGCCGGCGCAGCAGCAGCACTTCCATCATGGCGCCCAGCGCGCCGACGATCAGCGCCGCCAGCAGCACGCCGCCCCAGAAGCCTTCCGCGGTGGAGCCCCAGCGCTCGACGAAGGTCCAGGCGAGGTAGGCGCCGAGCATGTAGAAGGAGCCGTGCGCGAAGTTCACGATTCGCGTGACGCCGAAGATGATCGACAGGCCGGACGCCACCAGGAACAGCGTCGCCGCCTGCGCCAGACCGCTCAGGAACTGGACGAGGTAGAAGTCCATCGGCTCAATCCGCGCGAAGAACCCTCTCCCGTCCCGGGAGAGGGTGGCCGCGAAGCGGCCGGGTGAGGGTACCTTCAAGGATCCTTGGCTTTACCCCCACCCTAACCCTCCCCCGGGGCGGGGGAGGGGATTTGTCATTCCGCAGGCCGCAGCGTGCGGACCACGTCGTCCGGCGGCAGGTACGCGGCGCCGTTGGCGTAGCGCCAGTCGACCATGGTCGGCTTGCCGTCCTTCACGTCGGTGCGGCCGACGAAGGCGCCCATGGTCGATTGGTGGTCGATGGCGCGGAAGGTCACCGGGCCGAACGGGCTGTCGCTCGTCAGGCCGGCCAGCGCGGCGAGCAGCTTTTCGGGTTCGGTGGAGCCGGCCTTGGCGACGGCGGCGGCAATCGCCTTGAACGTCGCGTAGCCGACCACCGAACCCATGCGCGGCGGCTCGTTGAAGCGCTTGCGGTAGGCCTCGACGAAGGCCGTGTTCTCCGGCGTCCTGACCTGATCCCAGGGGTAGCCGGTGACGATCCAGCCCTTGGGCGCCTCGTCCTTCATCGGCTCCAGGTACTCGGGCTCGCCGCTCAGCAGGCTGACCACGCTGCGCTTGGCGAACAGGCCGCGGTTGTCGCCCTCGCGCACGAACTTGGCGAGATCCGCCCCGAAGGTGACGTTGAAGATCGCATCCGGGTTGCTCGCGGCCAGCGCCTGCACCGTCGGCCCGGCCTCCAGCTTGCCCTGGGCGGGCCACTGCTCGGCGACGAACTCGACGTCCGGGCGCTTTTCCTTCAGCAGTTCCTTGAACCACTTCACCGCCGACTGGCCGTACTCGTAGTTGGGCGCCACGGTGGCCCAGCGCTTGGCGGGCAGCTTGGCCGCTTCCTCCACCAGCATGGCGGCCTGCATGTAGGTGCTGGGCCGCAGGCGCCACGTGTAGCGGTTGCCCTTCTGCCAGGTGACGGCGTCGCTCAACGGCTCCGACGCCACGAAGACCACCTTCTCGCGCGCCGCGAAGTCCGCCACCGCCAGCCCGACGTTGGAGAAGTAGGTGCCCGCCAGCAGGTCCACCTTCTCATTGGCGACCAGCTCACCGGCGACGCGCACGGCGTCGTCCGGCTTGCCGGCGTCGTCGCGCGAGACGACCTCCAGCTTGCGGCCGCCGAGCAGGCCGCCCGCGGCGTTGACTTCCTCGACCGCCAACTGCCAGCCGTTGCGGTAGGGGATCGTGAAGGCCGGCAGGCCGGTGTAGCTGTTGACTTCACCAACCTTGATCGGCGGCAGCCCCTGCGCGGAGGCGAGGGCGGGGACAGCGAGCCACGCCGCGGTGGCGGCGCCGAGCAGGCGGAGGGGCAGGCGGACGATGTGGCGGCGGTTCATGGTGTCCTGCGTCGTGCATGGAGGACCGAGGGAGCCCGAAGGACCCCCGCGTTCATACCAAACCACCGCGAAATGTCACGGTTTCCGCAGCGCGGACCCGATGATTCCCCTACATCAGCCGCCCGAGAAGGGTGAGGAACGTCGCCTGTTCCTCGGCGCTCAGCGGCGCCAGGGTGCGGGCGTGGGCTTCCTGCGCCCTCGGCAGCAGGGCCGTCACCAGGGACTGGCCGGGGCCGGTCAGGCGCACGCTGGTGCGGCGGCGGTCGTGCGGGTCGGGGTGGCGCTCGACCAGATTGCGGTCGACGAGACGGAGGATCACGCCCTGTGTCGTCGCCGGGTCCATGCAGGTCAGGCGGCCGAGCTGGTTCTGCGACAGCGCGCCTTCGGCGTTCAGCGTCACCAGCGCCGCCCACTGCGTGGGGGTGAGCTGGAGGTCGGCGATCGTCTCCAGGAAGATGGCGCTGGCACGCTGATGAGCGCGCCGCAGACGGTGGTTGATCTGTTCGGCCAGAGCGTATTCGCCCGCAGCCGGAACCTCGGCCTCGAACGGAATCTTCAGTGCACTCGAGCGCATATCATTCCCCCGTCTGTCAGACCCGCTCCGTTCGATTATCACGAAGGTTGTAGGTCTATGACGGAAGTTTATGGGAGGGCGGTGTGCACCGCAACGAAAACACCGTGCGTCATAGGGACACAGTTGAGCGAAACATGGCTCAAATACGACATACCCGGGAATGCAGAAGCGGCACCTTCCGGCACGCCCACCGGTCAGGGCTTCTGTTTGGGCGGATAGGTATCGGGCGGTGGCGTGCGTTCGGCCGGCGAGGCGGGCAGGTCGCCCTCGGGCGCTGGCACGCCGCCGGGGGTATAGGGCGGGCTTGTTTGGTCGGCGGGGCGCTTGGGTGACTTGGGCAGCTCGGGGGGCGTGTTCGGGGCGTTCGCCATGGCGGGTCTCCGGCGCGGGGGTGCGCGTTGAGAACAGTTCCGCGCCGGGCAAGCGCAACGCCCCTTCCGGCGTACCGAAAGCGGCCGGGCCACCAGGAGTCTCGCGGCGCGGGCGGGCGCCGGCCGGGCAAGCAGGCGGCAGGCGTATGACTTTCGTTATGAAGCATCCTGAAGTGGCCGCCGATCCTGCGCGTAACACGCAAGTCTTGTGGCCCGGATAACACAGCGACGAGCAAAAACCGGGGCGCGGCGGCTTCACTGTTGCCTTGGCACCACGGTATGAGTTGACTTTGCGGCGACTGTCCGCGGTTTCCCGAGCCGGCGGGCACACAGAAATAACGGCCGAAGAGCCCAAGCGCGGTGCCCGAAATGAAGAACACGTCCCTGTCGATCCTCGCCCTTGCGACCGTGGCCACCGCCCTGTCCGGCATGCCGGCTTCGGCGCAGGAGCTGGAGCGCGGCGAAACCGTCCTGCAACGCCGCCGCCCGGAAGTCGAGCAGCTCGGCGTGCGCGCCGGATCGTTCCTCATCCTGCCGCGCATCGAGGCCGGCGAGTCCTACAACAGCAACACCTTCCTGACCGAGAACCGCGCCAAGGGCGACTGGACCTTCGTCACCCGGCCCAGCCTGGACATCCGCTCCGACTTCAGCAATCACGCGCTGAACCTGCACGCGGACGGCGATTTGGGCTGGCACCACCGGTACAGCAGCGAAGACTACAAGGACTACCGCCTGGACGCCAACGGCCGCTACGACATCGCCCGCGAGACCCAGCTCAGCGGCGATGTCTTCCACCGCCGCCTGCACGAGGGCCGCTCGGACCCGGACGTCTTCACCCAGGGACAGGGCACGTTCGGCATCGGCTCGTACGCCGAGCCGGTCACCTACTACGTCAGCGGCGGCGAGGCGGTGCTCTCCCAGGGCTTCAACCGCATCCGCACGCGCTTGAGCGCCACCGCCGCCTATTACAGCTACAACGACGTCGCCGTCATCGGCGGGCCGAAGGCCTCGCTGGCCGACCGTGACCGTTGGGAGTACGGCACCGCGCTGCGCGTCGGCTACGATCTCGGCACCGGCGTCCAGCCGTTCGTGCAGGGCACCTACACGCGCACCGACTACCGCCTCTCCGCCGACTTCGCCGGCCGCAACCGTGACGCCAACGGCTGGGAACTGGTCGCCGGCTCGACGTTCGACCTGACCGGCCTGATCACCGGCGAGGCGTACGCCGGCTACCTGACCAAGACGTACAACGATCCCCGCCTGGAGGATTTCGGCGGCTTGGCGCTCGGCGGCCAGCTCAACTGGGCGGTCACGCAGCTCACCACCATCTCCGGCCGCGCCAGCCGCACGGTCAATGAGAGCGACCTGTCGCAGGGCGGCCGTCTGGCGTCGAGCTACGTCCGCACCATCGCTGCGTTGGGCGTCGACCACGAACTGCTGCGCAACCTGCTGCTGAACGCCCGCCTGCAGTGGCGTCAGGACGACTTCCACGGCGTCGACCGGACCGACAACGTCTACACCGCCGGCGCCGGCGCCACCTACCTGATCAACCGCAACTTCTACCTGACCGGCGGCTACACCTACGAGACCCGCAAGTCGAACGTGACCGGCCTCGACTACAAGGACAATCTGATCTTCCTGCGCGTCGGCGCGCAGATGTAAGCGCCGGTTCCAAAGAACCAGACGTTCAGCGCCCGCCTTTCGGCGGGCGCTTTCTTTTTGGCCCGGCCGTTCGTGCCGGCATAGGACTGCTGTGACGTTCGCGCGAGGCGGTGTTCGTCCGGGTGCGTTACTCCGACTCCACTTTTTCCCAAACCGCGGCGAGTTGCTACGCTCCGGGTTCATGAGGTCCGGGTTCACGAGCCAGGGAAGGTTTTGGGATGAATCGACGCACTATGTTCCGCGCGCTCGGGTTCGCCGCCGTCGGTGCCGGTCTCGCCGTCGCCGGCTGCGCCAGCCAGGACGCGCCGCCCGAGCCGGTGGGCATGGCGCCCACGGCCGCCGAGTACCGTCTGGGCGCCGGTGACGCGTTGCGCGTCATCGTGTTCGGCGAGGACCAGCTGTCCGGCGAGTTCCGCCTGGACGGCGCCGGCCGCGTGGCGCTGCCGCTGATCGGCGAGGTCGCCGCCAAGGACAGGACCACGCGCGATGTCGAGAAGGACATCGCCAAGCGCCTGGAGGCCGGCTACGTCAAGGACGCCAAGGTCAGCGTCGAGGTGTTGAACTTCCGGCCCTTCTTCATCCTGGGCGAGGTGCGCAACCCCGGCCAGTACACCTACGTCAACGGCATGACCGCGCTGTCGGCCATCGCCATGGCCGGCGGCTTCACCTACCGCGCCAAGGAGGACTACATCCTCATCTCGCGCGGCAGCGACCCGAAGAAGCAGGTCTACAAGGCGCCCGTCACCACGCCGGTGCTGCCGGACGACGTGGTGCGCATCCCCGAGCGCTATTTCTAAGCACTTCCAACGGAAACGGCGCGGTGGCCACTGGCTGCCGCGCCGTTTCATTTTGTGTCCGGCTCAAGCGGAGATTATCCACCATAGGCGCTTCCCTATCCGTATAGGCGCCAGAATTCGCCATTTGGTCTTTGTCTGGCGGCCGCTTCCGGACTGATTGCAGGGAACCTCGTCCGCGCATCCTCGTTCCTGCGAGCGGCTACCCTACGGCATCGGAGGCTTCGAAATCCGCGGCGAGGCGGTGCGAATCGCTGGGCGCGCCACGGCATCAGGCGGGTGCGGCGGAGTAGAAGCGGGGGCGGCGCTCAGCCGGCCACCATCACCAGGGCCAGCACCACGAGGATCACCGCCAGCATGGACGCGACGGCGATCCCGAGCCCGCGCCCTGGGCCGTTCTCATAGCCCTTGGCATGGCCGGGCGGCGGCGACGGGTGGCGTTCCCCGGCGCGCGGCAGCGCCGACTCGGCTGGGCGGGTGCCGGCCGCCTCGTCGTCGGTGCCAAGCGGGGCGGCGGCGGGGTCGTCGACGGGGATCTTGTCGCCGGTGCGGCCGCGGTCGATATCGGCGCGCAGATGCTGCGCGGCCATGGTCGGCTTCGGAGTCGCGCCGTCATCGGCGCGCGGCTTGTACTCGGCCATGGAAGGGCCTCCGGTTGCGAGCGTGTCTGCCCGTCTCAACCGGCGCCGTTCGGGGCGGGTTCCCGCCTCAGGAGTAGGTGACGATCAGGAACGTCACCGCGGCGAGGGTGGCGGCGACGACGGCGATCAGCCCGGTCGTGCGCAGCGCGCCTTGCCGGTGCAGCGCCACCGCGACCGCCAGGATGGCTCCGCTCAGGAGGAGCAGGGTGAATTCGCGATCGGTCATGGTATAGGCGGTCTTGGGGGTGGGCGGAATCGCCGCATTAAGGGGCACTTACCGCCCCGCTGCCAAGCTGCTTTTCTGGGAGGCGCGGACGGGGTGGTGGGTCGGCCACCACCCCCGCCGCTCAAGGAGGGAACGAGGATGAAAGAGATCCTCACTCTCCTGATCCTGCTGTTGCAGGTGCTCAAGCTCGTGCTGGAGCATCTGGACCGCTAGGATCGGGCCGGCGGGCGGGTGTAACGAGCACCCGCCCGCCTAGCCTCAAGATAGTCGACTCGGTGGCCATCGACAACCCCGACCACGCGCGGGAAGCCCCTGGAGAAACTGGTGCCGGATACAGGAATCGAACCCGTGACCTTCTGATTACAAATCAGCTGCTCTACCAGCTGAGCTAATCCGGCAAACCCGCGAAGGGGCGGGCGGCCCTAACCTAGCGCCGCGAATCGCTTACGACAAGCTATCCGCGCCGCCGCGCCACTTCATAGAGCGCCACCGCCGCCGCGTTGGACACGTTCAGGCTGCCGACCGGCCCCTGGGTCGGCAGGCGGACGATCTCGTCGCAGCGCTCCATGGTCAGCCGGCGCAGCCCGGCGCCCTCCGCGCCGAGGACGATGGCCGTGCGGCCGGTCAGGTCGAGCTGCGCCAGCGTGCGTTGGCCCGATTCGGCCAGACCGACGCACCAGAATCCGGCCTGCTGCAACTCGCCCAGCGCCCGCACCAGATTGGTCACCCGCACCAGCGCCACCGATTCGAGTGCGCCCGACGCGCTCTTGGCCAGCACGCCGGTCACCTCCGGGGCGTGGCGTTCGGTGACCAGAACCGCCTTGGCGCCGAACGCCGAGGCCGAGCGCAGGATGGCGCCGACATTGTGCGGGTCGGTGACCTGATCGAGCACCACCACCAGCGCATTCGAATCGGACCCGGCCAGTTCGCAAAGCTCCTCAAGCGCCATCTCCGGCCGCGGGCCGGCGTCCAGAACCATGCCCTGGTGCACGGCCCCCGCCGGCAGCAGGCGGTCGAGGTCGGGCCGCTCCACCGGAGTCGGGGCCGGGCGCGGCAATCCAGCCGCCTTGGCCCGCGTGAATGCCTCGGCGAGCGCGGCGCGGCCGGACTCGGTGACCAGCAGGCGGCGGCAGGTGCGGTCCGGATTCGTCCAGGCGGCGGCCACCGCGTGCAGCCCGTACAGCAGTTCGCCGCCCTGGCCGCGGCTCGGCTTCTCCACCGGCGCGGATTGGCCGGAGCGCCGCTCCTGGGAGGGCTGCCGGCCTTGCGGGCGCTCGTTTCGGGCGTGCGGAGCGGGAGGCTTCTTCGATCGGTTCATCGGTGGTCTTACGTTTCGGCGGGAGGGCATGGGAAGGACGCGGAGGACCTATATAGACATTTCCGCAAAAAGCGTCTTCAGACCGGTTGACAAGGCCCGAAAAATTCTCATAGTGCCGAACTCCGCGGCGGGGTTAACCCGGAGCGGTTCTACGGAAGGGTGGCCGAGTGGTTAAAGGCAGCAGACTGTAAATCTGCCCGCGTTAGCGTACGTAGGTTCGAATCCTACCCCTTCCACCATATATTCTAGGGCTATGCCGGGGGCGTTGCTTCCGGGTGGTCGCGCAAAGCGGAGCTTCGGCAAGGCGGGTGTAGCTCAATGGTAGAGCAGAAGCCTTCCAAGCTTACGACGAGGGTTCGATTCCCTTCACCCGCTCCAGCTCGCGCGTCCTCCGGATCGTAAAGCGTACCAGGCTGGCCCTTTACCTGTGTCTCCGGAACGGCTGGAACGAAAGATACGGCAATGGCGAAGGCGAAATTCGAACGTAACAAGCCGCACTGCAACATCGGCACGATCGGCCACGTCGACCACGGCAAGACGTCGCTGACGGCGGCCATCACCAAGATCCTGGCCGAGACCGGCGGTGCCACGTTCACCGCCTACGACCAGATCGACAAGGCGCCGGAAGAGAAGGCGCGCGGCATCACCATCTCGACGGCGCACGTCGAGTACGAGACGACGAACCGGCACTACGCCCACGTCGACTGCCCGGGCCACGCCGACTACGTCAAGAACATGATCACCGGCGCCGCGCAGATGGACGGCGGCATCCTGGTGGTCTCGGCCGCCGACGGCCCGATGCCGCAGACGCGCGAGCACATCCTGCTGGCCCGTCAGGTCGGCGTGCCGGCGCTGTGCGTGTTCATGAACAAGGTCGACATGGTCGACGACCCCGAGCTCCTGGAGCTGGTCGAGCTCGAGGTGCGCGAGCTGCTGTCGTCCTACCAGTTCCCCGGCGACGACATTCCGATCGTCAAGGGCTCGGCGCTGTGCGCGCTCGAGGACCGCAACCCGGAGATCGGCCGCGACGCCATCCTGAAGCTGATGGCCGAGGTCGACCGCTACATCCCGCAGCCGGAGCGTCCGAAGGATCGTCCGTTCCTGATGCCGATCGAGGACGTGTTCTCGATCTCGGGCCGCGGCACCGTGGTGACCGGCCGCGTCGAGCGCGGTGTGGTGAAGGTCGGTGAGGAAGTCGAGATCGTCGGCCTGAAGGCGACGGTGAAGACCACCGTCACCGGCGTCGAGATGTTCCGCAAGCTGCTCGATCAGGGCGAGGCCGGCGACAACATCGGCGCGCTGCTGCGCGGCACCAAGCGCGAGGACGTCGAGCGCGGCCAGGTTCTGGCCAAGCCGGGCTCGATCACCCCGCACACCAAGTTCAAGGCGGAAGCCTACATCCTGACCAAGGAAGAGGGTGGCCGTCACACGCCGTTCTTCTCCAACTACCGCCCGCAGTTCTACTTCCGCACGACGGACGTGACCGGTCAGGTGGTGCTGCCGGAAGGCACGGAGATGGTGATGCCGGGCGACAACATCGCCATCGAGGTGCACCTGATCGCCCCGATCGCCATGGACGAAGGCCTGCGCTTCGCCATTCGTGAAGGCGGCCGCACCGTCGGCGCCGGCGTTGTTGCGAAGATCGTCGAGTAGTGGTATAAGCCTGCCTCCGCCGCCGGCTGACCGCCGGCGGCGGATGTTTTTGTCCAAGTTGAATAAAGGTTCGACGCGGTGGTAACACCGTGACGCCGGGGTTTCTCGGAACCCCGATCTGGCGGCGCTAGGAGTGTAGCTCAATTGGTAGAGCACCGGTCTCCAAAACCGGGGGTTGGGGGTTCGAGCCCCTCCACTCCTGCCATCCGCCCCGTCTCGTCGATCTTTGACAATTTGGTCTCTCCGGAGCTGGCACGTACCCCACGATGGCAAAAGTAAAACCCGCAGAATTCGCTCGTGAGGTCCGCCAGGAAGTCGCCAAGGTGACGTGGCCGACCCGCAAAGAGACGGGCGTGACCACGGCCATGGTGTTCGTCATGGTGGTGGTGGCCGCGTTGTTCTTCCTCATCGTCGATCAGGTGATGGCGCACGCCGTCAAGCTGCTGCTTGGTCTGGGAGCCTGACGCCAATGGCCATGCGCTGGTACGTCGTTCACGTTTATTCGGGCTTCGAGAAGAAGGTCGCCCAGTCGATCCGCGAAAAGGCCGCCCAGAAGGGTCTGGAGGACAAGTTCGAGGAGATCCTGGTGCCGACCGAGCAGGTCGTCGAAGTGCGCCGCGGCTCGAAGGTCAACGTCGAAAACAAGTTTTTCCCCGGCTACGTCCTGGTCAAGATGGACCTCGTGGACGAGAGCTGGCATCTGGTGAAGAACACGCCGAAGGTCACCGGTTTCCTGGGCGGTGGCGGCAAGCCGCAGCCGATCAGCGACCGTGAGGCCAACCGGCTGCTCCAGCAGGTGCAGGAGGGGATCGAGCGTCCGAAACCCTCGATCACCTTCGAGGTGGGCGAGCAGGTCCGCGTTTCCGACGGTCCGTTCACCTCGTTCAACGGTACGGTGGAAGAAGTCGACGAAGAAAAGGCCCGCCTCAAGGTGGCGGTGTCGATCTTCGGCCGCTCCACCCCGGTCGAGCTGGAATACACCCAGGTCGAAAAGGTCTGATGCCCGCCTCGGGGACGTGCAGTCCCCGAGGCGGCTTTCATCCGTGGGAGGCTCGCCATAGCCGGACCACGGGAACCCGGCGGCGCTGACCCTGGCATTGCAGTGGGGCGTCGCGTTTGGAGGTTGTGACATGGCAAAGAAGATCGTTGGTTACATCAAGTTGCAGGTCCCGGCCGGCAAGGCCAACCCGTCGCCGCCCATCGGCCCGGCGCTCGGTCAGCGCGGCCTGAACATCATGGAGTTCTGCAAGGCGTTCAACGCCAAGACGCAGGACCTCGAAGTCGGCATGCCGATCCCGGTGGTCATCACCGCCTTCGGTGACCGCACGTTCACCTTCGTCACCAAGACCCCGCCGGCCAGCTACTTCCTGAAGAAGGCTGCCGGGCTCGATAAGGGCTCGCAGACTCCGGGCAAGGGCGGTTTCGTCGGCAAGGTCACGACGTCCCAGGTGCGCGAGATCGCCCAGAAGAAGATGGCCGATCTGAACGCCCATGACGTCGATCAGGCGGCGACCATGATCGCCGGTTCCGCCCGTTCGATGGGCCTCGAAGTGGTGGAGGGCTGAGCATGGCCAAGATCGGCAAGCGTCTGAAGGCCGCCAACGCGACCGTCAACATCGACGCGTTCTACAACATCGATGAGGCCATCAAGCTGGTCAAGGCGAACGCCAAGGCCAAGTTCGATGAGACCGTCGAGATCGCCATGAACCTCGGCATCGATCCGCGCCACGCCGACCAGATGGTCCGCGGCGTCGTGAACCTGCCGAACGGCACCGGCAAGACCGTGCGCGTGGCGGTGTTCGCTCGCGCCGGCGCCAAGGCCGACGAGGCGCTGGCCGCCGGTGCCGACATCGTCGGCGCCGACGATCTGGCCGAGAAGATCCTGGCCGGCGAGATGAACTTCGACCGCTGCATCGCCACCCCGGACATGATGGGCGTGGTCGGCAAGCTCGGTAAGGTGCTCGGCCCGCGCGGCCTGATGCCGAACCCGAAGCTGGGCACGGTGACGCCGAACGTCGGCGAGGCCGTCCGCGCCGCCAAGGCCGGCGCCGTCGAGTTCCGCGCCGAGAAGACCGGCATCGTGCACGCCGGCGTCGGCAAGGCCAGCTTCGGCGAGCAGGAGCTGATCGAGAACGTCCGCGCCTTCGTCGACGCTATCAGCCGCGCCAAGCCGGCCGGCGCCAAGGGCACCTACATCGAGAAGATCTCGCTCTCCTCGACCATGGGTCCGGGCCTGAAGCTGGACGTCGCCACCGCGACGACCGCCGGCTGACGTGAACCGAATTCGCCGCCGGCCCGTTGAGGGCCGGCGGCGATCCCGGATGGCGGCGACGCCGTCCGGCCCTGTCCGAGACCGCAGGTGTCCGACCGTTCGCAAGAACGGTAGGACTTAAAATCCACCTGCATAGACAGGAGTTGAAACCGGATTTCCAAAGGGCATCGCGCCCGGCGGACGAACGGCTTGAGCTTCTGGGACAGGTTTGTAACCGGGGCCGCGCCACGATTGGAGCGGTCCTATCAGTGCACCTCTGATGCAACGGAGGCGATCCGTGGATCGTACACAAAAAGAAGCGACGATCGCGGACCTGAACACGAAGCTGCAGGACTCGGGCCTGGTGGTGGTCACCCATCACCTCGGCCTCACGGTGGCGGAAGTCACCACCCTGCGCGGAAAAGTTCGGGCCGCGGGTGCCAGCTTCAAGGTGACGAAGAACCGGCTCGCCCGCCGCGCCCTGAAGGGCACGCAGTTCGAAGGCATCGACGGCCTCTTCAAGGGGCCGACGGCGATCGCCTACTCGAAGGATCCCGTGGCGGCCGCCAAGGTGGTGGCCGACTACGCGAAGACCAACGAGAAGCTGGTGATCATCGGTGGCAGCCTGGGCAACCAGCTGCTCGACGCCGAGGGTGTGAAGGCTCTGGCCTCGCTCCCGTCGCTGGACGAACTGCGCGCCAAGCTTGTGGGCATGATCCAGACCCCGGCGACTCGCATCGCTGGCGTCCTCCAGGCTCCGGGTGGCCAAGTCGCCCGCGTGCTTGCTGCCTACGCGAAGAAGGACGAGGCGGCCTGAGCCGCACGTTGACGTTTAAGTCTCAACCCAGAAGACAAGTCTTTGGAGTAGTATAATGGCTGATCTGCAGAAGCTGGTCGATGATCTGTCGGCCCTGACCGTTCTCGAGGCCGCCGAACTGTCGAAGCTCCTCGAAGAGAAGTGGGGCGTCTCCGCCGCCGCTCCGGTGGCCGTTGCCGCCGCCGGCCCGGCCGCTGCCGCCGCCCCGGTCGAAGAGCAGACCGAGTTCAACGTGATCCTCGCCGACGCCGGCGACAAGAAGATCAACGTGATCAAGGAAGTCCGCGCCATCACCGGCCTGGGCCTGAAGGAGGCCAAGGATCTGGTCGAAGGCGCGCCGAAGCCGGTCAAGGAGGCCGTTTCGAAGGACGAGGCCGCCAAGATCAAGAAGCAGCTTGAAGAGGCGGGCGCCAAGGTCGATATTAAGTAAGACCGTAGTGCTGCGATACGGATCTGACATATCCACGCCGAACGGCGGCTGGCTCCGACAAGGGGCCCGCCGCCGCGCGGCGTTTTCTGCCTTCCACCGGACGGGGGCTCTCCCCGCCCGGTATTTTCCGTCCCGTATTTCCGGGGCGGTCCGCGCGATCGCCGGTTGAGCGTACACACCAGACGTTTGGGGACATCCATGGCCAAATCCTTTACGGGTCGTAAGCGTGTTCGGAAAAGCTTCGGGCGCATCCCGGAAGTCACCCAGATGCCGAACCTCATCGAGGTTCAACGGAGCTCGTACGACCACTTCCTGCAGATGGATGTGGCGCCGGAGAAGCGCGCCAACCTGGGCCTGCAAGAGGTTTTCCGGTCGGTCTTCCCGATCAAGGATTTCTCCGACCGCGCCGTTCTCGATTTCGTGAAGTACGAGCTTGAGACGCCCAAGTACGACGTGGACGAGTGCCAGCAGCGCGGCATCACCTTCGCCGCGCCGCTGAAGGTCACCCTGCGTCTGTCCGTCTTCGACGTCGAGGAGGACACCGGCCTCAAGTCGATCCGCGACATCAAGGAGCAGGACGTCTACATGGGCGACATGCCCCTGATGACGGCCAACGGCACCTTCATCATCAACGGCACCGAGCGCGTCATCGTCTCGCAGATGCACCGCTCGCCCGGCGTGTTCTTCGACCACGACAAGGGCAAGACCCACTCGTCGGGCAAGTACCTGTTCGCCGCGCGCGTCATCCCCTATCGCGGTTCCTGGCTGGACTTCGAGTTCGACGCCAAGGACCTCGTGTATGTGCGCATCGACCGCCGCCGCAAGCTGCCGGCCACCACGCTGCTGTTCGCGCTGGACGGCGCCGAGACGGCCGTGGCGCGCGCCGAGCGCAAGGCGAACGGCAAGGACCTGCTGCCCTACGAGGCGCAGGGCATGGGCAAGGAGGAGATCCTCTCCTACTTCTACCAGCACATCACCTACACGCGCGCCTCGGGCGGCTGGAAGACGCCGTTCAACGCCGAGCGCCTGAAGGGTGCCAAGCTCTCCTCCGATCTGGTGGACGCCAACACCGGCGCCGTCGTCGCCGAGACCGGCGCCAAGATGACGCCGCGCCTCATCAAGAAGCTCCAGGAGGGCGGGCTCACCGAGCAGCTCGTCTCGACCGAGGAGCTGACGGGCCGGTACCTGGCAGTCGACATCATCAACGAGAAGACCGGTGAGGTGCTGTTCGAAGCCGGTGACGAATTGTCGGCGGCCGATCTGGAGCGTCTGGAGAAGCTCGGCGTCGATGAACTGCCGATCCTCGCCATCGACCACCTGAACGTCGGCGCCTACATCCGCAACACCATGGCCGCCGACCGCAACGCGTCCCGCGAGGACGCGCTGATCGACATCTACCGCGTCATGCGTCCGGGCGAGCCGCCGACTCTCGAGTCGGCCGAGGCGCTGTTCGCCGGGCTGTTCTTCGACAGCGAGCGCTACGACCTGTCGGCCGTGGGCCGCGTCAAGATGAATGCCCGCCTGGGCTTCAAGACCGACGACCAGATCCGCGTGCTCCGCAAGGAGGACATCCTGGAGATCCTGAAGGTTCTGGTGAGCCTGAAGGACGGCCGAGGCGAAATCGACGACATCGACCACCTCGGCAACCGCCGCGTGCGCTCGGTCGGCGAGCTGATGGAGAACCAGTACCGCGTCGGCCTGCTGCGCATGGAGCGCGCGATCCGCGAGCGCATGAGCTCGGTCGAGATCGACACGGTCATGCCGCACGACCTGATCAACGCCAAGCCGGCGGCCGCCGCCGTGCGCGAGTTCTTCGGCTCGTCGCAGCTGTCGCAGTTCATGGACCAGACCAACCCGTTGTCCGAGATCACGCACAAGCGTCGTCTCTCGGCCCTCGGGCCGGGCGGTCTGACCCGCGAGCGCGCCGGCTTTGAGGTGCGCGACGTGCACCCGACGCACTACGGCCGCATCTGCCCGATTGAGACGCCGGAAGGCCCGAACATCGGTCTGATCAACTCGCTGGCCACCTACGCCCGTGTCAACCAGTACGGCTTCATCGAGAGCCCGTACCGCAAGGTGCACGACGGCAAGGTGACCGACGAGGTGGTCTACCTCTCGGCCATGGAAGAGGGCCGCTACGTCGTCGCCCAGGCGAACGCCGAGCTGGACGCGGACAACCGCTTTGCCGCCGACCTCGTGTCGTGCCGTCAGGGCGGCGAATATCTGATGTTCCGGCCGGAGGCCATCGACCTCATCGACGTGTCGCCCAAGCAGCTGGTGTCCGTCGCCGCGGCGCTCATCCCGTTCCTCGAGAACGACGACGCCAACCGCGCGCTGATGGGGTCCAACATGCAGCGTCAGGCGGTGCCGCTGGTCAAGGCCGACGCGCCGCTGGTCGGCACCGGCATGGAGGGCACGGTCGCCCGCGATTCCGGCGTGACCATCGTCGCCAAACGCTCGGGCATCGTCGATCAGGTGGACGCCACCCGCGTCGTCATCCGCGCGTCCAACAACGCCGACTCCACGGCGCCGGGTGTCGACATCTACAATCTGCTGAAGTTCCAGCGCTCGAACCAGAACACCTGCATCACCCAGCGCCCGCTGGTGACGGTGGGCGACCGCATCGAGGCCGGCGACATCATCGGCGACGGCCCGTCCACCGAACTGGGCGAGTTGGCGTTGGGCCGCAACGTGCTCGTCGCGTTCATGCCGTGGAACGGCTACAACTTCGAAGACTCGATCCTCATCAACGAGCGCATCGTCAAGGACGACGTCTTCACCTCGATCCACATCGAGGAGTTCGAGGTGATGGCCCGCGACACCAAGCTGGGCCAGGAAGAAATCACCCGCGACATCCCGAACGTCGGTGAAGAGGCGCTGAAGAACCTCGACGAGGCCGGCATCGTCTACATCGGCGCCGAGGTCCGTCCGGGCGACATCCTGGTCGGCAAGGTGACGCCGAAGGGCGAAAGCCCGATGACGCCGGAAGAGAAGCTGCTGCGCGCCATCTTCGGCGAGAAGGCGTCCGACGTGCGCGACACGTCGCTTCGCCTGCCGCCGGGCGTGGCGGGCACCATCGTCGAGGTGCGCGTGTTCTCCCGCCGCGGCGTCGACAAGGACGAGCGCGCGCTCGCCATCGAGCGGGCGGAGATCGAGAAGCTCGCCAAGGACCGCGACGACGAGAAGGCCATCCTGGAGCGGTCGTTCTACGGCCGCCTCAAGGAGATGCTGGTTGGCCAGACCTCGGTCACCGGTCCGCGCGGTTTCAAGACCGGCGGCGTGATCGCGGCGTCCGACCTCGAGCCCTTCACCAAGGGCCAGTGGCGGCAGATCTCGGTCGAGAGCGAGCAGGCGATGGAGAACGTCGAGAACCTGGGCAAGGTCTTCGACGACGCCATCCAGGCGCTGCAAAGCCGCTTCGAGAACAAGGTCGAGAAGCTCCAGCGCGGCGACGAGCTGCCGCCGGGCGTGATGAAGATGGTCAAGGTCTTCGTCGCCGTGAAGCGCAAGCTTCAGCCGGGCGACAAGATGGCCGGCCGTCACGGCAACAAGGGTGTCGTGTCGCGCATCATCCCGCAGGAGGACATGCCGTACCTGGAAGACGGCACTCCGGTCGATCTCGTGCTGAACCCGCTGGGCGTGCCGTCGCGCATGAACGTTGGTCAGATCCTCGAGACGCACCTGGGTTGGGCGGCGGCGGGCCTCGGCAAGCAGATCGGCCGTGCGCTGGACCAGTACCGTCTGGGCATGAAGCAGAACGCGGAGAAGCTCGGGGCGCCCCGCCTCGAGGAGCTGCGCAAGGTTCTGAAGCACGCCTACGGCGACAAGGTCTACGGTGAGGACGTCGCCTACCTCGGCGACGGCGAAGTCCTGGAACTGGCGAGCAACCTGCGCAAGGGCGTGCCGTTCGCCACGCCGGTGTTCGACGGTGCCCGCGAGGAGGACATCTGCCTGCATCTCGACGCCGCCGGCCTCGACCGCTCGGGTCAGGTGCACCTGACCGACGGGCGCACCGGCGAGACGTTCGACCGCAAGGTGACCGTCGGCTACATCTACATGCTGAAGCTGCACCACCTCGTGGACGACAAGATCCACGCGCGCTCCATCGGCCCGTACTCGCTGGTTACCCAGCAGCCGCTGGGCGGCAAGGCGCAGTTCGGCGGTCAGCGCTTCGGTGAGATGGAGGTGTGGGCGCTCGAAGCCTACGGCGCCGCGTACACCCTCCAGGAGATGCTCACGGTCAAGTCGGACGACGTGTCCGGCCGCACCAAGGTCTACGAAGCCATCGTCCGCGGCGACGACAACTTCGAGGCGGGCATCCCGGAATCGTTCAACGTGCTGGTCAAGGAGCTGCGCTCCCTCGGCCTGAACGTCGAGCTGAACCAGCGGACGTACTGACCACGTCACAGAGCACCTGTCGGGAGCGGCGTGCGCACGCCCTCCCGACAGCACGTCCCCTTATACGAAACGCGGCTTACGCCAGCGGGAGACGGTCATGAACGAGTTGATGAACATTTTCGGCCAGGTCCAGGGTCCCCAGAGCTTCGATCAGATCCGCATCTCGATCGCCAGCCCGGAGAGGATCCGCTCCTGGTCGTACGGCGAGATCAAGAAGCCGGAAACCATCAACTACCGCACTTTCAAGCCTGAGCGCGACGGTCTGTTCTGCGCGCGCATCTTCGGGCCGATCAAGGATTACGAGTGCTTGTGCGGCAAGTACAAGCGCATGAAGTACCGCGGCATCATCTGCGAGAAGTGCGGCGTCGAGGTGACCCTCTCGAAGGTCCGCCGCGAGCGCATGGGCCACATCGAGCTGGCCTCGCCGGTGGCGCACATCTGGTTCCTGAAGTCGCTGCCGAGCCGCATCGGCCTGCTGCTCGACATGACGCTGAAGGATCTCGAGCGCATCCTGTACTTCGAGAACTACGTCGTCATCGAGCCCGGCCTCACCCCGCTCAAGCTGCACCAGCTGCTGGGCGAGGAAGAGTTCATGAACGCCCAGGACGAGTACGGCGAGGACGCCTTCACGGCGTCCATCGGCGCCGAGGCGCTGCGCATCATGCTCTCGGCGCTCGACCTCGAGGAAGAGAAGAAGAAGTGCCGTGAGGATCTGCGCGACACCTCGTCCGAGGCCAAGCGCAAGAAGCTGGTCAAGCGCCTCAAGCTGATCGAGGCGTTCATGATGTCGGACTCGCGTCCGGAGTGGATGATCCTGGAAGTGATTCCGGTGATCCCGCCCGAGCTGCGCCCGCTCGTGCCCCTGGACGGCGGCCGTTTCGCGACGTCGGACCTCAACGACCTGTACCGCCGCGTCATCAACCGCAACAACCGCCTGAAGCGGCTGATCGAGCTGAAGGCGCCGGACATCATCGTGCGCAACGAGAAGCGCATGCTGCAGGAGGCGGTGGACGCCCTGTTCGACAACGGCCGCCGTGGCCGCGTCATCACCGGCGCCAACAAGCGTCCGCTGAAGTCGCTGTCCGACATGCTGAAGGGCAAGCAGGGCCGCTTCCGCCAGAACCTGCTCGGCAAGCGCGTCGACTACTCGGGCCGTTCGGTCATCGTGGTGGGCCCGGAGCTGAAGCTGCACCAGTGCGGCCTGCCCAAGAAGATGGCGCTGGAGCTGTTCAAGCCGTTCATCTACGCCAAGCTGGAGCTGTACGGCCTCGCCTCGACCATCAAGGCGGCCAAGCGCATGGTGGAGAAGGAGCGGCCGGAGGTCTGGGACATCCTGGAGGAGGTCATCCGCGAGCATCCGGTCATGCTGAACCGGGCGCCGACGCTGCACCGTCTCGGCATCCAGGCGTTCGAGCCGACGCTGATCGAGGGCAAGGCGATCCAGCTGCACCCGCTGGTCTGCACCGCCTTCAACGCCGACTTCGACGGCGACCAGATGGCCGTGCACGTCCCGCTGAGCCTCGAGGCCCAGCTGGAAGCGCGCGTCCTGATGATGTCGACCAACAACATCCTGTCGCCCGCCAACGGCAAGCCGATCATCGTGCCCAGCCAGGACATCGTGCTGGGTCTCTACTACATCACCATGGACCGTCCGGGTGAGGTGGGCGAGGGCATGGTGTTCTCCAACGTCGGCGAGATCCAGCAGGCCCTCGACTCCAAGGCGCTGACGCTGCACGCCAAGATCAAGTGCCGCTACACCGGTGTGACGGTCGAGGGCGGCGAGTCCGCCACCTCGGTGGTCGAGACCACCGCTGGCCGCATGCTGCTGTCGGAGATCCTGCCGCGTCACCCGATGGTGCCGTTCAGCCTGATCAACCGCCTGCTGACCAAGAAGGACGTCGGCAACGTCATCGACGCCGTCTATCGCCACTGCGGCCAGAAGGAGACGGTGATCTTCGCCGATCGCCTGATGAAGCTGGGCTTCGGCCACGCCTGCCGCGCCGGCATCTCGTTCGGCAAGGACGACATGGTCATCCCGGAGGCCAAGGGCCGTCTGGTGAACGAGTCCAAGGAGCGGGTGAAGGAGTTCGAGCAGCAGTATCTCGACGGCCTGATCACCCAGGGCGAGAAGTACAACAAGGTCGTCGACGTCTGGTCGGAGTGCACCGAAAAGGTCGCCACCGAGATGATGAAGGCCATCTCCGACACCGCGCCGGGCAAGCCCGTCAACTCGGTGTACATGATGGCCCACTCCGGCGCCCGCGGTTCCGCCGCGCAGATCCGTCAGCTCGCCGGCATGCGCGGCCTGATGGCCAAGCCGTCGGGCGAGATCATCGAGACGCCGATCATCTCGAACTTCAAGGAAGGCCTGACGGTGCTGGAGTACTTCAACTCCACGCACGGCGCCCGCAAGGGTCTGGCCGACACCGCGCTGAAGACGGCGAACTCCGGTTACCTGACGCGCCGTCTGGTCGACGTGGCGCAGGACGCCATCATCGTCGAGCGCGATTGCGGCACGAAGCAGGGCATCACCGTCAAGGCGGTCATCGAGGGTGGCGAGGTCATCAGCCCGCTGGCCGACCGCATCCTCGGCCGCACGGCGGTGGGCGACGTCATCGACCCGCTGAACGGCGAGATGATCTGCAAGGACGGCGACCTCATCGAGGAGGCGACCGTCGACCGCATCGATCGCTCCGGCATCGACAGCATCATGATCCGCTCGGTGCTGACCTGCGAGACCAAGGACGGCGTGTGCGCCAAGTGCTACGGGCGCGATCTCGCCCGCGGCACGCTGGTCAACACCGGTGAAGCGGTCGGCGTCATCGCGGCGCAGTCGATCGGCGAGCCGGGCACGCAGCTGACCATGCGCACGTTCCACATCGGTGGCGCGGCGCAGCGCGGTGCCGAGCAGAGCCAGGTGGAGGCGGCGTTCGATGCCACGGTGCGGATCAACAACCGCAACGTCGTCATCAACTCGTCCAACATCCCGGTCGTGATGGGCCGCAACTGCGAAGTGATCCTGCTGGACGAGCAGGGCCGCGAGCGGGCGCGCCACCGCGTGCCGTACGGCGCCAAGCTGCTGGCCGACGAGGGCGTCAAGGTCACGCGTGGCCAGAAGCTGGCCGAGTGGGACCCGTACACCCTGCCGATCATCACCGAGCGCGAGGGCACGGCGCACTACACCGACCTCGTCGAGGGCATCTCGATCCGCGAGGTCATGGACGAGGCGACGGGCATCAGCTCGAAGGTGGTCGTCGACTGGCGTCAGCAGCCGCGTGGTGCCGACCTCAAGCCGCGCATCGTTCTGCGCGACGAGAAGGGCGAGACCATCACCCTGCCGAACGGCCTGGAGGCGCGCTACTTCCTGTCGGTGGACGCCATCCTGTCCATCGAGAACGGGGCGCACGTGAAGGCCGGCGACGTGCTGGCGCGTATCCCGCGCGAGTCGTCCAAGACCCGCGACATCACGGGCGGTCTGCCGCGCGTGGCCGAGCTGTTCGAGGCGCGCCGTCCGAAGGACTTCGCGATCATCTCGGACCTCGACGGTCGCGTGGAGTTCGGCAAGGACTACAAGACCAAGCGCCGCATCGTCGTCCGCAACGACGAGACGGGGGATGAGAAGGAGTATCTGATCCCGAAGGGCAAGCACATCTCCGTGCAGGAGGGCGATTACGTCCAGCGGGGCGACCTGCTGATGGACGGCAATCCCGTCCCGCACGACATCCTGTCGGTGATGGGCGTGGAGGCCTTGGCCAACTACCTCATCAACGAGATCCAGGAGGTCTATCGACTCCAGGGCGTGAAGATCAACGACAAGCACATCGAGGTGATCGTCCGCCAGATGCTGCAGAAGGTCGAGATCATGGACGCCGGCGAGACCACCTTCCTGGTGGGCGAGCAGGTGGATCGCCAGGAGTTCGACGAGGAGAACGAGAAGACCATCGGCGAGGGCCTCAAGCCCGCCGACGGCAAGCCGGTGCTCCAGGGCATCACCAAGGCCTCGTTGCAGACGCGTTCGTTCATCTCGGCCGCGTCGTTCCAGGAAACCACCCGCGTCCTCACGGAAGCGGCGGTCGGCGGCAAGGTCGACAACCTGGAAGGCCTCAAGGAGAACGTCATCGTCGGCCGCCTCATCCCGGCCGGCACGGGCTCCGTGGTCAACCGCCTGAAGCTGATCGCTGCGGAGCGCGACCGCGCCGCGGAGATCGCCGAGGGCGGCGAGGAGGCTCCGGCGCTCCCGCATCCGGGCGAGAGCACGGCGGCCTGACGCGTCAGGTCATAGGGTAGGGAAGGGGGCGCGTTCCGCGAGGGGCGCGCCCTTCTTCTTTGGCCGGGCGGGAGATGGCTTTTTTGCGTCCCGCGCATGCCACAAACCGGCATCTCCGCGCTTGACGCACGCAGACGCCATCCATATAGTCCGCCCACTTCAGAACAGGGCTGGTGGTAGGCGGACGCATGCCTATACACGTCCTGCATGAATCTCGATATAGCCGTATCCGAGCTTTTTCGGACGGCGTTCGACCGATCAGCCCGCAGCGAGGCGGAGACGCTTCGAAGGCGGGTTTTTGCATCGTCCGGCCGTGGCCGGACACACACCAAGGAATCGAAGGGCTGATATGCCGACGATCAATCAGTTGATCCGTAAGCCGCGCGAGCCGCTCGCCGCGCGCAACAAGGTCCCGGCGCTGGAGGCGTGCCCGCAGAAGCGTGGCGTTTGCACCCGCGTCTATACCACGACGCCGAAGAAGCCGAACTCGGCCCTTCGTAAGGTCGCGCGCGTGCGTCTGACCAATGGCTTCGAGGTGACCTCGTACATCCCCGGTGAAGGCCACAACCTTCAGGAGCACTCGGTGGTCATGATCCGCGGCGGTCGCGTCAAGGATCTGCCCGGCGTGCGCTACCACATCATTCGCGGCACGCTCGACACCCAGGGCGTCAAGGATCGTAAGCAGCGTCGTTCGAAGTACGGCGCGAAGCGTCCGAAGTAAGGAGAATCCACGATGTCCCGTCGTCGTCGCGCCGACAAGCGTGAAGTCCTGCCGGACGCCAAGTATGGCGACCGCGTCCTGACCAAGTTCATGAACTGCCTGATGTTCGATGGCAAGAAGTCCGTCGCCGAACAGATCGTCTACGGCGCGCTCGAGCGCGTCGAAGGCAAGGCCAAGGCCGACCCGGTGCAGGTGTTCCACGATGCCCTGAGCAACGTGAAGCCGCATCTGGAAGTCCGTTCCCGCCGCGTCGGTGGCGCCACGTACCAGGTTCCGGTCGAGGTCCGCACGGACCGCGCCCAGGCCCTGGCCATCCGTTGGCTCATCAACGCCGCCCGCGCCCGCTCGGAGAACACCATGACCGAGCGTCTGTCGGGTGAGCTGCTGGATGCGGCCAACCAGCGTGGCACCGCGGTCAAGAAGCGTGAAGATACGCATCGTATGGCCGAGGCCAACAAGGCGTTCTCGCACTACCGCTGGTAAGGTGATCCGAGGCGGAGACGACTCGTCATGCCCCGTTCGCACCCCCTGGACCGCTACCGCAATATCGGCATCATGGCTCACATCGATGCCGGTAAGACCACGACCACGGAACGCATTCTGTACTACACCGGTAAGTCGTACAAAATCGGTGAGGTGCACGAAGGCACCGCGGTCATGGACTGGATGGAGCAGGAGCAGGAGCGGGGTATTACGATCACCTCCGCCGCGACTACCTGTTTTTGGCGAGACCACCGCGTCAACATCATCGACACGCCGGGCCACGTCGACTTCACCATCGAAGTCGAGCGCAGCCTGCGGGTCCTTGACGGCGCGGTGGCGGTGTTCGACTCCGTCGCCGGAGTCGAGCCCCAATCGGAGACCGTGTGGCGGCAGGCGGACAAGTACCGCGTGCCGCGCATGGGATTTGTCAACAAGATGGATCGCACCGGCGCGGACTTCTTCCGCTGCGTCGCGATGATGAAAGAACATCTGGGCGCCACGCCGCTGGTGCTGCAACTGCCCATCGGCTCCGAGTCCGGGTTCGTCGGGGTGGTCGATCTGGTCGAGAACCGCGCCATCGTCTGGAAGGACGAGACCCTCGGCGCCGAGTTCACCTACACGGACATTCCCGAGTCCCTTAAAGCCGACGCCGCGCTGTACCGCGAGCGCCTCATCGAGGCCGCGGTCGAAATGGACGACGCGGCCACGGAGCGGTTCCTGGAGAGCGGGGAGGCGCCGGACCCGGCGACTCTCAAGCGTCTGATCCGCAAGGGGACCATCGGCTTCCGTTTCGTTCCCGTGCTGTGCGGCTCGGCCTTCAAGAACAAGGGCGTGCAGCCGATGCTGGACGCCGTCGTCGATTACCTGCCGAGCCCGCTCGACATCGACCACATGCGCGGCCACACGCCGGACGGCGCCGAAGCCGTGCGCGCCACCGACGATGCGGCGCCGTTCTCGGCGCTTGCGTTCAAGATCATGAACGACCCGTTCATCGGCTCGCTGACCTTCGCGCGCATCTACTCCGGCAGCGTCGCCACCGGCTCCACCATCCTCAACTCGGTGAAGGGCCAGCGCGAGCATGTCGGGCGCATGCTGCTGATGCACGCCAACGACCGCGAGGAGATCAAAGCGGCCGGCGCCGGTGACATCGTCGCCTTCGCGTCGCTGAAGTCTACGGCCACCGGCGACACGCTCTGCGACCCGGACCATCCCATCGTTCTGGAGCGCATGGAGTTCCCCGAGCCCGTCATCGAGGTGGCGGTGGAACCCAAATCCCAGGCCGATCAGGAGAAGATGGGCGTGGCCCTGGCCCGTCTGGCGCAGGAGGACCCGTCCTTCCGCGTCTCGGTGGACCACGAAAGCGGCCAGACGATCATCAAGGGCATGGGTGAACTCCACCTGGAGATCATCGTCGACCGCATGAAGCGCGAGTACAAGGTGGAGGCCAACGTCGGCGCGCCGCAGGTGGCGTACCGCGAGACCATCACCCAGGCCGCCGAGATCGACCACACCCACAAGAAGCAGACCGGCGGCACCGGGCAGTTCGCCCGCGTCAAGCTGGTCGTCTCGCCGCTGCCGCGCGGCGGCGGCTTCGTCTTCGAAAACAAGATCGTCGGCGGCGCCGTGCCGCGCGAGTACATCCCCGGCGTCCAGAAGGGCCTGGAGCTGTCCAAGGAGTCCGGCGTGATGGCCGGCTTCCCCGTCATCGACGTCAAGGTCGAGCTGGTGGACGGCGCCTTCCATGACGTCGACTCGTCGGTGCTCGCCTTCGAGATCGCAACGCGTGCCGCCTTCCGGGAAGGCATGACCATGGCCGGTCCGGTCCTGCTGGAACCAGTCATGAAGGTCGAGGTGGTGACGCCCGAGGACTACATGGGCGACGTCATCGGAAACCTGAACAGCCGGCGCGGCCAGATCACCGGCATGGACCAGCGCGGCAACGCGCGGGCGGTCTCTGCCATGGTGCCGCTGGCCAACATGTTCGGGTACGTCAACAGCCTGCGCTCGATGAGCCAGGGGCGTGCCCAGTACACCATGCAATTCGACCACTACGAACCGGTGCCGCAGGCCATCGCCGACGACATTCGCGCGAAGATGGCTTGACCAGCCGCTAGAATTGAAAACACGGAGACCCAACCATGGCTAAGGCCAAATTCGAGCGGAACAAGCCGCACTGCAACATCGGCACGATCGGCCACGTCGACCACGGCAAGACGTCGCTGACGGCGGCCATCACCAAGATCCTGGCCGAGACCGGCGGTGCCACGTTCACCGCCTACGACCAGATCGACAAGGCGCCGGAAGAGAAGGCGCGCGGCATCACCATCTCGACGGCGCACGTCGAGTACGAGACGACGAACCGGCACTACGCCCACGTCGACTGCCCGGGCCACGCCGACTACGTCAAGAACATGATCACCGGCGCCGCGCAGATGGACGGCGGCATCCTGGTGGTCTCGGCCGCCGACGGCCCGATGCCGCAGACGCGCGAGCACATCCTGCTGGCCCGTCAGGTCGGCGTGCCGGCGCTGTGCGTGTTCATGAACAAGGTCGACATGGTCGACGACCCCGAGCTCCTGGAGCTGGTCGAGCTCGAGGTGCGCGAGCTGCTGTCGTCCTACCAGTTCCCCGGCGACGACATTCCGATCGTCAAGGGCTCGGCGCTGTGCGCGCTCGAGGACCGCAACCCGGAGATCGGCCGCGACGCCATCCTGAAGCTGATGGCCGAGGTCGACCGCTACATCCCGCAGCCGGAGCGTCCGAAGGATCGTCCGTTCCTGATGCCGATCGAGGACGTGTTCTCGATCTCGGGCCGCGGCACCGTGGTGACCGGCCGCGTCGAGCGCGGTGTGGTGAAGGTCGGTGAGGAAGTCGAGATCGTCGGCCTGAAGGCGACGGTGAAGACCACCGTCACCGGCGTCGAGATGTTCCGCAAGCTGCTCGATCAGGGCGAGGCCGGCGACAACATCGGCGCGCTGCTGCGCGGCACCAAGCGCGAGGACGTCGAGCGCGGCCAGGTTCTGGCCAAGCCGGGCTCGATCACCCCGCACACCAAGTTCAAGGCGGAAGCCTACATCCTGACCAAGGAAGAGGGTGGCCGTCACACGCCGTTCTTCTCCAACTACCGCCCGCAGTTCTACTTCCGCACGACGGACGTGACCGGTCAGGTGGTGCTGCCGGAAGGCACGGAGATGGTGATGCCGGGCGACAACATCGCCATCGAGGTGCACCTGATCGCCCCGATCGCCATGGACGAAGGCCTGCGCTTCGCCATTCGCGAAGGCGGCCGCACCGTCGGCGCCGGCGTTGTTGCCAAGATCGTCGAGTAACGACGCATCGCGTTGAGGACAGGGCGCCGCCGGCTTTCGGGCCGGCGGCGTCTTGCCGATCTGGAAGGGTGTACGGTCCTGGGATTCCGGTTGACAGCCGGTGTTCGAGGGCCTAAAGGTACGCCCCTCTGGAATTAGGGTTGGTAGTGGGCGAGTTCGGCCTAGACGCAGCCCGATACGAAAGAAAAGCGCCGACGTTCCAAGCGAACCCGGCCGGAAACATCCCGATCCGCGCAGCCCGCGGCGGGGTGTTCTCTTTTTTCGTCATCGGTCCCTGCAATGCCGGACAAGCTGCTGCCCGATCCTTCGGCCGAGCCGACCGATGCGGGACCGCGCGGTCGACTGTCCGGTCAGGGTTAAAGGTTCGGGTGGCGCTCGGCGTCACCGCCACGTTTGTGTAAGGGACGTTTGGACATGGATAGTCAGAACATCCGAATCCGCCTGAAGGCGTTCGATCATCGCGTGCTCGACCAGTCGACCAGCGAGATCGTGAACACCGCCAAGCGGACCGGTGCGCGCGTGCGGGGCCCGATCCCGCTGCCGACGCAGATCGAGAAGTTCACCGTCAACCGTTCGCCGCACGTCGACAAGAAGTCGCGCGAGCAGTTCGAGATCCGCACCCACAAGCGGCTCCTGGACATCGTCGATCCGACCCCGCAGACGGTGGACGCGCTGATGAAGCTCGACCTCGCCGCCGGCGTGGACGTTGAGATCAAGCTCTGAGTTTTAGTCGTTAAGGGACCTCTCCACCAACGGAAGTCCCTGGCAAGGAGACAACAAAAATGCGATCCGGTTTGATCGCACAGAAACTCGGCATGACCCGCATCTTCACGGATGCTGGTGAACACGTGCCGGTCACTGTGCTCAAAGTCGACAACTGCCAGGTCGTCGCCGTTCGCACCGAGGACAAGGATGGCTACACGGCCGTCCAGCTCGGCGCAGGCGCGATCAAGGTCAAGAACGTGACGCAGCCGATGCGCGGGCATTTCGCCAAGGCGCGCGTCGAGCCGAAGCGCAAGCTGGTCGAGTTCCGCGTCACCCCCGACGCGCTCATCGACGTCGGCGCCGAGCTGTCGGCCGCCCACTTCGTTCCGGGCCAGTTCGTGGACGTGCAGGGCACCTCCATCGGTAAGGGTTTCGCCGGCGCCATGAAGCGCTGGAACTTCGGCGGCCTGCGCGCCACGCACGGTGTGTCGGTGTCGCACCGCTCGCACGGTTCGACCGGTAACCGCCAGGATCCCGGCAAGGTCTTCAAGAACAAGAAGATGGCCGGTCACCTCGGCGATGAGGCCGTGACCATCATGAACCTGAAGGTCGTCTCGGTCGACGAGTCGCGCGGCCTCATCCTGGTCAAGGGCGCGGTCCCCGGCAGCGAAGGCGGCTGGGTCAAGATCCGCGACGCCGTGAAGCGCAAGCAGCCGGACGGCCTGCCGTTCCCGGCGGCGATCAAGGCTGCCCCGGCGGGTGAAGCCCCGGCCGCGGCGCAGGAGTGAGACCGATGAAGGCGATCATCAAGAACCTGAACAACGAAGCCGTGGGCGAGATCGAACTCGCCGACGAGGTCTTCGGCCTCCCGCTCCGCACCGACCTGTTGCACCGTATGGTGAACTGGCAGCTGGCCAAGCGCCGCTCCGGCAACCATAAGACCAAGAGCATCAGCGAGATCTCGGGCACCGGCAAGAAGCCCTTCAAGCAGAAGGGTACCGGCCGCGCCCGTCAGGGCTCGACCCGCTCGCCGCAGTTCCGCGGCGGCGCCGTGATCTTCGGCCCGGTCGTCCGCTCGCACGAGCACGACCTGACCAAGAAGGTCCGCAAGCTGGCCCTGAAGACCGCCCTGTCGGCCAAGGCCGCCGACGGCAAGCTCGTCGTCCTCGACACGGCCACCGCCGAGTCGCACAAGACGAAGGAACTGGCTGCCCGTCTCGCCACGCTGGGTCTGACCTCGGTGCTGGTCATCGACGGCGCGAACCTCGACGAGAACTTCTTCAAGGCGTCGCGCAACATCCCGTCGATCGACGTGCTGCCGGAGCAGGGCGCCAACGTCTACGACATTCTGCGCCGCGATACGCTGGTCCTGACCCGCAACGCGGTCGAGCAACTGGAGGCTCGCCTGAAATGAGCAAGCAGTCGAAACCTTCGGTGAGCCGGGAGCGGATGTACGATCTGATCCTCGCTCCGGTCATCACCGAGAAGTCGACGATGGCGTCGGAGCACAACCAGGTGACTTTCCGGGTTCCGCTCTCCGCTTCGAAGCCCGAGATCAAGGCTGCCGTGGAAGGCCTGTTCAACGTCAAGGTTACGGCGGTGAACACGCTTATTGCCAAGGGCAAGACCAAGCGTTTCCGTGGCATCGAAGGCCGTCGCCCGGACTTCAAGAAGGCCGTCGTGACCCTCGCCGAGGGAAACAAGATCGACGTGACCACGGGCATCTGAGCGGGAGTGTGATCCGATGGCTCTAAAGCAATACCGCCCGATTACGCCGTCGCTCCGCCAGTTGGTCATCGTTGACCGCTCGGAGCTGTGGAAGGGCAAGCCGGTCAAGGCTCTCACCGAGGGTCTGACCAAGTCCGGCGGCCGCAACAACACCGGCCGCATCACCGCGCGCCGGATGGGTGGCGGTCACAAGCGCGTCTACCGTCTGGTGGACTTCAAGCGCCGCAAGTTCGACGTCCCGGCGACGGTCGAGCGTCTGGAGTACGATCCGAACCGGACGGCCTTCATCGCGCTGATCAAGTACGCCGACGGCACGCTGTCGTACATCCTGGCGCCGCAGCGCATCAAGGTGGGCGACACCGTGATCTCCGGCGAGCGCACCGACGTGAAGCCCGGCAACGCGATGCCGCTGAAGAACGTTCCGGTCGGCTCGATCATCCACAACGTCGAGCTGAAGCCCGGCAAGGGTGGTCAGCTGGCCCGTTCGGCCGGCACCTACCTGCAGCTGGTCGGCCGCGACAGCGGGTACGCCCAGCTGAAGCTGCCCTCGGGCGAGGTTCGCCTGGTTCGCTCGGAGTGCATGGCCACCATCGGTGCCGTGTCCAACCCGGATCAGATGAACATCAACCTGGGCAAGGCCGGCCGCAATCGCTGGCTGGGCCAGCGCCCGGCGGTCCGCGGCGTCGCCATGAACCCGATCGACCACCCGCACGGTGGTGGTGAGGGTCGCACCTCGGGCGGCCGTCATCCGGTCACGCCGTGGGGCAAGCCGACCAAGGGCAAGAAGACGCGTCACAACAAGAAGACCGACGGCCTGATCCTGCGCCGTCGGACGAAGTAAGGAGGTCGGACCGTGGCACGCTCCGTTTGGAAGGGTCCGTTTATCGACGGCTATCTGCTGAAGAAGGCGGACAAGTCCCGTGCGTCGGGCCGTAACGAGATCATCAAGATCTGGTCTCGGCGTTCGACCATCCTGCCGCAGTTCGTCGGGCTTACGTTCGGCGTCTACAACGGCCATAAGTTTCTGCCGGTTCTGGTGAACGAGAACATGATCGGTCACAAGTTCGGCGAATTCTCTCCGACGCGGACCTTCTACGGCCACGCGGCGGACAAGAAGGCGAAGAGGAAGTAACCATGGGCAAAGCCGCCAATCCCAGCCGCATCGCGGAGAACGAGGCCAAGGCGTCGTCCCCGATGATCCGGACGAGCCCGCGCAAGCTTAACCTCGTCGCCCAGCTCATCCGCAACATGGACGCCAGCCGCGCGGTCGCCGAGCTGACCTTCTCCAAGCGCCGCATCGCGGTCGAGGTCAAGAAGGTCCTGCAGGCGGCCATCGCCAACGCGGAGAACAATCACCAGCTCGACGTGGACCGGCTCTTCGTGTCGTCCGCCACCGTCGGCAAGGCTCTGGTGATGAAGCGCTTCCACGCTCGTGCCCGCGGTCGCGGCGCGCGCGTCGAGAAGCCGTTCTCCAATCTGACGATCATCGTGCGCGAGCGCGAAGAAGCCGCCGAAGGGGCCGAGTAAGATGGGTCAGAAAATCAATCCGATCGGGCTGCGCGTCGGCATCAACCGCACCTGGGACAGCCGCTGGTTCGCCGGTCGCGACTACGCCAAGCTGCTGCACCAGGACCTGAAGCTGCGTGAGTTCCTGCAGGACCGTCTGAAGCAGGCGGGCTGCTCGCGCGTCATCATCGAGCGTCCGGCCAAGAAGGCCCGCGTCACCATCCACTCGGCACGTCCGGGCGTGGTGATCGGCAAGAAGGGCGCGGACATCGAGAAGCTGCGCGGCGAGCTGGCCAAGATGACGGGCTCCGAAGTGAGCCTGAACATCATCGAGATCCGCAAGCCGGAGATCGACGCCCGCCTCATCGCGGAGAACATCTCCAGCCAGCTGGAGCGCCGTGTCGCCTTCCGTCGCGCCATGAAGCGCGCCGTGCAGTCGGCCATGCGCCTCGGCGCGCAGGGCATCCGCATCAACTGCTCGGGTCGTCTGGGCGGTGCGGAAATCGCCCGCATGGAGTGGTACCGCGAGGGTCGCGTTCCGCTGCACACGCTGCGTGCGGACATCGACTACGGCACCGCCACGGCCAAGACCACCTACGGCACCTGCGGTGTCAAGGTGTGGGTGTTCAAGGGTGAGGTTCTCGCCCACGACCCGATGGCCCAGGACAAGCGTATGGCCGGCGAGCCGGTCTCCACCGACGGCGAGCACCAGCCGCGCCGCGAACGCCGTGAGCGTGACCACGACCGTGGTGACCGCCGCGGCCGCCGCGACGGCGCTGGCCAGTAAAGGGCAAGAGCGATGCTTTCCCCCAAGCGTACAAAATACCGCAAGGCCTTCAAGGGCCGCATCCACGGCATTGCGAAGGGCGGCTACGAGCTGAACTTCGGCGCCTACGGCCTCAAGGCCATGGAGCCCGAGCGCATCACGGCCCGTCAGATCGAGGCGGCCCGCCGCGCGATCACCCGCGCCATGAAGCGTCAGGGCCGTGTCTGGATCCGCATTTTCCCGGACGTTCCGATCTCGTCGAAGCCGGCCGAAGTCCGCATGGGCTCCGGTAAGGGCACGCCCGAGTATTGGGCTGCCCGCGTCAAGCCTGGCCGCATCATGTTCGAACTGGATGGCGTTCCGTTCGAAGTGGCCAAGACGGCGTTCGAGCTGGCGGCTGCCAAGCTGCCGATCAAGACCAAGCTTGTGACCCGCCTCGGCGGCGAGGAGACTGCGGCATGAAGGCCCAGGATATCCGTACCAAGAGCGCGGACGAGCTGACCGATCAGCTCCTCCAGCTCAAGAAGGAGCAGTTCAACCTGCGCTTCCAGAAGGCCTCGGGCCAGCTGGAGAACACCGCGCGGGTGAATGCCGTGCGTCGCGACATCGCGCGCATCAAGACGGTCCTCGGCGAGCGTGCGAACGCCGCCGCGGCCGCGAAGTAAGGAGGGCTACCAATGCCTCGCCGCGTACTGCAGGGCACGGTGGTCAGCGACAAGGGCGACAAGACGATCATCGTCCTCGTCGAGCGTCGCGTGATGCACCCCGTGTACAAGAAGTTCATCCGTCAATCGAAGAAGTATGCCGCTCACGACGAGAACAACTCGTTCAAGGCCGGTGATGCGGTTTCGATCATCGAGTGCCGTCCGATCTCCAAGCGCAAGCGCTGGGAAGTCGTGACGGAGTCCGCCGGCACGACCGGCGCCGCTTGATTAGAGCCGTCTGATTAGAAAGGTCTGATCCATGATTCAGATGCAAACCAACCTGGAAGTCGCCGACAACAGCGGGGCGCGCCGGGTGCAGTGCATCAAGGTGCTTGGCGGTTCCAAGCGGAAGGTGGCTTCCGTGGGCGACATCATCGTGGTGTCGGTCAAGGAGGCGATTCCGAAGGGTCGCGTCAAGAAGGGCGACGTGCATCGCGCCGTCATCGTCCGCACTGCGAAGGAACTGCGCCGCGACGACGGTTCGGCGATCCGCTTCGACCGGAACGCCGCCGTGCTGATCAACAAGCAGGGCGAGCCGATCGGCACCCGTATCTTCGGGCCGGTCACCCGCGAGCTTCGCGCCAAGAAGTTCATGAAGATCATCTCGCTGGCGCCGGAGGTGCTGTGATGGCCGCGAAGATCAAGACCAAGGACAAGGTCGTCGTTCTGTCCGGCAAGGACAAGGGCAAGACCGGTGAGGTCCTCCGGGTGCTGCCCAAGGACGAGCGCGTCGTGGTTGCCGGCGTCAACGTCGTCAAGAAGCACACCCGCCCGTCGGCCCGTTCGCAGGGCGGCATTCTCGAGATCGAGGCGCCGATCCACGTCTCCAACGTCGCTCACGTCGATCCCAAGGACGGCAAGCCGACCCGCGTCGGTTTCAAGGTCCTTGAGGACGGCCGCAAGGTGCGTGTCGCCAAGCGGTCCGGCGAGACCATCGATCTTTGAGGGCCCGGACCATGGCTGCACGTCTTAAGGAAATCTACGACTCGAAGATCCGCGCCGCGCTCAAGACCGAGTTCGGCTACGGAAACGATCTGCAGGTTCCGCGGATCGAGAAGGTCGTCATCAACATGGGTGTCGGCGAAGCGGTTGCCGACACCAAGAAGATCCAGAACGCGGTTGCCGAGCTTCAGGCCATCTCCGGTCAGAAGCCGGTGGTGACCAAGTCCCGCAAGTCGATCGCGCAGTTCAAGCTGCGCGAGAATATGGCGATCGGCTGCAAGGTGACCTTGCGCCGCGACCGCATGTACGAGTTCCTGGACCGTCTGATCACGATCGCGCTGCCCCGCGTCCGCGACTTCCGCGGCGTGTCGGCGACGAGCTTCGACGGCCGTGGCAACTACGCCATGGGCCTGAAGGAGCAGATCATCTTCCCGGAGATCGATTACGACAAGATCGATCAGATCCGTGGCATGGACATCATCATCGTCACCTCGGCGAAGACCGACAAGGAGGCCAAGGCTCTCCTCAAGGCCTTCGATATGCCGTTCGTGAGCTGATAGGCAGGAGCACGTACACCCATGGCTAAGACCAGCGCTGTCGAAAAGAACAAGCGCCGCGCCAAGCTGGTGAAGCAATTCGCCAACAAGCGCGCCAAGCTGAAGGCGATCGCCAAGGACCGCTCGCTATCGCCCGAGGAGCAGTTCGCCGCCCGCCTGAAGCTCGCGGAGCTTCCGCGCAATTCGTCGAAGGTCCGTATCCGCAACCGGTGCGAAGTGTCCGGTCGCCCGCGGGCTTTCTATCGTAAGTTTAAGCTTTCGCGCATTGCCCTGCGTGAACTGGCCTCGACCGGCCAGATCCCGGGCATGACGAAGTCGAGCTGGTAAGGAGGACCGCAAGATGGCTTTGAGCGATCCCCTCGGCGATATGCTGACCCGCATCCGCAACGGCCAGCGTGCACGCATGTCGTCTGTGGAAAGCCCGGCTTCGAAGCTCCGCACGTCCGTGCTGGAGGTGCTGAAGCGCGAGGGCTACATCCGTGGCTACGCCCAGGAAGAAGTGCGTCCTGGTGTGAGCAACCTGAAGATCGAGCTGAAGTATCACGAGGGAGAGCCCGTCATTAAGCACGTCTCCCGCGTGTCGAAGCCCGGTCGCCGCGTCTACTCGAAGATTGCCGACATGCAGCGGGTCTACAACGGCCTGGGCATTGCGATCCTTTCGACGCCGCGCGGTGTCATGTCGGACAACGAGGCCCGCGCTGCCAATGTCGGCGGCGAAGTCCTCTGCCGCGTGTTCTAAGGAGGCTCACCCGATGTCACGCATTGGCAAGCATCCGGTAGCCGTCCCGGCCGGTGTCGACGTTCGCGTCGACGGCCAGACGGTCACCGCGAAGGGCAAGCTGGGCCAGCTCAGCCTTACCCTGATCGACGATGTCCTCGCCTCCCTGGAGGACGGCGCCGTCGTCGTCAAGCCCCGGAACGACAGCAAGCGCGGCCGCGTCATGTGGGCCACCTCGCGCACGATGGTGAACAACCTCGTGACGGGCGTCTCGCAGGGCTATACGGTCAACCTGGAGATCAACGGCGTCGGCTACCGTGCCGCCGTGCAGGGCAAGGAGCTGGTCATGCAGCTCGGCTACTCGCACGACGTCAAGTACCCGATCCCGGAGGGCATCTCGATCAAGTGCGACAAGCCCACGGCGATTTCGGTTTCCGGCTACGACAAGCAGAAGGTCGGGCAGGTTGCCGCCGAAATCCGGGCTTGGAAGAAGCCGGAGCCCTACAAGGGCAAGGGCATCAAGTACGAGACCGAAACCATCCTCCGCAAGGAAGGGAAGAAGAAGTAGGCCCGCCATGCTGAATCCCAAGCAACTCCAGGAGCGCCGCAAGCGCCGCGTGCGCGCCCAAATCGCGAAGAAGGCTGGCGGGCGGCCTCGCCTGTCCATCCATCGCACCAACCTGCACATCTACGCCCAGATCATCGACGATGCCGGGGGCCGCACCGTGGCCGCCGCGTCCTCGCTGGAGAAGGATCTGCGGACGCAGCTGAAGCACGGCGGCAACGTCGAGGCGGCCAAGCGCATCGGCGCTCTGATCGCCGAGCGCGCCAAAGCTGCCGGCGTCACCGAGGTCGTCTTCGACCGCGGCGGCAACCTTTACCACGGCAGGGTCAAGGCCCTGGCCGAGGCCGCCCGCGAGGGCGGGCTGTCGTTCTAAGGAGTCCCTGATATGGCACGTGAAAGAGGCGAACGGGGCGACCGCGATCGGCAGCCGCGTGAGCGCGAAGAGAGCGAGCTGATCGAAAAGCTCGTCGGGATCAACCGCGTCGCCAAGGTGGTGAAGGGTGGCCGTCGCTTCGGCTTCGCCGCTCTGGTCATCGTGGGTGACGGCAAGGGCCGCGTCGGCTACGGCTCGGGCAAGGCCCGCGAGGTGCCGGAAGCCATTCGTAAGGCGACCGATCAGGCCAAGCGCGGCATGATCCGGGTTCCGCTGCGCGAGGGCCGGACCCTGCACCACGACACCAATGGCCACTACGGCGCCGGCAAGGTGGTTCTCCGTGCGGCTCCGGCCGGTACGGGCATCATCGCGGGCGGCCCGATGCGCGCCATTTTCGAGGCGCTCGGCGTCGCGGACGTGGTGACGAAGTCCATCGGCACGTCCAACCCGCACAACATGATCAAGGCGACCTTCGACGCCCTGGCCCAGGTGGTCAGCCCGCGTTCGGTGGCCGCTCGCCGCGGGCGTCGCGTCAGCGACATCCTCGGCCGCCGCGAAACCGGCGCCGCCGGTGCGCAGGAGGCGTGAGCATGACTGAGAAGAAGACTGTCGTGATCACCCAGGTCGGCAGCCCGATCGGCCGCCGTCACGACCAGCGCGAGACGCTGGTCGGTCTGGGTCTGAACAAGCTGCACCGGACCCGCGAGCTGGAGGATACCCCGGCCGTGCGTGGCATGATCGCCAAGGTCGCGCACCTGATCCGCGTCGAGAACGAGGGCTGATGCAATGACCAAGCTGAACGATCTCCGGGACAACCCCGGTGCCCGCAAGGGTCGCATGCGCGTCGGTCGCGGTATCGGCTCGGGCAAGGGCAAGACCGCAGGCCGCGGCGTGAAGGGTCAGACCTCGCGCACGGGCGTTGCGATCAACGGCTTCGAAGGCGGCCAGATGCCCCTTCACCGCCGTCTGCCCAAGCGAGGCTTCTCCAAGCCGTTCCGCAAGGTGTACGCGGTCGTCAACCTGGGCATGATCCAGAAGGCGATCGAGGCCGGCAAGCTGGACGCCGGTCAGTCCATCGACGCTGTTGCTCTCGCGGCCGCTGGCCTCGTCGGCAAGGGCAAGGTGGACGGCGTGCGCCTGCTCGCCAAGGGCGCTCTCACGGCGAAGGCCAACTTCACCGTGACCGGTGCCTCCAAGTCGGCCATCGAGGCCGTCGAGAAGGCGGGCGGCAGCGTCACGCTGACCGAGCCGAAGGCCGAAGCGGCCGAGTGATCGGCCCTGTGATCGGTTAAGGCCCGCCCGACCAGGGCGGGCCGCTCCGGCACCAAGAAAAGACCAAGCGAGGGGCGGTCCGTCGGGCCGCCCCATCCGCACGATTGGCCCATCTGACGATTGGGACAGGGGACAGAAGCCATGGCATCAGCGGCCGAACAGCTTGCCGCGAACATCAACTTCGGCGCGTTCGCGAAGGCGACGGAGCTGAAGAAGCGCATATGGTTCACCCTGGGCGCGCTGATCATCTACCGCCTGGGCACGTACATCCCGCTGCCGGGCATCGATCCCAACATTCTGGCCGATGTGTTCCGCCGCCAGGGCGGTGGCATCCTCGGCATGTTCGACATGCTGGCCGGCGGCGCGCTGCACCGCATGACCATCTTCGCCCTCAACATCATGCCGTACATCTCGGCCTCGATCATCGTCCAGCTGCTGACCGCCGTGTCGCCGCAGATGGAAGCGATGAAGAAGGAAGGGGAGGCCGGCCGCAAGAAGCTCAACCAGTACACCCGCTACGGCACCGTGCTGCTGGCGACCGTACAGGCCTGGGGCATCGCGGTGGGCATGGAGGGCATGACCGGGTCGATGGGCGCCGCGGTGCTCGAACCGGGACTCTTCTTCCGTCTGACCGCCGTCATCACGCTGGTCGGCGGCACGCTGTTCCTGATGTGGCTGGGTGAGCAGATCACCGCCCGCGGCATCGGCAACGGCACCTCGCTCATCATCTTCGCGGGCATCGTGGCCGAGCTGCCGAAGGCGCTGGCCAGCACGCTGGAACTCGGGCGCACCGGCGCGCTGTCGACGGTGTTCATCATCTTCCTGCTGCTGATGGCGGTGGGCGTGGTGTTCTTCATCGTCTTCATGGAGCGCGCGCAGCGCCGCCTGCTGGTGCAGTATCCCAAGCGCCAGATGGGCAACCGCATGATGGGCGGCGAATCGACGCACCTTCCGCTCAAGCTCAACACCTCGGGCGTCATTCCGCCGATCTTCGCGTCGTCGCTGCTGCTGCTGCCGCTGACCGCGGTGGGCTTCGCCGGCGGCGAGGGGCCGGAATGGCTGCAGGCGGTGTCGCGCATCATCGCGCACGGCACGCCGGTGTACATGTTCATGTACGCCGCGCTGATCATCTTCTTCTGCTTCTTCTACACGGCCATCGTCTTCAACCCGACGGAGACGGCGGACAACCTGCGCAAGTATGGCGGCTTCATCCCCGGCATCCGGCCCGGCAAGAACACGTCCGACTATCTGGACTATGTGCTGACCCGGCTGACGGTGATCGGCTCCGGCTACCTGGTGGTGGTCTGCCTGCTGCCCGAATTTCTGATTGCCCAGCAGTCGGTTCCGTTCTATTTCGGCGGAACCAGTTTGCTGATCGTGGTGTCGGTGACGATGGACACGGTCGGGCAGATCCATTCCCATCTGCTGGCGCACCAGTATGAGGGGTTGATCAAAAAATCGAAGCTTCGGGGGAAGAAATGAATTTGATCCTGCTTGGTCCGCCGGGTGCGGGTAAGGGAACCCAGGCGCGTCGTCTCGAGGACACGCGCGGGCTCGTGCAACTCTCCACCGGCGACATGCTGCGCGCGCTCGTCGCCGGCGGCAGCCCGCTGGGCCAGCAGGCCAAGGAGATCATGACGGCCGGCAAGCTCGTCCCGGACGAGCTGGTCATCCAGATGATCTCCGATAGGATCGACCAGCCGGACGTCAAGACCGGCTTCATCCTCGACGGCTTCCCGCGCACGGTGGCGCAGGCCGACGCACTGGACAAGATGCTGGCCGCCAAGGGCCTGAAGCTCGACCATGTGATCGAGATGAAGGTGGACGACGCGGCTCTGGTCGAGCGCATCACCGGCCGCTACACCTGCGCCAAGTGCGGCAAGGGCTATCACGAGACGTTCGAGAAGCCCGCGGTGGACGGCGTTTGCGACGTCTGCGGCTCGACCGAGTTCAAGCGCCGCGCCGACGACAACGCCGAGACGGTGAAGACCCGACTCGACCAGTACCACGCGCAGACCGCGCCGATTCTCCCGTACTACAAGGAGCGCGGCGTGCTGAAGACGGTGGACGGCATGGCCGACATCGACGTGGTGACGACGCAGATCGAGGCGATCCTCGGTTCGTGACGGCCTCTCGGTCGACGTGATTTCCGTTGGGGGGTGGCCGCAAGCCGCCCCCCATTCGTTTTCGGGCCGACGACGCGGGGGAAGGGTAGGGCGCCGTGCGGGAATCCCGGCGCCGATCATTCTTGACAAACCGACCGATCTTTCTATAGTCCGCAGCCTCCCAAGGCCGAGCAGGCCTTTTGGGTGACATTTTGCGTCCTGAATCGCGCGCAACGGGTTCGGGACGTGATCGGTGTGTAGACAGCCCGCAAGGGGCTGTCGTTGAGATATCGAGGAGAGTAGCGTGGCGCGTATCGCTGGCGTCAACATCCCCGCACAGAAGCGTGTGGAGATCGGGTTGACCTACATTCACGGCATTGGCCCGGCCAAAGCCAAAGAGATCTGCGGCAAGCTGAACATCCCGGCCGAGCGCCGTGTGAACCAGCTGACCGATGACGAGGTGCTCCGCATCCGCGAGACCATCGACGCCGACTACCAGGTCGAAGGCGACCTGCGCCGCGCGGTGGCCATGAACATCAAGCGGTTGATGGATCTGGGCAGCTACCGTGGCCTGCGCCACCGCAAGGGCCTGCCGGTCCACGGTCAGCGCACCCACACCAACGCCCGCACCCGCAAGGGTCCGGCGAAGCCCATCGCCGGTAAGAAGAAGTAAGGATCTCCTCCCATGGCCAAGCCGTCAGCCGCTTCTCAGCGCCTGCGCCGTCGTGAGCGCAAGAACATCACCGCCGGCGTCGCGCATGTGAACGCCTCGTTCAACAACACGATGATCACCATCACCGACGCGCAGGGCAACACCATTGCCTGGTCGTCGTCGGGCACCATGGGCTTCAAGGGTTCGCGCAAGTCGACCCCCTACGCCGCCCAGGTGGCTGCCGAGGACGCGGGCCGCAAGGCCCAGGAGCACGGCATGAAGACCCTCGAGGTTGAGGTGAAGGGTCCCGGTTCGGGGCGTGAGTCGGCTCTGCGCGCTCTGCAGTCGGTCGGCTTCCAGATCACCTCGATCCGTGACGTCACGCCGATCCCGCACAACGGCGTTCGTCCGCCGAAGAAGCGTCGCGTCTGATCTAGAGATCGTCCCGCACCCGCGGGGCTCTCCGTTCCGGGACAGGCGGCCGCTGCCATCGCGGCCGCCGCTGCATTGGAACGGATGGGCCTCCGCGGGTTCGTGCCAACCCGATGGCAAGAGGTTTTCCCGTGGTCCTTCAGAAGAACTGGCAGGAACTGATCAAGCCCTCCAAGCTCGAGATCCAGCCGGGTGACGACGCCGAGCGCGTCGCGACCCTGGTGGCCGAGCCGCTGGAGCGTGGCTTCGGCCTGACGCTGGGCAACGCGCTGCGCCGCGTTCTGCTCTCCTCGCTCCAGGGCGCCGCCGTCACGTCGATCCACATCGACGGCGTGCTGCATGAATTCTCGTCGATCCCCGGCGTCCGCGAGGACGTGACCGACATCGTCCTGAACATCAAGACGATGGGCCTGCGCATGCACGGCGACGGTCCGAAGCGCATGCGCCTGCGCGCCGAAGGCCCCGGCGAGGTGAAGGCCGGCATGATCGAGTCGAGCGCCGACATCGCCGTCATGGACCCGGATCTGGTCATCTGCACGCTGGATGCCGGCGCGCGGCTGAACATGGAACTGACGGTCGAGACAGGCAAGGGCTACGTCCCGGCCAGCCAGAACCGTCCCGAGGACGCGCCGATCGGCCTGATCCCGGTGGACGCGCTGTTCTCGCCGGTGCGCAAGGTGTCGTACAAGGTCGACAACGCCCGCGTCGGTCAGGTCACCGACTACGACCGCCTGTCGATGACGATCGAGACCAACGGCGCCGTCCGTCCGGACGACGCGGTGGCGCTCGCCGCCCGCATCCTGCAGGACCAGCTGCAGCTCTTCATCAACTTCGAAGAGCCGACGCACGCGGTCGCCGAGGAGAAGCACGAGGAGGTTCCGTTCAACAAGAACCTGCTCCGCAAGGTGGACGAGCTGGAGCTGTCGGTCCGTTCGGCCAACTGCCTCAAGAACGACAACATCGTCTACATCGGCGATCTGGTGCAGAAGACCGAGGCGGAGATGCTCCGCACGCCGAACTTCGGCCGCAAGTCGCTGAACGAGATCAAGGAAGTGCTTGCCCAGATGGGCCTGCACCTGGGTATGGAAATCCCGAACTGGCCGCCCGAGAACATCGAGGAACTGGCCAAGCGTCTGGAAGAGCCGTACTAAGCACACGTCGCACCACCGGGGCCGGAAGGCCCCGGTGCTCCACCAGGGTCGCTTCGACCCGCCCCGCACCGTACCGAACAGAAGGGCGGTGGGGATCACCACCGGCTCCCCGAGGGGGGCCAAGCCATGAGAGGGGACCACCGCCATGCGTCACGGCGTTGCAGGACGGAAGCTCAGCAAGACCACCACCCACCGTAAGGCCATGTTCTCCAACATGGCGAACGCGCTGATCAAGCACGAGCAGATCAAGACGACGCTGCCGAAGGCGAAGGAGCTGCGGCCCATCGTCGAGAAGCTGATCACGCTCGGCAAGCAGGGTGGCCTGTCCAACCGCCGCCAGGCCTTCAGCAAGCTGCGCGACAAGGACATGGTGACCAAGCTGTTCGGCCCGCTGGCCGAGCGCTACAAGGACCGCAGCGGCGGCTACTGCCGCGTGCTCAAGGCCGGCTTCCGCTACGGCGACGCCGCCCCGATGGGCGTGATCGAGCTGGTCGACCGCGATCCGGAGGCCAAGGGCCAGGACAGCGGCCCGGTGCAGGTCGAAGAGGCCGAGGCCGAGTCGTAACAGCGGCTTCGCATCGCATTGTTGTTAAGGACGGGTATCCCCATATCCGTCGTGGATCGCCCCCTCTCCGGCCCGGCCGGGGAGGGGGTTTCTTCACCGGGAACCGCCTTACGGCCGCATGCTGAAACCGCTTTACAACTGGATTCTTCAGCGCGCCGCCCGCAAGGACGCGGTCTGGTGGATGTCGGCGGTGTCCTTCGCCGAAAGCTCCTTCTTCCCGCTGCCGCCGGACGTGATGCTGGTGCCGATGTGCCTGGCGGAGCCGAAGAAGCTGTGGCGGTACGTCAATATCTGCGCCTTCGCCTCGCTGATCGGCGGGGCCTTCGGCTATGCGCTCGGCTATTATCTGTTTGAAAGCGTCGGCCGGCTGATCATCGATTTCTACAACGCGCAGGAATCGTTCGGCCGCTTCCAGGAGATGTTCTCCGTCTACGGTCCGTGGTTCCTGATCCTCAAGGGCGTGACGCCCATCCCCTACAAATTGCTGACCATCACCGCCGGCTTCGCCAAGCTGGACTTCACCATCTTCATGCTGTGCTCGGTGGTGGCGCGGTTCTCACGCTTCTACATGATCGCCATCCTGCTGCACTTCTATGGGCCGCAGGTGCAGGAGATCATCGAGAAGCGCCTGATGCTGGTCACCACCGTGCTGCTGGTGATCGTCGTCGGCGGCCTTCTCAGCTTCAAATTTGTTTGATCTTATTTTCCTCAGGCGGCAGGCGGGGCCATCCGGCCCCTTGCCTTCGCGCCCATGTGGGCGCGGGGCCGCGGTCGCGGCCCTATCACCGCGGCACGCCCTGGTCCTGCCGGTTGCGCTCTTCCGGCGTCATCTCGGCGCGCTCGCGCCGGTCGCGCAGGACGATGACCGCCAGCGCCACGGCGATGAACAGCCCGCCGAGCGCCGGGAACACCGCCTCGCCGACGCTGAAGCCGGGCAACGCCAGCATGCGCCCGATCAGCATGAGCAGGCCGAGGCCGAGCAGGACGGCGAAGAACGCCACCGTCCCGAGCCGTCGCCTCGGCTTCCCGTTGGTGGGCGTATTCATTTGAGCCGTTCCCTTTCCACGTGCGTTCCCGGATAGTGGGCTGGCCCCGGTCCGGTTCCGGGGGCGTGGCGACGCGCCATCCGGGACACCATACAACGATAAGGAAACAGGTAAGCCGATGTTCCGTCCGATTCCCGCACTCGTGGCCGTTCTCGCGGTGGCCCTCCTGGCCGGCTGCGCCCAGTCCACGCAGCGCTCCTCTTCCCGCGGCCCCACGCCGGAGGCCGTCGCCGGGCCGGATTGCCGGGAGCATTGCGAGCGCGGCTACCGCGTGTGCATGGATTCGGCGACCCCCCGCCGCGGCACCGAGGACGAGCGCCGCAACCGCCTGTTCGGCCCGACCGCCGGCTGCGAGGATCAACTGCGTTCGTGCTTCCGGGGCTGCGCGCCGACGCAATGATGCGACTCGGGTGACTTGATGGCCCGCAAGGCGAGCGATACCGGGAACAGCTTGCCGGGAAACAGCCTGTTCGAGTCGGAGGCACCGCGCCCTCTGGCCGACCGGCTGCGCCCGCGCACGCTGGACGAGGTGGTCGGGCAGGAGCATTTGCTGAAGCCCGACGGCCCGGTCGGCCGCATGGTCGCTGCGCACCGCTTGGCGTCGATGATCCTCTGGGGGCCGCCGGGCTGCGGCAAGACGACCATCGCCCGGCTGCTGGCGCAGACCACGGATCTGCATTTTGAGCCGCTGTCGGCGGTGTTCTCCGGTGTTGCCGACCTGCGCAAGGTGTTCGAGGCCGCCAGGGCGCGCCGCGCCGCCGGGCAGGGCACGCTGCTGTTCATCGACGAGATCCACCGTTTCAACCGTGCCCAGCAGGACGGCTTCCTGCCTTACGTGGAGGACGGCACGGTGACGCTGGTCGGCGCCACCACCGAGAACCCGTCGTTCGAACTGAACGCGGCGTTGCTCAGCCGCGCCCAGGTGTTCGTGCTGAACCGTCTGGACGATTCGGCCCTGGAGAAGCTGCTGAGCCGCGCCGAGGCGGAGATGGGCAGTCCGCTGCCGGTGACCCCCGACGCCCGCGCCGCGCTCAAGGCCATGGCGGACGGCGACGGCCGCTTCTGCCTGAACCTGTGCGAGGAGCTGTTCGCGCTGCCGCAGGGGACTGTCCTCGATAACAACGCGCTGGCGACGACCATCCAGCGCCGCGCGCCGCTCTACGACAAGGCGCAGGAGGGGCACTACAACCTCATCAGCGCACTGCACAAGTCGCTGCGCGGCTCGGACACCGACGCGGCGCTGTACTGGTACGCCCGCATGCTGGCCGGCGGCGAGGACCCGCGCTACATCGCGCGCCGCCTGTGCCGCTTCGCGGTGGAGGACATTGGCCTCGCCGACCCCAACGCGCTGACCCAGGCCATGGCCGCGTGGGAGGCGTACGAGCGCCTGGGCTCGCCCGAGGGCGAACTGGCCATCGCGCAGCTGGTGATCTATCTCGGCACGGCGCCGAAGTCGAACGCCGCCTACACGGCGTATAAGGCGGCGGTGCGCGCCGCCGGCGAGACCGGCTCGCTGATGCCGCCCAAGCACATCCTGAACGCGCCGACCAAGCTGATGAAGCAGATCGGCTACGGCCAGGGCTACGCCTACGACCACGACACCGCCGAGGGATTCTCCGGCCAGAACTATTTCCCCGAGGGGTTGGCGCGGAAGGAGTTCTATCAGCCGGTGGAGCGCGGTTTCGAGCGCGAGATCAAGAAGCGGTTGGAGTACTGGGCGAAGCTGCGGGGGCGGAAGGCAGGGGAGGGGTGATTGACGCGCTCAACCGACGCGGGTAGCCTCGGCCCATGGATTTCGAATGGGACGACAATAAGAGCGCGTGGAACCTCCGCGAGCGCGGGCTGCCCTTCGAGGTCGCAACGAAGCTCTTCGACAATTCGACCCTGGAGTGGGATGATCGGAGGCGAAACTACGGCGAGCCGCGCATTTGCGCCATTGGCCGCATCGGCGAGCGCTGCTTTGCCTGCGTTTACACGTGGCGCGAGGACCGAAGGCGCATCATATCCCTGAGGAAGGCTTCGCCTGGAGAGAGCTATGCCTACCGTAAAACGTTCCTCGACTGACGTGGACCTCACCGGCTTCGACTGGTCGAAGGTGGACGCCACCTCTGAGGAGGATATTGCGCGGCAGATCGCCAGCGATCCGGACACGGCGCCAGATCTCTCCGCCACTTCCCCCAGCGATGTCCGCCGTGTGCACCCCACGTCCACCCGCGTCCGGATGAAGCGCGCGGCGCGTTGATTGTCCCCGGCGCGTTGGGCTGACACAAAGACCAGCGCGCAAAGCGTGCCGGCTTGCGGCCCAGCCAAGACAATGATAGGACTTAAGTCATCAAAGCGCTTGGCTGGAGGACGCGAATGAATCACTGCACCGATCCGCGTTTCATAGCGTTTCATAGTGTTTCATTCGCCGCCGGCCACCCCCACCCATGACCACCTATCTCCTGGTCGCCATCGGAGGCGCCATCGGGTCCATCGCCCGCTACTGGGCCTCGGGCGCCGTCGCCAACGCGTTCGGGGCGACGTTCCCGTGGGGGACGCTGGTGGTCAACATCGTCGGCTCTTTCATCATCGGCTTCGCTGCCACGCTGACCGGGCCGGATGGGCGGCTGCTGGTGCCCTCCGATGCCCGCGTTTTCGTGATGGTGGGAATCTGCGGCGGCTTCACCACCTTCTCCTCCTTCAGCCTGCAAACGCTGAACCTCGTGCAGGATGGGGAGTGGGCGCGGGCCGGGGCGAACACCATCGGGTCGTTCGCGCTGTGCATGCTGGCGGTGTGGGCCGGGCACGTCGCCGCGGCGTTGCTCAACAAGGGGGCCTGAGCCATGTCCGTTCCGGAAACCGCCACGCTGCTGCGCATCTTCGTCGGCGAGCAGGACCGCCACGGCGGGCTGCCGCTCTATGAGGCCATCGTCATGAAGGCGCGCGAGGCCGGGCTGGCCGGCGCCACGGTGATCCGCGCGGTGATGGGCTTCGGCGCCTCCAGCCGCGTCCACACCGCGAAGATCCTGCGCCTGTCCAACGATTTGCCGTTCGTCATCGAGATCGTCGACGCCGAAGACCGCATCCAGGCCTTCCTGCCGCAACTCGACTCCATGATGGGAAGCGGCCTCGTCACGCTGGAGAAGGCGACCGTCATCCGCTACGGCGACCGTCGTCCGGCGCCGTGACTTCCCGTTTCGAGCGCTTCGTCGCCATCGACTGGTCGGGCGCCCGAGGCAAGCGTTACGCCGGCATCGCGGTCGCCGAGTGCGGCACCGGCGACGCGCCGCCCACCCTCATCGACCCTCCCGGCGGCTGGTGGTCGCGGACGGCGGTGTTCGACTGGCTGCGCGCCGGGCTGGAGCGCGGGCCGGCGCTGGTCGGCATCGACTGCGCCTTCTCGCTGCCCTTCGCCGTCGCCCAGGCGTACTTCCCCGGCCGCGAGGCCTCGGTGTTCGACCTGTGGGACCTGATCGAACAGACCACCGCCGCGCACCCCGATTTCCTCGGCGGTCCCTTCGCCGAGCACCCGTCCTTCGCCGGCGGGTTCTGGAGCGCCGGCCGGCAGCCCTCCTGGTACACCGACCCGCACCGGCTGACCGAGCGGGTCTGCCGCGCCGATGGCTATGGCAGCCCGCAGAGCCCCTACAAGCTGATCGGTTCCAAGCAGGTCGGGCGCGGGGCGCTGGCCGGCATCCGTATGCTGCGGGCGTTGCGCGCGGCCGACCCGCGCGTCGCCGTCTGGCCGTTCGAGGAACCGGCGGCGGGTAAGACGCTGTTCGCCGAGATCTACCCGCGCCTGTTCCTCAAGCGCGCCGGCTTCGGCCTGAGGAAGATCCGCGCCCCGGCCGACGTGGATGCGGCGCTGCGGTATCTCGCCTCCCGGCCGGCGCAGCTGACAACGCCGGTCAGCGACCACGATGCCGACGCGCTGGTCTCCTCCGCCGGCCTGCGCTGGCTGGCGGATCGGCCGGAGGTGTGGGCGCCCGCAGCCATGGACGCCACGGCGCGCCGGCAGGAGGGGTGGATCTTCGGTGTCGGCGACCGGGCCTAGCCGATCATGCCCAACCCAACCATGTCCAGCATGGCCGCCGTCTCGACGATCCGCGCGTATTCGCCGTCCAGGTTGGCGAGCGACAGTTCGTGGACCTGTTCGGCGGTCCACAGCCGGCCGGTGCGGTCGCGCTTGCCGAAGGTGAAGCACGCGTCGGCCACCACATGGACGTCGAAGCCCAAATTGCCGGCCATGCGCGCCGTCGCCTCGACGCTGTTGTTGGTGATGACCCCGGCGATCACCAGCGTGGCGCAGCCGCGCTCGGCCAGCCACGTCTCCAGCCCGGTGCCGATGAAGGCGCTGTTGGTGGCCTTGCCCACCACCAGCTCGCCGGGGTGCGGCTGCGCCTCCGGCTTGAAGACGTGGCCGGCGCTGCCCGGACGGTATGTGGACTCCGGCTCATCGGAATCGTGGCGCACATGCACCACCGGCCGCCCCGTTCGCCGCCACGCCGCCAGCAGGGCGGCGACGTTGCCCTCGGCCTGCGGATTGTTGCGCGGCCCGTGCACGGCCCAGCGCGGGTCGTCGATGGCCTTCTGCACATCGATGACGATCAGGGCTGCGGTGGCGGGCAGGGTGGCGGGCATGGCGGTCTCCGGGTGGCGGCGGGGGCGCGCATGGTGCCATTGCGCGCCGCGACCGACCAGCCCGCGTGACAAGCGGGCGCGACTTCTGTCTAATCCGCCGCGGTTTTCGAGCGGAGCAGCACCATGAGCGCGGTTGAGACACGGACGGTTTCGGCGGACGAGGCGGACATCCGCCTGGACCGCTGGTTCAAGCGGCATTTCCCGGACCTCGGGCACGGCCACTTGCAGAAGCTGCTGCGCACGGGGCAGGTCCGCGTCGATGGCAAGCGCGCCGACGCCGCGACCCGGCTGGAGGCCGGTCAGGCGATCCGCGTCCCGCCGCTGGGTGTCCCCACCGAGGCGCTCGGCGCCTCGCGCGCCAAGCCGGCGCCGGTGATCAGCGACAAGGAGATCGCCGCCCTCCAGGCGCGCGTGCTCTACAAGGACGACGACGTGATCGCCATCGACAAGCCCGCCGGTCTGGCGGTGCAGGGCGGTACCGGCACGTCTAAGCACCTCGACGCCATGCTGGACGCGCTGCGCTTCGGCTCGAATGAGCGCCCCAGGCTGGTGCATCGCCTGGACAAGGACACCTCGGGCGTTCTGATGCTGGCGCGCACGGTGTTCGCCGCCAGCCGTCTGGCCGAGACGTTCCGCGGCCGCGATGCCCGCAAGATCTACTGGGCCGTCACCGTCGGCGTGCCGAAGCCCTATCAGGGCAAGATCGACCTTGCCCTGGCCAAGGAGGGCGGGTCGCACGGCGAGCGCGTCGCCACCGACGAGGACGAGGGCAAGAAGGCGATCACCTTCTATTCGGTGCTGGAGAACGCCGGCAAGCAGGCCGCCTTCGTGGCGCTGTGGCCGCGCACCGGCCGCACCCACCAGCTGCGCGTCCACATGGCGGCCATCGGCACGCCGATCCTCGGCGACGGCAAGTACGCCGGGCAGGACGCTTTCCTGCCGGGTGCCGAGGTGCCGCGGCAGTTGCACCTGCACGCCCGCCGCCTGATCATCCCGCACCCGCGCACCGGCAAGCCCATCGACGTGACGGCGCCGCTGCCCGAGCACATGCAGGCGACCTGGAAGTACCTCGACTTCAGCGCCAACCTGAAGGGCGACCCCTTCGCCGAGGTGGAATGAGGCACCTTGAGGGAGCGCCGCGCGCATCCCACCTGTGGTATCCCCCGCCGTCCGCATGATCGCGACCCGCCCCGCATGACCAAACCGCTCCGTCTCGCCCTGTTCGACTGCGACGGCACGCTCGTCGACAGCCAGCACGCCATCGTCGATTCGATGACGGAGGCGTGGCTTGCCCATGGGTTGGGCGAGCCGGACGCGCACGCGGTGCGCCGCGTCGTCGGGCTGTCGCTGGTGCCGGCGGTGGCGGCTCTGCTGCCGGCGCTGGAGACCGAGCGCCACATCGCCATCGCCGAGTCCTACAAGGACGCCTTCGCCACCCGCCGCCAGCGCGGCGCGGTCGAGGAACCGCTGTTCCCCGGCATCGCCGAGACGCTGGACGCGCTGGACGCGGCCGGCGTGCTGCTGGGGGTGGCGACGGGGAAGTCGCGGCGCGGCCTCCTGTCGGTGCTGGAGCGGCACGGGCTGACGGACCGCTTCGTCACCTTGCAGACCGCCGACGTCGGCCCCGGCAAGCCGCACCCGGAGATGGTGCTGCGCGCGCTGTCGGAGACCGGGGTGGAGGCGGCGTCCACGGTGATGATCGGCGACACCACCTACGACATCCAGATGGCGCGCAACGCCCGCATCGCGTCGGTCGGCGTGTCCTGGGGCTATCACGAGGTGCCGGAGCTGACGGCGGCCGGCGCCGACCGCATCGTCCACAGCGGCGGACTCGTCGCCGCGGCGGTGCTCGATTTGTTGGAAGCAGAGGCGAGATGAAGCGTTTCTACAAGACCGTGGGCGTCGAGGCGGTGGACGGCGGCTGGGACGTGCGGCTGGACGGCCGATCCGTGCGCAGCCCGGCGAAAGCGCCGCTGGTGTTCCGCTCCGAGCCGCTGGCCCGCGCCGTCGCCGCCGAATGGGACGCGCAGGTCGAGGAGATTCACCCGCTCTCCATGCCGATGATGCAGCTCGCCAGCACCGCGGTGGACGTGGTGGGGAAGAACCGCGCGTCCATCGTCGATGGCGTCGCCAAGTACGCCGAGACCGACCTGCTGTGCTACCGCGCCGAGCACCCGCGCGCCCTGGTGGACCGGCAGGCGCGGCACTGGCAGCCGCTGCTGGACTGGGCGACGCTGCGCTACGACGCGCCTTTGCACGTGCACGCCGGCCTGATGCCGAAGCCGCAGCCCGAGGACGCCACCCGCGCGCTGCGCAACGCCGTGGATGCCTACGACGACTGGATGCTGAGCGCCGTGCAGAGCGCCACGGACTCCTGCGGCTCGCTGATCGTGGCGCTGGCGCTGATCGAGCGCCGCATCGACGCAACGGAAGCCTTCGAGGCGTCCCAGGTGGACGAGAGCTTCCAGATCGAGCAATGGGGCGAGGACCCGGAGTCCGCCACCCGCCGCGCCGGCCTGCGCCGGGACATCGAGGCGGCGCGGCGGTTCGTGGAGTTGTTGACGGGGTAGGGGCTCTTTGAACGAAGAAACCCCCGCGGGGATGGCCGCGGGGGTTTCCTGGGGCGGAGGGATTACTGCTTCGGCTGGCTGCTGACCGGCGGGGTCGCCGGGCTGGTCGTGCCGGTGGTGCTGCGGTTGGCCGGCGCGGTGGTCGCGTCGTTCTTGACGGCACCGTTGCGGTTCCGGTTCAGCGACGTCATGCTGTCCGAGTACTTGAACTCGCTCATGTTCTTGACGTCGTCGCGGCTCAGGCTCGACAGTTGCAGACGGTTGTCCGCGTCGTTCCACTTCGCCTGATTGAAGTCGACCGCGACCTTCTTTTCGCCAATGCCGAGGAAACCGCCCGACGACAGGACGAGCTGCTTGGCCTGACCGGACGCCGGATCGAGGATGATGTCCTCGACCTCGCCGATCTTCTCGTTGTCCTTGCCGTAGACATTCTTGCCCAGCAGCTTTTCGGCGCTGGCGAGGGTCTGCTGGCCCGCGGCCGAACTGGCCGCACCGCTGTGCTGCGCCGTGGTCGGCGAGGTCGCCGCCGTGCCGCCCGTGCTGTCACGCTGCATCGTCGGCGAGTTGGTCGTCGTGCCACCGCTGCCGGTCGAGCCGCCGGTGCTGGATTGGGCGAAGGCCGCGCCGGTCATAAGGGCCAGCGTCGAAACGGCTGCGATCAGTTCCTTGCGCATGGTTCACTCCTCCACATTTTGCCCTGGCTTGTCCATGGCAGCTCTACAACACCGGAGGAAGCGAACTAATCCCGCTCGTTAAAATATCTTTCGGGGAAGACATCGGTCGAATGGGTAATGGGAACTCCCTCGTTCATGACGGTTTGCGCGGCACGACCGTGGTGTTGTCGGTCTTGAACATGAGGTCTTCTTTTTCGGCGCGGTCAAGATCTTCCAGGCGCAGCATGGCCAGCGCCCGATTCTGCAATCCACTTCGGATTTCTCCGGACTCCTTCTCGCCCAAGCAGACCGGCGTGCCGGGGGCCGGCAGGGGGCCGTCCAGCTCGACCGGCACAAGGCGCTTCTTGATCAGAGCCCGGTAGCGCGTGCGCGCCGTCAGCTCCTGGCCCATGTAGCAGCCCTTGTCCCAGGAGATGGCGTTCAGCGCGTCCAGGTTGTTTTCCAGCGGGATCGCCTTCTCCACCTCCATGTCGCGGCTGCCGTCTGGAACGCCCAGTTCCAGGCGCAGCCGGTCCCACGCCTCGAAGGGCAGGCGGTTGAAGCCCAACGCCTCAAGATCGGTGCCGGCCGGCAGCAGGGCGCGCGCGCCCAATGCCGCCGTGCGCGGGTCGGTGAAGGCGATGCCGCCGGCGAACGGCACGGCCGCGCCGGGCTCGGCCGGCAGGCCCAGCCGTTCAAGCGCGCCCGGACCGATCAGCGCCACCACCGTCAGCGTCGCCGTGCGGTCCTCCAGCGCGATCTTCGAGCGCAGCTTGTACATCTTCAGCCGGCGCAGAAGGTCGTCACGCCGCGCCGCTTCGACGTCCAGCAGGAACGCCGTGCCGTCCGATGCCACCATGAAGTCGTGCAGGTACTTGCCCTGGGGCGTCAGGAACAGGGTGTAGACGGCGCGCTCGGCCGACACCGCGCGCATGTCGTTGGACACCAATCCTTGCAGGAAGGCTTCGCGGTCCTCGCCGGTCACCGCCAGCACGCCGCGTTGCTCCAGAACCACGTATCCCATCGTCTCCGCCATGCCGTCCTCCGTCTCAGGCCTCAAACTTGGCCGGTCGCGGGGGCTTGGGCAAGGGCTTCGCGGCGGACGGCGGCACCTTCCGCATTCTGGAGGAGTTGACGAGGGGGCGGCAGCCGCGCTTAGGTGTCCGATGGGCGCATGTGCGCCGGTTCGACCTTCCGGAATCCGCCTCTTGGCTCCACAGATGACGCCCCGCCTCGACCTTCGCGGCATCACGAAGCGCTTTCCGGGCTGCCTCGCCAACGACCATGTCGATCTGGCGCTGCTGCCCGGCGAGATCCACGCCCTCCTGGGCGAGAACGGCGCCGGCAAATCGACGCTGGTGAAGATCATCTACGGCGTGCTGCACGCCGACTCCGGCACGCTGAGCTGGGAAGGCCGCGAGGTCACCATCGCCGACCCGCACGCCGCGCGCGCCCTGGGCATCGGCATGGTGTTCCAGCACTTCTCGCTGTTCGACACGCTGACGGTGGCCGAGAACATCGCGCTGGGCATCGAGGACAAGGGCGCCCTCAAGGATTTGTCCACCCGCATCCGCACGGTGTCCGAACGCTATGGCCTGGCGCTCGACCCGGAGCGGCACGTCTTCGACCTGTCGGTGGGCGAGCGCCAGCGCGTCGAGATCGTGCGCTGCCTGCTCCAGGACCCGCGCCTGCTGATCATGGACGAGCCGACGTCGGTGCTGACCCCGCAGGAGGTCGGCCGGCTGTTCGAGACGCTGAAGCGGCTGGCGGCCGAGGGCTGCACCATCCTCTACATCTCGCACAAGCTGGAGGAGATCCGCGCCATCTGCGACCGCGCCACGGTGCTGCGCGGCGGCAAGGTGGTGGCGACCTGCGATCCCCGGCAGGAGACGGCGCGCGGCCTTGCCGAGATGATGATCGGCGCCTCGCTGTCCACCCCCGACCGCGTCGCGAAGGTGGCGGCCGGCGCCCCGCGGCTGGAGGTGCGCCACCTGTCCACCACCACCGACGTGCCCTTCGCCACCGAGCTGAAGGACGTCTCGCTGGAGGTGCGCGCCGGCGAGATTCTGGGCATTGCCGGCGTCGCCGGCAACGGTCAGGCCGAACTGATGGCGGCGCTGAGCGGCGAGACGCTGGTCGGCGACGAGGATGCGGTGCGCATCGAAGGCCGCCCGGTCGGCAACCTCGGACCCCGCGCCCGGCGCGAGCTGGGCCTTGCCTTCGTGCCGGAGGAACGGCTGGGCCGCGGTGCGGTGCCCGAGCTGAGCCTGTCGGAGAACGCGCTGCTGTCCGGCTACGCCCGCGAGCCGCTGGTGCGCGGCGGCATGGTGCATTTCGCCCGGTCGCGCTCCTACGCCGAGCGCATCATCGACCTGTTCAACGTGGTCACGCACGGGCACCGCGCCGAGGCGCGCTCGCTGTCGGGCGGCAATTTGCAGAAGTTCATCATCGGCCGCGAGATCCTGCAAAACCCCCGGCTGCTGATCGTCGGCCAGCCAACCTGGGGCGTCGATGCGGGTGCGGCGGCGGCGATCCATCAGGCGCTCATCGATCTGGCGCGCAGCGGCGCCGCGGTGCTGGTGATCAGCCAGGATCTGGACGAGCTGTTCGTGCTGTGCGATCGCATTTCGGTGCTGTTCCACGGCCGGCTGTCGCCGTCCAGCCCGACGCACCAGACCACCGTCGAGCAGATCGGTTTGGCCATGGGCGGCTTGTTCGACGGCCCTGGCGAGGACGAGAAGGATGTCGGCCGTGTTGCGTGATCTTTCCGGTATCGCGGAGCCCCGCGCATGAGCTTTCTTCGTCTCGAACCGCGCGGCCAGTCCTCGCAGACCATGGTGTACCTCACCCCGGTCCTGGCGGTTCTGCTGACGCTCGCCAGCGGCTTCGTGCTGTTCTGGGCATTGGGCTTCGACCCGCTGAAGGCGTTGCACGCCTTCTTCATCCAGCCGCTGACCAGCCTGCGCGGCGTCGGCGAGCTGGTGATCAAGGCGACCCCGCTGGTGCTGATCGGCGTCGGGCTCGCCATCGGCTTTCGCGCCAACGTCTGGAACATCGGCGCCGAGGGTCAATTGACGCTGGGCGCCATCGTCGGCGGCGGCATCGGGCTGGCGTTCTACGGCGAGGGCGGCTGGTGGCTGCTGCCGCTGATGATCCTCGGCGGCATCGCGGGCGGCATGGCGTGGGCGGCGATCCCCGCGTGGCTGAAGCTGCGCTTCAACGCCAGCGAGATCCTCACCAGCCTGATGCTGACCTACGTGGCGATCCTGCTGCTGAATTTCCTGATCAATGGCCCTTACCGCGACCCGGAGGGCTTCGCCTTCCCGGAGTCGCGCATGTTCGAGCCCACATCGACCATGCCGCTGCTGATCCAGGGGACGCGCGTGCATTTGGGGGCGCTGCTGGCGCTGCTGGCGGTGGCCGGCGGCTGGGTGCTGATGAGCCGCACCTTCATCGGCTTCCAGATCCGCGTCATCGGCCTGACCCCGGCGGCGGCGGGCTACGCCGGCTTCAACCAGAAGCGCATCGTCTGGCTGACGCTGCTGCTGTCGGGCGGGCTGGCCGGGCTGGCGGGCTTGGGCGAAGTGGCGGGGCCGATCGGTCAGATCACGCCGTCGATCTCCCCCGGCTACGGCTTCACGGCGATCATCGTCGCCTTCCTCGGCCGGCTGCACCCGGTGGGAATCCTGCTGGCCGGGCTGCTCATGGCGCTTTCGTTCATCGGCGGCGAGGCGGCGCAGATCGCGCTGGGCCTGCCCAAGGCCATCACCGGGGTGTTCCAGGGCATGCTGCTCTTCTTCCTGCTCGCCTGCGACGTGCTGATCCGCTACCGCGTGCGCGTCGGCGCCGTGCGGAGGGTCGCCTGATGGAATTCGTGGCCTTCCTCGGCCCCGTGCTGGCGGCCATGCTGACCGCCGCCACGCCGCTGCTGTTCGCAGGGCTGGGCGAACTGGTGGTGGAGAAGTCGGGCGTGCTGAACCTCGGCGTCGAGGGGATGATGCTGGCCGGCGCGGTGATCGGCTTCATGGTGACGGCGACCACCGGCAGCTCGACCCTGGGCTTCCTGGCGGCGGCGGCGGCCGGGCTGGCGATGGGGGCGCTGTTCGGCGTGCTGACGCTGGGGCTGCTCGCCAATCAGGTGGCGACCGGGCTGGCGCTGACGCTGTTCGGCGTCGGGTTGTCGGCGCTGGTCGGGCAGGGCTATGTCGGCCGGCCCATCCAGGACGTGCCGGAACTGCGCATCCCGGGCCTCACCGACCTGCCGCTGATCGGGCCGGCGCTGTTCGGGCAGGATGCGCTGGTGTATCTGGGGCTGGCGATGGTGCCGGCGGTGCACTGGTTCCTGTTCTCGACGCGCGCCGGGCTGATCCTGCGGGCGGTCGGCGAGAACCACGCGGCGGCCCACGCGCTGGGCTACAAGGTGGTGCGCATCCGCTTCCTGGCGGTGCTGTTCGGCGGCGCCATGAGCGGCATCGCCGGGGCCTACCTGTCGCTGGACTACACGCCCATGTGGGCCGAGAACATGACCGCCGGACGCGGTTGGATCGCGCTGGCGCTGGTGGTCTTCGCCACCTGGAAGCCGGGGCGCGTGCTGCTCGGTGCGTGGCTGTTCGGCGGCGTCACCATCGCCCAGCTGCACATCCAGGGGCATGGCTTCGCGGTGCCACCGCAGCTCTTGTCGATGCTGCCGTATCTGGCTACCGTTCTGGTCCTGGTGATGATCTCGCGAGACGTCGCCCGCATCCGGCTGAACGCGCCGGCCTGCCTCGGCAAGGTGTTCCACCCGGACGCCTGACGGGTGGCCAGTTCTTTAACGACAAACAGGGAGCACTCACGTGAACAGAAGGACCATGGGCAAGGCGCTCCTCAGCCTCGCGGGCGCCGCGGTGGCGTTGGCGGTGGGCGCCGGTGGGGCGATGGCGCAGGACAAGCTGAAGGTCGGCTTCGTCTATGTCGGCCCGATCAGCGACCACGGCTATTCCTACCAGCACGACCAGGGCCGCCTCCAGTTGGAGAAGGCGCTGGGCGACAAGGTCACCACGACCTACGTCGAGAACGTGCCGGAAGGCGCCGACGCCGAGCGCGTCATCGAGCAGCTGGCCGCCCAGGGCCACAAGCTGATCTTCACCACCTCGTTCGGGTTCATGAACCCGACGCTGAAGGTGGCGCAGCGCTATCCCGACGTGAAGTTCGAGCACGCGACGGGCTACAAGCGCACGGCCAACCTCGCCACCTACTCGGCGCGCTTCTACGAGGGCCGCACCATCGTCGGCCAGATCGTCGGCAAGCTGACCAAGTCGAACATCATCGGCTACGTCGCCTCCTTCCCGATCCCCGAGGTGGTCAGCGGCATCAACGCCATGACGCTGGCGCTGCGCGAGGTCAATCCGAAGGCCGAGGTGCGCGTGGTCTGGGTGAATTCCTGGTACGACCCGCCCAAGGAGGCCGAGGCCGCCAAGGCGCTGATCGACCAGGGCGCCGACATCATCGTCCAGCACACCGACAGCCCGGCGCCGATCCAGGCCGCCGAGGAGCGCGGCCTGTTCGCCGTCGGCCAGTCGTCGGACATGACCCGCTTCGGCCCGAAGGCGCACCTGACCGCCATCGTCGACGATTGGGGCGGCTACTACATCAAGCGCACCAAGATGGTCCTCGACGGCACCTGGAAGTCGGAAGACACCTGGGGCGGCCTGAAGGACGAGATGCTGCATCTGGCGCCCTACAACCCGGCGATCCCGGCGGACGTGGTGGCGCTGGCCGACAAGACCAAGGCCGACATCATGTCGGGTGCCCGGCACTCCTTCACCGGCCCGATCAAGGACCAGTCCGGCAAGGAGGTCATCCCGGCCGGCAAGCACGCCAGCGACGAGCAGATCCTCAAGATGGACTATTTCGTCGAGGGCGTCGTCGGCAAGCTGCCGAAGTAAGGTGACGGCGGACGGGGGCGGCGCCCCCGTCCCCTGACCCCTGTTGGGAGGGGCGGCGTTGCAGGTCACGCAGGACGATCTTCGGGCCGCGGCCGACGCGGGCATCATCACGCCGGAGCAGACGGACGCGCTGCAACGTTTCCTGGAAGCACGCAGCACCGAAGCGGGCGGCCCGCGATTCGGTCTGGTGTCGGTCCTCTGGTACGCCGGTGCGCTGGTCATCATCGGCGCCATGGGCCTGTTCTCCACCATCGGTTTCGCAAGCTTCGGCAGCGGCTTCCTGCTGGCGACGGCGCTGGTCTATGCCGCGGGGTTTGCCGGAGTCGGGGCGGCGCTGTGGCGGCGGCCGGCGCCGTTCGAAATCCTGGGCGGGCTGCTCGTCGCCGTGGCCGTGACGATGGCGCCGCTCGCCACCTTCGCGGTGCAGGATCTGCTGGGCTGGTGGGAGGACAAGCCACCCGGCGCCTATCGTGACTTCTACATCTGGGTCAAGCAGAGTTGGGTGCCCATGGATCTGGCGACCATCGCCGCCGGGATCGCGGCGCTGTGCTGGGTCCGCTTCCCGTTCCTCGTCATGCCGGTGGCGGTGGCGCTGTGGTTCCTGTCGATGGACTTCGCCCATTGGGTGACGGGCGGGGCGCACGGCGAGTGGGAGTATTTTCGTCAGGTCACACTGGTGTTCGGGCTTGGCGTTCTGGCTGTCGCGTGGGTCGTCGATGTCCGGGCCAAGAAGGACTTTGCGTTCTGGCTCCACCTCTTCGGCCTGATGTCGTTCTGGGGCGGCCTGTCGAGCCTCGACAGCGGCAGCGAGATCGGGCGCGCGCTCTACGCCGTCATCAACGCCGGGCTCGTCGCGCTTTCGGTGTTCCTCAACCGGCGCGCCTACGCAGTGTTCGGTGCGTTGGGCGTGTCGTTTTACCTGGGCCATCTGGCCGAGACGGTCTTCCGCGATTCGCTGCTGTTCCCCTTCGCCCTGTCGCTGATCGGGGTGGCCATCATCGCGCTTGGGATCGTCTTGGTGCGGCGGGCCGAGGCCTTGCAGGCATGGATGCAGGCGCATCTTCCGGCTGGGGTGCTCGCCCTGCGCCCGGCCCATGCCCGCATCGCGAACGGTGCGCTGTAGAGCGGCTGTCCCTTCAGGCCGGCGGGTTGCGGCCAAGGACGCGCCAGCCCTCGTCGGCGATGCGCAGCACTTCGGGGCCTGAGCCGGCGGGATTGGGCTCCAGCGTGACCAGTTCGCGGTCTTCCAGCCACGCCCAGCGCGGCACCTCGGCGGTGGTCGGCACCCAGCCTTCGGCGAGGCGCTCCAGCACCGCGCGTTCGGCGCCGTCCACCTTGAACTTCGCCTTGGCCCTGGGGGCAGGGGCTGGTTCGGCGAGGGGAGGGGCGTCGCCACCGGCGCGGGCGCGGATCCACTCCGTCTGATAGGCGCGCAGGGCTTGCTCCAACTCGGCCAGCACCGGCTGGACCGGGCAGCGCAGGTAGGTCTCCAGCAGCGCGCGCAGCGCGGCGTCGGGGGTAGTGGGGTTGGTCATGGCGGCTCCGGTACCGGCGGTTGGCGACATACGATCACCCATCAATACACTACAACCACCCCGTCCGCTTGAAGCGCCAGTACAGGAACACGCACGCCGCCACGATGGCCGACAGCGCGGCGGGGTAGCCGTAGGTCCACTCCAGTTCGGGCATGTTCTTGAAGTTCATGCCGTAGATGCCCGCCACCGCGGTCGGCACGGCGAGGATGGCGGCCCAGGCCGCCAGCTTGCGCGTCACGTCGTTCTGCCGCGCCGAGGCCAGCATCATGCTGGCCTCGAAGGCGAAGGACAGCAGCTCGCGCAAGGACACCACCGCCTCGTTCGCCCGGATCACGTGGTCGTAGACGTCGCGGAAATACGGGTGCATCTCCTCGTCGATCATCGGCAGCGGGAAGCGCTCCAGGCGCGAGCACACCTCCATCATCGGCGAGGAGGCGCGACGCAGGCGCTCCAGGTCGCGGCGGACCTGGGCGATGCGCGCCACCTCGGCGGGCGTCGGTGGGCGGTGCAGCAGGCGCTGCTCCAGCTTCGACACGTCCTCCTCCAGCGCGTCCAACACCGGGAAGTAGCAGTCCACCACATAGTCCATGATGGCGTAGAGCACGAAGTCCACGCCGTGGCGCAGCAGATCCGGCGCGCTCTCGCACCGCGCGCGCACCGGCGAATAGGTTGCCGACGCGCCGTGCCGCACCGTCACCACATAGCCGCGTCCGGCGAAGACGTGCGTCTCGCCGAAATGGATGCGCCCGTCGGTCAGCCGCGCGGTGCGCAGCACCAGGAAGACGGCGTCGCCGTAGACCTCGATCTTCGGGCGCTGGTGGGCGTGCAGCGCGTCCTCGATGGCCAACTCGTGCAGGCCGAATTGCTGCTGCACCTGACGCAGCAGCGCCTCGTCCGGTTCCAGCAGGCCGACCCAGACGAAGTGGTCGTCGCGTTCCGCCCAGGCCCCTGCCTCTTCAACCGGAACGTCGGCGACGCGCCGTCCGTCGTGGTAGGCAGCGGACGCGACCACTGTGCTCATCGGTTCCCTCCCCGGGGACAAATCTGCTAGGAGCCTAGACGCGCCGCCCGCCTCGTGTCGAGATTCCGGTGCGCGTGAGCGGGAGTGCCTGGATGGGGTTGCGCGTCAGCGTCTGGTTGCTGGGGATCGCCGCGATGGCGGCGCTGCTGTACGCCCTGGTGGTGAGCGAACCGAGCGAGCAACTGCGGCCGGACGCCGGCAACGCGCCGCTGGTGGCGCTCGGCAAGCTGGTCTATGCCCAGCACTGCGCATCGTGCCACGGCGCCAAACTGGAGGGGCAGCCCAATTGGCGCGAGCGCCGGCCCGATGGCCGCCTGCCGGCCCCGCCGCACGATGCCGAGGGGCACACCTGGCACCATTCCGACGACCAGCTCATCGCCATGGTGAGCGAGGGCATGGCACCGTTCGCGCCGGCCGATTACGTCAGCGACATGCCGGCGTTCAAGGGCACGCTGAGCGAGCGCGAGATCGTCGCCGTGCTTGCCTACATCAAAAGCACATGGCCGCCCGCTGCCCGCGACCGGCAGGCGCGCGTCAGCGCCCAGGCCAAGCGCCCGAGCTAAGCGCCCAGGCAACAAAGTCCCGCGTCCGCTGTTTCTTCGCCGTGGGCCGGCGCAAGCGGGGCAATTCCGCCCGCCCGACCGGCGGGAAGGACGGCAGACGCCATGCATCGCACGCTGATGGCCGGTATGTCCCTGATGGCGCTGTTCGCCGTTGCGGGCTGTGTCCAGGACACTTCGGGAAGGCCTGTCACCAACGCCGGAAGCGCTGGGTTCGGGCGCATAGACGGTGCCTGCCAGCCGGGCAACATGGACCCCAACTGCATCAGCAGCAGCCGGCTCGGCTCCGCCGGCGCCAGTTGGCCGGACGGCGGCAACACCACCATGTACGGCACCAGCGACGACCCCGCCTTCGGGGTGCAGCCGCAGAATCGCCGCGGGACCGCCAACCGGCCGGGCGCCGGCATGCCGATCGAGCCGAGCAACAACCCGCCGAGCCTGTCGCCCGGCACGCTGTCGGGCAACGCCGGCAAGCGCACCACCGGCGAACCGGGAGGAAACTGAGGAGCCTCAGCCGGGCGGCGTCAGCCTCGCGGCGTAGCGGTCCTGCATGGCCGCCAGCACCGCGGGGGTGACGTAGCGGCCGACCACCTTTTCCCAGCCGACGTGTCCGACCAGACCGCGCACGAAGCTGGAGCTGACTTCGCGCAGCTCCCGCGGCGGCATCAGCGCGACCGTCAGCATCTCAGGCGCCAGATCGCCGTTCACGTGGCGCATCATCATCTCGTAGGTGAAGTCCGACTCGCTGCGGATGCCGCGCAGCAGGATGTCGGCGCCGCGCTTGCGGGCGAAGTCCACCAGGAACAGGCGCTCGAAGCTGTCCACCTCGATGTGCCCGTTTAGGCCCGCCTCGGCAATGCTGGTGCGGGTCAGTTCCAGGCGCTGTTCCAGCGGGAAGGTCGGCGTCTTGCCGGGGTTGACGCCGATGGCGACGATCACCCGGTCGAACAGCCGCGCGCCCTGCTGGATCATCCACAGGTGCCCTCGGGTGACCGGGTCGAGGCTGGCGGCGTAGATGGCGGTGGCCATGGGGGGCGCTCCGAAACGTCTGCCCAGTGGTAATAACACGGAAAAGCCTGTGGAAGAACGCAACCTGCGCGGACGGACGGGGGAGCTTCCCGCGGACCTTACGGCGCCCCAGATCAAGGGAAGGACCTCACTTCTGGAGAGCGCTCGATGTTCGATCCCGGGGACCTCGGCCGTATCACGCCCGACGAACAGGTGGACGCGCTGCGCACGCTGATCGCGGTCTTCGCCACCTCGGTGCAGCGGCCCGGCCAGCCGGCGCGGAACGCCGTCACCGCCGAGATCCTCGACATCCTCGACGAGGTGCCGCCCGATCGGGCGGAGCCTGTGGCGCAGCTCTTCACCATGATGGCGCTGCGCCTGCGCCGCCGCACCCGGCCGCGCAGCACCATCTTCCGCCAAGCCATCGAGACGGCGCTGCTGGCGCGCGCCTATCACGGCGCCGAGACGCCGGACGGCGAGGTGGCCTACCTGACGGCGGAGCGCCCGAGCCTCGCCGACATCGAGACCGCCTGCGGCGACCTGATGGAGCGTCTGGACGAGGTGCCCGAGGACGACCGCCCCGCCTGGATCACCGCCGAGGTGATCGCCGCCGCCCTGGTCCACGCCGAGGGCGACCAGCGCCTGGGCGGCCCCGACCGCGAGGTCGGTGATCTGGCGGTGGCGGAATTCCTGCTGCGGGCGACGGCGCAGTACCTCGCGGCGACGGCGAAGCGGGGGGCGTAGCACCCTCATCCTGCTGCCATACGCCGCAGCACAGGAACTGACATCGGTCATAGCAAACGGCCCACGGCCGGGCTCACACTCACCGGGCACGCACCGCCTGATGAGAGAAGCGCCATGCCGAAGTCTTCCGTCACCATCATGGACGGCAACGAGGCCGCCGCGTCGGTGGCCTACCGGGCCAGTGAGGTCATCGCCATCTACCCGATCACCCCGTCCTCGCCCATGGGCGAGCTGTCGGACGAGTGGTCGGCGCAGCGCAAAACCAACGTCTGGGGCGCCATTCCCCAGGTCATCGAGATGCAGTCGGAGGGCGGTGCGGCCGGTGCCGTGCACGGTGCGCTCCAGGCCGGCGCTCTGGCGACGACGTTCACGGCGTCGCAGGGCCTGCTGCTGATGATCCCCAACATGTACAAGATCGCCGGCGAGCTGACGCCGTTCTGCATGCACGTGGCGGCGCGCACGCTGGCGACGCACGCGCTGTCGATCTTCGGCGATCACTCCGACGTCATGGCCTGCCGGCAGACCGGATTCGCCATGCTGGCATCGGCCAACGTGCAGGAGGCGCACGACATGGCGCTGGTGGCGCACGCGGCGACGCTGGCGAGCCGCGTGCCGTTCCTGCACTTCTTCGATGGATTCCGCACCTCGCACGAGGTGAACCGGGTCGAGACGCTGGACGATTCGGACATCCGCGCGCTGCTGGACGACGGCGCGGTGAGCGCGCACCGGCACCGCGGGCTCACCCCCGACCGCCCCGTGCTGCGCGGCACGGCGCAGAACCCGGACGTGTTCTTCCAGGCCCGCGAGGCCGGCAACCGCTATTACGAGGCCTGCCCGGCAACGGTGCAGGAGATGATGGACCGGCTGGCCGCGCGCACCGGCCGCACCTACCACCTGTACGACTACGTCGGCCACCCGCAGGCCGAGCGCGTGGTGATTGCCATGGGCTCGGGCGCCGAGACCTGCGCCGAGACGGCGGCCTACCTCGCCGGCAAGGGCGAGCGGGTGGGCTGCCTGATCGTGCGCCTCTACCGGCCGTTCTCCATCGCCGAGTTCGTCATGGCGCTGCCGGAGACGGTGCAGCGCATCGCCGTGCTCGACCGCACCAAGGAGCCAGGCGCCGTCGGCGATCCGCTGTACCTCGACGTGGTCGCGGCGCTGGCCGAGGCGCGGGCGGCGGGCAGCCTGCATGCCGATCCGCTGGTGGTGGCCGGCCGCTATGGCCTGTCGTCCAAGGAGTTCACGCCCGCCATGGTCAAGGGCGTGTTCGACGAGTTGTCGCGCGACCGGCCGAAGCGCCGCTTCACGGTGGGCATCGTCGACGACGTGACGCACACCTCGATCCCCTGGGACCCGGATTTCGACACCGAGGGCGACGAGGTCCAGCGCGCGGTGTTCTTCGGCCTGGGTGCCGACGGCACGGTGGGCGCCAACAAGAACTCCATCAAGATCATCCAGGGCCACACCGGCCAGCACGCCCAGGCGTACTTCGTCTACGACAGCCGCAAGTCCGGCTCGACCACGGTGTCGCACCTGCGCTTCTCGCACAGGCCGATCCGGGCGCCGTACCTGATCCGTCAGGCGCAGTTCGTCGCCTGCCACCATTTCCCGCTGATGGAGCGCATGGAGGTGCTGGAGATCGCCGCCCCCGGCGCCACAGTTCTGCTGAACGCGGTCGGCACGCCCGAGGAGGTGTGGGCCAAGCTGCCGCACGAGGCGCAGCGGGCGTGCATCGACAAGAAGGTCGCCCTCTACACGGTGGACGCCAACGCGGTGGCGCGCGAGGCTGGCATGGGCCGGCGCATCAACACCATCATGCAGACGTGCTTCTTCGCGCTCGCCAAGGTGATGCCGCAGGACGAGGCGATCGACGACATCAAGGGCGCCATCCAGAAGACCTACGGCCGGCGCAGCGAGGAGGCGGTGAAGCGCAACTTCGCCGCGGTGGATCAAGCGCTCGCCCACCTGCGCCGCATCGACCTGCCCGAGCGCGTCACCGCCAGCCACGGCCGCCCGGCGCTGGTGCCCGACCACGCGCCGGACTTCGTCAAGCGCGTCTCCGGCGTCATCATCGCCGGCCACGGCGACAAGCTGCCGGTGAGTGCCTTCCCGGTGGACGGCACGTGGCCCACGGGCACCGCCAAGTACGAGAAGCGCAGCATCGCGCTGGAGGTGCCGGCTTGGCACGCCGAGCTGTGCATCCAGTGCAACAAGTGCGCGATGGTCTGCCCGCACGGCGTCATCCGCGTCAAGGCGGTGCCGGAATCGGCGCTGGCGCAAGCGCCGGAGGACTTCACCACGCTGGCATACAAGGGCAATGAATTCGGGGAGGCGCGGTACCGCTTGCAGGTGTCGCCGGCCGACTGCACGGGCTGCACGCTGTGCGTCGAGGTCTGCCCGGCCAAGGACAAGGCCAACCCGCGGCGCAAGGCGCTGGAGATGCGCCCCATCGAGGAACTGCACGCCGAGCAGGCCGCCTTCGACTATTTCCTGACGCTGCCCGAGGCGCCGCGCGAGCAGGTGCCGCTGACCGTCAAGCACACCCAGCTGTTCGAGCCGCTGTTCGAGTTCTCCGGCGCCTGCGCCGGCTGCGGCGAGACGCCGTACGTCAAGCTGCTGACCCAACTGTTCGGCGACCGGGCGGTGATCGCCAACGCCACGGGGTGCTCGTCGATCTACGGCGGCAATTTGCCGACCACGCCCTACACGACCAACGCCGAGGGGCGCGGGCCGGCCTGGGCCAACTCGCTGTTCGAGGACAACGCCGAGTTCGGCTTGGGCATGCGCGTCGCCATCGACCAGATGGGCGAGCAGGCGCGCGACCTGCTGGCCGAGTTGGCCGGCGACCTGGACCCCGCTCTGGTCACCGCGCTGCTGTCGGCGGACATGGCCGACGAGGCCGGCATCGCCGCCCAGCGCGCCCGCGTCGCCGAACTGAAGGCGCGCCTGCCGGCCATCGACGACCCGCTGGCGCGGCGGCTGGAGGAGTTCGCCGACTACCTCGTGCGCAAGAGCGTGTGGATCGTCGGCGGCGACGGCTGGGCCTACGACATCGGCTATGGCGGGTTGGATCACGTGCTGGCGTCGGACCGCGACGTCAACATCCTGGTCATGGACACCGAGGTGTACTCCAACACCGGCGGTCAGCAGTCCAAGGCGACGCCCATCGGCGCGTCCGCCAAGTTCGCCATGGCCGGGCGCTCGGTCGCCAAGAAGGACCTGGGGCTCATCGCCATGGCCTACGAGCACGTCTACGTGGCGCAGGTGGCATTCGGCGCCAAGGACTCGCAGACGCTGGCCGCCTTCGCCGAGGCGGAGAGCCACAAGGGGCCGTCGCTGATCATCGCCTACAGCCACTGCATCGCGCACGGCTACGACATGGCGCACGGGCTGAAACAGCAGAAGCTGGCGGTGGACAGCGGGCACTGGCCGCTCTACCGCCACGACCCGCGCCGGCTCAACACCGGCGAGGCGCCGCTGGAGCTGGACAGCGGGCCGCCCAAGGTCAAGCTTGGCGACTTCATGGCCGGCGAGGCGCGCTTCCAGGTCGTCGAGCGCGACGATCCAGAGCGCTTCCGCGAGCTGCTGAAGCGGGCCGAGGCCAACAACCACCTGAAATACGACCTCTACCAGCACATGGCGGGCTTCTTCGAACCGCTGCCCGGCGAAGACGTCGGCGACAACGACTAAGGCGGAGGAACGGCCATGGATTTGACGACCGACTACATGGGCCTGACGCTGGCCCATCCGCTGATGCCCGGCGCCTCGCCGCTGGTGGACGACATGGACGTGGTGCGCCGGCTGGAGGATGCCGGGGCCAGCGCCATCGTCATGCACTCGCTGTTCGAGGAGCAGATCACCGGCTTGCAGATGAGCGCGCTGGAGGCGCGCGAGAGCACGGACTTCCTCACCCCCGAGGCGCGCGGCTTCTTCCCGCCGCTGGACCGCTACGCCCTGGGGCCGGAAGCGTATCTGGGGCAGATTGCCCGCATCAAGGAAGCCGTGGCGGTGCCGGTGATCGCGTCCCTGAACGGCGTGACGCCCGCCGGCTGGACCCGCCACGCCAGCCTGATCGAGGACGCTGGGGCGGACGCGCTGGAGCTGAATGTCTACTTCATGGCGCTCGACCCGGAGGTGACGGCGCAGGGCATCGAGGACCGGCTGGTCGAGCTGGTGCGGATGGTCCGCGCGGCGGTCAGCATTCCGCTGGCGGTCAAGCTGTCGCCGACCGTCACCGCGCTGCCGGCGCTGGTCAAGCGCCTGGCGGGGGAGGGGGTGAACGGGCTGGTGCTGTTCAACCGCTTCTACCAGCCGGACATCGACGTGGAGTCGCTGGAGGCGGTGCCGACGCTGGAGCTGTCCCGGTCGCACGAGCTGCGCCTGCGGTTGCGCTGGCTGGCGGCGCTGTCCGGGCGGGTCACACCGTCGCTGGCCGCGTCCGGCGGGGTGCACACGGCGGTGGATGCGCTGAAGGCGGTGATGGCCGGGGCGCACGCCGTGCAGGTGGTCTCGGCGTTGCTCCAGCACGGGCCGGAGCATCTGAAGACGATGCGCGACGATCTCACGCGCTGGCTGGAGGAGCACGAGTACGAATCCCTGGCCCAGGCGCAGGGCAGCATGAACCTGCTGCACTGCCCCGACCCGGCGGCGTTCGAGCGCGGGAATTACCAGAAGATCCTGCAGGGGTGGAAACGTTCGGGCTGGTGAGATAGCCCCGCCTCCCTTGACCGCCACCGGACGCCTGCGCCAAGCTGCCCATCGTTTCGGCAACCGAGCCCATCATGTCGACCCTGAACTACACCCCGCCGATGAGCCGCTACACCGGCGTCTACGGTTTCCCGGAATCGGCGGACGGGGCGCGGCGGCTGGCCGACGTGCTGGGCGTGCCCTGCGCCATCGCCGAACTGCACCGTTTTCCCGATGGCGAGAGCCTCGTGCGCGTGCCGGAGCGCATGGAACGCGCCATCCTCTACCGCTCGCTGGACCGGCCGAACGACAAGCTGATCGAGCTGGTGCTGGCCGCCTCGGCGCTGCGGCGCGAGGGGGCCACGGAGCTGTGCCTGGTGGCGCCCTACATGGCCTACATGCGCCAGGACGCGGTGTTCCGACCCGGCGAGCCGGTCAGCCAGAAGGTGGTCGGCGCGTGGCTGGCCCAGCACTTCGACCGCATCCTCTGCGTCGAGCCGCACCTGCACCGCACCGGCCAGTTGGACGAGGTGTTTCCCGGCCGCCGCACCGACGCTCTGTCCGGCGCCCCGGTGATCGCCGCGGCGTTGCGCGGCATCGACGCGGACACGGTGATCGTCGGCCCCGACGAGGAGGCCGAACCGCTGATCGAGGCAACGGCGCGCGGCCTCGGCGTGTCGTGGACCTGCGGCCGCAAGGAACGGCGGGGCGACCGCGACGTGACGGTGGTGCTGCCCGAGACGGCGGACCTGCGCGGTCGGCCGGTGGTGATCGTCGACGACGTCATCAGCTCCGGCGAGACGATCTTCTCCTGCGCCCGCGCCGCCCGCGCGCAGGGTGCCGGCTCGGTGCGCGTGATGGCGGTGCACGCCCTGTTCACGCCGGAGACGGCGGCCCGTTTCCCGGCCGAAGGGATCGACAGCGTGCAGTCCTGCGACGGCGTCCCTCATCCCTCCAACGCGCTGCCGCTGGCGCCGATGATCGCCGAGGCGCTGGCGCGCTGAGCAGCCCCATGGTGAATCCGCGCGGGCGGCCGACCCTGCGCGGTTTTGCGCCTCCACATTGTTTGCTCTTCGGAGTATGACAAGGTGAAGACGCTGGGGTGGCAAGAGGTTCCCAATGGCGGAGAAGATGCCCGCGGATCCGCGGGCGGCGCACATCGTCAAGCAGATGGCGCGCAAGCTCCAGGGCGATATCGTTGAGATGGGCAAGCGGCGCAACGGCCCGCCGCCCAAGACCTTTCCGCAGTTCCGCGAGATCCGCAACAAGCACCGCGAGATCCAGGGCCTGATGTTCTCCATCCAGGAACGGATCGCGGAGAGTGGTGACCTGCTGCCACCCAACTTCGCACAGTGGCTGGTGCGCCAGAAACTCAACGAGTTGGCGTCCTTCACCGACATCAGCCACGCCTTCGTCAGCGACCCGCCCCTCGCGCTGACCCACTCGCTGGGCGCCTTCGACGTGCTGACGTCGGAGCAGGCGTCCTTCAACGAAGTGCTGGGCTATTTCGACATGATGCTCTTCGAAGCGGGCATCGACGACAAAACCGCCGACGAACTGGACGCCACCCGCACCAAGATCGAGGCGACGCTGGCGATGCTCGGCACGCTGCTGGAGCAGAGCCCGACACCGCTTCAGGAATTTGAATAAGACGGGTATTTTTATCTTTTCCCTCAGGCGGCAGGCGGCCCCATCCGGGGCCTTGCCTTCGCGCACACGTGTGCGCGGGGCTCTCAGCGGATCCAAAGGATCCGCCTGCCGCCAGTGCAAACCAAAGGTTTGCGCGAGAGGCCTCAACGGCCCAGTCGCGCTGTGCGCTCCCCTTGGAGCGCCGGCTCGCGGCCCTAGCTTCCTCGCCGTAAACGAACAACGCGAGGGAGGCACACCATGGTGATGCGCACGTCCGACGCCGAATGGCGTGGCGATCTGAAGAGCGGCAAGGGTTCCATGCGGCTGGGGTCCGGGGCCTTCGAAGGGTCGTACTCGTTCCCCTCACGCTTCGAGAGCGGCCAGGGCACCAACCCCGAGGAGCTGATCGCGGCGGCGCACGCTGGCTGCTTCTCCATGGCGTTCTCGCACGGGCTGTCGCAGGCCGGGCACGTGCCGACCCGCGTTCACACCACCGCGCGCGTGCATCTGGAGCAGTCCGGCGGCGGCTTCGCCATCACCCGCATCGAACTGGACTGCGAAGCCCAGGTCCCCGGCATCGACGAGGCCGCCTTCAAGCAGCAGGCCGACGAGGCGAAGAAGAACTGCCCGGTGTCGAAGGCGCTGGCCGGCACGGAGATCACGCTGAACGCCCGGCTGGTGTGAGCGTGGCCGGGGAGGGGGGGGCAGGGCTCTCACCCCTCAAGCACCACCTCGACCTCGCTCATGTCGCTGAGGCGGCGCGCAAGGCGCTCGGTGCACAGGATTTCCAGAATGCCGAAGGCGCCCGATGGGCCGATGGAGTGAAGTTCGCCGGCCATGCCCTGTTCGGAGATGAAGCGCTTCAGCCGCTCGACGTGCGTGTCCCGCTCGGAGCGGCCGCGCAGGCCGCTGGTGATGCGGCTGAACTGCACCTTGTAGGGCTTGTAGATCGATGGAGCCAAGGCGGCGCTCCCCGGCGCTGATGGCCGTTCCACATCGTGAGGGGCTGGATGCCGGGCGTTCCTAGCACGCAGGCAATAACCGATGCACGCCCCAAATCGCTCGACCCTGCGGCGAATTGTTCACAGGTTGCCGAGACGTTCGCTTGACACCGCCGAGCGGGGCCGACACCCGAAATTGCAGCCCAAAATGTGTGCGAATGCCGCAAAATCTCAGCGAATCTGCCATTTTTTGGTAAGCCTAAGTTTTGGGCAAGGGGTCCATGGTCCTTTATCTGTCACAGGGACAGTGATTCGTCCCGAGATTCGCCAACAGGGTTATCCACAGATTGTGGGGATAAGCCGAAGGCGTTAGCGTATCCATAGGGTTATAGGGGATGTTGGGTGCATTCCATGCGCCGGTCAGGCGACCCGCGTCTCGATCTGGCTGAGCATGAACAGCAACTCGTTCGGGGTGTACGGCTTGAGCATGCGGTGCCAGCCGCGCACCTGGATCGCCTCCCTCACCTCCGGCGACGAATCGCCGGTCAGGATGATCACCGGCACCTTGGCCTTGATGACGTCCATCGCCTCCGGCACCGCGTCCAGCGCGGTCGCCGTGCCGAGCCGGTAATCGCAGAGCAGCACGTCCGGGCGGATGCCGGATTCGGTGATCTTCCAGACGAGGTCATCGCCGGTCGCCCCGGAGATCACGAGATAGCCGGCCGCCCGAAGGAAGGCCTCCGTGCCCGCACGGACCAGGGCGTCGTCCTCGATGAGAGTGACCGTGATCATGGATCACACGGAGCGTTTCGAGTGCATACCGTCAAGCAGAGCATACGCTGCGCCGCGTGACAACCGTGCCAGACAGCATAGGCCGGGCTCGGAAAAAGGCCGGCCGCCAGCGGGGAAGGGGCGGCCGGAAAAGGAATGCACTGTGCATTTGATGAGCGCGACTCGAAACGGATTTCCAGCGTGGAAGGTTCCGTGTGCCGCAAAATTTCATCGGAGGGTGCGCTGCCAAACCCGGCGCGCGATGTCCGCGGAGGAGGGAAAAATGGTGCTGCCAGAGAGGATTGAACTCTCGACCTCTCCCTTACCAAGGGAGTGCTCTACCACTGAGCTACGGCAGCCCCGTCCTGCGGTGGCGCGGTTTATACGATAGGCTTTCGAACCACGCAACCACTAAAACAGCAAAAATTCAGGCCTGTGCATCGGCGCGCGGCGGCTCCGCCTCGGCGCGGAAATCGGGCACGATGTTGGCGATGATGGTCAGCACGCGCTCGGCGTCGCCGGAGCGCGACGCGGCCTCCAACTCGCCCAGCGCGCGGTTGAGCAGCGCGTAGTCGATGACCCGCGGCGAAGCCAGGAAGACGCCGTCCGCCTCGGTGCGCGTCGGCGCCTCGGCGGCGGACAGGATCTCCTCGAATAGCTTCTCGCCGGGGCGCAGGCCGGTAAAGTGGACCTTGATGTCCACCTCCGGCCGGTAGCCGGCGAGGCGGATCATCTGCCGCGCCAGATCGACGATCTTCACCGGCTCGCCCATGTCGAGCACCAGCACCTTGCCGCGCTCCTCGGCGCGCCCGGCGCCATGGGCGGAGGCTTGCAGCACCAGTTCCACCGCCTCGCGCACGGTCATGAAATAACGGCGCATGTCCGGGTGGGTGACGGTCAGCGGGCCGCCCTGCGCCAGCTGGCGCTGGAACAGCGGCACCACCGAGCCCGACGAGCCCAGCACGTTGCCGAACCGCACCGTCATGAAGCGCGTCGTCGCCGCCCCGTCGCGGCCCGGCAGCACGTCGAGCGCCTGACAGTAGGACTCGGCGAATCGCTTGGTGGCGCCCATGACGCTGGTCGGGCGGATCGCCTTGTCGGTCGAGATCATCACCATGGCGAGGCAGCCCGACGCCCGCGCCGCATCCGCCACGTTGCGGGTGCCGACGACGTTGGTCAGCGACCCCTCGGTCGGGTTTTCCTCGACCAGCGGCACGTGCTTCAGCGCCGCGGCGTGGAAGACCATGACCGGGCGGTGGTCCTGGAACAGGCGGGACACGCGGTCGCGGTCGCGTACGTCGGCCAGCACGGCGTGCACGGCCAGTTCGGGGAAGCGCTCGCGGATCTCCATGTCGATGCTGTAGAGGTTGAACTCCCCCGCATCGACGAGCACGAGGTCGCTTGGGGTCAGCGCCGCGATCTGACGCACCAGCTCGCTGCCGATGGTGCCGCCGGCGCCGGTGACCAGCACGCGCCGGCCGGCGATCAGCTCGCTGATGGCGCCGCGGTCGAGCACCGACTGCGGGCGGCCCAGCAGGTCCTCGATGGCGATCGGGCGCACCTCGATCTTGCCCTCGTCGAGGGCCGACTTGAACTCGGTCAGGCTGGGCAGGCGCGACAGGGTGAGGCCGAGCGACTCCGCCTCGTCCAGCAGCGCGCGGACGGCGGCGCCCGGCACCTCGGCGTGGCCTTTGGTGAGGATCAGGCGTTGCGGACGCTCGCCCTTGCGGTCCAGCGTTTCGACGATGCCGCGCAGATCGTCGGTGCCGCCGAGCACGGGGATGCCGCGGACGGCCTGACCCATGCGGCGGTTCTTGTCGTCAAGGATGCCGACCACGCGGTAGGCGGTGTTGCCGTGCGCCTGCGAGCGGATGAACAGCTCCGCCGCGTCGCCGACGCCCAGCAGCAGCACGGGGATGCGCGGTACGCCCAGCAGATCGTCGCGGATCGACAGGCGCCGGTCCTTGAGCAGCCGGTAGACGAAGCGCGGTCCGCCCAGCAGCACGATCTGCACCAGCCAGAGGATCGGCGGCAGCGAGCGGGGCAGGGAATCCAGGCGGGTCACCAGGAACATGACCAGCACGAAGGTCAGCACCGACACCGTGACGGCGCGCACGACGTGCACGAGGTCGGGGATCGAGGCGTAGCGCCAGATGCCGCGGTACAGCCCCAGCAGCACGAACACCACGCCGGAGATGCCCACCATCATGGGGGCCGCCACCATCAGCACGTCGGCGTAGCCGCCGAAGGCCAGCATGCCCACGCGCAGGTACATCGCCAGCACGAAGGCGAGGCCGGTCATCACGAGGTCGTGCAGGTAGACGAGGAACGCCCGCGGTGACGGGATGCGCATCATGAGACCTTCAAAACACTCTGGCAAAACACTCAGCCGTGCAAAGCTTTGAACCATTCGGCGGTGGCGTGCAAGCCGGACGCGGCGGCGACCGGCGGCGACCAGCCCAGCGCCGCGCGAATGCTCGTGTCCTCGACAACCAGCGAACCGCCTACCCGGTGCCACGCGTCGCGCTTGCCGAGCAGCGACGCCGCCAGCGCCAGCAGCCCCGGCGGGGCGGGCAGCAGCCGGGGCCGCACGCCCAGCCCGGCGCTGAGATGGCGGACGAGGTCGGCGGTGGACAGAGGCGCGCCGTCGCTGACCAGGAAGGTCTTGCCGGCAGCGTCGGGGTGGGTCAGGCAGGTGGCGACGGCGTCGGCGAGGTTGCCGACGAAGATCAGGCTGCGCCGGTTGTCCACCCAGGCCAGCGGCAGCGGGATGCGCTTTTGGCAGATCGTCAACAGGGTGCGCAAATTACCGGCGACGCCGGGGCCGTAGACCAGCGGCGGGCGCAGGATCACCGGATCGAGCACGCCGCGCGCACTCAGGGTTTCGAGGATCTGTTCGGCTTCCCGCTTTGACACGCCGTAGGGGGAGTGCGGGGCGGCGGGCGTGGCGTCGGTCACCGGCTCGGGCCGGCTTTCGTCCACCACCGCCTTGATGGAGCTGAGATAGACGAAGCGGCGCACGCCGCGCTCGGCCGCGGATTCAGCGAGGCGGCGGGTGCCCTCGGTGTTGGTGCGGCGGAATTCGGCCAGCGGGTCGGCGGCGGTGTCGCGCATGACGTGCACGCGGGCGGCGAGGTGAACCACCGCGTCCACGCCGTCGAGGGCGGCGTTCCAGTCGGTGTCCGGGCCGATGTCGCCGATAACGGTCAGTTCGGCGCCGGGGACTGGCGCGTCGGCGCGTCGGACGGCGGCGCGGACGTGGTGGCCGCGGGCGAGCAGCAGCGGGACGAGGGCGCGGCCGACGAAGCCTGTGGCGCCGGTGACGAGGACGCGCATCATCGCCTGCCTCCCTCTCCCCAGAGGGGAGAGGGAAATTGGCGTACCATATACCCCAGCAGCAGCACGACCACCGCCGCCCCCGCCGGCAGCGCCGTCCAGCCGATGCTCAGCGACGCGGCGGCCAGCACCACCAGGGCGGCGTTGGCGACGAGCACGGCGCGGACGACCTCGGCGTGGCTGCGGCCGCGCTGGGTGGCTTTCTGGTAGAAGTGTTCGCGGTGGGCCTGCCAGACCTTCTTTCCCTCGGCGGCGCGGCGCAGCAGCGTGAAGGTCGCGTCCGTCAGGAAGTACGCCGGCACCAGCAGCGCCGCCGGCCACACTCCGCTGGCCGCCACCGTCAGCAGCAGCCAGCCCAGCGCGTAGCCCAGCGGCACGCTGCCGACGTCGCCCATGAAGACCTTGGCCGGATCCCAGTTCCAGCGCAGGAATCCCAGTGCCGCCCCGGCCGCCGCCAGCCCGTACAGCGCAAGATCCGGCTTCAGCCCGACAAGCCCCGCCACCAGCGCCAGCCCGCCGCCGATGGTCGCCGCCTCGCTTCCGGCCAGGCCGTTGATGCCGTCCATGAAGTTGAACAGATTGACGAACCACAGCCACGCCAGCGCCGCCAGCACCCGGTCGAGCCACAGCGGCGCCAGCCCTTGCAGCACCAGCCCGTCCGCCGGCAGCGCCGCCAGGCCGACGGCCACCGCGGCGATCTGCGTCATGAAGCGCGGCGCCGGCCCCAGGCCGCGCCGGTCGTCGATCCAGGAAATCGCCATCAGCGCCGCCGCCCCGGCCAGGATCGGCAGCACCGTACGCAACCCGCCATGCTCCCCGCCGATCAGCGCCCAGGCCGGCAGCAGGGTCAGCATCACCCCCCAGCCGCCGCCGCGCGGGGTGGGGATGGTGTGGCTGGAGCGGTCGTTGGGGTGGTCGAGGATCGCCTTGTGGCGCAGGTACGCCGTTACCCGCCCGACCAGCAGCCAGGACGCCGCCAGCGCACCGCCCAGCACCATCAGGGGGACCAGCGCGGTCACGCCGCGATCTTCTTGGCGAGGCCGGCGAGCAGCGTGCGGTACAACTCCACCGTCTTGGCGCCGACGCGTTCCGAGGCCATGTCGGATTCGACCAGTTTCCGGCTCGCCGTGGCGAAGCGGCGGCGCAGTTCGGCGTCGCGCGCCAGCGTGCCGATGGCCTCGGCCAGCGCCGCGGCATCGTCCGGCGGCACCAGCAGCGCGTTCTCGCCGGCGTGCGCCACCTCGCGGCAGCCCGGCACGTCGGTGGCGACGATGGCGCGGCCGCAGCTCGCCGCTTCCAGCAGGCTCTTGGGCAGCCCCTCGCGCCGCGACGGCAGCACGGCGATGTGGGCGCGCTTCCACACCTCGCGCACGTCGGCGACGTTGCCCGGCAGCTCGATGCCCGGCAGGGCCTTCCAGCGTTCCAACTCGGCGGGCGGGATGGAGGTGGGGTTCTCCGGGTCGGGCGTGCCGGCGAGGATCAGCCGCAAATCCAGCCCTTGCGTGCGCAACGCCTGATGCGCCTCGACCAGCGGGCGGACACCCTTGTCTTCCAGCAGGCGGCCGACGAAGCCGATGGTGACCGGCTCTGCTGGCTCTGGCAGCACGGCGAAGTGCTTCACGTCGATGCCGGAGCCGCGGATCAGGCTGACGCTGTTCGGGTCGACCAGCTTGCGCTTCACCAGCAGGTCGCGGTCGTCGGCGTTCTGGAGGATCAGGCGGCTGTTCGGGCGCTTCAGCACGATGCTCAGCATCGGGCGCATCACCGTGCCGGCGACGCGGCCCTTCAGCCCGCCGTTGCCGAGGAAGGCCGAGCCCAGGCCGGTCACCGCGTTGACCACCGCCGGCACCCCGGCGGCGATGGCGGCCAGTCCGCCCAGCAGGATCGGCTTCAGCGCCACGTGGTGGACGATGGCCGGCCGCTCGCGGCGGTACACCGCGTCGATCTCGCGGATGGCGGCCAGGGCACCGGTGGGGCTGACGCTGCGGCGCTGCCAGGACAGCGGCACGACGCGGAAGCCCTCCGCCTCGATGCGCTCGCGGTGCTGGTCGACGCGGGTCGCCACCACCACGTCGAAGCCAGCCTTCTTCGCGGCGCGCGCCATGGGCAGGCGGTGCGACCAGAAATACCAGTCCTCGGTGACGAGATAGAGCAGCTTCGGCCGCGCCGGGCGCAGGGCGGACGGCTTGACGGGGATGCTGGTCTTGCGGCGGGCGGGTGCGGGCAACGGAGGGACGCCTTACGAAATGCCGTGATAGTCCTTGTACCACGCGATGAAGCGGGGAATTCCCACGCTGATCGGCGTGGTCGGTTCGAAGCCCAGGTCGCGGCGGCTCGCCTCGATGTCGGCGTAGGTGGCCGGCACGTCGCCGGGCTGCATGGGCTCCATCTGCTTGACGGCGGTGCGGCCCAGCGCCTGCTCGATCACGCTGATGAAGTCCAGGAGCTTCTCCGAGCTGTGGTTGCCCAGATTGTAGACGCGGTGGCGCACGCCATTGCCGTCGGGCTGCGCCGGGTTGTCCAGCGCCGCGATGATGCCGGCGACGATGTCGTCGATGTAGGTGAAGTCGCGCTGCATCTCGCCCGAATTGAACACCCGGATCGGCTGGCCGGCGAGGATGGCGTCGGCGAACAGGTACGCCGCCATGTCCGGGCGGCCCCACGGGCCGTACACCGTGAAGAAGCGCAACCCCGTGGCCGGGAAGCGGTACAGGTGGCTGTACGCGTGGCTCATCAGCTCGTCCGCCTTCTTGGTGGCGGCGTAGATGGACACCGGGCTGTCGACGCGGTCGTCCACCGAGAACGGCAGCTCCTTGTTGCCGCCGTACACCGAGGAGGACGACGCGTACACGAAATTCCTGATGTTCGGCAGGTTGCGCGCCATCTCCAGCATGCAGAGGTGGCCCATGACGTTCGCCTCGACGTACGCGTACGGGTTCTCCAGCGAGTAGCGTACACCCGCCTGCGCCGCGAGGTTGACGATGCCGGTGACGTCGGCCAACTCGGGCCGCAGCGCTTCCATGGCGGCGCGGTCGGAAATGTCGGCGCGGACGAAGCGGAACGCCGGGTTGGCGGTCAGTCGAGCCAGCCGCGCCTCCTTGAGCGCCACCGAGTAGTAGGCGTTCATGTTGTCGATGCCGAGCACGGTTTCGCCGCGCGCCATCAGGGCCGCGGAAAGGTGCGAACCGATGAAGCCGGCGGCGCCGGTGACCACGATCGTCATGTCGCTCACTATCCTATAAGGCAGACGCGTGCCGTTATGCCCCAGCCGGGCGCCGGACGCCAGCCGCTTGACAGCACCGCGGATCAGCCGATCTACTGCCGATCCGAATCCCCATGGCGGCGAAAAGACCCATGCCCCCCAAGAAGAATCCCCTCGGCCTGAACCCCCTTCAGCTGAAGACGCTGACGCTGCTCCAGGAGGTCGCGCGGCTTGAGAACGCGCCGGCCGATGGCGAGCCGGGCGCGTTCAAGATCACCAGCCTGCCGCACGCGCATGGCAACCATTTCCACCTCGGCGACGCCGTGGTGTCTGGCGCCGACGCCACCGGCCTGAACAACCCGGCGGTGTGGGTGGTGCTGGAGCGCAAGAAGCTGGTCCGCACCATCGACGGCGGCGTCGTGCTGACCGCCGACGCCGTGGCGTACGACACCGGCCTGCGCGACTCCATCCTGCACCGCTCCGATCACTAAGGCCGCCGGCTTTGTGCGGCTTCTGCGGTTTCCTGAGCGCCTCCCCTGGCCCTTTCTCTAACAAGGGGGGGATGGAGGCGGCCGTGCGCCGCATGAACGACACCATCGTCCACCGCGGGCCGGACGGCGACGGCGTTTGGGTGGACGAGGCGGCGGGCATCGCCCTGGCGCACCGGCGTCTGGCCATCGTCGATCTGTCGCCGCTCGGCCGCCAGCCCATGGAGTCCGCCGACGGGCGCTGGGTCATCGCCTACAACGGCGAGATCTACAATTTCCAGGATCTGCGCGCCGAGCTGGAGGCGCGGGGCCGGACCTTCCGCAGCCACTCCGACACCGAGGTTCTGGTGGAGGGCGTGTCTGCCTGGGGCGTCGAGGCGACGATGCGCCGGCTGGTCGGCATCTTCGCGCTGGCCCTGTGGGACCGGCAGAACCGGGCGCTGCATCTCGCGCGCGACCAGATGGGCGTGAAGCCGCTCTATTGGGGGCGCTTCGGCGGCACGGTGCTGTTCGGCTCCCAGCCTAAGGCGTTGCGCGCTCACAAGGATTTCCGCGCCGGGATCGACCGCGACGCGCTGACCGCGTACTTCCGCTTCGCCTATATTCCCGCGCCGCACAGCGTCTACCAGGGCGTCCACAAGCTGGAGCCCGGCTGCATCCTGACCTTCCGCGGCGGCGCCGAGCCGGTGCGCACCACCTACTGGTCGCTGGAGGCGGCGGTGCAAGCCGGCCTGTCCGACCGGCTGGATCTGTCGGACGCGGAGGCCGCCGACCGGCTGGAAGCGTTGCTGAAGGACGCCATCGGCCGGCAGATGGTGGCCGACGTGCCGCTGGGCGCGTTCCTGTCGGGCGGCGTGGACTCGTCGACGGTGGTCGCGCTGATGCAGGCGCAGTCGAGCCGGCCGGTGCGCACCTTCACCATCGGCTTCAAGGAAGCCGGCTTCGACGAATCCGCCGACGCCCGCGCGGTGGCGCAGCACCTCGGCACCGACCACACCGAACTGACCGTCGAACCCGCCCACGCGCTGGAGGTCATCCCGCGGCTGGCGGAGTGGTACGACGAGCCGTTCGCCGACTCCTCGCAGGTGCCGACCTTCCTGGTGTCGGAACTGACGCGCCGCTCGGTCACCGTCGCGCTGTCCGGCGATGGCGGTGACGAGTTGTTCGCCGGCTACAACCGCTATTTCCTCGGTTCGAAGCTGTGGCGGACCATGGGGCCGGTGCCGGGGGCCTTGCGCGGGGCGGCGGCGGGCCTGATCCGCGCGGTGCCGCCGGGGCGCTGGGACGCGCTGGTCGGCCGCCTGCCGGGCATGCCGCGTTTGGCCGGCGACAAGCTGCACAAGCTGGCGAGCATCCTGGGTGCGGCCGACGCCGACGCGCTGTACCGCGGGCTGGTCAGCCAGTGGCATCACCCCGAGGCGCTGGTGCTGGGCGGGCGCGAGCCGCACGGCCTGCTGTGGGACGAGCGCGTCGGCGCCGCCGTGCCGGATTTCGTCGAGCGCATGCAGTATCTGGACGCCGCGACCTACCTGCCGGACGATATTCTCGCCAAGGTGGACCGCGCCAGCATGGCGGTGGCGCTGGAGGCGCGGGTGCCACTGCTCGACCACCGCGTGGTGGAGTTCGCGTGGCGCCTGCCGCTCAGCCAGAAGATCCGCGGCGGGCAGGGCAAGCACCTGCTGCGCCAAGTGCTGTACCGGCACGTGCCCAAGGCGATGATCGAGCGGCCGAAGATGGGCTTCGGCGTGCCCATCGGGGAGTGGATGCGTGGCCCGTTGCGCGACTGGGCCGAGGATCTGCTGGACGAGCGCCGGCTGCGCGAGGACGGGGTGCTGGACGCCGCCACCGTCAGGCGCTTCTGGGCCGAGCACCAGTCCGGCCGCCGCAACTGGCAGCACCGGCTGTGGGCGGTGCTGATGTTCCAAGCCTGGAAGGCGCGCTGGGACACGGTCCCGGCCGCGGCCGAACTCCCGGCGAGCGCCGCATGACCGACGACGCCCCGAAATCCGGCAAGGTCAAGAGCCCCGAACGCCAGGACCGGCTGGCCGAGCGCCTGCGCGAGAACCTGAAGAAGCGCAAGGAACAGGCGCGGGCGCGGGAGGACAAGGACGGCGAAGAGACGCCGTCCTAGCCGGGCAAATCCTTCAACGCGGCGACGAGGCGGTCCAGATCCGAGGGCGTGTTGTAGAGGTGCGGCGTCACGCGCACGCCGCTGCCGCCGTCGATGGTGCGCTCGACCGTGAAGATCCGATGCGCGTGGAACAAGTGCTCCGCCACCTGCTTCGACTCCATGCCCTTCACCCGGAAGGCGGCGATGGCGCAGGACCGCTCCGCGGCACGCGGGGTGAGAACCTCGACGTGGTCGAATCCCGCGACGGCATCCACCCATCGGTTCTGAAGGAAGCGAAGCCGCGCCTCCTTGTTCGCCCCGCCCACCGTGCGATGGAAGGCGAGCGCGTCGGCAATCGCCAGCACCGGCCCCGCCGGGATGGTCCCGAAATGCCCGAGCCGGCGGATGTCGCCGGGGCCGAAGGTCGCGTCGCCGTACAGCGGCGCGATGTCGGCGATACGGTCCTTGCGGATGTGCAGCAGGCCGACGCCGAGCGGCGCACCGAGCCACTTGTGCAGGTTGACCGCCACGAAGTCGGCGGCAAGGTCGGGGAAACGGTACTCGATCTGTGCGAAGGAATGGGCGGCGTCCACCATCACGTCCACCCCGCGCCGCCGCGCCATGCGGGCGATCTTCGCGACCGGGAGGATCTGGCCGGTGGTGTGGATCATATGGGTCAGCAGGACGACGCGGCTTCTTGGCGTGATGGCGCGCTCGTAGAGACCGACGATCTCGTCGTCGTCCTGCGGGTGGAGCGGCAGGCGCACGCGGGCGATGACCAGGCCCTTGCGCTCGCGGACCATATCGAAGGTCGCGACGACACTGTCGTAATCGTGGTCGCCGAGGACGACTTCATCACCGGCGGCGAACGGGTAGCCCTGGATCAGGATGTTCATCGCCTCGGTGGTGTTCCGGGTGATGAGCAACTCGTCCTCGGCAGCGCCGGTAAAGGCGGCCAGTTGCCTGAGAATGTCCTCGTGCCGTTCCGGGTAGGTGCGGCGGTAGAAATGCGACGTCTCGGCGTTGACGAGGCGGTTGTAGGCTTCGAACGCCGTCATCACCGGCTTGGCCTGGATGCTGAAATAGCCGTTCTCCAGGTTCACGAAGTCGGTGGAGACCTGATACTGCGCGCGGATGCCGGCCCAGAACCGCTCGTCCGCGGGATCGATGTTCGCGCCTTCGATTTGCAATCGCCCCTCCCACTCATCGCGTTTGCCGATGCAGTCTGCAACGCACGGAGGTGGCCGGTACAGCGCAAAGGATGCCGCGCCGCTTCGTGGTCTCCCGGATGTCGCGATTTTGGACCTGTACCGCCGTCGAGCATCGCGGTAATGCTGCCTCGGCATTCGGAGTATGTGAGGCCGGCCGATCCGCGCGCTTGAGCCTCCAGCCTCCCTCCGCTACAACCCCCTGACCGATCTTTCGTAACCGATCTCTACGTACTGGGAGTGTGAGCCGTGGGCATCATGCCGGACAGCTGGATTCGCGAGATGGCCGAGACCAAGGGCATGATCGAGCCCTTCGTCGACCGCCAGGAGCGCGCGGGCGTGATTTCCTACGGGCTCAGCTCCTACGGCTACGACGCCCGCGTCGCCGACGAGTTCAAGATCTTCACCAACGTCGACAGCGCCATCGTCGATCCGAAGAAATTCTCGGAAAACAGCTTCGTCGATCGCAAGACCGACGTCTGCATCATCCCGCCGAACAGCTTCGCCCTGGCCCGCACAGTGGAATATTTCCGCGTCCCGCGCGACGTGCTGGTGATCTGCCTGGGCAAGAGCACCTACGCCCGCTGCGGCCTGATCGTCAACGTGACGCCGCTGGAGCCGGAGTGGGAAGGCCATGTGACGCTGGAAATCTCCAACACCACGCCGCTGCCCGCCAAGGTCTACGCCAACGAGGGGCTGTGCCAGTTCCTGTTCCTCAAGGGCGACACCGTGTGCGAGACCTCGTACGCCGACAAGTCCGGCAAGTACATGGGGCAGAAGGGCGTCACTCTGCCGCGTCTGTAGACGCGGCGGGGCGTCTTGTAATCCCGGTTCGTCGGCACCATCCCTACAGCACAGACACTCATAGGTCCCATGGATAGGATTCGCATCCGCGGCGGTAGTCCCCTGCGTGGCTCCATCGAAGTCGGTGGCGCCAAGAACGCGGCACTGCCGTTGATGACCGCCAGCCTGCTGACCGACGAGACGCTGGTTCTCAAGAACCTGCCGATCCTCGCGGACATCAACACGCTGTGCAACCTGCTGCTCCAGCATGGAGTGGCGATCCACCTCGCAGGCGCCGGCGGCAACTGCGCCGGGCGCGTGATCGAGCTGACCGCCCGCGACCTCACCAACACCACCGCCCCCTATGATCTGGTGCGCAAGATGCGCGCCAGCGTGCTGGTGCTGGGGCCGCTGGTGGCGCGCTGCCACGAGGCGCGGGTGTCGCTGCCAGGCGGCTGCGCCATCGGCGCGCGGCCGGTGGATCTGCACATCAAGGGCCTCCAGGCCATGGGGGCGGAGATCGAACTGGACCGCGGCTACATCGTCGCCAAGGCGCCGGGTGGCCTGAAGGGTGCCGAGTTCGTCTTCCCCAAGGTCTCCGTCGGCGCCACCGAGAATCTGCTGATGGCGGCGACGCTGGCGAAGGGCGAGACCGTGCTGGTCAACGCTGCCCGCGAGCCGGAAGTGACCGACCTCGCGCACTGTCTGGTCGCCATGGGCGCCGACATCCAGGGCATCGGCACCGACACGCTGCGCATCCGCGGCGTCGACCGGCTGCACGGCGCCACGCATTCCGTGGTGCCCGACCGCATCGAGACCGGCACTTACGTCATGGCCGCCGCCATCACCGGCGGTGATCTGGAGATCACCAACACGCGGCTCGACCTCATCCAGTCGGTGGTGACCACGCTCCAGCAGGCCGGCGTGACCTTCACCGACACGGAAAACGGCGTCCGCGTCTCCCGCGCCAACGGCGAACTGCACGGCGTCGATGCGATGACCGAGCCGTTCCCAGGCTTTCCGACCGACCTCCAGGCGCAGATGATGGCGCTGATGAGCACGGCGCGCGGGGCGGCGATGATCACCGAGACGATCTTCGAGAACCGCTTCATGCACGCGCCGGAACTGATGCGCATGGGTGCGCGCATCACCGTGCACGGCTCCTCGGCGCTGGTGCGCGGGGTCGAGCGGCTGACCGGCGCGCCGGTCATGGCCACCGATCTGCGCGCCTCGGTGTCGCTGGTGCTGGCCGGGCTGGCGGCCGAGGGGGAGACGACGATCAACCGCGTCTACCATCTGGACCGCGGCTATGAGCGGGTCGAAGAGAAACTGGCCGCCTGCGGCGCCGACATCGAGCGCATCGGCGGCGGCGGCGAGGACTAGACGCTGGAGCCCTAGGACGGGAATGGAGCCATGACCACGCCGATCCGGTTGCGCGCCGAGGACCAGGAAGACCTGAAGGTCGTTTCCGCCTGTCTGCAAGACGCCATCGTTCCCATTGGCGACATGTGCTACCTGCCCGACGAGAAGCGCTTCGTGGCGGTGGTCAGCCGCTTCCGCTGGGAGGCCAGTGACCGCCCGCGCGACGCCGAAGGCCCGACCGCCGAGGACGACGATCAGTACCCCTTCGAACGCGTGAACTGCGGTGTGCGGGTCGAGGGGGTGACCGGCGTCAAGATGCGGGGCCTGGACCTCAAGGACCGCAGGCAGTTCCTGGAACTGCTGTCGCTGGAGACGGCGGAGGGCGGTGGGGTGGTGCTGAACTTCGCCGGCGGCGGCTGCATCCGCCTGGACGGCCCATCGTGGCGCTGTCTGGTCGAGGATCTCGGCGAGCCCTGGCCGACCTCCTGCAAGCCCTGCCATCCCATTGAGGAGTAAAGGCGCGGCCAGGGATTTGCCCGCGCCGCGTGTCGATGCTATATTGTCGGAGGTGGCCGGTGGGTGCTGCGAACACCCACCGGCCGCCCCTTAGGTCTTCTTGCGGCGCCGCCGGATGATCGTGATCAGCCAGCCCCGCCACTCGAAGACCAGGAGAAAGGGCATCCTTTTCATGCCTTTTGCCTCCTTTGATGCGGCGGCCGGGGGATTCCGGCCGCCGTCATCATTTTTGCGCACATTCGTATGAAATAGCGACCTGAGATTGCGGGAGGTGACGGTTCGTCGCGTGTCGTTAGCCGGGGTGGTTCAGCGCCACGCGTGCCACGCGCGGCAGCAAGGTGTCCCAGCCCTCGAGTTCGACCGTGCCGGCCACCTTGGGCGCGCCGGCCAGGGCGAACACCGGACGGCCGAATTGCAGGCCGAAGGCGATCTCCGACAGCGTGCCGTTGCCGCCGCCCACCGCGATCAGGCACACCGCCGCGCGGGCGATCAGGGCGTTGCGGGCGACGCCGATGCCGGTGGCGATGGGCACGGTGACGTAGGGGTTGGCCGTGTTCCACTCCTCGCCGGGCAGCAGGCCGATGGACAGGCCGCCGGCCCGCGCCACGCCGCGGCACGCCGCCTCCATGACGCCGGACCGTCCGCCACACAGCACGACGAGGCCCATCTCCGCCAGCCCGGCGCCGATGGCTTCGGCCAGCGCCTCCTGCTCGGCGGTGGGTTCGCGCGGGCCGATGATGCCGACCGGCGGCCGGCACGGCGAACCGCTGTCGCGCTGGAGCCAGCGCACCACCTCGGCATCATTGACGGCGATGCCGTCCGGCGGGGGCGGGGCGGGCGTCCAGGTACGGTGCGCCGGGTCGAAGCGGCGTCCGGTGTCGTCCCACAGGGCGCGGCGGTCGGTGTCGAAGGTCCACATACGCCCAATATGCCACAGCCGTCCCGCTGGGGAAGCCCATGGAACCCCGCCGGAGCGCAAAGGTTGGAAGGGCGTATGCCAAATCGAAAGGGAGGATCGCATCATGGCGAAGAACCTGATCGGCAAGACCGTTGCCGTGCTCGCCACCGACGGCTTCGAGCAGTCGGAACTGACCGAACCGGTGAAGGCCCTGAAGGAGGCCGGTGCCACCGTGCACGTGGTGTCGCCCAAGAGCGGCGCCATCCAGGGCTGGAAGCATCACGACAAAGCCGACGCCGTGCCGGTGGACCGGACGCTCGACCAGGCGGACGCCGGGGCGTACGACGCGCTCATGCTGCCGGGCGGGGTAATGAACCCCGATGCCCTGCGGTTGGAACCGAAGGCAATCGCCTTCGTCCGCTCGTTCGCGGAGGCGAGCAAACCCATCGCCGCCATCTGCCACGGCCCGTGGACGCTGATCGATGCTGGCGCCGTGCGCGGCCGGCGTATGACGTCCTGGCCGTCGCTGAAGACGGACCTGACGAACGCGGGCGCCACCTGGGTGGACGAGAGCGTGGTGACGGATCGCGGTCTGGTCACCTCGCGCAACCCCAGGGATTTGCCGAACTTCTGCCCGAAGATGATCGAGGAGTTCGCCGAAGGCCGGCACGGCCGGCGCAGTGCGGCCGAGTAAACGGGCTTCCGCCCCCTCCCTCGCCCGAAGCGGGGGAGGGGGGATGTGCTACGCGCTGACCAGTGGCGACAGGCCGTTCTGGATGGCCCAGACAGCGGCCTGCGTGCGGTTCTGGGCGTTGATCTTCCGCATCACGTTCTTGAAGTGCATCTTCACCGTGCTTTCGGTGATGTGCAGGTTGCGGGCGATGGCCTTGTTGGACTGGCCGGCCAGCAGGCAGCGCAGGATCTGCACCTCGCGCTTGGACAGTTCGTTGTTGGCCGGGGTCGCGCGGGTCGGGGTCGGGCGCTCGTTGGCGGTGGCGATCAGCAGGCTTGCCACGTGTGTGGGGTAGACCACCTCGCCCAGCATGACCAGCTGCAACGAGCGCAGCAGGGATTCGCTGGACATCGACTTGTTGAGATAGGCGTCGGCCCCGGCCTTCAGCGCCATGGACAGCGAGCGGTCGACCACGTCGTCGGCGAGCACGGCGATGCGTGCGCCGGTGGCGGCGCGCAGCCGCTTGATGCCGCCCATTTCCTCCGCCGAGCCGTCCTGAAGCGCCATGACGATGAGGTCGGGCTCGGTGCCCCGCTCGACGGCCGTCGCCGCGTCGGACGAGTCTACAGCGTACTGGCAGATCCGGAAGGGACCGCTACTGATGAGAGTCCCAAGCGCGGCCGAGAACAGCCGGTCATGGTCTACGAGCATCACGTTCCAGGTGTCCATTAAGCTTCCTCCATGAGGTCGCGTGTGCGTTGGTCTTATGGTATAAATCGTTATTCGAAGAAGGTTGGTAAAAACAGAAAAACTATCTCATATTGCGTGGAAAATGCGGGCTTTACCCTGAATGCTGAAGTGTTTTATACGAGTGTCCGTTGGCGCTGCAAGGAACTTCCGTGTTGTAAGCGCGCAAGGCGCTCGACGTGATCGGTCAGCCGAGCCAAATCGAAAGTAGTAGTTTTCGATGGAATCGGAGAAGCCGCGGCGCCATGACAGCGAATAAGCTGCCTGAACCGGTGCGAATGCCGGTTTACCTGAACAGCCGCGGCAGGATGAAGGTAACGATACGATGGAAGTACAGGTGCGTTCGATTGGGGGTGAGAGGGCTGTGCGCGCCAAGGTGCGCAAGTTCCTCGTGGTGGACGATCACCCCCTGGTGCGGCATGGCTTCGCGCTGTCCGTGGGCGAGATCCATCCCGACGCCCAGGTCATCGAGGCCGGGTCGCTGGCCGAGGCGCTGGACATCGCGTCCCGCGTGCGCGACCTGACGCTGGTTCTGTTCGACCTCAATCTCGCCGACCGCCAGGGCCGCGACGGCATCCGCCGCATGGTCGAGACGCTGGGGACGGTGCCGCTGCTGGTGATCTCCGGTTCCGACGAGGTGGCGGACATTGTCGACAGCGTCCGCATGGGGGCCAAGGGCTACATCCTGAAGACGAGTTCGACCGCCGTGCTGGAGCACGCCATCTCGCTGGCGCTGACCGGCGAGACGTTCCTGCCGCTGCCGCGCGCCGTGCTGAGCGGCAGCGTGGCGGCCGAGGCGGCGCGCCCGACCGGGCAGATCCTCGATCGCCTGACCGACCGTCAGCGCGACGTCTTTCAGTTGCTGCTGGCCGGCCATTCCAACAAGGAGATCGCCCGCGAGCTGGGCGTCCTGGAAGGCACGGTGAAGGTGCACGTGCGCGCCATCATGCAGAAGCTGGGCGTGCGCAACCGCACCCAGGTGGCCGTGGTGGCCGCGCGCAGCGGCTGCTTCCCAGAAGAGGTCTAGGCGGAGGGCTGGTGCGCGCGGCGTGCCAGCCACACCCAGATGCTGGCGAGGAACACCGAGAGGAAGAACGCGGCGCCGAAAGTCGCGTAGATCATCGCGCCCAGCGACATCACCACCAAGGCCGGCAGGCTGAGCAGCAAGGTGGCGACGCTCTGGTTGACGCCGTCCACCTCGCCGAAATACTCGGGGAAGCGCTCGACCACGGTGGCGGTGGTGAACAGCAGGTAGAACAGCAGCGCGGTGCGGCTGCCGATCTGCAAGGCGATGTGAGGGCGGGACAGCGCCACCGCCAACGGAGGCCGAGGCCACGCGACCGCACCGGACACCACACCGCACAGCGCGGCGGCGACCTGCGCCAGCGGATCGGAGCGCAACCCGAGGATCGTCGTGTAGCCGACATAGCAGGCGAACGCCGCGAGCGCGACCGTCAGCGTGTACCCGAGTGCCGTGGCGATGTCCCGCATGCGCTCTCCGCCCCGCTGTCCGTCCCCGATCATAAAGGCTGCCTCCCTAGTGCCGGCCGGCGCGATGGGGGTAGCCCCTCGGCCATGGCGCTTCTTATGACCAAGATCCGACCTCTATTCCATTCGGTCGCGAATGGTCTTGGGACCATTTGTGTATTGCTCGATCCGGGCGCCCTGCGCATCATTCTTGCCGAGATACACTGTCGCACACCAAAGGGGGGAACAGCATGCCGAACCGGCCCATTCGCGAGATCGTCCGCAACCAGCGCATCGTCACGGTTTCCAAGACGGCGTCCGTCCGCACGGCGGCGCACATGATGAAGGAATGCAGGATCGGCGCTCTGGCGGTGGTGGACGGCGACCGGCTGGTCGGTATCTTCACCGAGCGCGATGCGCTGTTCCGCGTGCTCGCCGGCCAACTCGACCCCGACCGCACGACGGTCGCCGAGGTAATGACGCCGGACCCCACCACCATCAGCCCCGACCGCCCGATCATGCACGCGCTGCACATGATGCACGACGGCGCTTTCCGCCACCTGCCGGTGGTGGAGCGGGGCCGGCCCATCGGCATGGTGTCGATCCGCGACGCGGTTGGCCCGGAGATGGTCCGCTTCGAGCAGGAAGTCCACGAGAAGGAGGCCATCGCCGAAATCCTGGGCTGACGCATCGCGGATCATCGGACGGGGAGGGGCTGCATCGCGGCCCCTTTTTCCTGTCCGCAGGGCGTGCGGCGGGCTTCCCCCGCGGCCCGGTCGTGGCATACTGCCGCGCCCAACGTTCTCACACCCGTTTCCGGCGTCGATGCGGAAACTGGGGGTCATCCTTTCCCAGAGGGTTTTCATTCGGTGATCGGCGTCTTCGATTCCGGCCATGGCGGGTTGACGGTGCTGCGGGCACTGGTCGACGCCGCCCCCGGCCGGCCCTTCGTCTATCTGGGCGACCACGCCCACGCCCCCTACGGCCCGCGCAGCGATGAGGCGATCTACGCGCTGACGCTCGCCGGTGTGGAGCGGCTGTTCGCACAAGGCTGCGGGCTGGTCGTGCTGGCGTGCAACACCGCCTCGGCGGTGGCGCTGCGCCGCATGCAGCAGACGTGGCTGCGCGACGCCTATCCCGGCCGCAACGTGCTGGGCGTGCTGGTGCCCATGGTCGAGGCGATCACCCGCGTGCCGTGGATGGTCGAGGCGCCGCTCGCCGACCGACTGCCGGAGCCGCGCACGGTGGGCGTCTTCGCCACCGCCGCCACCGTCGCCTCCGGCTCCTTCCCGCGCGAGATCGGCAAGCGCGCGCCGGACGTCACCGTCGTCCAGCAGGCTTGCCCGGACCTCGTGCCGCTGATCGAGGAGGGCGCGCCCGACGACGCCATCCGGCCGGCGGTGCGCGGCTGCGTGGCGGACCTCGTCCGCCAACTGGATGGGCAGCGGCTCGATTCGGTGGTGCTCGGCTGCACGCACTACCCGCTGGTGGCGCACCTGTTCGCCGAGGCCCTGCCGGTCGGGGTCGAGGTGCTGTCACAGCCCGCCCTGGTGGCCCGCTCGCTGGAGCATTACCTGGAGCGCCACCCGGAATACGCACCGTCGCCGCAGACTGATCCCGTGGGCCGGCACTTCTTCACCACCGGCGATGCCGGGTGGGTCAGCGCGCTGGCCGGCCGCTTCTTCGGACGCCCGACTCCGTTCGAGACTCTGCGTCCCTGAGCCTGTCCGGCGGGGAACCTCCGCCTTGGCCGAGCCGTTCAAGGGGCACATGTTCCGTCCGGACGGAGAGCCCCCGCATGCGATTGCGACAGTACCCCCGCAGCCTCGGCCTGCTGGGCGTGGCGTTGTTCCTGAGCGCGGCGCCGGTTTCCGGTGTGGCCGTTTCCGGTGTGGCCTGGGCGCAGCAGCCGCCGTGCCCCGACCTCGACCGGCTGGACCAGCGCATTGCCGCGCTGGAGGCCGGCGGCACCCTGGCCCCGCCGCCGACTCCGGCCGAGATCGGCGGCCTGCGCGCGCTGCGGCAAGCGGCGGTGCGGCTGGGCCAGACCGGCAACGCTGACGGCTGTGCCGTCCAGGTGCGCAAGGGGCTGGCGATGGCGCGCAGCATCGAGGCACCGCACGCCATGACCGGCAAGGAGCTGGAGCGAATCAAGCTGTATGGCGCGCAGGGCGAGGACGTCGGCTCCATCGACGACGTGATGCTCGACCCGGCCAGCGGCCGCATCGCCTACGCCGTCGTCGAGGTGGGCGGCTTCCTCGGTCTCGGCCAACACAAGATGCCCGTGCCCTGGGCGGCCTTCGCCGCCAACCCCAACGGCGAGGGGTTGGTGCTCAACGTATCGAAGGAACGCCTGAGGGGCGCCCCGCAACTCAGCGGCTCCGACCGGCCAGCCATGGCCGACCGCCAATGGGCGATGGCCGTGCACACCTATTACGGCGTCCCGCCCTACTGGGTGCAGGACGCCACGGCGCTGCCGCCGGCGGAGGCGACGGTCGGCAGCGGCGATGCGGTGGGGCGGCTGAACCAGCAGGTCCAGCAGCTCAGCCAGGAGGTCACCCGCCTCAACCAGGAACTCATCCAGGCGCGCAGCACCCCACCGGCTCCGGCGCCCAGCACCGGCACCAGCACCGGCAGCACCGCGCCCGACGCCAGCGGCACCGGAACCGGCTCGTCCAGCGGCGCGCCGCAGCAGTGAACCAACGGGATTCAGCAAAACGGGGAGGCGAGCGATGGCGCACCACGGCCACATCGACGAATTCGACCGCATGATCAACGTCGGCCACGCCGAGCGTGTGGCGTCGCTGGTCGGCGGCGGCATCCTGGCGGTGCTCGGCATGCGCCGGCCCACCATCACCGGGGCCGCCATGGCGCTGGTCGGCGGCGCGCTGGTGGCGCGCGGGCTGACCGGCTATTGCCCGGTCTATGGGCTGATGGAGGAGTGGAACGAGCATCACGACCCGGCGATTCCCAGCCAGGATGTCGAGGAGGGGCGCAACCAGTTCGCCCGTCACCCCGGCGACATCTATTCCGACTGCGACGAGACGGTGGACGAGGCCTCGAAGGAATCGTTCCCGGCCAGCGATCCGCCGGCTTTTTCTCCAGGCATCACCTGACGCGCGCCAGCGCTCAATATGCCGGTCACAAAAAGGTCTTTTCGATCAGAAATGGCCTTTTTCGTGCTTCCAGCCGGTGAAATGTTTGCCGGTATTGCGCATTGAGGGCGCGCATCCAGGGGTGGACGCCGTATGACCACGGAATAGCCAATTCTTGTCAGATTTGTTGCAGTATTCGCAAGTTGCGCAGCCGGCGCGTCTGTTCTATGGTGCGCCGCACAACCGGTCCGCTGCCCGTGGGGAGGAATGTTGAACCCGGCGCGTCCTTGCATCAGTACTTCGTCATGCAATGGTTCGCCGCACGGAACAACCGACCAGTCAGCGACCTGATCGCCATTCCTTACCATCCTGATGGGATACTTCCTGATGACCACGATGATTCCTGCCGCCGCCAGCCTTGCCGGCAAGAAGGGCCTGATCCTCGGCATCGCCAACGACCAGTCGATCGCCTATGGCTGCGCCAAGGCCTTCAAGGCGCTGGGCGCCGATCTGGCGATCAGCTACCTGAACGAGAAGGCCAAGCCGCACGTGGAGCCGCTGGCCCGCGAGCTCGAGACCGAGATCTTCGAACCGGTGGACGTCACCGGTGAAGGCCAGCTCAAGGCCATGTTCGAGAAGATCGAGCAGAAGTGGGGCAAGCTCGACTTCGCGCTGCACTCCATCGCCTTCGCCCCGCGCGAGGACCTGCACGGCCGCGTCACCGATTGCTCGCGCGACGGCTTCTCGGCGGCGATGGACGTGTCCTGCCACTCGTTCATCCGCATGGCCCGCTACGCCGAGCCGCTGATGAAGGACGGTGGTACTCTGTTCACCATGTCCTACTTCGGCTCGCAGCGCGTCATCGAGAACTACGGCGTCATGGGCCCGGTGAAGGCCGCGCTGGAGTCTTCCGTGCGCTACCTCGCCTCGGAGTTGGGCCCGAAGGGCATCCGCGTGCACGCCATCTCGCCGGGTCCGATCAAGACGCGCGCCGCCTCGGGCATCGCGCATTTCGACGAGCTGATGGCCAAGGCCGCCGACCGCGCGCCGGAGCACCGTCTGGTGACCATCGAGGAGGTCGGCTACACGACCGCCTTCCTCGCCACCGATGGTGCCAAGGGCATCACCGGCGCCACGACCTACGTGGACTGCGGCTACTCCATCGTCGGCTGATCCTCAGCTGCGTTGCCGGAAAGGGGCGGGCGTGTCTGCGTCCGCCCCTTTTGCGTGTGGATTCGGGGTGCGTCAAATTGCCGTGCGCCCGCATGCTTCCTTCTTCGCGGGCGCGAACGACGCATAATCCGCCTGTGGGTGCCCAGCAAGGCGGGCACACGGTTCCGGAGGCAGCATGGGTGCGATAGCGTGGCGGCGGCAGCTCAGCGTCGGGCAACCGGTCATCGACGAGGATCACAAGCACCTGATCGAGTACCTGAACGAGCTGGACGCGGCGCTGAACGCGCGCGTCTACCTGCCCGCGCGTGTTGCCAAGACGCTGATGAAGCTGCTGGAGTACACGCACCAGCACTTCCGGCGTGAAGAGAAGATCATGGAGTCGGTCCACTTCCCCAAGCTGGAAGAGCACAAGGTCCGCCACGTCAAGGCGGTGAAGGCGATTGGTGACCTGTCCAACATCTTCGCCAAGGAACCGACGCGCGCCAACGGCGAGCGGATCTACGCCTTCACCGCCGACTGGCTGGTGAACCACATCATCATGGAAGACACGCAGATCGCCCCCTTCGTGCGGGGCGTGTGGGTGTAGGGGGCAGGAGCCCCCTAAGACGCCCTGGTCCGCTTCGCCCAGGCGTGCTCGCGCGTCCATTCGACGACGACGTCCAGCAGGCGCTCCACCGATGGGCGCACCTCGGAAACGAGGTCGTCGCGGAAGCGGAAGGGCGGCGTCTCGTCCATGTAGGTGCGCTGGCTCAGCTCGAGCTGGACGGTGTGGGTGCCGTGCTCGGGATTGCCGTAAGCGCGCGTGATATAGCCGCCCTTGAAGCGGCCGTTGAGCACCGACGTATACTTCTCGCTCGCGGTCAACACGTTCATCAGCCGGCCGACCAGCTTCGGTGAGGCGGTCATGCCGTCGCCGGTGCCCAGATTGAAGTCGGGCAGCCGGCCCTTGAAGAAGCGCGGCACCTCGGACCGGATGGAGTGCGCGTCGAACAGGATGGCGATGCCGAACCGCTCGCGCAGCGCGTGCAGCTCGCGCTGCAACTGTTCATGGTAAGGGCGCCAGTAAGTCTCGATGCGGCGCTGCACCTCGGCGGAGTCGGGCTCGTGACCGGGCTTGTAGATCGGCTCGTGGTCAAATGTGGTCAGCGGGCACAGTTCGGTGTTGTCGGCGCCGGCGTACAGCGACGCCCCGGCCGGGTCGCGGTTGAGGTCGACCACGTAGCGCGAACACGTCGCCTTCAGGAATCCGATGCCCAGCGCCGGAGCGAAGTGATAGAGGCGGTCGAGGAACCAGTCGGTGTCCGGCACCTTCAGCGCCGCGTCGGTCATGCCCGCAGCGATGTCTGGCGGGATGTCCGTGCCGACGTGCGGGATGCTCAGCAGGACCGGGGTCTCGCCCGGCTGGAATCGAAATGTTTCCATGGTCCTACCTCGACTGCGCACCGCTATGCTGCAATGCACAACGACTATGGGGGCGAACGCCGCCCCCGTCAAATTCCATTTCGATTTTATTATATAGAGTACGAATATTCTACGTCGGCGGATCGTTTGGCGCATCGGGGTCGAGGTCGTCGCTTTCGGCGACGTGGTCGACCATGTCGGACAGCACCCGGCGGATATGCTCGTCGGTGATCAGGTAATAGACACGGTTGCCGCGCCGCTCGGCCTGGATCAGCCGCCCGGCGCGCAGCAGGCGCAGGTGGTGGCTGACCAGCGAGGGCGACAGCCCCACGGCCGCCGCCATGTCGCCGACCGAGGTCGGCGTCTCCAGGCAAGCAAGGATGATGCGCAGCCGGCTCGGGTCGCTCATCAGGCGGAACATGTCGGCCAGTTCGGCGGTCTGGTCCTCGCTGACGCGCAGCAGCGCGGGCTTTGCGGTGGGGGCGCTTCTCAGCATGCGGGGCGGGGCTCCGGTTTGGGGGTTGAGGATGATATGGCGATTCTGGCGCGTCGGCGCATTGGCGCTTATGGACATTTGAGGTGTTGACGCGAGCCGGGGAGTTCGGAACAATTCGTTCAAAGCCAGATTTGCCGAAAAATGGCTGCTGCGGGTTCACCGCACCGGGAGGAAAGACCATGACGACACGCCGTCAGGTGTTGTTGCCGCTGGCGTTGGCGCCGATTGCCGGGATGGCCGTATGGGCCGGCGGTGCGGCCGAGCCGACGCACCCCGCGGGCCGCTTCCACCTCGCCCTCGATGAGTTCACCGCGCTGTGGCGCGACCTGTCCGACGTGCGCATCGCCGGTGCGGCGTCGGAGCCGCAATTCTCTGCCAAAATCAAAGCACTGGATGGCGTCCAGGTGACGTTGCGCGGCTTCATGGTGCCGCTGACCGAGGGTGGGCCGCAGCGCCGCTTCATCCTTGCCGCCAACCCGGTCGGCTGTCCGGCCTGCGAGCGGCCGGGACCCGCCACAATGCTGCATGTCCACACGCAGACCCCGGCGGCCGAGACGCGCAACGCCGTGGTGGTCGCCGGCACGCTGCGGCTCAAGCCGCACGAGGGACTGTTCTACCGCCTGGAGCAGGCGGCGGTCCGCTATACCTGAGACTCAGTCGAACAGCAGGCCGCGACCGTGCCCCTCCAGGGGCTCGCGTCCGGCCACCGATGCCACCAGATCGCCCAGCCCGGCGAAGCGTACGTTGCTGCGCGCCATCACCAGCCCCGCGCCGCCCGCCCGCAGCGGCGTGCGCCCGGTGGCCGGGTCGGCCGCCGTGGGGTCGACGATGTCCGCCACCAGATCGCCCGCCGACACCCATTCTCCGACCTCGCGGTGGTAGGTGATGATTCCCGAGCAGGGCGCCGTCAGCCGCTCCAGGCCCGACAGCGGCGTCGCCTCGCACGCCAGGGCGGGCAGGGGGGCAGCCTTGCCGGCAACCATGCCGCGCCGGGCCAGCACGCGCAGGATGGCGCGGGCGTCGGCCTCGGCCAGCGCGTCGGACACGTCGGCCTTGCCGCGCAGCTCGACCGTCACGGCGACACAGGCGGAGGGCACCGGCGTGGCCGCTCCGAACCGCTCGGCCAGCCTCCACCAGGGTGCCGCGCAGGCTTCGTCGAAGGGCTCGCCGCCCGATTCCCGCTCCAGCAGCACCGCGCGGCAGCCCAGTTCGGCGGCGATGTCGGCGGTCTCCGGCCACAGCGCCTCGCCGGTGTAAAGGTGCGGCACCGCCTCTTTGTCGCAGTGCAGGTCGAGCACGAGGTCGGCGTCCAGCGCCAGCCCGAGAAGCGCGTGGCGCAGCGCCGCCACCTCGTCGCCCGGAGTCAGCGCGGCGTGCGCCTTGTGCAGCGCCTCGCGCACCACGGCCGTGTTGGCGGCCGGGTCGTCGCCCAGCCGGCCGTGCAGCCGGTCCCCCGCCGCGGCCGCGAGGTCGGGGAAATGCCGGTTGAAGTTGCCTCCGCCGTCGAGCGCGTAGCGCCCGACGTGCGTGCCCTCGACCATTTGGGCCAGGCCCACGGGGTTCGCCGCCGGCACCACGACCACTTCGCCGGTCACCGTGGCGTCGCGCAGCAGGCGGATGAGGTGGTGCGCGACCAGCATTCCCGGCGTCTCGTCGGCGTGCAGCGCCGCCTGGACATACGCTTTGGGCCGGGCGCCCGGCGTGCCGAACCGGTGCACCGACAGCGCGCGCCGCGTGCCGAGCCGCGCGCCGGGGAGGGGAATGTCCTCGACCATGATGCCTCCGGTGTACAACCTCGCCGATCAGATAGCGCGTGCGGCGGCGTACGTCGAGGCCGGCCGCTTACCGCCGTCGTCGGCGGCGCATCCACGCCCGTACCGGGCCGCTGGCCGCCGGCAGCACGAACGCGGCCAGCAGCACCGCGGCGGCCAGGGCGGCGAAATCGTCGGCGTCGAAATCCGCCAGCCACGCGCGCACCGGCACGCCGATGGCGAAGCGGTCCAGCGCCCACAGCGGGACGACGCCCAGGCAGACCGCCAGCGCCACCCGGTCCGCCCGCCATGCCCCGGCCGGTTCCGGCTCCGGCTCCGGTGTGGCGAGGCTGCGGCCGGTGACGACGATCCACGCCACATAGGGATAGAGGCCGAGGGTCAGCGCCTGCTTCAGCCACGGCCGGGTCGGGCGGTAGATCCAGTCGCCGTAGAAATGCATGCCGAGACCGAACACCACCGCGCCCAGCACGACCCACAGCGCGCCGGTCGGCTGCCGCCGGTGCTCGGCGAAGGCGGCCAGCGCCGCCAGTGCCGCAACGTTGAGGTAGGAGCCCTCTTCGGTGCGGGGGTTGAACAGCACCAGATAGAACACCGCCAGCATGACGGTGACCAGCGTCGCCGTCGGCCGGTCGAGCCGCTGCGTCGCCGTGAACGCCACCGCCAGCGTGGCCAGCGCCGCGGCGATGCGCAGATGCGTCATGGCGGGATAGCTCGGGCGCACGCCTGCGCTCGCCAGCAGCGTCGTCAGGTCGAACCAGCTGCCGCTGTCCGGTGCCGCGGCGGTGGTCAGCTTCGCCACCATGGCGACGTATTGTCCGGCCACATAGGCCGGGTCGGGGTGGAGGAACGGCACCGCGGCCGCCGCCACCAACCCGAACAGCAGCGTCCCCCGCACGCCCGGCCGCACCGCGCCGAACAGCAGCGCCGGCACCAGCGCCAGCGGCTTCAGCGCCACCGCCAGCGCCAGCAGCCAGCCGCCGCGCCGCTCATCGCCGCGGGCGATGTCGATGGCGGCGTGCAGGATGATGGACACCATCATCAGCTCCCACTGACCGCGCAGCAGGTTGATGGAGGCGGTTGGGATGGCGAGCGCCAGCACCCAGGCGGCGGTCCAGTGCGCTGCGTCGCGTCGCAGCAGCGCCGCCGTGCGGGCGATGGCGGCGGAGAAGACCGCCACCAGCAGCAGCCGCCAGATCTGGTCGCACAGCCCGAGCGGCAGCGCCGCGAACGGCCCGTACAGCACGGCGCTGGACGGGAAATAGAGGAAGCCGTGGATGCCGCCTGTGTAGACCGGCACGCCCGACCACCAGTCGAGCGCCGCGTCGCGGTAGATGTGCGTGATCGGCCGCCCCGGCTTGACCACCGCCAGCACGCCAATGACCACGGCGAACAGCCCCCACAGCGCTAATCCGATCGGGGCGGGCGGCCAATGGCCGGAGCCGCGGGCATTGGATGGACCAAGGGGGAAAAGCATCATGCACCAGATAGACTTACCACCTTTGTTATATAGGGCGATTCGCCGCGGGTGTGAACGACCGACCGTGCTCGGCACGGGCGTGCCGGCAAAACGCCGCCGGGTGTGGCAGGAATGCCCCTCGCGTGCGATCCTGGCGGCATGGGAGCACTCACCACGCCATGGCGGGCGTCGGCGCTGTTCGCGGCGCTGGCGCTCTACGGCCTCCTCAGCGCGCCGGCCCCGCCGGAAGTGCGCGTGGTGGAGGCCGTCATCGGTGCGCTGCTCCTCGCCGGCATAGGGTTGGAAAGGCCGCTGTTCGTCGCGACCGGCCATGCGTTGCGCGTGCCCGATCTTGCCGGCTGGGAAGCGGTGGGTGTCGCGGCCTTCGTCTGGCTGTTGTGGGCGCCGCTGGTGCGCGGGCTGACGCTCGGCTGGGAGGCGGCGGCGGTGCTGCGCGACGTGTTGCCGCTCGGCTACCTGTTCCTGCCCGTGCTGCTGGTGCCGCTGCTGCGCCGTGGAGGGCCGGAGGCGGTGTCGGGCGCGGTGCGGCTGCTGGCGGCGGGGCTGGCGCTGGCCGGCGTGCTGTTCGCGTTGCGCTGGTGGCGGCAGGCGGGGTGGGGCTTCGGTGCCGTGGGCATGCGGCCCATGGCGGACGGCCTGCGCTATTTCCTCAACGCCCCATCGGTGCTGTTCGCCGCGGTGGCGCTGCCCATGGCGGCACTGGGGCTGGCGGCGCGCGGCGGCTGGTGGCGGTGGGGCGTTGCCGCGGCGCTGCTGGTGCCGGCCGCGCTGTGCCTGGGCGCGTTGGCCGGGACGGTGCACCGCATGGCGTTGGGCATGGCGTTGCTGGGGTTCCTGACGACCGTCCCCTGGTGGTGGCGCCGGGCGCCCGCGGCGGTGCTGGCCGGCGTGGTGCTGGCCGGGGCCGGTGCGCTGCTGCTCGGTGACAGCATGGCCGGCGCGCTGGCGCTGGTGGGGGAGAAGACCCGGCTGACCGGCACCAACGCCCGCATCGACGAGGCGGCCGCCGTGCTGGAGCAGGTCGGGCGCTCGCTGCCCGCATTCCTGTTCGGCGACGGCTGGGGCGCGCAGATCGCCAACCCGGCGGTGGGCGGCTGGCGGGTGACGTACACCCACACGCTGGCCAGCTATGCGCTGCTCAAGGGCGGATTGCTGGGCCTGGTCGCGGTGGTCGCCTATCTGGCGGCGCTGATGCCGCCGGCCTGGAACCTGCTGCGCACCAACCCGCCGCTGGCGGTCGCGTGCCTGGCGCCGTTGTCCATGGCGCTCGGTGTGCACACGGCCTTCAAGTACCTGGATTGCGGCCTGCTGCTCACGCTGCTGGTGTTGGCGGCGGAAGAAACTCGGACCAAAGAGCAGAGGAACGTCTTGGCTGACGCTTGACGTGTGTTGCATACTAATGCATGCAACCGTTGCCATGGGGCCGCCCCTTGCCGGAGTCGCCGTCGATTCTCTTCATCAACCGGGTGTTCCCGCCGGACCGTGGGGCCAGCGGACGCTGCCTCGCTGATCTGGCCGGGCGCGCGGCGCGGGCCGGCTGGCGCGTCACCGTGCTGGCGGATGGCGAGGGGCCAAGCGAGGCGCCGCGCGGCGTCACCATCGTGCGGACCGGTGGAACTGGTGAAGGTCGGCCGACGTTGCGCGGATACCTCGCGGCGCTGGCGCGGCTGACCGTGCGCGCCCTGACGCTGCCGCGTCACGATCTGGTCGTCACCATGACGGATCCGCCGCTGCTGGCGCTCGCCGGGCCGTTGCTGGCGTTGCGGCATCGGGCGGCGCTGCACTGGTGCCACGACCTGTTCCCGGCGTTGCTGCCGGTGCTCGGCGTGCCCCTGCCGGCCTTGATGCGGCGCGCATTGCAGGCGGCCATGGCCGGCGCGCTGAAGCGCCACGGCGCGGTGGTCGCCATCGGGCGCTGCATGGCGGAACGGCTGCGCGGGCAGGGTGTGCCGGAGCGGTTGGTGACCGTGCTGCCCAACTGGGGTGACCCGGCGATCCGGCCGCTGCCGCGCGACGCCAGCGCCTTGCGCGCCGAGTTGCGGCTGGGTGGCCGCTTCACCGTCGCCTACGCCGGCAACTTCGGGCTGGCGCACCCGCTGGGCGCGCTGCTCGCCGCCGCCGAGGCGCTGCCGGAGGTGGCCTTCCTGCTGGTCGGCTACGGTCGCGGGCACGCCGCCGCGGCGGCCGAGGCCGGGCGGCTGGCGAACGTGCACCTCCAGCCGTTTCAGCCCACGGAACGGCTGGCCGACACCCTGGCTGCGGCCGACCTCCACCTCGCCGTCATGGACCCACGGGCCGAGGGGCTCCTTGTTCCATGCAAGGTGGCGAGCGCTTTGGCCGCCGGGCGGCCCTGCCTGTTCCTCGGGCCGCCGGGCAGCGAGGCGGCGCGCCTCATCGCCGATCACGCCTGCGGCATCGTGCTGGAGCCCACCGATGCCGGCGGGCTCGCCGCGACGATCGCCGCCTACGCGGCCGACCCGGGGCGCTGCGCGGCGGAGGGCGCGCGGGCGTCGGCGGCAGCGTCGGCTTGGGACGCCGACGCGGCGGCGGCGCGCTTCCTGGCGCTGGCTGCGGCGCTGATCCCGGCGCGCGGCGTTGCGTCCGCGTGGGGGGCGGGCCATGGCTGAGGTCACGCAGAGCTTTGACCGCGCGACGCCGGGGCTCGGGGCGCCGGGCGTGCGCGAATTGGCCGGCACGCTGCGCGCCGGATGGCGGCTCGTCGCCGCGTGCGCGCTGGCGGCGCTGGTGCTGGCGCTGGCCGGGCTGCGGCTGGTGCCGGCGGAGCACACGGCCAGCATGGTCGTCGGTCCGACGGCGCGTACGGGCGTCGCCGCCATGGGACCGCGCATGCCCGTGCACGGCGCCGATGGCGCCTTCGGCCTCGCCGAGCCCGGCCCCGGCGACGAGACGCTGTCCGACTTCGCCCGCTTTCTGGAGTTGCTGGGCTCGGTGCCGGTCGCGTCGCGGCTGATGGCCGACCCGGCGCTGGTGCAGCGCCTGTTTCCCGAGCGCTGGGACGCCGGCACCGGGCGTTGGGCCGCGCCGTCCGGTGCCGGTCCAACGCTGAAGCGCTGGCTGCTGGCGCTCGCCGGTCGCGACGACTGGATCGAACCGGACGCCGAGGCGCTTGCCACCCGGCTGCGCCGCGCGCTGGTGGTGTCACCGGTCGGCACCGGGCCGATGCGGCGGCTGACGCTGCGCCATGCCGACCGCGCCTTCGCGCTGGATCTGCTGGGGCGACTGGCTGTTGCGGCGGACGCGCACCTGCGCGCCGAGGCCATGCGCCGCAGCGCCGCCCAGGTCGCCCACGTGCGCGCCAAGCTCGCCACCGTCACCCAGGCCGATCACCGCCGTCCGCTGGTCGATCTGCTGGCCGAGCAGGAGCGCGTCTCGCTGCTGATCGAGGTGGATCTGCCCTTCGCCGCCGATCCCATCGAGCCGCCCTCGGCGGCGCGGCTGCCGGATTGGCCGGACCCGCTGGTGGTGTTGCCCGCGGCGCTGGCCGGCGGGTTGGTGCTGGGCGTCGTTCTGGCGACGCTGCTGGCGATGCGCAGGGAGCGTCGTCCAGGGGGGCGGGCGTGATTCCCATCCCCGTTTCGGTCGTGGTGATGACGCGCGACGAGGCGGTGAACCTGCCGGCCTGCCTTGCCGAACTGCGCCGTTTCGCGCAGGTCTTCGTGGTGGACTCCGCCAGCAGCGACGCCACGCCGGAGATCGCCGCCGCCTGGGGCGCCACAATCGTGCCGTTCCGCTGGAACGGCGGCTATCCCAAGAAGAAACAGTGGTGCCTGGACCATCTGCCGTTCGCCTGGGACTGGGTGCTGTACGTGGATGCCGACGAGCGCCTGACGCCCGCCCTGGTGGACGAACTGGCGGCGCTGATGGCGCGCGGGCCGGCGTGCGCCGCGTACGCCGTCGAGGGGCGGCCGGTGTTCCTCGGCCGGCCGCTGCGCTTTGGGGCTCGCAACGCCAAGCTGGCGCTGCTCGACCGGCGCCGGGCGCGCTTCCCGGAGGTGCCGGACCTCGACGTGGCGTCGATGTGGGAGGTGGAGGGGCACTACCAGCCGGTGGTCGACGGCCCGGTCGGGCGGCTGCGCGCGCCGCTCCGGCACGCCGACGACAAGCCGCTGTCGGCGTGGTTCGACCGCCACAACCGCTATTCGGACTGGGAGGCGGCGCTGCGCGCCGATGGGCGCATGGCGGCGCTGATCGGCCTGGAAAGCGGCCGCCGACGCCGGCTCAAGCGGCTGCTGCACGCGCTGCCGCTGCGTCCGCTGGCGGTCTTCCTGCACGGCTACGTGCTGAAGCTGGGTTTCCTGGACGGGGCCGCGGGCCTGCATCACGCGCTGGCCCGCGCCTTCTACTACTGGCAGGTGGGGGTGAAGATCCGTCAGGCCGCTTGGTTGTCCGCGGCGGCTTCGCGCTCACCGCCCAGCGCCTTGACGAGGTCGAAGGTGCGCTTGCGCACGGACGGGTCGGCGATGCGGTAGTAGGCGCGCACCAACTCCAGCGTCTCGCGCCGGGCCATGGAGTCGAACTCCTCGGTCTCGCTGGGGTGCGCCTGAGCCAGCACCGGTGTGGCGCCGGACTGCGGCATGTCGTCGAAGAAGAAGCTGACCGGCACCTCCAGCACCTGCGACAGGTTGAACAGCCGGCTGGCGCTGATGCGGTTCGAGCCGCGCTCGTACTTCTGCAACTGCTGGAAGGTGATGCCCACGGCCTCGCCCAGCTTCTCCTGGCTCAAGCCCAGGAGCGTTCGGCGCAGACGCAAGCGCGCTCCCACGTGCACGTCGATCGGATTGGGGCCTTCGCCGCGCCGCGACAGGGTGTGAGGGGAGGGGAGCTTGGTCTTGGTTGAGGTCATGTCGGCGCTCTCGGGCTGGGTGCAGCCACCGGTGGCGGCTGCCCTGACGGTAGATTCTGAAAACAAATTTTATGCAACCTCCTGTCGGCATCAACAATATATCACGCCGGGACTGTGGGCTGGGTCACAAACGAAATGAAATTTCTACGTGGCGGAAACGGCCAATCGAATACAGGGCCGGCAAGTGGCGTTTCATTGCGGCTGCGCAACATTGTGTTGCCGTGATCGCTGCGCACGGCAACCGTCCGATGCCAAGCAGTTCGCGGCGCGCCCTGGTCTGATCGCTGCGTCCCAGCTCTGCCCGCCGTTGCGAGAGGCCGCCCGGAGCGAACACGCACACTGGTAAGTCCAGCTTCCGCACCCGTTCGGCACGCTTCAGCGCCCGCAGCGTGAAGGCGTAATCCGCCCCCACCGGGAAGCGCGACTCGAAGCGCAGCCCGGCCACCATCGTCCGCCGGTAAGCCATGGCCTGATGGTGGGTGAACATACCGTAGAAGGCGAAGCGGTGCGAGCGCGCCGGCTTGCGCCGAAGCGCTCCGTCCGCGGCGCGCTCCAGCGCGTCGCCGTAGAGCAGATCCGCCTCTTCTGCGGCAAGGCGGGCAAGCACGTCCGGCCCGGCCAGCGTGTCCCCGGCGTTGAGGAACAGCACATAGGTGCCCGTCGCTGCGGCCAGCCCGATGTTCATGGCGTCGTACAGCCCGTCGTCCGGGGCGGAGCGCCACCACGCCGGCTCGTCGGCGTGCGCCGCCAGCCACGCGGCGGTGCCATCGGTGGAGGCGCCGTCCACGACGATCCACTCCCAATCGCCGAAACCCTGAGCCCGGAGGCTGGCTCGCGTCGCCAGCAGGCCGGGCAGGTCGTCGCGCACGACGGTAACGACGGAGACCTGCGGCGCGCTCATCGTGCGATCACCGAGATGGAGGCGGCGGTGATGGCGAGGCTCGACAGGATGCCGCCGATGTTCTTGGTCAACTCCAGCCATTCGAAGGGCTTGGGATCGCGCGGAACCACCACGACCGAGCCGGGCGGCACCGCCGTCACGCTGTGGTTCCACGACGAGAGCGCCAACGGCTGGGCGCGCCCGTCCGGCAGCACCAGATAGGCGCGGTCGCCGTCGGCTTCGCGGGTGGTGCCGCCGGCCTCGCGGATGTAGTCCTCCGGCGCCTTGCCGGAGCGGAACTGCAACGCGGCCGGGCGCAGCACCTCGCCCGCCACCGCGACGCTCAGCGGCCGCTTGGGGATCAGGATGCGGTCGTCTGCCTCCAGGAGCACATCCAGTTCCGGGCGCTGCTTGAGCAGCGCCGGGTTGGACTCGACGACGATGCGGCCCAGGGGCTCGACGCTGCGCAAGTCGGCGACCAGCTGGCGGGTGTGCGCGGCGTCCTCCGCGTTGACGGTGTCGCCCTTGGCCTTGGCGCGCACCAGGGCGCGCTCGATGGAGCGGGCGTCCTGCTCGTACTCTTCCTTCTCGCGGCGGCGCTCGCTGGCGCGGGTGAAGATCGTGCCGGCCGGGTACGCCTCGTCGGTGAGGCCGCCGGCCCGGTCGATCAGCGACGCCAGTGTCTCGTCGCGCTTCACGTCGTACGCGCCGGGGCGGCGCACCGCGCCGGCGATGGTGACCGCGCGGTGCTCCAGCGCGACGGGCGCGGCGTTGACGCGGATGGCGTCCCCGGCGTTCACCGTCAGCCGGCCGGCGCCGGGCTGGGCGAGGTCGACGGTGCGCCGCGGTGCGGAGCCGCCGCCGGGCGTCACTTCGACGCCGGTCAGGTCGGCGCCGGCCGTTGGTCCGTCCGCCGCAGCGATCAGCGCGTCGAGCGTCGCCGCACCCGCCACCGGGTAGGCGCCCGGTTGCAGGACGGCGCCGCGCACCTGCACCACGCGCTCGAGGAACAGCGCCGCCACCGCCGGATCGACCGGCTCTCCCGTCCGCAAGGGTATGGGAATGCTCCGGCTGGGCGTCTCGGCGACTGGGGCGCCGGGCGGGGGTGCGGCGACCGGAGCGGCCGGGGCGCGCGGATCGCCGGTGAGCGGAGCGGCCAGGGCGCGCACGCGCTCGGCCGCCAGCAGATGGATGCGGTCGTGATCCATCAGCGCGCGGTCGGCGCGCCCGGCGGCCACCTCCTGCGGGGAAAAGGGGATGAGCTGGCGGGTCAGCGTGCGGCGCTCGAAGCGTTCGATCACCGCCATCAGCGGGTAGATCCCCGGCAGCAGCGCCTCGCCACCGGCCAGCGCCTGCCGCAGCGTCGAAGCGCCGGCCAGCGGCCGCACGCCGGGATGGCGGACGTGGCCGAGCAACTCATAGCGCGGCTCGGTGGAATCGACGATCTCGCCGCGCCGCGTGGACGAAGCGCCCCCCATGGCGACCGCCGGCCGCGCCGTGGGGTGAAAGCCCGGCCGCGGCACGCCGGTGCGCACCAGCGTGGCGTGCGTCAGTGCGAAGGCCAGCAGATCGGGATGCTCGTCGAAGACCGGCGGGCAGGGCGCGGTGCTGCCGGTCATGGTCGCGGCGGCACGCGCCGGCGGACCGCGGGCCAGCGTGCCGTCCGGCTCGGCGGCCAGCGTGCGGGCCAGCACCTCCAGCCCGCGGCACGCGCCGGCCGGCGGCACCCTGCTGCCTCGCAGCAGCGCCAGCACCGCCTCGGAGGTCAGGAAATCCACGTCCTCGGCACCCAGCACGATCAGCGCGTCACCCTCGGCGAGGCGGGAATCGTCCTGCCCATCCAGCACGGCGGCGAGGTCGATGGGGCGCAGCACCCGCGCTCGGTTGCGCGGCTCGGTGACGGACAGCGCGGCGAAGGGCAGGTACGGCTCCGGCCGCAGATCCTCAGGGCGCAGCAGGCCGCCCAGCGTGCGGGCCTTCGACAGCTCGCGCGGGCCGGGCCGGTGCACGTGCCCCTCCAGCCGCACGGTGTTGCGGCGGTTCTCCTGCCGGGGCGTCAGCAGCAGCAGGTCGCCGGCGCCGAACTGCGGCGCGTCGGCGTCCGCCACCTCCTCGCTGCGCTCCTCGCCGTTGCCGCCGATGGCGAGGCGCAGCGCCCGCGCCGGACCGGGGCGGACCAGACCGCCGGCCAGATCCCGCATCTCCGCCAGGGACAGCCGCGGCCGGGCGGCGGACAGCTCATAGATGCCGGGCCGCATGACCGCCCCGGCGACGGCCACCGTGGGACCCAGCGGCGGCACGACAATGCGGTCGCCGTCGCGCAGCCGCTCGTCGGCCGCACCGCCGCCGGGCATCCACAGGTCATAGAGGTCGATGGTGCGCTCTGGGGTTCGCTCCGGCGCTCCGCCGGGGTGCACGAGGCGAATCCGCCGCAGCGAGCCGTCCGGGGTGACGCCGCCGGCCGCGGTCAGGGCGTCCAGCACGGTGGCGAAGGCGGTCAGCTCGATCCGGCCGGGCCGCCGCACCGGGCCGAGCACGAAAATCCCGATGCGCCGCACCTCGGCCAGCGAGACGAACACCTCCACGTCCAGGTGCGCGGCCGACATGGCGGCCTGCACTTCCTCGCGCAGCTCGGCCAGGGTGCGGCCGGCGGCGGTCACCGGCCGCAGATCGTCGAGCAGCAGGCGCCCCTCGGCGTCGATGACGATGCGCTTGCTGGCTGTCTTCTGGCCGCGCAGCATCACCGCCAGCGTGTCGCCGGTGCCCAGCCGGTAATCGCCCTGCACCGCGCCCAGCGTGGTGGATGCGGTGCCGTCCGCCGCCCCGACGAACTGGTCGTAGCCGAACTGCCGCAGGGGTGCGTCGGCGCGGGCGGAGAAGGCGGCTTCGACCGCGGATAGCGCTGGGGCGGACGGCGGCAAGGCACGCGGGAGCGGTCGCGCCGGCTCGGCAGCCGGCGCGGCGTGTGTCCATAGGTATACCGCCGCCACCGGCAGCAACCGGGCGATCATCCCGCACGCAGCAAAAAACATAAGATGTCTAACGCACCATGCTCCGCCACCGACGGGTTGCCAGTGTGCCGTAACACATACATTCGCGTGTATTTCAGGTGATTGCAACACGCTTTGTGCCCGCGCCGCCACATTGCCGGCCGCGCGCGAAAGGAGTATCATGAGCTTTTTACGGGTGTGGAGGTCCGGGCATGGACATCCCGCGGATTGGCTCCGGCACGCTGTACCGGCCGCCCCAGGCGTGGGCGGGCCGATCGGCCGAGTCCGCCGTCGACGACTCCGGTCAGCCCGGTACCGTTGGCGCGCCCAAAACCGACACCAAGCCCGACCTTAAGACGGACGCCAACCAACCGGCCGCCAAGCCGGCCGGCGGTAGCCGGGCGCCGGGTGAGCCACTCTCCGACGAGCAGCAGAAGCAGGTCAACAAGCTCAAGGCCATCGACACCAAGGTGCGCCAGCACGAGGCGGCGCATCAGGCCGCCGGTGGCGGACAGGCGGGCGGAGCGTCCTTCACCTATCAGGAAGGGCCGGACGGCAAGCGCTACGCCGTTGGCGGCGAGGTGCCCATCAAGTCCGGCGGCGGCAGTTCGCCGGAAGCGACCATCCGCCAGCTCGAGCGGGTCAAGAGCGCCGCGCTGGCCCCGGCCGATCCCTCGGGCCAAGACCTCGCCGTCGCCGCCCAGGCCACGGCGTCACAGGCCCAAGCCCAGCAGCAGTTGAACGCCTCCAGGGCCGCCGAGGCCACGGGGCAGGGGGGCGGCGAAACCGGTGCGCCGGCTGAGTCGCCGGGTGCTCCACCCCCCACGGCCCCGCCAACTGGCGGCCGCCCTGAGCAGTCCGGCCCCGGCACCCGTGCCAGCACCCGTAGCAGCACCGGCGCCGACACCGGGAACGCTGCCGTGCAGGACGCGATCGTGCAGGCGACCGCCGCCACCCGCGCCCTGGCGGCGCGCGGGGTTGCCGCCTACAGCGCGGCGGCGAGCGTGAACGCCGCGCCGAGCCACGCCGCCGTCCATTTCGCCTAACGCCGCGTCTCGCCGTCCAGCGTCAACAGCGGGCCATAGAACTCCGGCCGGCGGTCGCGGAACACGCCCCAGGACGCGCGCTGCTGCGCGAGACGGTCCAGATCGAAACTGGCGGTCAGCACGGTCTGGCTCTCGCGGTCGGCCTGGGCGACGATCTCGCCATGCGGGCCGGCGATGAAGGACGAGCCGTAGAAGGTGATGCCGCAGTTCTCTGCCTCCTCGCGCCCGACCCGGTTGGAGGCGATGAGCGGCATCAGGTTCGCCCCGGCGTGGCCCTGCATCACCCGCGTCCAATGGTCGCGGCTGTCGATGGAGGCGTCCTGCGGCTCCGATCCGATGGCCGTGGGGTAGAACAGCAGCTCCGCCCCCTTCAGCGCCATGATCCGCGCGCTCTCCGGAAACCACTGATCCCAGCACACCGCGGCGCCGATGGTGGCGTGGCGCGTCTTGTAGACCTGAAAGCCGGTGTCGCCGGGGCTGAAGTAGAACTTCTCCTGATAACCGGGTCCATCGGGGATGTGCGACTTGCGATACATGCCAAGCACTTGTCCATCGGCGTCGATGACTGCCAGCGAGTTGTAATAGGCGGTGTTCGCCCGCTCGAAGACACTGATCGGCAGCACCACGCCCAGTTCGGCGGCGAGCGCGCTCATGCGGGCGATCACCGGGTGCCCCTCGATGGGGGCGGCCAGCGCGAACAGTTCCGCCTTCTGCTCCTTGCAGAAGTACGGCGTCTCGAACAGTTCCTGCAACAGCACGATCTGCGCGCCGCGGCCGGCGGCCTCACGCACCAACGCTTCGGCGCGCTCGACGTTGGCGACGCGGTCCCAGGTGCAGGCCATCTGTGTGGCTGCCACGGTCACGGTTCTCATCGGTCTCGACTCTCCTTCTTCCCGGTGCGGCCGGCGAGTAAAAGTGCTGGTGAAAGCCGCCGCGGCGAAAGTGTCGGTTCTCACCGTCTCTGCATACCAGGATATGATGACGGTTTGTGGTTCATGCCTCGGCAAAACGCGCTCGCATACTTGCGTATACAGTTCGTCTCTTCCATGCAGCTCTGTGGCTTTCCCGCTGCCGCTGGAGAAATGGCCAACATATCATTGCATGCACGTGATCGGAGGTGGCGCTTTTGTTTTGCGCTTTTTGCTGGACCGTTTATGATCGGAAGAAATTCAACCATGTCGCTCGGGTTGAGTTCCTCGCCCGAGGTGCTGCCGGCGACTGCGGAAAGATTGTTTGGATGCACGGTCCTTTCAAGAGGTACGGAGCCGCGTTGGCATTGGCACCCAGCAGCAATGGAATCGCCGCCCCGGGCGTCGACGCAAACCTGTCGCACGTCGTGCGTGACGTGCACCGGTTCTTCTCGCGCGCGCTTCAGGCGCGGATCGCTTCGCACGGCGTCAGCATGGGGCAATGGTTCTTCCTGCGCGCCTTGTGGGAGGAGGACGGCCTGACCCAGCGCGAGCTGAGCCAGCGCGTCGGCATGATGGAGCCGACCACCGTCACCGCGCTCAACACCATGGAGCACAAGGGGCTGGTCGAGCGCGTGCGCAATTCGCACGACCGGCGCAAAGTGAACATCTTCCTCACCGAGCGCGGCCGCGGCCTGAAGGACGTCCTGCTGGACTGCGCCTCCGAGGTCAACGACCATGCGGTGCGCGGCATCCCGCCGTCGGAACTGTTGCGCGCCCTGGAGGTGCTGTGCCGCATCTCCGCCAATCTGGGCGGCAACGGCTTCCTCGGCGACGAGATCGACTGATCGTCCGGGCGGGACCATCGGATCAAACACAGGCGGGCCGCTCCATCGGAGCGGCCCGCCTGTGTTTTCAGAGCTTGCTGGCGGTGGCGACCACCGCTTCGGTGCGCTGCCCGGCACCAAGCGTCGCGCCGAGCGGCGGCGCGGGCACTGGCGCCGCTGGCACCTGGGCCTGCCGCTTGGCGCAGCGGTGCTTCTGGATTCGGTGCGCCAGGAACACCATGCCGAACATGAAGGCGAAGACGCCGAGCATGGCGAGCGTGAAGTACGGCGCCACCTGATCCAGCACCGGGCGCAGCGCCGTGCCGAGCAGGACGCCGGCACCGGCAAAGCCGATCGCCCAGATGCCGGCCGCGATGAAGTTCAGGCCGAGGAAGCGGTACCACCTCGTGTGGCTCATGCCGAGCGCGAAACTGGCGAAGTTGCGCACCCCGTAGATCCAGCGGAAGGTCAGGATGAACACGGTGTCGTAGCGCCTGAGCCAGTCATCGGCGGTGTCCACGTGGCGCTGCCAGCGCGGGAAGCGCTTGAGCATGCCCGGCCCGAAGCAGCGCCCGATGTAGAAATAGCACTGGTCGCCGCAGAAGCTGCCGAGCCAGGCGCACGTCAGCAGCAGCGGGCCGTCGAGCAGGCCCTGCGCCACCAGAACGCCTGCATAGATCACGAACGTCTCGCCCTCGATGAACGTCCACAGGAAGGTCACCGCGTAGAACCAGACGCCGTATTCGGCAATCAGGCTTTGAAGATAGTCGAGATCCATGGGTACTCTTGTGTCCTCGTGCTGACGCCTGTGGCCCTATCGCCGACGAAAATCTTCCGTCGTTTCCGGCGCGCGGTCTGGCACGCCGGCGTTGGACGCCTGCACGGGCCGCACCTTATCGAACGCTTGCCTCCCATTGGCCGATCATTCATCGCATCGGCTCGTTCGCGGCCCGATACCTGGGGATGCCGGGCATGGGCTGCAATAGGATGATGCCACAGGGGACGCTCCCTGTCGCGCTCGCTTTATGCGTGGGGGTTATATCATCACGCATAGGAAGCGGGCGTTAACTTTTGGAGACCGATTGGTCGGACACGCCCACTTGGTGCTTCAGTCGTCCGGGTCGGGGGCGGGCGGCAAGCTGGCACCGGTCAGGTTGGCGCCGGTGAACTTGGCGTCGCGGATGTTGGCGTCGGTCAGGATGGCGCCGGTCAGGTCGGCGCCGCTGAAGTCGCAGCCGGCCAGATTGGCGCCGCGCAGGTTGGCCCGCACCGCCGAGGCGCCGACGAATTTGCAGCCGATCAGGTTGGCTGCCCACAGGCGGCCGGTCGGCTTGCCGTCCGGGCCCTTGATGTCGACCCAGCCGATGCCGGCGCCGTCCAGGCGGGCGCCGCTGAAATCGCTGCCGCGCAGGTTGGCGCCGTCCAGGATGGCGCCGGTGAAATCGCTGTCGCGCAGGTCTGCCTCGGAGATCTCGCACATGATCAGCAGGCTGTCGCGCATCTTGGCGCCGGCCAGTTGGGCGGACTTCATGCTGGCGCCGCTGAGGTTCACGCCGTGCAGGTCGATGTGCGCGAGGTCGGCGCCGTTCAAGTCGGCGCGCGAGCCCATGGAGCCGTTGGTGTTGATCCAGGTGTAGTGGTTGTGCAGCGCTTCCTGGATGTGCAGCGAGAAGTTCTCGGCCGAGCGGGCGAGGTTGGCGCCGGTGGTGTCGGCCCCGGCGAGGTCCACGCCCTCCATCTTGGCGCCTTGCAGGTCGGCGTTGCGCAGATTGGCGCCGGCCAGCACCGCGCCGGCCAGATTGGCATCGCGCAGCACGGCGCCGCTGAGGTTGACACCCGACATGTTGCAGCCGCGCAGATCGGCGTTCGTCAGATTGCTGTTCTTCATCTGCGCGCGCAACAGCGTGGCGCCGGTCATCAGCGCCCCTTCGCAGTCGGCGCCGTTCATGGTGACGTCGGTGAGGTCGGCGCCGGACAGGTTGGCGTTCGACATCGACGCGTCGTCGAAGTCGCTGCCCGTCAGGTCGGAGCGCACGAAGTCCACGCCCTTGCTGCCGCCGCCGCCGTACAGCAGCGCGCCGCCGCGCAGATCCGCTTCCTTCAGGATGGCGCGCTTCAGCTTGGCGCCGCGCATGCGCGCACCGCGCAGATCGGCACGGTAGAGGTTGGTGCCCGACATGTCCGCTTTCGTCAGGTGCGCGGCGAACAGGTCGGCGTGGCTGAGGTTGGCGTTGGACAAATCGCTGTGCGTCAGGTTGGCGCCCGACAGCTTGCCCGACGTCAGGTCGACGCCCGACAGGTTGGCGCCTTCGAGGTTGGCCATGGTCAGGTTGGCACGGGCGCCGCCCTGCTTGTTCTTCAGCCATCGCTCGTGCTTTTCAAGCACGGCGACCAATTCGTGAGGCGTCATGGCCTGGTCCGGTGCCAGTGCCGCGAACGCGCCGCGGCTGGTTGCTCGAAGGATGGGTAGTTTCTTAGAAGATAATGGTGCAATCGTTAAGGACTTTCACCGCGGGCCGGATGCGGTTCGCGGAACGACCGGGCAAGGAGATCGGGGAATGGGCGCTGGGCACACCTTCCAGACGTTCGACGAGGAACTTGCGGCCCTGCGCAAGGCCATCGAGCAGATGGGCCGGCTGGCGGAGCGCCAGTTCGCCGACGCCATGAAGGCGGTTACCGGCAACGACGCCGAACTGGCCGCCGCCGTGATCGCCGGTGACGTCGAGATCGACCGGCTGGAGCAGCAGGTGGAGAACATGGCCGTGCGCCTTCTGGCGTTGCGGCAGCCCATGGCCGGCGACCTGCGCGAGATCGTCGCGGCGTTCCGCATTTCGTCCAACATCGAGCGCATGGGCGATTTTGCCCGCACCATCGCCAAGCGCGCGGTGACGCTGAGCGCGCTGCCGGTGCCGCCGCCGCTGCCCTCGCTGGCCTGGATGGGTGAGGGCGTGCTGGCCATGATCCACGACATGGTGACGGCCTACGCCACCCGCGACGCCGAACTGGCGACGTCCGTGCGCAACCGCGACAGCGAGATCGACCACGCCTACACCGCGCTGTTCCGCGAATTGCTGACCTACATGATGGAGTCGCCGCAGCAGATCACCGGCTGCACGCACCTGCTGTTCGCCGCCAAAGCCATCGAGCGCGTCGGCGACCACGCCACCAACGTGGCGGAGAACATCTGCTATCAGGTCAAGGGCAAGCTGCCCAGCGAGGAGCGTCCGAAGGACGATTTGAGCAGCTTTGCGGGGGTGAACGAGCCGCCGCGGGGCTGATACCCCCGAGGGAACCGTTGAGGCGCCGCAGGGTTCATGCCTTGCGGCTCAACGCAACGGGACATGCCGGATATGATCGCTCAGACCATCGAATCCGACCACGACGCCGGGAAGGAGGTCTTCGCTGTCGTCGGCAACGCCGCGCAGCCGGCATGGGACGAACGGGCCAGCGAGATGCAGATGCTCGCCCGGCTGTGGGAGGTGCACGGCGTGATGCTCGATCGCGCGGTCTTTCCGCGGCTCGGCAGCGCCGGGGTGCTGGTCGAGGATCTGCGGAGTCTGCAACGGCAGGTCTCGGAGTTGGCCGCCGACTTGGCGCGCCGCGGTCCCGAGCACGACGCCGATGGGCGCTGGCTGACCGATTTCGAAACCCTCAAGCGTCTGTTCGACGAGCAGTGTCAACGCGAAGACGTCGATCTGGTGCCGCTGATCCGCGACCGCGTGGCGCCCGACGATGTGGCGGAGATGACCCGGACCGCCCGCGCGCTGCGCCAGCCCAGGGCAGCGTGAGCGGAGCCTTGGAAGAGACCGCTCCCAGACTACGTCACTCTCTTCGAGGGCCCGATCAGGGCCCGGCAAAGGGAGGACTCGCTCATGCTTCGCAAAGCCGCTCTCGCCGCCGTTCTCGCGATGGCCTTCGCCGCACCGGCGTTGGCCAACAGCTGCCCCACGCACATGAAGAAGATCGACGAAGCGCTCGCCAAGAACCCGCAGATGTCGGCGGGGCAGATGGCCGAGGTGAAGAAGCTGCGCGCGGATGGCGAAGCGGCGCACAAAGCCGGCAGGCACGCCGACTCCGAGGCTGCGCTGATGAAGGCCGAGGGGATGCTCGGCATCAAGTGACCGGTGTTGTTCCGCGTGGCGCCGCTCTTATCCCGGAGGGCGGCGCCGATGCGCCTAATGCGTCTGTTTCGGGCGCCAGTTCTCGCCCACCTTTTCGAAGCGGCGTTTCACCGCGGCCCAGGCCACCTTGTGGGCGGTCGCCTCGCGCGGCGCGGCGCGGCGGGATTCGGGGCGGTCGTACTCCTGCCATGCGTTGTTGAAGGCCGAACGATAGATGTCCTGCGCGCGCATGGGCAGGTTCGCCTTCACCGACTCGGGCAGCTCCGTGTTCCGATGGTAGGGCACCGGCGTTCCTCCAGAACTTTTTTCGTTGCGCCTATATTACCCGTTCCTGTTGAAAAGGTGCAGTAGATCTTTTGGTAGAACTGCACCCCGATTCTCCTCCGCATTTTGGCGGAGGCGGTTTTCCGTCGCCGTCGACACCGCACGGCCCGCTGCAACCGAACCTGCCGCCGGGCATAAAAAAACCCTCCCCGGCGCACATGGCCGGAGAGGGTTTCTTTGTTCGGCGTTCAGACCTTGCCGCGGCCTTTATTGAGGCCGGCGAGCGGCGCGATGGGCGGGGATCGGGATGGGGCGGGCCACCTGCTCGTCGCGGCGGCTTGCGGACATGTCGATCTCGATGCGGGCGAGCACCTTGCGCAGATCGTGCACGGCGTCGGACAGCGACTGGACGCTGCCGGTGCCGGGTTGCTGGCGCCACGTCCGATACGCCGCGAGGCAGCCGCGCGCCGTTTCACGCAACCGCGCTTCGACCTCATCGACGGGCGGGGTCGGTTCGGGACGGGCGCCGGCCGGACGCGGCGCCGGGGTAGCGGCCGGCTGCTCGCCAGCGGTGGTCGGGGCGGCGACCGGAGCGGCAACGGGTTCCGGAGTCGGTGCCGGGCGCGGCTCTTCGCGCTTCAGCTCCAGGCGGGTCTTCGGCGCGGGCTCCGCGGGGCGGGCGATCTCGGCCGGCTTGGGCGGGGCCTCGGCCGCGGGCCGCGGCGCTTCGGCCGACCGGCGCGCCGCCGGCTGACGGGCGGAGGGCGGCACGGGAGCCTCGGGCACGGCGGCTGCCGGCTGGTCCGGGGTGATCGTGTCGGTGTCGGTGGTCTTCTCGGTGTCTTCGCTCACGGTCACGCCGCTCGCCTCCGCTTTGCGTACGATGTACGAGATGGCGCTGGGGGTGCATTCGAACTCCCGCGCGATGGCCGAGAGCGTCGCGCCGCCGCGATAGCGCTCAAGGATCTGTGGCCAGGCCGATTGCGGGATACGACCGCGGCGCTTCGGGGAATCCTGCTCGCCGCCTTCGGCGCCGGCTTCGGTGTTCGAGATGTCGCTCGGCGTCCAGAGTGTATTCTGCGTCATTCCTGAGATGCTCGTACAGGTTCGCGCACAACCGAACGTGGCGCCACACGGATTTGGTGGGCTTTGTTCGGGCGTTGAGTTTAGGGCGATGATTGTCTGTGCGGATCAATATCGGCGACCGCTCCGAAAAATACCAGCATAACTTTGCGCGGCAAAGCCTTTTCGCGTCTATACGCCAAGGCTCTGAGTCCGCCGAAGGAATTAGCTCCGCCGGCCGGTGCCTTGCCGGCGGTGGCGTCCGGGCAAAGTGCCTCAAGAAGCGCCTTTGAAAGGATAGCGGGCGACTTTTTTAAAGTACCGCTGGAGTGGTTGTCTTTCAAAGCGACCGGCTTCTTGGAAACGTGCGGCGCCCGGCGCTGTTTTGAAGGAGGACGGCGGCGCCCGCGGTGGACGCCGCCGTGCCGCTCCACTGCCGGAGACGCCCCATGCTCGATTCCCTCGCCACCGTCGCGTGCCTGCGGCGGCTCGCGGTGGCCGCCACCCTGACCGCCGCCCTGGCGTTGCCGGCGGCGGCCCAGGATCAGACCCCAAAGGATCAGCCCCAGACTCAGGCCATCACTGGACGCGCGGCGCCGATGAGCTTCGCACCGCTCGCCAGGACGCAGTTGCAGACGGTGGTGAACATCTCGACCACGCAGCCGGCGCCGGGCGGCGAGGCGCAACGCCTGCCGGACATGCCGAGCTTCCCGCCCGGCTCGCCCTTCAACGAGTTCTTCAAGGAGTTCCGCGAACGGCACCAGCAACAGGCGCAGAAGCCGGTGACGGCGCTGGGCTCCGGCTTCATCATCGACTCGGACGGCTATGTGGCGACCAACAGCCACGTCGTCGCCGACGCCGCCGAGATCGCCGTCATCCTGCACGACGGGCAGCGGCTGTCGGCGAAGCTGGTCGGCTCCGATCCGCTGACCGATCTGGCGGTGCTGAAGGTCGAGGCGAAGCAGCCGCTGCCCGCCACCCGCTGGGGCGACAGCGACGTGATGGAGGTTGGCGACTGGGTGGTCGCCATCGGCAACCCGTTCGGGCTGGGCGGCTCGGTCACCGCCGGCATCCTGTCGGCACGCCAGCGCGACATCCATCAGGGACCGTATGACGACTACATCCAGACCGACGCCTCCATCAACCGCGGCAACTCCGGCGGGCCGCTGTACAATCTGGCCGGCGAGGTGATCGGCATCAACACGGCGATCTATTCGCCGACCGGCGGCAGCGTCGGCATCGGATTCGCCATCCCCTCGGCGCTGGCGCGGCCGGTGATCGAGCAGTTGAAGAGCAACGGCGAGGTGCGGCGCGGCTGGCTCGGCGTGCAGATCCAGCAGGTCAGCCCGGACATCGCCGAGAACCTGAGCGTGGCCGAGCAGAAGGGCGCCCTGGTCACCAGCGTGACCCCTGGTGGCCCGGCCGAGAAGGCGGGCATCAAGCAGGGCGACGTGATTTTGAGCTTCGGCGGCAAGGACATCGAGAAGATGCGCCAGTTGCCCCGCATGGTCGCCGGCACCGAAGCCGGCCGGGAGGTGGCCGTCAAGCTGATGCGCGAGGGCCGGGAGCAGTCGCTCCAAGTCACCGTCGGCGCCATGGAACCGGAGACGCAGATGGCTGCCGCCGGCTCCAGCGGGCCGACCCCGCCGCGCGGGTCGGTGCGTTCGGAAAAGGCGCTCGGCCTGACGCTGGCGCCGATGAGCGAGAACATGCGCGAGGCCTTCGAGATCGAGGATGGCGCCGAGGGCGTGGTGGTCGCCGAGGTGTCGGAGAACAGCGCCGCCTCCGACCGCGGCTTTGAGGCCGGCGACGTCATCGTCGAGGTCGGCCAGGAGCCGGTGAAGAAGCCCGAGGAGGTGCTCGCCAAGATCAAGAGTGCGCGCGATCAGGGCCGCAAGACCGTGCTGATGCTGATCAGCCGCCACGGCGACCTGCGCTACGTGCCCGTGCCCATCGAGGGGCGCGGGTAAGCGGCCTTGCGGGAGGGACTTCGGTCCCTCTCGCTTTTCTCCTACCGCTCGCCTCGCTCCGGCGGTATTTTGCCGCCCGCCTGAGCATTGGGGTTAGCGCCTGTGAGCATTCCTGCGGCGGATCGGCAGCCCGTACGGCTGTCGGTCGTCATTCCCGTCTTCAACGAATCCGAAAACGTCCTGCCGCTGCTCGATGAGATCGAGCGGGCGCTGGCGCCGTTGGGCTCCTTCGAGGCGATCTTCGTCGACGACGGTTCGACCGACGACACCGCGAACGTCCTGGCCGACGCGGCGGCGGCCGGTCGTCCCGTGCGCCTGCTGCGTCACCGCCAGCGCTCCGGCCAGAGCGCCGCCGTGCGCACCGGCGCCAAGGCGGCGCGGGCGGAGTGGGTCGGCACGCTGGACGGCGACGGCCAGAACGACCCGGCCGACCTGCCGGCCCTGCTGGCCCGCGCGCTGGAGCACGACCACCCCGTGCTGGTCGGCGGCCTGCGCAAGAAGCGCCAGGATTCGCTGTCCAAGCGCGTCGCCTCGCGCCTCGCCAACAAGGTGCGGCAGGCCATGTTGCAGGACGGCTGCACCGACAGCGGCTGCGGCATCAAGGTGTTCCACCGCGAAACCTTCCTCGACCTGCCGTTCTTCGGCGCGCAGCACCGCTTCATGCCGGCGCTGTTCCGCGCACACGGCCATCACGTGGCGTACGTGCCGGTCAACCACCGGCCGCGCCAGCGCGGCGCGTCGAAGTACACCAACCTGCGCCGCGGGCTGATCGGCGTGGTCGATCTGATCGGCGTCTACTGGCTGAAGCGCCGCACGGTGCTGTCGCCCAGTGTGGAAGAGCGTGGGGGGCCGTCGGCATGATGGACAAGCTGATGGCCTGGTACGCCAGCACCTCCGCGACCGAGATGGTGTGGATCGGCCTTGGCCTCTTCGCCCAGGCGCTCTTCATGATGCGCTTCGTCGTACAGTGGATCGCCAGCGAGCGCATCAAGCGTTCCGTCGTGCCGGAGACCTTCTGGTACTTCTCCATCGGCGGCGGCATCTTGCTGCTGGCCTACTCCATCTACCGGGTTGACCCGGTGTACATGTTCGGCCAGGGGCTCGGCCTGATCATCTATTTCCGCAACCTGTACTTCGTCTGGACACACAAGAAGGCTGGCGGCGACGCCCCGGCCGACGCGGGCTGAGCGCCATGCGCTGGGCGGCGTTCGAGGGCGGTCCGGGGACGCGCGTGCCCCTGCTGGCGTACGCGCTGCTGGCGCTGCTGGCGGTGGCGCTGTTCCTGCCGGGCTTCACCAGCATCCCGCCCTTCGACCGCGACGAGGCGCGTTTCGCGCAGGCCTCCTACCAGATGCTGGAGAGCGGCAACGTCGTCGACATCCGCTTCCAGGACGAGGCGCGCTACAAGAAGCCCATCGGCATCTATTGGATGCAGGCCGCCGCCACGGCGCTGTCCGGCGAGTCGGACAAGGTCATCTGGACCTACCGCATCCCGTCGATGATCGGCGCGGTGCTGAGCGTTCTGCTGACCGCCTGGGTCGGCGCGCGGCTGTTCGGGCCGGCGACCGGCGTGCTGGCGGCGGTGATGCTGGCCGGCTGCGTGGTGCTGGGCGTCGAGGCGCGCATGGCGAAGACCGACGCCATGCTGCTCGCCACCATCCTCGCGGCGCAGGGCGCGCTCGCCCGCATCTACATGGACCGCGACAAGCCTTCTTCCGGCCGAGGGGGCGGCTGGGGCGCCGCGGCGGCGTTCTGGATCGCTGCCGGCATCAGCATCCTCATCAAGGGGCCGCTGGTGCTGCTGGTGTCCGGCACCACGGTCGCCGGACTGGTGCTGTGGGAGCGGCGCGCGGCCTGGCTGAAGCGGCTGCGGCCGCTGCTCGGTCTGGCCATTGTCGTCGCCATCGCCGCCCCCTGGCTGATCGCCATCGCCATCCAGACCAAGGGCGCCTTCTTCGCCGAGTCCGTCGGCCATGACATGCTGGGCAAGGTCGCCGGCGGGCAGGAGGGCAAGGGGTTGCCGCCGGGCTACTACCTGGGCACCTTCTGGATCACCTTCGCGCCGTGGTCGTTCCTGACGCTGCTGGCGCTGCCGTGGGTGTGGCGCAACCGGCGCTCGGACGCCGTACGCTTCTGCATCTGCTGGATCGTGCCGAGCTGGATCGTCTTCGAGGCGGTGCCGACCAAGCTGCTGCACTACACGTTGCCGGTCTTCCCTGCCATCGCGCTGCTGACCGCGCAGGCGTTGCGCGACGGCTTTGCCCGCACGGCGGAGGCCCGGCGCCGTACGCTGCTCATCGCCGCCGCGGGGCTGGGCATCGTGACGTACGCGGTGCTGGCGGTCGCCATCGCCGTGGTGCCGTGGGTCATCGACGCGCGCGTCGAGTGGGCGGCGCTCGCCATGCTGCCGCCGGTTCTGGCGCTGTACGTGTGGGGTGTACGTCTGGTGGCGCGCGGCGACGGGCTGCGCGGCGTGGCTGCCGCCCTGGGCTCGGTCATCGTGCTGTACGCGGCGACGTACACGCTGGTCCTGCCGGGCATCGACGGGTTGTGGATCAGCCGCTCGGCGGCGCAGGTGGTGTCGGCGGTGCGGCCATGCCCGACCACGACCGTCGCCTCCGCCGGCTATTCGGAGCCGAGCCTCGTCTTCCTGGTCGGCACGCGCACCAAGCTGGTGGGCGGCGGGGACGCGGCGAAGCATTTGCTGTCCGACCGGGCCTGCGCGCTGGCGCTGGTCGACCAGCGCGAGCTGGCGGCGTTCCGCAGCGCGCTGGACGGCGTGGAACCGAAGCCGCTGGGCGAGGTTCATGGCTTGAACTACAACAATGGCCGGCGCATCGTCCTGACACTGTACGCCGCGCCGCCCTGACGTTCGGGGGCATCATCGCATGGCCGCCACGCGCAACCGCACCCTGCTGGCTCTGCTCTGGCTGAGCATTGCGGCGTTGGCGCTGGTCCTGCTGATGCTGTACGTGGACAAATCGGTGTCCGGTGCGGCCCTGCTGGCGCCGCACAGGCTGGTCAGATTCTTCGGAATCGTCACGTTCTTCGGGCAGAGCTGGCTCTATTGGGTGCCGGCGGCGGTGCTGTTCTTCGTTTTTCTTGTGCTGTCGCAGCGGACGACGCTGCACATGATGTATTACCGCTGGGCGGCCGAGGCGGCGGCCTTCGTGTTCGCCGCGGTGGCAGGGTCGAGCATCGTCGTTGGAATCATCAAACGCGTGGTCGGCCGGGCGCGGCCCTATGTCGAGCTGCCGCCGGACACCAGCCCGTTCTCCTGGTTCGTGCTGGACAATGATTTCGAGTCGTTTCCCTCCGGCCACGCCGACACCTTCCTGGCCGTCGCGACCGTGCTGGCGTGGCTGTGGCCGCGCTGGCGCTGGCCGATTCTGTTGGCCGGGGTGCTGGGCGCGGTCAGCCGTGTCGTGCTGCACGTCCACTACGTCAGCGACGTGGTGGTGGGCGGCGCCATCGGCGTCGGAGTCGCCTATGCCATGCGCTCGTGGTTCGCCGACCGCGGCTGGGCGTTCCGGCGGCGGCGCGACGGCTCCATCCGCATGAAGCCGGCCGGGCGCTGGACGCTCATGCGCGTGCGGCGACGGCTCCTGAGGCCACGCGCCTGACGAAGCCGGCCATGGCGTCCAGCACGGCGTCGGCTTGATCGCGGTGCGGGCTGTGCTTGCAGTTCGGCAGCATCAGCGCCTCGACCGGGCTGGAGACCTGCGCCGCCACCGCCTCGATCTGGGCCGGTGTGCCGTACTCGTCGTCGTCGCCCTGGATCAGCAGGGTGGGGGCGGTGATGCCGGGCAGCACGTCCTCGATGTTCCAGGCCGGGAACCGCGGGTCGAGCCAGATGTCGCGCCACAGGCCGAAGGTGTGCTCCGGGTCCTGGTGGTGGCGGCCCATGCGCCCCTTGAGGTCGGTGGTCGCCCACACCTGATCGGTGGCACGGATGCCGGCCAGCGTCTCCTCCTCGACGAAGACGTGCGGCGCCTCCAGCATCAGCGCCTTCACCGGGCGCTGCGCCTTGCCGGCGTGGATGAGCGCGATGGAGGCGCCGTCGCTGTGGCCGACCAGGATCGGCTCGTGCACGCCAAACTGGTCGAGCACGGCCGGCAGCACGTCCAGCGCCTCGCGGTGCATGAAATCCAGGTCGAACGGCTGCGGCGCCGGGTCGGACCGGCCATAGCCCAGGCGCGAATAGACCAGCACCGGCGCGCCGGTTGCGGCGGCCAGCCGGTCGGGGAAGTCGCGCCACAGCGTGACCGAACCCAGTCCTTCGTGCAGAAAGACCAGCGTGGGGGCCGTGGCGTCGCCGGGAATCCAGCGGTGCTCCAGGCGGCGGTTGCGGAAGGAGAGCGTCATGCGTGCTGTCCTATCAGCGGCGCCCCGGTTTCGGCAAGACGGACGTTCCGCGCGCCGGACGGATTAACACGCCGGCGTGCTGGAATTCCGAGTGGTCTTGCGGCCGAATCGCGGACGAGTACCCGTTCCCGGAAAAGGCGCTTTCCGCATGAGTCGCATGTTGGTGGTGGTGTCCGCGCTGACCCTGCTGAGCCTCCCGGCGCTCGCCCAGGATCAAAAATACCCGAAGTGGATGATGGACGAGGCGATGCCCATCGAGCCCCGCACACCGGTGACCAACCCGGACGCGCTTGGGAACCGCCCCGCCACGCGCGCCAACAAGATGGCCGAATCGAACCAGTTCCGCCGCGACGAGAAGCCCAAGCCCGGCGCGCTGAAGCCCATGTACAGCTCGCAGCACTCGCTGCACCTCGATCAGACCGCGCGCCCCTCGCCGAACCAGCCGCAGCCGGTCAAGGCGCCGCCGCGCCCACGCTGAGCGACTCAGGCCTCCTCCGGCCGCCACAGCCACGCCGCCCCGCGCACGCCGCTCGAATCGCCGTGCACGGCACGGCGCACCGGCGTGTCGATGCGGTCGGAGAAGCACCAGCGCTCGATCAGCGGCGGCAGCGCCGTGTAGAGCGCCTCCACGTTGGACAGCCCGCCGCCCAGCACGATCACGTCGGGGTCCAGCACATTGACGATGGCCGCCAGCCCGCGCGCCAGCCGCTCGCACAGCCGGTCGAGCGCGGCGCCGCACGCCGCGTCGCCGGTTGCCGCACGAGCGACGATCTCCTCCGCGCTGAGGGACTCGCCGGTTGTCAGGCGGTAATCCGCGGCGAAGCCCGTGCCGGACACGAACCCCTCCAGACAGCCGGTCTTGCCGCAATAGCAGGCCGGGCCGGGGCGCTCGCCGTCACGTGGCCAGGGCAGGGGATTGTGCCCCCATTCGCCGGCCACCGCGTTGCGACCCGACAGCGGGCGGCCATGCACGACGATGCCGCTGCCGCAGCCGGTGCCGAGGATCGCCGCGAACACCACGCCGCAGCCCGCCCCGGCGCCGTCCGCCGCCTCGGACACGGCGAGGCAGTTGGCGTCGTTCTCCACCCGCACCGGCCGCGCCAGCGCCGTCGCCAGATCGCGGTCGAAGGGCCGGCCGATCAGCCAGGTGGAGTTGGCGTTCTTCACCAGCCCGGTGGCCGGCGAGACCATGCCGGGAATGCCGACGCCCACCTTCGCGCTCCCTCCCGCCTCGGTCTCCAGCGCTGCCACCAGTTCCACGATGGTACGCACCGTTCCGTCATAGTCCCCCTGCGGGGAGGGAACCCGGCGGCGGGCAAGCTGGTTGCCGGAAGGGGCGAGGACGATTCCTTCCGTCTTGGTGCCGCCGAGGTCGATGCCGATGCGGATCATGGGGCAGAACAGGCCTGGTCAAAGGAGTGAGCGTCAACCGATTGGGGTTGACCGCAACGGGCTATATTGTAGAACGGTTGAAAGAGACGGTGGGACTCGAAAGTGTTCGTCCACCGTCGCAGCACCCTGTAGCCGGAGCATACTGATGCATCGCACGCGCGCCGTCACCGCGACTGCTTCCCCGTCGTTCAGCCTCATCCGGAGCCGGCGCCTGTGGAGCGTGGCGTCCGCGCTGGCTGTGGCGGGCATCGTTGCCGTCGTGTCCGTGCCCGCCGCCGCGGCGGCCGCCAAGTCGTCGACGGCCAAGTCGGCCGCCGCCAAGCCGTCCGCCAAGGCTTGCTACAGCCGCTCGGAGCACGCGGCCGAGCAGCTGATCCGCATGCACACGGAAATGATGATCACCGGCCTGACCTGTAAGGACGTGGCGCCGGAGAAGGCTCCGTTCGCCAAGTACCAGGAGTTCACCGTCAAGAACCGCCCCAGCATCTCGAAGGCCGAGGGCGAAATGATGAGTCACTTCCGCAAGGTCGGAAAGGGCAACGCCACCAACCAGTTCGACATGTATCGGACCGAGGTGGCGAATGAAATCAGCCGCCGCGCGACGATCATCGGCACGGAGAACTACTGCCAGACCTTCCTGCCCCGCGTCGAGAACGCGGTGAAGCTGACGCCCGACGAGGTGCGCACGCTGACCTCCGACGAGAAGAACGCCGGCCTCATGCACCTTAGCCAGCAGCCGCTGTGCGACGTCAAGGTGGTGAGCACGCCGGATTCCGGCCCGGTGCTGGCCTCGGCCGAGCCGGCGCGCGCCAAGTCGAAGTCCACCAAGCCCGCCGCCGCCAAGCCGGCCAAGCCCGCCGCCGCCAAGCCGGCGGCCAAGGCGGCCGCGATCGAACCGGCGGCGCAGACCGCGTCCACCGACGGCAAGCGCTGAGTTTTCCCGGCACCGGTCCGGCCTCGGCAAAACCCCTCCCGCCCACCGGCGGGAGGGGTTTTCTATTAGGGACTTCGCATAAAACCGTGAATGCTATGCAAATCAGCGGTTTGCCGGTATTTCCCCAACTTTCGTCGGACATTGGCGGTAGTCCCGAACGATTGTGGTTTTCCCTACTTGCCGTATGCATTCGGCCGGGATAACGTCCGGATCGTCAACGAATGTGCCCGGCGGTCTACGCATGGGCTTAGGGACAGTTCAGGGAGCGGCAGATCAAGTGAACGGGGACCGTCGCGTTCTCGCCTCGCTGCCCGTCCGTTTGCCATGCGCTGAGGCGGGAAGAGGCTAATGGAATATTTCCTTCAACAGCTGATCAACGGGCTGACGCTGGGGGCCATCTACGGCCTCATCGCGATCGGCTACACGATGGTGTACGGCATCATCGGCATGATCAACTTCGCCCACGGCGAAGTGTATATGATCGGCGCGTTCATCTCGGTCATCAGCTTCCTGGTGCTGGGAACCGCCGGCATCACCTGGGTACCGTTCCAGCTGCTGGTCGTGCTGGTGCTCGCCATGCTGTTCACCGCGGTCTACGGCTGGACCATCGAGCGCATCGCCTACCGGCCGCTGCGCAACTCGCCGCGTCTGGCGCCGCTGATCTCCGCCATCGGCATGTCGATCTTCCTGCAGAACTACGTGCAGTTGGTCCAGGGCGCGCGCGTCAAGCCGATCCCGCCGGTGGTCACCGGCGGCTTCAAGGTGATGGAGCGCGCCGACGGCTTCGTGGTCAGCCTCAGCTACCTTCAGATCTTCATCATTCTTCTGACCTTTGCGCTGATGTACGGCTTCACCCAGCTGATCCAGCGCACCTCGCTGGGCCGCGCCCAGCGCGCCTGCGAGCAGGACAAGACGATGGCCGGCCTGCTGGGCGTCAACGTCGACAAGACCATCTCGCTGACCTTCGTCATGGGCGCGGCGCTGGCCGCCGTGGCGGGCATGATGGTGACGCTCTACTACGGCGTGATCGACTTCTACATCGGCTTCCTGGCCGGCGTGAAGGCGTTTACCGCCGCGGTTCTGGGCGGCATCGGCTCGCTGCCCGGCGCCATGCTGGGGGGGCTGGTGATCGGGCTTATCGAAGCCTTCTGGTCGGCCTATTTCACCATTGAGTACAAGGACGTGGCCGCCTTCGGCATCCTCGTCCTGGTGCTGATCTTCCGCCCGACCGGCCTGCTGGGCCGGCCGGAAATCGAGAAGGTGTGACGATGACCGCGATTTCCGTCGCACAGCCGCGGTCCATTGCCTGGCCCGCCATCCTGCGCGAGGCCGGCTTGGCCGCCTTCGTAACCATCCTGCTGACGGTGCCGCTCGTCGGCTTGCGCACGGTCGACCGCCCGGTCGGCCTTGGCATCGAGCCGCGCCCGCAGGACGTGCTCACCGCCGCCGCCCTGGTCTTCCTCGGCCGCCTCGGCCTCTGCCTGATTCGCGAGGGGCAGGCGGTGGTCGTCCTGGCGCTGTCGCTGCTGGCCGTCGCCGCGGGCTTCCTGATCAACACGCCGACCGAGGCGTTCAAGATCGTGCTGATCATCGGCGGTGCGGTGATCGCCATCCGCGCCGGCATCTCCATCGGCACCAAGCGCTCCAAGCTGACCCAGGCCGAGCGTGAGAAGCGCATGGACCGCTTCGCCGCCAAGGTGCAGGAGGCGTCGCGCTTCCTCGGCCCCATCGGCATCGTGTTCGCCCTGGTGTTCCCGTTCCTGCCGTTCGCCGACCGTCAGTTCATCGACATCGGCATCCTGATGCTCACCTACATCATGCTCGGCTGGGGCCTGAACATCGTGGTGGGCCTCGCCGGCCTGCTCGATCTGGGCTACGTCGCCTTCTACGCGGTGGGGGCCTACTCCTACGCGCTGCTGGCGCAGTACACGGGCCTGAGCTTCTGGGCGTGCCTGCCGCTCGCGGGATTGCTGGCGGCGATGTCCGGCGTGCTGCTGGGCTTCCCGGTGCTGCGTCTGCGCGGCGACTACTTCGCCATCGTGACGCTGGGCTTCGGCGAGATCATCCGCATCATCCTGGTGAACTGGTACCAATTCACCGGCGGTCCCAACGGCATCAGCGGCATCCCGCGCCCGAGCTTCTTCGGCATCGCCGACTTCTCGCGCAACGGAGCCAACGGCCTGCCGTCGTTTGCCGAGATGTTCGGGCTGGAGTTCTCCTCGCTGCACCGGATCATCTTCCTCTACTACCTCATCCTGGTGCTGGCGCTGGTGGTGAACCTGTTCACCCTGCGCATCCGCAAGCTCCCCCTCGGCCGCGCCTGGGAGGCGCTGCGTGAGGACGACATCGCCTGCACGTCGCTGGGCATCGACCGCACCAAGATCAAGCTGGCGGCCTTCGCCATCGCCGCGATGTTCGGCGGCTTCGCCGGCTCGTTCTTCGCCACCCGCCAGGGCTTCATCAGCCCGGAGAGCTTCACCTTCATCGAGTCGGCGATCATTCTCGCCATCGTGGTGCTGGGCGGCATGGGCAGCCAGATGGGCGTCGTCGTCGCCACGCTGGTGGTCATCGGCCTGCCGGAGATGTTCCGCCAGCTCGCCGACTACCGCATGCTGACCTTCGGCATGGGCATGGTGGTGATCATGCTCTGGCGTCCGCGCGGGTTGCTGGCGCACCGCGATCCGACCATCCTGCTGCACAAGCGCAAGCGCGCCGACGCCCCGGCGGAGGTGGCGCCATGAGCGAGACCATGACCAACACCGCAGCACCCCTGCTCACGGTCGAACGCCTGACCATGCGCTTCGGCGGCTTGGTGGCGGTGGGCGACGTGTCGTTCGCCGCGCACGACCGGCACATCACCGCCATCATCGGCCCGAACGGCGCCGGCAAGACGACGCTGTTCAACTGCATCACCGGCTTCTACACGCCGACGGTCGGCCGGCTGTCGCTGCTGCACCCGAAGGACGGCAAGGAGTTCCTGCTGGAGCGCATGCCCGGCTTCCGCATCTCGCAGCAGGCGTCGGTGGCGCGCACCTTCCAGAACATCCGCCTGTTCGGCGGCATGAGCGTTCTGGAAAACCTGATGGTGGCGCAGCACAACAAGCTGATGCGCGCCAGCGGCTTCTCCATCGCCGGCCTGCTGGGCCTGCCGACCTACCGCAAGTCCGAAAAGGACGCGCTGGAGCTGGCCAAGTACTGGCTGGACCGGGTGAAGCTGCTGGAATTCGCCGACTGGCAGGCCGGCAACCTGCCGTACGGTGCGCAGCGGCGGCTGGAGATCGCGCGGGCCATGTGCACCGAGCCGGTGCTGCTGTGCCTGGACGAGCCCGCCGCCGGCCTCAACCCGCGCGAATCAGGCGAACTGGCCGATTTGCTGACCTTCATCCGGGACGAGCAGAAGATCGGCGTGCTGCTGATCGAGCACGACATGAGCGTGGTGATGAGCATTTCCGACCACGTGGTCGTGCTGGATTACGGCCGCAAGATCTCGGACGGCACGCCGCACGAGGTGAAGAACGACCCGGCGGTGATCCGCGCCTACCTCGGCGAGGAAGAGGCCGAAGAGCTGCCGCCGGACATCGCGAAGGATCTTCCCGACGTCGCCCGCCGGGCGGGGGAGGGGGTATGAGCATGCTCAAGGTATCGGGGGTGCACACCTACTACGGCGCCATCGAGGCGCTGAAGGGTGTGGACGTTGAGATCAACGAAGGCGAGATCGTCACCCTGATTGGCGCCAACGGCGCCGGCAAGTCGACGCTGCTGATGACGCTCTGCGGCTCGCCGCAGGCACGCCAGGGCCGAATCAGCTTCCAGGGCGAGGAGATCACCAAGCTGCCGACCTACGAGATCGTGCGGCGCGGCATCGCCCAGAGCCCGGAGGGGCGGCGCATCTTCCCGCGCATGTCCGTGCTGGAGAACCTGCAAATGGGCTCCATCACCGCCAAGCCGGGCAGCTTCGACACCGAGCTGGAGCGGGTCTTCCACCTGTTCCCGCGCCTGAAGGAGCGCATGCACCAGCGCGCCGGCACCATGTCTGGCGGCGAGCAGCAGATGCTCGCCATCGGCCGCGCGCTGATGAGCCAGCCCAAGCTGCTGCTGCTGGACGAGCCGTCGCTGGGTCTGGCGCCGCTGGTGGTCAAGCAGATCTTCCAGGTCATCCGCGACATCAACCGCGAACAGGGGATGACCGTGTTCATGGTCGAGCAGAACGCCTACCACGCGCTGAAGCTGGCGCACCGCGCCTACGTGATGGTGACCGGCCGCATCACCATGAGCGGCACCGGCGCCGAACTGCTGGCGAACGAGGAGGTGCGCTCCGCCTATCTCGAGGGAGGCCACTGATGGAAAGCGTTCTCGGCTCCTCGCTGCCGGTGTTCATCGGGCTGACGCTGGTGGTGTTCGGCGGCTGCGGCTTCCTCACCGGCCAGTCGCTGGCCGAGGGGTGGAAGCCGCTGCCCATGGTGTTCGCCTATTCGGTCCTGATGGGGCTGGGCGACCGCTTCCTGGTCTTCGGGCTGTTCGACGGGCCGCTGCTGTCGCTTCCGGGCTTCGTGACGCACACGCTGGCGATCACCGTGATCACGTGGGTGTCCTACCGCATGGCGCTGGCGCACCGCATGGTGTCGCAGTACCCGTGGCTTTACGAGCGTTCCGGGCCGTTCGGCTGGCGCGAGAAGATCGGCGCCCGGGTCGCCGGCTGAGGGGGGCGGTTGAGCGGATCTTCGCGCCCTGACCTTAAGTCCATCTCTGACCTTAGGCCCTGACCTTAGGCAATGTGTCGCATCGCCCGGCGGGTGGACTATAGTAGAACCAAATCCTGCCGGACCCCGTGCAAAGCGGGGCCGGCGGTAGGGGCCCACAGCGGGGCTCAGGTTGTGACTCACAACAGGGAGCGAACTGGACAATGAATTACAAGCACATCCTCCTCGCCGCCGTCGCGGCGACCGCGCTGGGCGCCACCTCGGCCAAGGCCGACATCGCGGTGGCCACCGCCGGCCCGATCACCGGCCAGTACGCCTCCTTCGGCGAGCAGATGAAGAAGGGCATCGAGATGGCCGTGAAGGACATCAACGATGCCGGCGGCCTGCTCGGCCAGAAGCTCAAGCTGGAAGTGGGCGACGACGCCTGCGACCCGAAGCAGGCGGTGGCCGTGGCCAACGACCTCGCCAAGAAGGGCGTGAAGTTCGTGGCCGGCCATTTCTGCTCGGGCTCCTCGATCCCGGCCAGCCAGGTCTACAACGAGGAAGGCGTCCTGCAGATCTCCCCGGCCTCGACCAACCCCAAGCTGACCGAGCAGGGCTTCAAGAACGTCTTCCGCGTCTGCGGCCGTGACGACCAGCAGGGCATAATCGCCGGCAAGTACCTCGTCGAGAAGTACAAGGGCAAGAACGTCGCCATCCTGCACGACAAGTCGGCCTACGGTAAGGGCCTCGCCGATGAGACGCAGAAGGCGCTGAACGCCGCCGGTCAGAAGGAAAAGGTCTACGAGGCCTACACCGCCGGTGAAAAGGACTACTCGGCGCTGGTGTCCAAGCTGAAGCAGGCGGCGGTCGATGTCGTCTACATCGGCGGCTACCACACCGAGGCCGGCCTGATCGCCCGCCAGATGAAGGATCAGGGTCTCCAGGCTCCGATCGTTTCGGGCGACGCGCTGGTCACCAACGAGTACTGGTCCATCACCGGCCCGGCCGGCGAAGGCACCATGATGACCTTCGGCCCCGACCCGCGTGAGATGCCGGAAGCCAAGGCGGCGGTCGAGAAGTTCCGCAAGGCCGGTTACGAGCCGGAGGGCTACACCCTCTACACGTACGCCGCCCTGCAGATCTGGGCCGATGCCGTGCGCAAGGCGAACTCCACCGACATCGCCAAGGTGACGCCGATCCTCCACAAGGAGAAGTTCTCCACCGTGATCGGCAACATCGGTTTCGACGCCAAGGGCGACGTGACCACCCCGGCGTACGTCTGGTACCGCTGGAACGCCGACGGCAAGTACGCCATGGTGAAGTAACGAACGCGCGCCGAAAGCGTATGTTCGCCAGGGGGCTCGGCGGGAAACCGCCGGGCCCTTTCTTCGTGTGGGGGCGGGTTACGTGGCGAAGCCCTCGGGCACGGGCGATCTCGGGGGCGCGCCGGGCATGACGGCGCCCGGACGCTCCGTATGCACGCGCTCGGCGAGCAGGCGTTCCGAGGTGCGCATCACGTCGCGCCAGAACGCCGCTGCGCGCAGATTGTTGGTGGCCGTCAGTTCGACGAGTCGAACCCGGCTGATGCGGATGGCGGTCTCACCCATCTCATCGACGAGGCGAGTCGCGAAGAGAAGCACATCGGAGTCGATCTTCATGCTCTTATGAACCGCAGGTTCGGCGTTTCTGTTCCATGCACGCATCGGAGTTTTTGCTGCGCTGCGGTGGTGCCGCGCAGGGGTGGCTGTTGCGGTGCGGCGACACGCGGCTGGCCATACGGACGTGTCCCATAACGGACACTCGCCATTCCGGGGGGGATTTGTGCTTCAATGGGGGTGCCGATCCTGGTCGAGGGGCGGCACCGCGCGGCTCCCTCCGGGGGCTGGCGGCTTATGGCGTTGGAGAATGGCATGCGCAGAAAGCGCGAGATCGTCGAAGGACAGGTGTTCCGCAAGCTGGGTCCCGGCGGCGGGATCTGGGAAGTGGTGGCGATCCGCAAGGACGGCATGGGCACGCAGCATGCCCAGATGAAGCGTGCGGACGACCCGCACACGCTGAAGACGTTGGCCGTCGTGACTCTGCTCGATCCCCACCAGTTCGAGTGGCTCAGCGAAAGCTGAGCGATCGCGCACCCTCCACGGTACCGGGCGCACCACCGGCCGCTGGCGCGGCCGGTGGCTGTCGCGCGTGCCGGTGCCAGCCCGCCCAAGCCGCCCTTGCTCCTGGTGGTCCTGCGGCGCAGGACCGTAATCCTCATCGGCGGGGCGCGTCCGCGCGTTGCCGGGCGGATGAAACACCGACCAAACACGCGTTTCATAGTGTTTCATTGTGTTTCATCCGACATCGCTGAAGGGGTGCAACGCTCCATCACATCGCGTTGCACAGCGTTGCATCGGGTTGCATCCATCGCTCCGCTTCAGTGTTGCCTGCGCGACACGGGTCCCGTGGAGGTAACCGATAAAGATAAGGCTTTGAAGGGCTTTTGGGGCCGGTGCCGGGAGGCCGAACCCGCCATTTTGTGCCGCATAAATGTCACAGGCCGGGACTTCCTGCGGGTGGGGGGATTGCCGCATTGCGGCATCATTGGTATTTGTGGCGCGGAGATTTCAACCGCCGACGAATCGTGGCGGGCCAAATCGGCGGCGAGGCGCGAGCAACCGGTGCACGCCACGTCCGAAGGGACACGGGCGGCCATCGCCTGCGGTGTCCCGGTGGTGCTGGTTTCCGTGGTCCGGCGATGCCGTCATTGAAGGGGAACAAAAAAATGAAGATCCGTGGGATTCTGCTCGCCACCGCCGTCGCGCTGCTGCTGCCGACCGCCGCCATGGCCGCGAACGAGGGCTTCTACGTCGGCGGCGCCGGCGGCTTGAACTGGACCCGCGACGCGGATTTCCGCGTCCCGTCGCTCCCGTCGGCCACCTTCAAGTACGATCAAGGCTGGGTCGGTTCACTCAGCGCCGGTTACGCCACCGCGATGGGCATTCGCGCCGAGCTGGAGGGGAACTACCGCTGGGGCAACGACATCAGCAGCACCCGGCCGGCCTCCGCCGCCAGCGGCAAGGTTCGCTCGCTCGGCTTCATGGGCAACCTGCTGTACGATTTCAACACCGGCACGCCCTTCACCCCGTACCTCGGCGTCGGCGCCGGTATGGCTCAGGTGAAGCACGACGCGCGCCTCGGTGCGACCAGCGTCTCCGAGTCGGATTGGGTGTTCGCCTACCAGGGCATCGCCGGTGTCGCGTACAACGTGACCAACAATCTGGCGCTCACCGCCGACTACCGCTACTTCGCGACCCAGGATCCGAAGTTCGACGTCCTCGGCACCACCGCCAAGGGCGAGTACCGCAACCACAGCATCCTGGTGGGCCTGCGCTACTCGTTCGGCGCCCCGGTGGCGTCGGCCGCGGCTCCCGCCGCCCCGCCGGCCCCGGTCGCCCAGCAGCCGCAGACCGAATACCTGGTGTTCTTCGACTGGGACAAGGCCAACATCACCCCGGTTTCCGACAAGATCATCGGTGACGCCGCCGCCGCTGCGGGCAAGCTGCGCGCGGTCGGCATCCACGTGATCGGCCACACCGACACGTCGGGCAAGCCGGCCTACAACCAGAAGCTTTCGGTGCGCCGCGCCGATGCGGTGAAGCGCGCCCTGATCGCCAAGGGCGTCCCGGCCAATCAGGTGTCGATCGAGGGCAAGGGCGAGAGCAGCCTGCTCGTCCCGACCGGCGCCAACGTGCGCGAGCCGTCGAACCGCCGCGCGCAAATCCTGATCCGCGTGCAGTGATCGGGATCGGCTGTCGCGGGGGCTTCCCCGCGGCGCCGGCCAAAGCGTTCGGAAGGGCACCGCTGCAAGGCGGTGCCCTTTCCGTTTCCGGGCACAACGCCGATACTCAGTCGATGGACTCCGCCCTCGACATCGTCATCCCCTGCCTGAACGCCGCCGGCACCCTGCCGGCGACGCTGGCGGCGCTCGGCGCCGGGGCACGGGTGATCGTCGCCGATGGCGGCTCCACGGATGGCACCGCCGCGCTGGCGAGCGCTGCCGGTGCGCGGGTGATCGAAGCGCCGCGCGGTCGCGGGCCGCAACTGGCGGCGGGTGCGGCGGCGGGACAGGCGTCCTGGCTGCTGTTCCTGCACGCCGACACGAGGCTCGGCCCCGGCTGGCGGAGCGCGGTGCAGCGGCACGTCGAGGACCCGGAAACCCTTGAGCGCGCCGGCTATTTCCGCCTGCGCTTCGACAGCCCCGCCGCTCCGGCGCGGCGGTGCGAGCGTGCGGTGGCGTGGCGCAGCCGCGCGCTGGGGCTGCCCTACGGCGACCAGGGGCTGCTGATCGCCCGCAGCTTCTACGAGCGCCTCGGCGGCATCCGACCGCTGCCGTTGATGGAGGATGTGGATCTCGTCCGCCGCGTCGGCCGGCGGCGGCTGGTCGCCCTGGAGGCCGACGCGGTCACCTCGGCGGCGCGCTACGAGCGCGACGGCTGGCTGTTGCGTCCGGTGCGCAACCTGACCTGCCTGTCCCTGTACTTCGCCGGGGTGCCGCCCCGGCTGATCCGCCGGCTGTACGGATGAGGGTGCAACACCTCGTCCTTTTCGCGCGCGAGCCGCGCCTGGGCCGGGTGAAGAACCGGTTGGCGGCCGGCATCGGCGCGCTGGCGGCGCTGCGCTTTTACCGGGCGATGCTGGCCGGTCTGCTCGCGCGGGTCGGGCGGGATCGCCGCTGGCGGGTGTGGCTGGCGGTGACGCCGGACCGGGCGGTGACGGCCCGCCACTGGCCCAAGGGAGCGCGCGTCACCGCGCAAGGCGGCGGCAGCCTGGGCGCCCGCATGGCGCGGCCCTTGCGGGATCTGCCGCCCGGTCCGGTGGTGATCGTGGGCAGCGACATCCCGGACGTGGACGCGCCGCACATCGCCGCCGCCTTCCGGGCGCTGGGCCGCCGCGAGTTCGTTTTCGGCCCGGCCACGGACGGCGGCTACTGGCTGGTCGGCTCGTCGCGCCGCCGTCTGCCGCGCGGGCTGTTCGAGGGCGTGCGCTGGTCGAGCCCGCACGCGCTGGCGGACACGCTGGCCACTCTGCCGCGCGGCGCCTTGGTGGGCTTTGTCGATACACTGGACGATGTGGACGACGTGGATGATTGGCGACGTTTTTTGGGACACTCCCGAAAGAAGTAACCCACCAGTGGAGGGATGCCCGACTGAACCAACCGCGTGTTTGGGCCGTAATCGACTCCAGATATGTTTGGATGGAGAGCCCCATGTGGTCTCGTTACACCGCGCTGATCCTTGCCGTGGCGTTCGCGGGCGCCGGACTTCTTGGCTTCGTTCCGGCGGCGCTGACGCCGCCGACCGATGGCGCCAACCTCGCCGTCAATTCCATGCACGGCAATTTGCTCGGGATCTTCCCGGTCAATGTCGTGCACGACCTGATCCATCTGGCCTTCGCACTGTGGGGCTTCTTCGCCTTCTTCAGCGGGGCGCCCAGCGCACGCGGCTATCTGCGCAGCGTCGCGGTCATCTACATCGCCCTGGCGGTCCTGGGCTTCATCCCCGGCCTCAACACGGTGTTCGGTCTGGTGCCGATCCACGGCAACGACATCTGGCTGCACGGTCTGATCGCCATCGTGGCGGGCTGGGTCGGCTTCTTCATGACCGACCGTGACCGGGTGGCGAGCACGGAGGCGGGCTGGCGTGCCTAAGCGCCGGTCTGATCCTGGTCCGGGTTGAAGCCGCAGGCCTTCAGCGCGTCCAGCATGTGCGCCGGCACCGGCGCGGTCACCGCGACCGGCGGCTTCTTGGGGTAGAGCGGCAGCACAATGGCGCGCGAGTGCAGGTGCAGCCGCCCCTCCGGCCCGCCGTACTGCGGGTCGCCCAGCAGCGGGCAGCCGATGGCCGCGCCATGCACGCGGATCTGGTGGGTGCGCCCGGTGTGCGGGATGAACTCGATCCAGGTCAGCCCGTCGGCGCGGCCCTTGACCGCGTAGTCGGTGACGGCGGTCTGGGCGTCCGCATCCCCGTCCTGAGCGGTGACGATCCGCCAGCCGCCGGTGCGGTTGCTGATTTTCTTCAGCGGCAACTCGATGCGGCCTTCCGCGGCGGGTGGGGAGCCGGCGCACACCGCCCAGTAGGTCTTCTCGACCCGGCCTTCCTGGAACAGCTTGCCGAGCCGGCGCAAGGCCTTCGGATGCCGCCCCAGCGCCAGACAGCCGGAGGTGTCGCGGTCCAGCCGGTGCGCCAGCCCTGGCGGCTTTGGAAAGCCATAGCGCAAATGGTCGAAATAGCGTTCGAGGTTGTCGCCGCCGCCGGGACCGGCGTGCACCGCCAGCCCGGCCGGCTTGTCGATGACGAGCAGCAGGCCGTCCCGGTAGAGGACGCGGGCTTGGATCTGGTCGGGGGTCATGCTGTGCCTATTATCCCCACGCCCGCGAAATCAGCAGGTCGATGGCGGCGATGATCCGGTCGCCTTCCGGTTCGAGCGAGCAGACGAACTCGCCGAGGTGATCGCCGGGCAACGAGACGATTTGCAGTGGGTGAAGCACGACGGTTCGATCCTCGATGAGGAAGGATGGAGTAAAATTCGGCTCCACGACGCGGACCATGGTGCCGTCAAGCAACGGAGCGACGACCCTTCGGCCCGATGTGTCAAAACGCCGGGACTGCACGATCAGCAGATAAGGGATGCCACTTTTTTGTCGGCCGCGGTTCCGGTGAACGTCGAACTGCGCCATCAGAGGTCGATGTAGTCGTCGGCAAAGGAGCCGAATTTCGCATCGAACTCGTTCAGCGCTGCTATGGCGTCGTCCAGCCGCTTCTCGCGTTCATCCAACCGCTTCTGCTCCTCCGTCACATAATCGGCGAGCAGCTTCTCCACCTGATCCGACAGGTTGCCGGTGAAGGCGCGCGCTTGACGGACCAGATCCTCGTTGAGGGACAGGTTCACCGGGCGCTTCGGGGCGTGGGCGTCGTAGCCGAGCGGCATGGGGGGCTCCATCACGTCATGCGCATGATATGCGCATGATGATGGTGGTAGCAACTGGAACCCCCCCGCAAGAGGGCGAGAGGGCTTGCCGCCCTCTCGCGCTTCACATCCTTACGGCAGGTTCAACTCCTTGAAGAAGTCGTTGCCCTTGTCGTCGACGATGATGAAGGCGGGGAAGTCCTCCACCTCGATGCGCCAGATGGCTTCCATGCCCAACTCGGGGTATTCGACCACCTCGACCTTCTTGATGCAGTCCTGCGCCAGACGCGCCGCCGCACCGCCGATCGAGCCCAGGTAGAAGCCGCCGTGCGCCTTGCAGGCCGCCGTCACCTCGGGGCTGCGGTTGCCCTTGGCGAGCATCACCAGAGACCCGCCCGCCGCCTGGAACTGGTCGACGAAGCTGTCCATGCGGCCGGCCGTGGTCGGGCCGAACGAACCGGACGGCATGCCTTCCGGCGTCTTCGCCGGGCCGGCGTAGTAGATGGGGTGGTTCTTGAAGTAGTCCGGCAGCGGCTCGCCGGCGTCCAGGCGGGCGCGCAGCTTGGCGTGCGCCAGATCGCGGGCGACGATCAGCGGGCCGGTCAGCGAGACGCGGGTGCGGATCGGGTGCTGCGAGAGGATGGCGCGAATCTCGCTCATCGGCTTGGTGAGGTCGATCTTCACCACCTCGCCGGCCAGCGCGCTGTCCTCGATCTCCGGCAGGTACTTGGCGGGATCGGTCTCCAGCGCCTCCAGGAAGATGCCGTCCTTGGTGATCTTGCCCACCGCCTGACGGTCGGCCGAGCACGACACGCCGATGCCGATGGGCAGCGAGGCGCCGTGGCGCGGCAGGCGGATGACGCGCACGTCGTGGCAGAAGTACTTGCCGCCGAACTGCGCGCCGATTCCCATGCCCTGCGTCAGCTTGTGGATGGCGGCTTCCATCTCCAGGTCGCGGTAGGCGTGGCCGGTCTCGGAGCCCGCCGTCGGCAGGCTGTCGAGGTAGCGGGCCGAGGCCAGCTTGACCGTCTTCAGGTTCTGCTCGGCGCTCAGGCCGCCGATCACCACGGCGAGGTGGTAGGGCGGGCAGGCCGAGGTGCCGAGATACTTGATCTTGTCTTCCAGGAACTTCAGCAGCCGGTCCGGCGCCAGCACCGACGGCGTCGCCTGATGCAGGAAGGTCTTGTTGGCCGAGCCGCCGCCCTTGGCCATGAACAGGAACTTGTAAGCGTCCTCGCCCTCCGAATAGATCTCGATCTGGCCGGGGAGGTTGTTGCGGGTGTTCTTCTCCTCGTACATCGACAAGGGCGCCAGCTGGCTGTAGCGCAGGTTGCGCTTCAGGTAGGCGTCGCGGGCACCGGCGGACAGCGCGTCCTCGTCGCCGCCCCTGGTGAAGACGCGGCGTCCCTTCTTGCCCATGACGATGGCGGTGCCGGTGTCTTGGCACATCGGCAGCGTGCCGGCGGCGGCGATGTTGGCGTTCTTCAGCAGGTCGAGCGCCACGAACTTGTCGTTCGGCGAGGCCTCCGGGTCATCCAGAATGCCGCGGATCTGCTTGAGGTGGCCCGGCCGCAGCAGGTGGTTGATGTCGCTGAAGGCGGCTTCGGCCAGCAGGCGCAGGCCCTCCGGCTCGACCTTCAGGACCTGCTCGCCGTCGAACTCGACGACGGAGACGTGGTCGGAGGTGAGCTTGCGGTAGGTGGTCTCGTCCTTGCCGAGCGGGAAGAGGGTCGCGTACCCCGGGGCCAGGCTGCTGTCGTCGGGCATGAAAGGCGTTCCTTCGGTTTGTTCCGTCCGCGGCGTTCGCCTCCTGCTCCGCCTCCGGCCGTGCTGCCGCTGGCGCCCCCCGGTGTGCTACGGGAAGCGCGCGAAGGGGAGGGGGCGTTTTCGGGGCTTCTTATACACCCGTTGGGGCCACAGACAATGCTTCGCTGCCCCGCGCCGGCCGATGGCCCGCGGATAAAAAAACGCGTCCCTCGATCCTTGGATCAAGGGACGCGAAAGGGGCATCCTATGGGAGAGATGGTGCCACGCGAGCGTGGCAACAAAAAAGACCAGCAAAATGATCTTCGGCCACTCTTCTATTCAAAAAGCGGATGCCGCACATTGACAACGGTCAAGCGTTGAGAATCCTTCTAAAAAGGCGTGTGTTCGTGAGAACGCGCGGGGTGTTCTGGCGGATATTGATAATAATCAAGTGGGGATTCGTGGCGTTGCACCCCCACCCCATCCCTCTCCCGCTGGGCGGGGGAGGGGGTTGGATTCTTGCGCTCGCAAATAAGCGGCGGAGTTCCCTCCCCTGCGAAGCGGGGGAGGGTTAGGGTGGAGGGTCGGCGAAAGCGCTCCGCCAAATCGCCGGAAATCAGCGCGCCAGTTGCCGGTACAGCGCCGGCAGGGCGGTCGTCAGGCGGCCGATGTGCGGGAAAATCGCATAGGCACCGCGACCGAACAGCGTCGGAAAATAGTCCCGCGCCTCGGCGTCCACCGTGATGCCGAACACCGCCAAGCCTTCCTTGCGCGCCTCGATCACCGCCTTGCGGGTGTCCTCGATGCCATAGCGGCCCTCGTAGTGGTCCATGTCGTTCGGCTTGCCGTCCGACAGCAGGATCACCAGCTTCTGGCGGTTCGGCCGTTCGGCCAGACGCTTGGTGACGTGGCGAAGTGCCGCACCGATGCGCGTGTAGTGTCCGGGCTTGAGCGCCTGGATGCGCCGGTCGATCCTGGGCGACTGCGTCTCGTCGAAGTCCTTCAGCGTCTGCACGTTGACGAACGAACGCTTCTTGGAGGTGAAGGCGAACACCGCGTGCTGGTCGCCGCAGGCGGTCAGCCCGTGCACCAGCGCCAGCAGCGCCTCCTTCTCCACATCCAGCACGCGGCGGTCCTCGATCCACGAGTCGGTGGACAGCGACACGTCCACCAGCACCGCCACCGCAAGGTCGGGCAGGGCGTTGCGGACCTGGAGATAGACGCGCTCGTTGGCGATTCCGCCGGCACGCTTGTCGGCGTGGCTGCGGACCAGCGCGTTGAGGTCCACCTCGTCGCCGTCCGGCTGGCCGGGGAAGATCATGCGGCGCGGGCGCAGGGCCTCGAACTGGCGGCGGACGGCGCGGATGCGGCGGCGCGAGGCGTCGTCCGGCTCCCACTCCTCACCTTCCTCCGACGCCGGGCCGGCGATCACGCGGCAGTAATCCTTGTGATAGACGCCCCGGCTGTAGTCCCACTCCGGGTAGGTGATCTCGGCGCGGATCGGCGTGGTGTCGACGGCTGACGGAGCGATGTCCAGGTCGAGCTTCAGCTTGGTCGACGCCTTGCGGTCGTTGGTGCCCAGCGCGATCTCGTCGGTCTCGTCGAGGGCCTTCTGGGCGCCGTCCTGGTCGTCGTCCTCGGTCTTGCGGTTGAGGTTCAGCATCTCCGCGATCGACATCACCGTGTCGAAGCGGTTGAGGATCAACGGGTCGTCGCGGTTGCTCTGGTCGCTGTCCCGGCGGGTGGCCTTGCGGCGCTGGCTGTCCTTCTGCTCGCCGTTGGCGGACTCCGGGTCCGCGTCGTCGGGGTGCTCGACGGCGGCGCTGGGCGGGCGGTTCACCGCCTCGCCCCACAGCGGGACGGGGAGGAAGGGCTGGTAGCCGTGCTCCGCCTTGAAGGACGCGAGCGGGACGGACTCGTCGAGGAAACGGCCGGCGGCCGAGTCGGGGTCGGCCAGCAGGGCCTGCACCGCGGCCTCGACTTCGGCTTCCTGTTTGGGAAGCTTGCGCTTCGGGCGGGCGGCCAGGGTGGCGATGGCCAGTTCGGCGTGGATGACGCGCAGCCCCGGCCAGCGCGCGATGGCGCGGCGGACCGCCGTGCGCGCGGCGCGCAGCGCCTGCACGTCGGCCTGCAAGGGATCCTCGGGGCGAGCGCCGAGGGGCTCGGCGTGCGCGAAGAACGCCGCCAGCCACTCGTACAGCAGCTCGTTCAGCCGGGCTTCCGGGAACAGGGCGATGCTGGGGGGGAGTTGCAGGACCTCACCGTCCAGCGACGCCTTGTCGATTTTCTCCGTGCCCAGGCCGATGCGGTCGAGCAGCGACAGCCGGTGGCCGGACGCCGCCTTGGCGCCGGCCGCAAGCCGCACGCCGTGGTCGCCGCCCAGACCGCGGTAGAACACCGCCAGCCGGTGCCGCAACGTCTCCAGCGACACGGCGGCCTCGGGGTGGTGCGGGTAGCTGGAGCGGTTGCCGACCAGACGGTGCCAGTGGCGTCCGACGAACTCCTCCGGCTCGAACATGCCCATGGCGGTTAGCCCCCGTCTCAGCCCAGAGTGATCTGCGCGACGCGCAGCAGCGCCTGACGGACGTCGGTGTCGTCGGTCAGCGGCTCCAGCATGGCGGCGCGGATGGCGCGGTCCGGCTTGATGCCGGAGCGAATCAGCGTGGCGCAGTAGACCAGCAGGCGAGTCGAGACGCCCTCTTCCAGATCCTGGCCCTTGAGGTCGCGCAGCGCGTTGGCGAGGCGGACCAGCGGGGCGACGTTGGCGGCGGGCAGGCCGCTTTCCTTGGCGACCACGTCGATTTCCAGCTCGGCCGGCGGGAAGTCGAACTCCATCGCCATGAAGCGCTGGCGCGTCGAGGGCTTCAGCGCCTTCAGCACGTTCTGGTAGCCGGGGTTGTAGGAGACGACCAGCATGAAATTGTCCGGCGCCACCAGCGTCTCGCCGGTGCGGTCGATGGGCAGGATGCGGCGGTCGTCGGTCAGCGGGTGCAGCACGACGGTGACGTCCTTGCGCGCCTCGATCACCTCGTCCAGGTAGCAGATGGCGCCCTCGCGCACCGCGCGGGTCAGCGGGCCGTCCACCCACACCGTGTCGCCGCCCTTGATCAGGTAGCGCCCGGTCAGGTCGGCGGCGGTCAGGTCGTCGTGGCAGGAAACCGTGTACAGCGGCCGGCCGAGCTTGGCCGCCATGTGTGCGACGAAGCGGGTCTTGCCGCAGCCGGTCGGGCCCTTCAGCAGCATGGGGAGCTGGTGGCGGTAAGCGTGCTCGAACAGCTCGCACTCGTCGCCGATGGGCTGGTAGTACGGGGCGGCGCTGTCGGCCTGGACGGCCGTGGTGACGGGCATCGGAAATCTCCGGGAATCAAGGTGCTGGGACATACTTGACCAGCGTGGTCCAGTACCCCTTGACCATCGTCAAGCGGGGTGGCCGGAAACGGAAAAACCCCGCCGGTTCGCACCGGCGGGGTTTCCTGACGAGAGACCGGTTTGGACCCGGTTATTCGGCGGGCTGAAGGCTGCTGACGCGAGCCGACTTGGACGACGACACCGGGCCGAGGACCGAGTAGACGAACAGCGCCACACCCAGCAGGACCGCGACACCGGCGCCGAGGCGCATCCAGTAGAACAGGCCGAGCTGGTCCTGCACTTCCATGTAGCCCATGCCGAGCACGCGCTGCAGGTGCACCTGGACAACACCGGCGACGGTCAGGGCGAAGGTCATGAAGGCGACGCCGGCGCTGATCAGCCAGAAGCTCCACATGTTGAGCACCTGGTGGTACGGCTCACGCTGGCGCAGGTGCGGCATGGCGTAGGAGATGATCGCGAGGTTGATCATCACGTAGGCGCCGTAGAAAGCCAGATGGCCGTGCGCCGCGGTGACCTGGGTGCCGTGCGAGTAGTAGTTGATCGGGGCGAGCGTGTGGAGGAAGCCCCACAGGCCGGCGCCGAAGAACGCGAACACCGAGCAGCCCAGCGACCACAGCATGGCGGCCTTGTTCGGGTGGTTGCGGCCACCCTTGTAGACCATCATGAAGGCGAAGACGACGATGGCGAAGAACGGCGCCACTTCCAGCGTCGAGAAGACCGAGCCGATCCACTGCCAGTAACCCGGCGTGCCGATCCAGTAGTAGTGGTGGCCGGTGCCCAGGATGCCCGAGAACAGCGCCAGACCGACGATGGCGTACAGCCACTTCTCGACGACCTCGCGGTCCACGCCCGTCATCTTGATCATGAGGAAGGCGAGGATCGAGGCCATCACCAGTTCCCACACACCCTCGACCCACAGGTGGACTACGAACCACCAGTACATCTTGTCGAGACCGAGGTTCGACGGGTTGTAGAACGAGAACAGGAAGAAGATGGCGATGCCCCACAGTCCCATGAGCAGGATGTTGGTGATGACCGTCTTGCGGCCCTTCAACACCGTCATGGTGACGTTGTAGAGGTACATCAGCGCCACGACCACGATGGCGGCCTTGATCCACAGCGGCTGCTCGAGGAACTCGCGGCCCTCGTGGATGCGGAAGACGTAACCGACCACCGCGGCCAGCGCGCCGAACATGAACAGGCCGAACTGGATGTAGGCCAGCGTCGGGCTGTGGATGTCACGCTCGGACTCTTCCGGGATGAGGTAGTAGCCGGCGCCGAAGAAGCCCATCAGCAGCCACACGATCAAGGCGTTCGTGTGGATCATGCGCAGGATGTTGAAGGGAAGCAGCTCCGACAGCAGGTTCGGCATAACGTACACCGCGCCCGCCAGGATGCCGACCAGAACCTGTACGACGAAGAGCAGCAAAGCTCCGGCGAAGTATGGCAGGGCGACTTTTTGCGTTGCGTATTTCATGCTCACACCTCCTTAGCCGGAAATCTTGGGCGGCCAGTTCTGGGTATTCATGGAATTCGTCCACTTCAGGAACGCGACGAGATCGTCCAGCTCCTTCTCGGACAAGTTGAATTGCGGCATCTGCCGGCGACCCTCGACGCGCGAGGGCTGAGCCGCCATCCAGCCCTTCAGCGCGCTGGCCGCACCTTCCGGGTCCTTGTCGCCGCCGTAGCGGACCCACACGTTGCCCAGCTCCGGCGCGAAATAGGCGCCCTCACCGAGGATCGAGTGGCAGTTGATGCACGAATGCTTCTCCCAGACATGCTTGCCGCGCGCGACGCTGTCGGTCAGGGTGGCAACATCCGTGCCCTTGGTCAGAATATAACCGTGGCTCATCGCGACGAGCGAGATGAACACCACGAAGAAGAAGAGCGAGCCGCCGAAGAAGATGTTCCGCGCTGCCGCCTTTGTAAAACGCTCCGTCATCGCGTGGATCCTTGTTGCAAGGTATGCATGCGAGATCCCCTCCTGCCCTGGTGTACGGAGGGGCTCACAGTTCCGAATGGCGGCTGCCGCGACTGCGGGCACCATCGCCAGGGTGTTCCCATAATCACCATCTGAGACACCGCATCCTTGACTGCGGTCAAGCCGATGGACGCAGCCGGCGCCGTAGGCTCCGACGGCATGACCGGGCCGATCACGGGCGCCGGGGTGTTCGGAGCGCGGCAGACGCTTGCAAAACAGCGGTGGGAATCCTGCGCCTTCGGCGCCCCTGTTGTTCGGCCGCGCCGCAATAACAAAGCGGCTCGCTAGGTTGACCGAAGTCAAGATTCAGGTGCTTGGCCGGCCGTATAAGCGGATCTGTAATGGCCACATATCCAGGAGAATAAGTATGCGGTGGACCAGTCGGGCCTTTTGGGCCGCGTCAGTGGCGCTTCCGGCGCTGCTCGCGCTGTCGCCGGTTTCCGCTTCGGCTCAGTCGGCGGACCCGTCGCTGTCGAAGGACGTGAAGGACGCGAGCGCCAAGATCTACTTCGAGCGCTGCGCCGGATGTCACGGCGTGCTGCGCAAGGGCGCCACCGGCAAGAACCTCGAGCCGGAAGCGACCAAGAAGCTCGGTCAGCAGCGTCTGGAGAAGATCCTGACCCTGGGCACCGAAGGCGGCATGCCGAACTTCGACGACATCCTGAGCAAGGATGAGATCAAGAGCATGGCCACCTACATCCAGATGGCTCCCGACGCCCCGCCGGAGTGGGGCATGAAGGAGATGAAGGATTCCTGGAAGGTGGTCATCGCGCCGGACAAGCGTCCGACGAAGAAGATGAACAGCGTCAACCTGGACAACGTGTTCTCGGTGACGCTGCGCGACACCGGCGAGGTCGCCCTCATCGACGGCGACACGCACAAGATCTGGAACATCGTCAAGACCGGCTACGCGGTGCACATTTCGCGCATCTCGGCGTCCGGCCGCTACGTCTACGTGATCGGCCGCGACGGCAAGCTCGACATGATCGACTTGTGGATGGAGAAGCCGGAGGTCGTCGCGACGATCAAGACCGCCCTCGACGCCCGCTCCGTCGAAACGTCGAAGTTCAAGGGCTTCGAGGACAAGTACGCGATCGCCGGCGGTTACTGGCCGCCGCAGTACGTCATCATGGACGGCCTGACGCTGGAGCCGCTGAAGATCGTCTCGACCCGCGGCAACACCGTCGACGGCACCTACCACCCCGAGCCGCGCGTCGCCTCCATCGTGGCGTCGCCGATCAAGCCGGAGTTCGTGGTCAACGTGAAGGAGACGGGCATGATCAAGCTCGTCGACTACACCGACATCAAGAACCTCAAGGAAACCACCATCGAGTCGGCCAAGTTCCTGCATGACGGTGGCTGGGACGCGTCCAAGCGCTACTTCCTGGTCGCCGCCAACGCGTCGGACAAGGTCGCGGTCGTGGACACCAAGGAAGGCAAGCTCGCCGCCCTGGTGGACACCAAGCCGAAGCCGCATCCGGGCCGTGGCGCCAACTTCGTTCACCCGAAGTTCGGTCCGGTCTGGGCGACTTCGCACCTGGGCTCCGACGTGATCACCCTGATCGGCACCGATCCGGAGAAGCACAAGGAGAACGCCTGGAAGGTCGTCGCCGAACTGAAGAACCACGGCGCCGGCTCGCTGTTCGTCAAGACGCACCCGAAGTCGAAGAACCTCTGGGCCGATGCCCCGCTGCACCCGGAGCGTGATCTGGCCGAGTCGGTGTCGGTGTACGACATCGCCAACCTCGACAAGGGGCCTGAGGTCATCAACATCGCCAAGCTGGCCGACCTGCCGGAGACCAAGGCGACCAAGCGCGTCGTCCACGCCGAGTACAACGCCAAGGGCGACGAGGTGTGGTTCTCGATCTGGGCCGGCAAGACCGACCCGTCGGCGATCGTCGTCATGGACGACAAGACCCGCAAGCTGAAGACCGTGATCAAGGATCCGAAGCTGATCACGCCGACCGGCAAGTTCAACGTGCTGAACACCCAGCACGACATCTATTGAGCTTGACTGCGGTCAATACCTACCCGGCTTCGGCCGGGTAGGCTTCCTACCGGACAATGGGGGCGGGCAATTGGGCAACCTTGCCCGCCCTTTCTTTCGAATAAATGCGAATGGGTGGTAACATGGCGTTGGGCACACTCTGGGCCCGTCTCGGCCGTCTGAGGATCTTCGGGGCGACGATGGTCGGTGCCGCGGTGATCTTCGTCTCGGGCATCGTCTTCTGGGGCGGCTTCAACACCGCCATGGAGGCGACCAACCAATTGGACTTCTGCGTCTCGTGCCACGAGATGAAGGACAACGTCTACGCCGAGTACAAGAAGACCATCCATTTCCAGAACCGCACCGGCGTGCGCGCCACCTGTCCGGACTGCCACGTGCCCAAGGATTGGGTGCACAAGATCATGCGCAAGATCCAGGCCTCGAACGAGGTGTACCACTGGCTGCTCGGCAGCGTGGACACGCCCGAGAAGTTCGACGCCAAGCGCCTGGAGCTGGCCAAGCACGAGTGGGCGCGCTTCAAGGCGAACGACTCGCTGGAATGCCGCAACTGCCACTCCTTCGAGGGCATGGCCGCCGACAAGCAGAAGCAGCGCGCCAAGAAGCAGCACGAGATGGCCAGGGCCGATGGCATGACCTGCATCGACTGCCACAAGGGCATCGCGCACAAGCCGGTCCACCAGCTGCTTGAGGACGAAGAGAAGGTCGCCGACGCCGGCAAGGCCAAGCCGGTGCAGGCCGCCGCGGCCGTCGCGCCCGCCGCTGCTCCGGCCCCCGCCCCGGCCCCCGCTCCGGCTCCGGCGCCCGTGGCCGTCGCTCCGGCTGCTGCCCCGGCTCCGGCTGCTGCCCCGGCCGCGCCGGCTTCCGGTGGGGCTTCGGCGTCGGCCGACATCCCGGCCATCGACTGGAGCAAGGTCGCCGAGAAGAAGGTGACGCTGTTCTTCCCCGGCCAGACCTCGTTCGAGTGGATCCAGAACGGCCCCGACCACGGCGGTGCGCGCGCCTTCAAGAAGGGCGAGCAGTGCTCCGGCTGCCACGAGGGCGAGCAGGCGGACATGGGCGCCAAGATGGTGGCCGGCAAGAAGGCGGAGACCACGCCGATCCCCGGCAAGCCCGGCTCGATCCCGCTGACCGTGCAGGCGGCGCACGACGGCACCAACCTGATGCTGCGCTTCCAGTGGCCGGCCAGCCCGCACACCCCGGCGCCGTTCGTCGAGGGCGGCAAGATGGATCCGGAGAACTCCGTCAAGCTCGCCATGATGATCGACCAGGGCACGGTGCAGGACGCCGACCGCTCGGGCTGCTGGAGCACCTGCCACCACGACGCCCGCAGCATGCCCGACGCCCCGGCCGGTGCCGGCTTCACCAAGTACCTGCCGCAGACCCGCACGGCGATCTCGATCAAGGACAGCCCGCGCGGCGGTGGCGACAAGCTGAAGTCGCCGGAGGAGCTGAAGGCACTGCTCGACCAGGGCGTGTTCCTCGACCTGCTGCGCTGGAAGTCGGGCAGCAACACGGTAGAAGACGGCTACGTCTCGTCGGAGCGCGTGATGACCGGCGGCCAGGGCGCCAGCGGCCAGGGCGTGCTGAAGGACGGCATCTGGACGGTGACGATCGTGCGCAAGCTGACGTCCGACAAGCCGGGCGACATCAGCATCGAGCCGGGCAAGACCTACACCATCGGCTTCGCCATCCACGACGACCACACCAACGCCCGCTTCCACCACGTCTCGGTGGACTACAAGCTGGCGCTCGACAACGCCGAAGCCGGCATCAACGCGGTCAAGCAGTAGGCTGCACGGATCAGGCTGGTTACACTGGGGGGCGATGCTAGGCATCGCCCCCTTTTCCTTTTGTAAGGATGGTTCCATGCGACGAATCACCCTGTCCGCCCTGCTGCTCGCGGTCTCGCTCCCCGCCGGTGCGGCGGAGGTCACCGTGCGCATCGACAAGAACGCCTACGAGCCCGCGCAGGTGACGGTGAAGCCCGGCGACACCGTGGTCTGGATCAACGCCGAGAAGCGCACCAGTCACGACGTCATCTTCGAAGACGGCGAGCGCTCCGTGCGGCTGATGCCGGAGGACACGCACGCCCGCACCTTCGCCAAGCCCGGCCGTTACCCCTATCACTGCGACCCGCACCCGCACATGAAGGGCGAGGTGGTGGTCGAGCCCTGACGCGGGCGCCGCCTCGACTTGACAACGGTCAAGCACCGTTTTGCCGATTTGATGGAGCATACCGGCCATAGGGGAGGCCATGCCTCCATGCACCAGCGAGCGGGAAAGCCATGACCGGCGGGCGTGTGTATCTGGTGGGTGCGGGGCCGGGCGACCCGGACCTTTTGACCGTCAAGGCGCACCGGTTGATCCGGGCGGCCGAGGTGGTGGTCTACGACCGGCTGGTCAGCCCCGGCATCGTCGCGCTGATCCCGCCGCGCGCCGAGCGGGTCTTCGTCGGCAAGGCGCCGCGCAACCACGCCGTGCCGCAGCACGAGATCAACGCGATCCTGGTAAACCTCGCCCTGGCCGGCCGCACGGTGGTGCGGTTGAAGGGCGGCGACCCCTACGTGTTCGGGCGCGGCAGCGAGGAAGCCCTGGCGCTGGCCGAGCACGCCATTCCCTTCGAGATCATCCCCGGCGTGACCGCCGCCACCGGCTGCGGCGCCTACGCTGGCATTCCGCTGACGCACCGCGGGTTGGCGACCGGCGTGCGCTTCGTCACCGGGCACGGCAAGGACGACCAGAATCTGGAGCACGACTGGGCCGGCATGGCCGACCCCAACACCACGCTGGTGTTGTACATGGGGCTGATGAACCTCGACGAAATCCGCGCCAAGCTGATCGGCGCCGGCATGGACCCGGCCATCCCCGCGGCGGTGGTTGCCGCCGGCACCACCGAGCGGCAGATCGTCTGCACCGGCACGCTGGCCGACCTGCCCGAGCGCGTGGCCGGCGCCGACTTGCCGGCGCCGTGCCTGATCATCATCGGCCGTGTCGTGTCGCTGGCCCCGCAGCTCGCCTGGTTCGAGGCGGTGGCGGAGCCCGCGCGGCGGGAGGCCGTCCATGCGTAGCGCGTTCGTGCTGGCGATGCTGGTTGCGGCGCCGGCCTGGGCTGGCGAGCCTTCGCCGGCCCGCCAGCAGGAGTTGGATTACATGCTGCGCCAGGACTGCGGGTCCTGCCACGGGATGAGTTTCAAGGGTGGGCTGGGCTCGCCGCTGTTGCCCGAGCATCTGGCGGGCAAATCCGAGGACGCGCTGGCCGACGTCGTGCTGGACGGCATTCCCGGCACGCCGATGCCGCCGTGGCGCAGCCTTTTGACCGAAGCCGAAGCCCGTTGGATGGTCGCGCGCCTGCGCCGGGGACTGGAGCAATGATGCACAAGCTGATGCTGACCGGCGTCCTCGCCGCCTCGCTGATCGCCGCGCCCGCGCTCGCCGCCGAGCCGCGCGGAACCAACGACATGGGCATCGTCGTCGAGCGCGCCATCGGCAAGGTGCTGGTGGTCGAGACCACCGGCCGCACCGTTCTGGGCGAGGTGGCCGGCCTGGGCGACCTCAGCCACGCCGCCGCGGTGTTCTCGCGCGACGGGCGCTACGCCTACGTCTTCGGCCGCGACGGCGGGCTGTCCAAGGTGGATATCCTGACCAACACGCTGGTCAAGCGCGTCATGCAGGCGGGCAACTCCATCGGCGGGTCTATCTCGCAGGACGGCACGCTGATCGCCGTGCAGAATTATGAGCCCGGCGGCGTGAAGATCTTCGACGCCGACACGCTGGACCAGATCGCCGACATCCCCGCGACCTACGGCGAGGGCGGGGCGCGTTCCAAGGTGGTCGGGCTGGCCGACGCGCCGGGCAAGCGCTTCGTGTGGACGCTGTACGACGCCGGGGAGATCTGGGTGGCGGACCTCGCCGACCCGAAGAACCCGCAGGTCCGCAAGTTCAAGAACGTCGGCACCCAGCCCTACGACGCCCTGATCACCCCGGATGGACGCCACTACATCGCCGGGCTGTTCGGCGAGGATGGGCTGGCCCTGCTCGATCTGTGGAACCTCGACACGGGCGTGCGGCGCATCCTCAATGGCTACGGCAAGGGCGATCCGGCGCTGCCGGTCTTCAAGATGCCGCACCTGCGCGGCTGGGGCTTCGCCGACGGCAAGATGTTCCTGCCGGCCATCGGCCGGCACGAGGTGCTGGTGGTCGATTCCCGGACCTGGACCGAAGTCGGCCGCATCCCGGTGAAGGGCCAGCCGGTGTTCGTCATGCCGCGCCCCGATGGGCGACAGGTGTGGGTGAACTTCGCGCTGCCCGACAACGGCTTCATGCAGGTGATCGACGTGCCGAGCCTGAGCGTCCAGAAGACGCTGGAGCCCGGCCCCGGTGTCCTGCACTTCGAGTTCACGCCGCGCGGCGAGACGGTGTGGGTGTCCGTGCGCGACCAGGACCGCGTGCGCGTGTACGACACCGCCACCCTGGACGAGGTGTCGCAGTTCAAGGCCGACAAGCCGAGCGGTATCCTGTTCACCGCGCGGGCCAATAAGATTGGGCTGTGATCGTCATGGATGACCTCGACCGCCGCCTGCTCGACGAGTTTCAGCGCGGCTTTCCGCTGGACCCGCGTCCCTACGCCGCCATGGCCGACCGCTTGGGCTGCTCCGAGGGCGAGGTGCTGGAGCGCCTGAAACGCCTGAAGGCGCAGGGAGCGGTGGCGCGGGTCGGGGCGACCTTCCGGCCGCACCGCGTCGGCTCCTCGACGCTGGCCGCCATGGCCGTGCCGGTCGAGCGTCTGGAGGCGGTGGCCGCCCTGGTGGACGGCTTCGAGGAGGTCAACCACAACTACGAACGCGCCCACCGGCTGAACCTGTGGTTCGTCGTCACCGCACCGACCCGCGAGCGGGTGGCCGGCGTGATGGCCGCCATCGAACAGGCCACCGGCCTGGAGGTGCAGGAGTTCCCGCTGGTGCGCGCCCACCGCCTCGATTTGGGATTCCCGCTATGGAACTGATCGCCCGCGAGCGTCTGCTGGGTTGGCTGCGCCGCGGCCTGCCGCTGGTCGAGCGGCCGTACCTCGCCATCGCCGAGGACATCGGCGTGTCCGAGGACGCGGTGATCACCGAAATCGCCCGGCTGACCGAGACCGGCGCGGTGTCGCGCTTCGGCGTGATCGTCGATCATCAGGCGCTGGGCTACACCGCCAACGCCATGGTGGTCTGGGACATTCCCGACGACGCGGTGGATTCGGCCGGCGAGATGCTGGCCGGCTGCCGCGGGGTGTCGCTGTGCTACCAGCGGCCCCGGCGTGGCGTGGAGTGGCCGTACAACCTGTTCACCATGATCCACGGCCGCGACCCGGACGAAGTGGCGCGTTGCGTCGCGGATCTCGCGGCGACGTGCGGGCTGGGCGGTGTGCGGCACGAGCTGCTGTTCACTGTGCGGCGCTTCAAGCAGACGGCGCCGTGCTACGGCGCGCGGAGGGCGTGATGGAGTTGGATGCGACCGACCGCGCGCTCTTGAACCGCTTGCAGGACGGCGTGCCGCTGGTGGATCGCCCCTTTGCCGCGGTGGGCGAGGAACTGGGCCTGTCGGAAGACGACGTGCTGGCCCGCGTGCAGGCGATGGTGGCGGCCGGCGTGCTCAGCCGCTTCGGCCCGATGTTCCATGCCGAGCGCCTGGGCGGCGGATTGACGCTGGCGGCCATGCAGGTGCCGGTGGGGGACTTCGACCGCGTCGCCGCGGCGGTCAACGCCTTTCCCGAGGTAGCGCACAACTACGCCCGCGAGCACGCGCTGAACATGTGGTTCGTCATCGCCACCGAGGCGCCGGAACGCGTCGCGGAGGTCTGCGCCGCCATCGAGGAGCGCACCGGCTTGGCCGTCTTCCCGTTCCCCAAGCTCGCCGAGTATTACCTGAACCTGAGGTTCAAGGCATGAGTGAAGCCCCGCTGCTCGACGAGATCGACCGCCGGATCATGCTGGCGACGCAGGAGGGGCTTCCCGTCGTGGCGCGCCCCTTCGCCGCCGTGGCTGAGACGGTCGGCATCCCGGTGGAGGAGGTGATCGCCCGCTTCCGGTTCATGCAGGAGCAGGGCATCGTCCGCCGCATCGCCGCGGTGCCCAACCATTACAAGCTCGGCTACACCGCCAACGGCATGACCGTGTGGGAGGTGCCGCTGGACGTCATCGACGAGGCCGGGCAGCGGCTGGCCGCGCTGGAGTACGTAAGCCACTGCTACCGCCGCCCGGCCAAGCCGCCGGAGTGGCCGTACACCCTGTTCGCCATGGTCCACGCCACCGACCGCGCCCAGGTCGAGGCGCGGATGGCGGAGATGGCCGCATTGCTCGGCCCCCTGGTGCGCAGCCACACGGTGCTCTACTCGACGAAGATCCTCAAGAAGACCGGGCTGCGCATCCGGGGGTAACGCCTCACGCCAGCGTCACCACCTCTTCGAAGTCCAGGCGCGGGCTGCGCGGGAACAGCTTGGAGGCGTCGCCGTAGCCGAGGTTGACCAGGAAGTTCGCCTTGATCGCCGTGCCGGCGAAGAACTCGGCCTCGACCTTGGCGGCGTCGAAGCCCGACATCGGGCCGACGTCCAGGCCGACCGCACGGGCGGCCAACATCAGGTAGGCACCCTGGAGCGAGCTGTTGCGGAACGCCGATTCCTGGATCATGGCGTCGTTGCCGGCGAACCAGGGGCGCGCGTCCACGTGCGGGAACACCCGCGGCAGCGTGTCCACGAACGCCAGGTCGTAGCCGATGATGGCGGTGACCGGGGCGGCCATGGTCTTGTCCAGATTTCCGGCGGCCAGCGCCGGCTTCAGGCGCTCCTTGCCTTCCGCGCTGCGGACGAAGACGACGCGCATGGGCTGGGTGTTGACCGCGGTCGGCCCCATGCGGGCGAGGTCGTAGACCTGCCGAAGCACATTGTCGGAAACCGGACGGTCGAGCCAGCCGTTGTGGGTCCGCGCCTCAAGGAAGAGCCGATCCAGCGCCTGCTGATTCGAGGCGTCCGAAGGCTGGAGGGATACGGTGTCGAGCGGCATGGGAAACTCCAAATATCGTGTTCGCTTAGAGGTAATGGAGTTGCTGCGCGGGACAAAGAGCCTTTGGCAGAACATGTTGTTGTGAAAAAGGCAACGAACGCGCTCGTCCCCGTCCACCTGACTTCGGTCAAGTAACCCCTGCCGATCCCGCCGTATCAATGGGATGAACGGCAGGGAGAGCTCCGTCCGATGTTCCGCTTGAGCCAGTACATGCGCGCCCTTGTTACACCGGCTGGGGTGGCGCCGGCCGAGGCGCCGCGCCGCGCGGCGGCTCCGCACCCGTCGTCCGGTCCGCTGGGGCCGGTCGTCATCTGGAATCTGGTGCGGCGCTGCAACCTGTCGTGCCTGCACTGCTATTCCTTCTCGGCCGACCACGACTTCCCCGGCGAGCTGAACACGGCCGATGTTTTCCGTGTGCTGGACGACCTCAAGGCATTCCGCGTGCCGGTGCTGATCCTGTCCGGCGGCGAGCCGCTGATGCGGCCGGACATCTTCGACATCTCCGCCCGCGCCAAGGAACTCGGCTTCTACGTCGGTCTGTCGTCCAACGGCACGCTGATCGACGAAACCCGCATCGCGGCCATCGCGGCGGCCAACTACGACTACGTCGGCATCAGCCTGGACGGGCTGGAGGAGACGCACGACTACTTTCGCCGCCGCAAGGGGGCGTTCCAGTCCTCGCTGCACGGCATTCGGCTGTGCCGGCAAGCCGGCATCAAGGTCGGCATCCGCCTGACCCTGACCGAGCAGACCGCGCAGGACATGCCGGCACTCCTCGACCTGATGCTGGCCGAGGACATCGAGAAGTTCTACCTGTCGCACCTCAACTACGCCGGCCGCGGCAACACCAACCGCGAGCGCGACGCGCTGCACGCGACCACGCGGCAGGCCATGGACTATCTGATCGAGACGGCGTACGCCGACGCCCAGGCCGGCCGCCACCGCGAGATCGTCACCGGGAACAACGACGCGGACGGCGTTTACATGCTGCATTGGGTACGCAAGCACCTGCCCGAGAAGGCCGCGGCGTTCGAAAAGATCCTGCGCCGCTGGGGCGGCAATTCCTCGGGCGTCAACATCGCCAACATCGACACGCAGGGCGACGTTCACCCCGACACGATGTGGAGCGACCACACCCTCGGCAACGTCCGCAAGCGTGCGTTCGGCGACATCTGGACCGATCTGTCCGATCCGCTGCTGGCGGCGCTGAAGCAGCATCCCCGCCCGGTGACCGGGCGCTGCGCGTCGTGTGCGTACCTCGGCATCTGCAACGGCAACACGCGGGTGCGCGCCTTCCAGACCACCGATGACCCCTGGGCCGAAGACCCCGGCTGCTACCTGACCGGCGAGGAGATCGCCCATGCTTAAGCCCCTGCTGACCGCTGCCCTGCTGGCGCTGCTGCCCGGAACCGCGCTGGCCCTCGACGGCGCGGCGGCCACCTACGCCGAGCACTGCGCGGCCTGCCACGGCGGCGACCGCCTGGGCGCCATCGGCCCGGCGCTGCTGCCCGACAATCTCGGCCGCATGAAGCCGGCCGAGGCCGCCAAGGTCATTGCGCAAGGCCGCGCCGCCACCCAGATGCCGGCCTTCGCCGACAAGCTGAACGAGCAGCAGGTGAAGGACCTCGCCACCTTCATCTTCAAGGCGCCGGACGCCGACCCGAAGTGGGGCGAGGCCGACATCAAGGGCTCGCACATCGTCCTCAAGACCCGCGCCGAGCTGCCGGACAAGCCGGTGTTCCAGGCCGATCCGCTGAACCTGTTCACGGTGGTGGAGGCCGGCGACCACCACGTCACCATCCTCGACGGCGACAAGTTCGAGCCGCTGGCCCGATTCCAGAGCCGCTTTGCGCTGCACGGCGGCGTGAAGTACTCCCCCGATGGCCGCTTCGCCTATTTCGCCTCGCGCGACGGCTGGATCTCGGTCTACGACCTCTACAGCCTGCAAACCGTGGCCGAGGTGCGCGCCGGCATCAACACCCGCAACATCGCGGTGTCGGCGGACGGGCGCTTCGTGGCGGTCGGCAACACGCTGCCGCGCACGCTGGTGATGCTCGACGCGCGCGACCTCAGCCTCGTCAAGATCATCCCGGTCGCCAACAAGAAGGGCGAGACCTCGCGCGTCAGCGCCGTCTATTCCGCCCCGCCGCGCCAGAGCTTTGTCGTCGCCCTGAAGGACATCCCGGAGATCTGGGAGATCGCCACCAACGACGACGCGCCCCCCGTCTACACCGGCCTGGTCCACACCTACGAAAAGGGCCTGGACGAGGGCGTGCCGGAGTCCGCCGGCCGCTTCGCGCTGCGCCGGACCGAGATGACCGAGCCGCTGGACGACTTCTTCTTCAGCGCCGACTACAGCGGCGTGATCGGCGCCTCGCGCGACGGGTCGCAGGGCAAGGTCATCAACCTCGACGCGCGGCGCAAGGAGGCGCAACTCGATCTGCCGGGCATGCCGCATCTGGGCTCCGGCATTTCGTGGATGCGCGACGGACGGCGGGTGATGGCGACGCAGCACCTCAAGGGCTCGACCATCAGCGTCATCGACATGCAGGACTGGAAAACGGTCAAGCAGATCGAGTCGCTCGGCCCCGGCTTCTTCCTGCGCAGCCACGAGAACAGCGACTACGCCTGGGCCGACGCCATGCTGGGGCCGAAGAAGGACACCATGGCGATCCTCGACAAGCGCACGCTGGAGATCGTCCGCACCATCACGCCGGAGCCGGGCAAGACCGCCGCCCACGTGGAGTTCACCCGCGACGGCCGCTACGCGCTGGTCAGCGTATGGGAGGACGACGGGGCGCTGGTGATCTACGACGCGAAGACCTTCGAAGAGGTCAAACGTTTGCGCATGCGCAAACCGGTCGGAAAATACAACGTGTACAACAAGATCACCCTGTCGGAGGGAACGAGCCATTAACCCCTTTCTCCAGGGGGAGAGGGAATTTTGCAAGAGGCGAGAGGCATGACCGACACCACTCTGACCCCCCACCCTCAACAAGAGTTCTCCGGCCTGCCGGGGAACCTGATGATGTGGATTCTGATCCTCAGCGAACTGGTGGTGTTCGGTGCCGCCCTCATCGGCTTCGCGGTCGCCCGCGCGCTCGATCCGGCGACCTTCGACCTGGGACAGGCGCACCTCGACCGGATGCTCGGCGGGCTCAACACGTTGGTGCTGGTGACCAGCGGCTACATCGCCGCACGCGGCGTCGAGGCCGGGCGCAAAGGCAATCCCGGCCGCGCCAGCCGCCTGTTCATGACCGCCTCGGCGGTCGGCTGCATCTTCCTGGTCATCAAGCTGACCGAGTACAGCGCGACGATCAGCGCCGGCTACACCATCGACAGCGACAATTTCTTCAGCATGTACTTCATGCTGACCGGCTTCCACGCGCTGCACGTGGTGTTCGGCATTGGCCTGCTGCTGGTGGTCGCCCGCTGGAACAGCCAGGAGAACCTGGAGACCGGTGCCGCCTTCTGGCACATGGTCGACCTGATCTGGGTGATCCTCTACCCCATCGTCTACCTGATCCGTTGAGGGAAAACCCCATGGCCATCAATCGGCTGACCATCGCCTGGGGCGTGCTGCTCGGGCTGTCCGTCACCGCGCTGTTCGTCGGCAACGCCGGGGCGGGGCACGCGCACGAGACGCTGGGCGTCCTGGGTGCGGCGGGCGTGCTGGCGACCTCGGTGCTCAAGGGCTACCAGATCCTCATGCACTATCTGGAACTCAAGCACGCCGGGCGCGGCTGGCAGGTCATCCTGATGAGCTACCTGCTGATGGTCGCCGCCCTGGTGCTGCTGGCCTACGCGGCGCAGGACCTGGGGTGGCTGGCGACGCTGCGCCATTAAGCCCCGGCCTTGCGCGCGTCCGTTTCCCGCAACGCGTTCTCCGCCATGCGCCGGACCGCCGGGTAGTCGGCCTTGCCGGAGCCCAGCGTCGGGATCTCCTCCACCCACAGCACGGTCTTCGGCACCGTCAGCTCCGGGATGCCGCGGGAGCGGGCGAAGGCGAGGAATTCTTCGCGGTGCGCGCCGGCGCGGGTGGTCAGCAGGATGATGCGCTCGCCTTTGCGGGTGTCCGGCAGGGCGATGGCGGCGTGCGTGTCGTCGGGCCAGAGCCGCGCGGCGTGCGCCTCGACGCCGGTCAGCGACACCATCTCGCCGGCCAGCTTGGCGAAGCGCTTGATGCGCCCGACGATGCGCGCATAGCCCTCGGAATCGATCGCGACGATGTCGCCGGTGTCGTGCCAGCCCTGAAGCGGCGGGATCAGTTCCGCCGGGCGGTCGGTCAGGTAGTAGCCGAGCATGACGTTCGGCCCGCGCACCACCAGTTGCCCGCCCTCTGAGACGCCCGGCACCGGCTCCAGCCGGTGTTCGATGCCCGGCAGCAGGCGCCCGACCGTGCCGGGGCGCAGGTGCGTCGGCGTGTTGACGGCCAGCACCGGGGCCGCCTCGGTGGCGCCGTAGCCTTCCAGGATGCGCACGCCGAAACGTTCCAGATAGAGGCGCCGGGTGCCGTCGCGCACCGGCTCGGCCCCCGCCACGGCGTAGCGCAGCGACGACAGCTCGCCGTCCGGCGCGGCACGGGCGTAGCCGGTGAGGAAGGTGTCGGTGGCGAACAGCAGTGTCGCCTTCAGATCGGCCACCAGTTCCGCCACCGCGCGGTAGTGCAGCGGGCTCGGGTAGAAGCAGGTCGGCACGCCGGTCAGCACCGGCAGCAGCAGCCCGGCGGTGAGGCCGAAGCTGTGGAACACCGGCAGCGGGTTGACCACCCGGTCGCTCGGCCACAGCTCCACCACCGCGGCGATCTGCGCCACGTTGGCGAGAAAGTTGGCGTGGCTCAGCACCACCCCCTTGGGCACGCCCTCGGAGCCGGAGGTGAACAGCACCGCCGCGGCGGCATCGGCGCGCGACGTCCTCCCGCGCATGAGGAAGGGCACACGCGACACCGCCAAGCCCCACAGCTTGTCGAGCGGCCGCACCGCCTTGCGCACGTCCTCCAGATAGACCAGCCGCGTGTGCGCGGCCAGCGCCTCGGAGATGCGCTCCAGGCGGCCCAGCGCGATGAAGCGGCGCGAGGTCAGCACGGTGCGGACCTTGGCGGTGGCGCACGCCGACACCAGCGCGTCCGGCCCCATGCTGTAGTTCAGCATGGCCGGCACCCGCCCGAACGCCTGAAGCCCGAACAGCGTCACCGCCACCGCGTTGGCGTTGGGCAGCAGCACGCCGACCACCTCGCCCGGTGCGGTGATGCGGGTCAGCGCGCGGCCCAGCGCCACGCTCGCCAGCACCAGCCGGCCGTAGGTGAGCGGCTGGCGCTCGGCGTCCTCCAGGATCGCCAGATCGTGGCCGAAGCGCGTGCGGGCGTCGAGCAGCGCGTCGAAGAGGCTGCGGTCGCGGTCGTAGGCGTGCAGCGACGCCTCCGCCATCGCGTCGTACAGCGCGCCGGCCAGCGCCATGCGCCGCGCCCGTCCATGCAGGTCGGGATCGACCGTCAGGCGGCGCGCCGGCCGCACGGTCAGCACGATCTTCGGGAACCACCGCCCGGCCGGCCGGTGCCCGCCGATGGCGAAGGGCGTGAACGCCGCACCGTCGATCCGCACCGGCAGCACCGGCGCGTCGGCCCGGTCGGCGACCAGCGCCGGGACGCCGTAGACCGCCGGCAACTCCTCGCCACGGTCGGCGGAGCCCTGCGGGAAGATCACGCATCGCCGTCCGCCCCGCACCGCCCACACCAGGGCGCGCAAGGCGCCGGGGCCGAGCCACACGGTGCCGAACGCGCCGAGCAAGCTCCGCAGCCAGCCCGGCCCGGCGCGGTGCGGCTCCACGGCCAGCACGGCGTCGCCGGGCAGGAAGGCGGCGATCAGCAGCGCGTCCAGGCGCGACTGCGGGTTGGCGACGATCACGGCGCGGCCCCGGACGGCGCGCGCGTGGTCCAGGCCGCGCACCTCCACCCGGTAGGCAAGCCGGAACACGACGCGCAGGAGCGCTCTCAGGATACCGGGCGCCATGGCCGTCACGTGGTCGTCAGGGACGTTTGGGAAACAGGCGCTGCGCGCCAAACTCTCGGGCGGGGATTCTAGCGGAGGTTTGTTACAGCTCCATGCGCGTCAATGGGCGCTCATCGGCTCCATGTCGTTCAAGCGCAGGGCCGCGAACGCGGTGTCGCGGTCGGGGAAACGGCCCAAGAAGCTGCCGTCGGCGGCGTGCACGGTCACCGATTTGCTGCCCCGGCGCTTGACGCGCTTCACATAGGCGCGGTCCAGGATGCCGAAATCGGCGAAATCGTCGGCCGTCGGAAGCGGCTGATGTGCGGCGAGCATGATGACCTCCTCCTGCCGATCCGTGCGGCAAACGATAGGTGTCGCTCCATCCAATGTAGGAGCGCGGGGTGGGTGCCGCTGTGATGTGGATCACGAAAACCACCCATTTATTTCGGCGCAACCCGAAAGAAAAGGGCCGGCGGTACCCCCGCCGGCCCAGTGGCCCAGGATGGATGGCCCAGGATGGAAGGGTGAGCGCTCAGCGCGTTAGGACGCCCACCGGCATCGGCCAGTCTGTTCCCCGCACGCCGGCCGCGCTGTGAGCCAGCTCACAGTTTTCGCCACAAGGGGTGGCGCGGTCCGCCATCTACCATTCGAGACATGGACTCGATCCCCCGCGGTTCCGATGGTTAGGAAACACCGCGTTCGGAGGCCGCCATGCGAAGACACGCCCGCGCCGCCCTTCTCGCCCTCTGCATCTCTGCCGCGCTGACGCCCGGCGCACCCGCCTTCGCCGCGGATGCGGTGGTGGTCGCCGCCACCGCCTCTGGCTACACGCCCGGCCAGCGCGTCCCCGATGGCGCCAGCGTGCGCCTGCCGGACGGGGGCAGCGTGCAGGTCCTGTTCGCCAACGGCCGCACCCTGACGCTGAAGGGGCCGTACGATGGCCCGCTCGACCGCCAGCCGGCCCAGGCCGGCAACAGCCGCATGACCGACATGCTCGGCCGCCCGTCGCTGATGCAGGACGAGCTGGGTGCCTCGCGGGCGGTGGCGTCCGGGGGAGCGGAGCCGCTCGACCTCGTGCTCTCCACCGACCGCGGCCCTTATCCGACCTACCAGCCGGGCGACCCCGTGCGCCTGGTTGTGCAGACCAACCGCGACGCGCACCTCGCCTGCATGTTGCGCGACGGGCGCGGCGCCACCACGCTGCTGTTCCCCACGGCGGAATCCGGCGGCTCGCGCGTTGCCGGCCACGCGCCGCTGGTGCTGCCGGGCGAGCGCATGCCGATGCCGTTGCAGGCTTCCGCCGACCAGGAGGTGCGCTGCGTCGCCGGTGACCGCGACCTGACCGACGCGCTGCCCCGGACCTCCGGGCTGGTGCCGTTGACGCCTGCCGAAACCGAAGGGCTGGAACGCGCGTTGACGGTGGGGGCGGGGCGGATGGTGACGGGGCAGGTGATCCTGCGGGTCGATCCGCGCTGACCAACTGTTCCGGGGTAGGGAACGCATTGGCGCTACCCCGGTTGGAGGCATCAGGAAATTCAAGGCGGTAGTCCGGCTGCCGCCTTGCCCGAGGGGAGGGCAGGACGACAATTCGGTACCCCGTTGCGTGGAGTGACCGGCCGCATGCGCACCGCGCGCTTTCTCTGGATCTTCCTCCTGGCGCTGCTCTCGGCTGGCGCCGCGCTGGCGGCCGAAGGCGGGCCGCGCATCGCGCTGGTCATCGGCATCGGCACCTACACCCAGGCCCCCGAGCTGCCCAACGCCCGCAACGACGCCAAGGCCTTCGCCGAGGCGTTGCGCAAGCTGGGCTTCACCGTGGAGGAGCGCAACGACCTGCCCAACCGCGGGCTGGCCGAGGCGTTGCGCGACTTCGGCATCCGCGCGCAGAAGGCCGATGTGGCGCTGCTCTACTTCGCCGGGCACGGCATGCAGGTGGGCGGCACCAATTACCTGATCCCCGCCGACGCCCGGCTGGAGCGCGAGCGCGATCTCGTCTACGAGGCTTTGCCGCTCAACCTGCCGCTGGGCGAGGTGTCGCAGGCGCGCAAGCTCGGCATCCTGATCATCGACGCCTGCCGCAACAATCCCTTCGTCGAGCGGCTGGCGCGCTCCACCCCCGGCCGCACCGACGCGCACGCCGGATTCGCCCGCATCGACGACACGCCGAGCGACACGCTGGTGGCGCTGGCGACCCGCGCCGACGCGGTGGCCGAGGACGGCGCCGAGGACCACAGCCCCTACACCGCGGCCCTCCTCAAGAACCTTGAGGTGCCGGGCCTGGAGCTGAGCCTGTTCTTCCGCCGCGTGCGCGACAGCGTCATGCAGGCGACGCAAGGGCGGCAGGAGCCGTACATCTACGGCTCGCTGGGCGCGACGCCATTCTACTTCAACCCGCTGCCGGAGAACCGGCCGCCGGTGCTGGGTGCCCTCAAGCCGCTGGAGGTGTTCGACCGCGGCGGGGCGGAGCCGCTGCGCATCAGCCGCCCCACCGACCCCGACAACGACCAGCTGTTCGCCCAGGTCACCGGCCTGCCGCGCGGCGGTTCGGTGCGCATCGGCGACCGCGTCGTGCTGATCGGCGACTATCTGACGGTGGACCAGCTGGCGGCGACGACGTTCAAGCCCGACGCCTCGCATCTGGGCGACGCGGGCAGCTTCGATTTCGCGGTGATGGACGGGCGCGGCGGTGTGGCGCGTGGCAGTCTCAAGGTGACGGTCAAGCCCAGCAACCGGCCACCGGTCGCCGCGGCGGAACGCACGGTGCGCGCGGCGATCACCGCGTTGCGCATGGAGATGCCGGTCGATCCCGACGGCGACCCGCTGACCTTCATCGTCTCCAGCCTGCCCGAGCATGGCGCGGTGAAGGACGGCGCCAACCCGGTGAAGCTCGGCGACCGCCTCGGGCCGGAGCAGCTCACCGGCCTGACCTTCGACCCGGAGCGCAGCAGCCCCGGCCGCGCCGGTGTGTTCAGCGTGCTGGTCGAGGACGGCCGCGGCGGCCGCGCCACCGAGAGCGTCGTGCTGGAGGTGGAAGAAGCCGGCGCCGCGCCGCCCGCCGCCGATCTGGAGGAGGCGCTGTGGCGCCGCGTGCGCGACAGCCGCTCCGCCGCCGAGGTCGAGGGGTTCCTGCGGCTGTTCGACGGCGGCGCCTATGCCGCGCTGGCGCGCGAGAAGCTGGCCGCGCTGACGGCGCAGGGCGAAGGCGCTGCCGTCGCCAGCCTTGCCGGGGCGAGCGGGGGAACGGCCACACGGGCCAGCGGCGCCGCCGCGCCGCCGCCGCAGCACACGCCGGCCGAACTGAAGGTCGAAACCTCGGCGGAGGGGATGTACGTCGCCATCGCCGATTCCAGCCTGCGCGCCGGGCCGGACAACCGCTCCGACGTGGTCGGCAGCGTCGGCCGCGGCGCGCATGTGCGCGTCGTCGGCCGCGTGCAGGATGCCGACTGGTACCGCGTCGCCATGGAGGACGGGGCGCAGGGCTTCCTGTCCGGCCCGTCGCTGCGTCCGGCCGGTCAGGAGGACCGTCAGCGCATCGCGCTCGCCGCCCCGCCGGCCGCGCCGCGGCAGGATCCGCCCAACGCCTTCCAGGACTGCCCGGAGTGCCCGAAGATGGTGCGCGTGTCCGGCGGCTCGTTCACCATGGGCTCGGACAAGGGCGATGCCGTCCAGCGGCCGGCGCATCGCGTGACGGTCAAGCCGTTCGCGCTCGGCACCTACGAGGTGACCACCGCCGAGTGGCGCGCCTGCGTCGAGGCCGGCGGCTGTTCCGAGATGCCCCGCATGACCAACGCCGCCGACGACACCCCCGTGCACAACGTGCACTGGGCGGACGCCCAGGCCTATGTGGCGTGGCTCAGCCGCAAGACCGGGCAGCGCTACCGCCTGCCTTCGGAGGCGGAGTGGGAGTACGCGGCGCGCGGCGGTGCGACCGGGCCGTACTGGTGGGGCGAGGCCGGCGGGGTGGCCAACGCCAACTGCCGCGACTGCGGCGGCTCCTTCGACCGGCTGCGGCCGGCGGCGGTGGGCAGCTTCAAGCCGAACGCGTTCGGGTTGCACGACATGAGCGGCGGCGTGGCGGAATGGGTGGCCGACTGCTGGAACCCCAGCTACAAGGGCGCCCCGGCGGACGGCAGCGCCTGGACCGCCGGGGACTGCAAGAAGCGCGTGCTGCGCGGCGGGTCCTGGCGCGACGAGCTGGACGCCATCACCGTCACCGCGCGCCTGGGCTACGATTTCGACGTGCGGTACGTGGCGGACGGGTTCCGCGTGGCGCGCGAGCCCTGAGCGCTCAATCCCTGGGCGCTCAATCGTCGATATCCACGTCCACGTTTCCGGTGCGCACGCGGACGCGCCCGGTGCGGGTGTCCACCACCACGTCGTCACCGGCAGCGCCGATGGACGGCATGCCGGGACAGACGACTTTGCCGTCGCGGGTGTCGCACAGCCGCTGCGTCGGCGAATGGGTGCAGGTGGTGCGGTTGTTGACGGTCTGGCAGGCCAGCGTGCCGGGGCCCTGGGCGCACACCGTCTGCCCGTTCACCGTCTGGCAGGCGAGGTTCTCGGCGGCGGCCGGGCCGGCGAGCAGGGGAAGGGCGAGCAGGGCGAGGGGAAGGTAACGCATGGTTCGCGGTCTCCGTGCCGACAAGGGGCTCCAACGTGCGACGCACGGCCCCCCGGCCGCTGTGAGCCGGCTCACAGTTTGCGCGCTTCTGCGCCCGGCGCGGGCGACACGGAGGCGGTAATCCCACAGTATGGGAACACTGCTCATAGCAGATGTGCCTGTTGTCCTTTGAACACGCCGCAGGGCATCGAAAGTACATCTGCGTTTTGCCAAGACCACGGGTGAATTGGTGCAGTGTTAACGTCCCGCTGGAGTTGGGGAGGATCGCGGTGACGGGTGTGTTGAAACGGTGGTTCGTTTGGGCGGTGCTGGCGGGCGCGGTGCTGCTGGCCGGCGGCCTTGCTCAGGCGGCCGAGCGGCGGGTGGCGCTGGTGATCGGCAACGCGCAGTACCAGCGCGGCGGTGCGCTGCCTGCGGTGGCGGCCAACGCTGCCGCCGTGGCCGAGGCGCTGCGCACCGCCGGCTTCGACGTGACCGTCGCCAGCAACCAGGAGCACCGTGGCTTGGTCGCGGCGCTGAGCCACTTCGCCACCAAGGCCAAAGGGGCGGAGTTGGGCGTCGTCTACTACTCCGGGCTGGCGCTGTCGCTGGGCGGCAAGAGCTTCGTGGTGCCGGTGGATGCCAAGCTGGCGTCGGAATACGACGTGGTTATCGACACCGTCGAACTCGACCAGTTGCTCCAGCAGATGCAGTCGCCTCAGCGCGGCGTCGTGCTGCTCGACGCGGTGACGCCCAACCCGCTGGCCGACACGCTCGCCCAGGCCATGGGGAAGGCCGGGCGCTCGGTGCGGCCGGTTCCCGGCGCGCCGGGGCCGGCGGACACGCTGCTGATCGCCTATTCCCACCAGCCGGACACCGCTCCCGCCCCCGTGCAAGGCTCCGGTCCTAGCCCCTTCGCCGCGGCGCTGGCGCAGGAACTTGTCAAGCCCGGCGCCGACGTGCGCGGCGCGCTGGCCGCGGTCGAGCGCACCGTCGCAGCCCGCACCAACGGCGCGCAGCGGCCGTGGATGCAGGACCGTCTCGGCCAGACCGTCGCGCTGCTGCCGGTAACCGTGGCACCGCCGCCTGCCGCCCCGCCCCCCGCCACCCCGCTGTTTGCCGAAAAACATCCGGAGCCCCCGCCAGCCGCCGCGCCCGAACCAAAGGTCGAGCCTTTGGAGGGCAGCTTCGTCACCACCCGCGACACCAACATGCGCCAGGGGCCGGACATCAAGGCGCCGGTGCTGCGCACGGTGGCGCGCGAGACCACGGTGACCGCCACCGGCCAGGTCCGCCGGGGCAGTTGGATACGAACCACGCTGGACGGCCAGCAGGGCTTCATCTCCTCCGGCAATCTGCGGCGCTCCGACGCTTCCGCCGAGCCCCCGCCGGACACCGTGGCCGCGGCTCCCCCCGGCCCCACAGCGGCGCCCGCCGAGCCAGCCGAGCGGCGGATGCTGCGTTCGGCCACGCTGTTCGACCGCCCGGCGCTGGGGGCGCGGGGCGTGCGAGAACTGCCGGCCGGCATGCCGGTGACGGTGGTGGAGGCGGTGCCCGGCTCCAACTGGGTGCGGGTGCGCGACCGCTCCTCGCAGGAGGGCTACGTGACCATCGGTGCGCTGACCGCCGGGGGCGAGCCGCCGCCGCCCGACCGCGCGCCCACCGCCGTGGTGAACCGTGACGAGGCGCTGGCGCTGTCCGGTTCCTCCCGCTGGCCGGAGACGGCGGCGGTGCCGCCCGACCGCGGAATCTCCGGCCCGGCGCAACCGAGCCCGGCCCAGGGCGCGGTGCAGGACGCCGTACGCTCGGCGCGCGACAGCGCGGCGGCGGGCGAGAGCGCCGCCACCCAGGCCCGCGCCTCGGCGCAGCGGGCCGCGGAGGCGCAGAGGTTCGCCCGCGACGCGGCGGAGACCGCGCGTGCCGGCACGCCGCGCGCCTGGGTGCACCGCTTCGCCAACGGCGACGCTTACGAGGGCGAGTGGGCGATGGTGAGCGGCGACGGCATGCGGCAGGTGCACAAGAGCGGCCACGGCGTCTATCGCTTCGCCGACGGTCAGGTCTATGAGGGCGAGTGGCGCGACGACCAGATGGCCGGCGTCGGCGTCCTGACCTTCCGCACCGGCGATCGCTACGCCGGCACCTTCCGCGGCGGCCGGCCGGAGGGGCTGGGGATGTTCCGCTACGCCAACGGCGACGGCTATGCCGGCGAGGTGCACCAGAACCGCCCGGAGGGACCGGGCGAACTGACCTACGCCAACGGCGACCGCTACCAGGGCCGGGTTGCCGACCGCCGGCCGAGCGGTTATGGCGCGCTGACGATGAACGGCACCGGGGGGAGGCACCTCGGCCGCTTCCGCGACGGCGTGCCGGACGGGCCGGGCGTCGGCATCGCCGTCGACGGCACCCAGCACGGCGGCGTCTGGCAGGGCAACCATATGGCGGGGGAGTGAAGGGCTCGCGCCGCCGCCGCTCCGGCGCTATACGGGAAGACCCATCCCAGCCGCCATCCCAGCCGGAGATCCCATGTCCACCATCCTGTCTTTGGCCGCCGATCTGGCCGCCGGCCGCACCACCAGCGTGGCGTTGACCGAGCAGGCGCTGGCCCGCATCGCCGACCCGGCCGGGGAGGGGGCGCGCACCTTCCTCCATGTGGACCGCGACGCCGCACTGAAGGCCGCGCAGGCCAGCGATCTGCTGCGCGCCGCCGGGGTGGTGCCGTCGCCGCTGGCCGGGCTGCCGGTCTCGGTCAAGGACCTGTTCGACGTGGCGGGCCAAGTGACCACCGCCGGCTCGGTGGTGCTGGCGGACGCGGCACCCGCGGCGAAGGACGCGCCGGCCGTCGCCCGGCTGCGCGCCGCCGGGGCGGTGATCGTCGGGCGCACCAACATGACGGAGTTCGCGTTCTCCGGCCTTGGCCTCAACCCGCATCACGGCACGCCGGGCAACCCGTTCGACCGCGCGCGCATCCCCGGCGGCTCCTCCTCGGGGGCGGGGGTGTCGGTGGCGGACGGCATGGCCGTGGCGGCGGTGGGCAGCGACACCGGCGGCTCGGTGCGCATCCCCTCGGCGTTCTGCGGACTGGTGGGGTTCAAGCCGACGCAGGCGCGCATCCCGCGCGACGGCGCGCTGCCGCTGTCGTGGACGCTGGACACGGTCGGGCCGCTGGCGCGCTCGGTGGCGTGCTGCGCCATTCTCGACGCGGTGATGGCGGGCGCGGCTCCGGTGGTGCCGGAAGCCGTGGATCTGGCCGGGCTGCGCCTCGGCGTGCCGAAGACCATCGTGCTGGACGGCATGGACGCCACCGTCGCCGCCGCCTTCAACCGTGCGCTGGAGGCGTTGTCCAAGGCCGGCGCGCGGGTGGTGGAGATCGAGCTTCCCGTGCTTGACCGCATCCCGCAGGCCAACGCCAAGGGCGGCTTCGCCTCGCCCGAGGCGTACGCGTGGCACCGCGAACTGCTGGCGCGCTCCGGCGACCGCTACGACCCGCGGGTGCGCATGCGCATCCAGCGCGGCCAGGAGCAGAGCGCCGCCGACTACATCGAGCTGACGCGCATCCGCACCGCCGTGATGGCCGAGGCCGAGGCGGCGACGCGCGCCTTCGACGCACTGGTCATGCCGACGGTGCCGGTGGTGCCGCCGCGCGTCGACGAACTGGCGGACGATGCGGCGTACGCGCGCATCAACATGCTGGTGTTGCGGAACCCGTCGCTGTGGAACTTCCTCGACCGGCCGGCGGTGTCGCTGCCCATGGCGACGGACGGGTTGCCAGCCGGTCTGATGCTGGTCGGCAAGCGCGGGCACGACAGGAACCTGCTGCGCGTGGCGCGCGCCGTCGAGCCGGTGGTGAAGTAGCCCCTCTCCAGCCGGGGAACGGGGGAGAGGTATGCCATTTTCTCCGCGAAACCGCTCCGCTCCGGCTGCGTTGACCGTAAGGGCGCCGTGTGGCCTTGCGGGAGACGGACATGGATCTGGACGTGCTGCTGCTGAGCCGGCTGCAATTCGCCTTCACCATCGGCTTCCACATCCTGTTCCCGACGTTCACCATCGGCCTCGCGCTGTTCCTGGTGGTGTTGGAGGCGCGCTGGCTGTTCTGGCGGGAGGAGGGCGCCTACCGGCTGCTGCGCTTCTGGACGGGCATCTTCTCGCTGACCTTCGGCGTCGGCGTGGTGACGGGGCTGGTGCTGTCCTACCAGCTCGGCACGAACTGGAGCCGCTTCTCCACCTTCTCCGGCAATCTGCTGGGCCCGATCATCAGCTATGAGGTGCTGACCGCCTTCTTCCTGGAGGCCGGGTTCCTCGGCATCCTGCTGTTCGGCTGGCATCGGGTGAGCGCGCCGGTGCATTTCTTCGCCACCTGCATGGTGGCGCTGGGCACGGTCATCTCGGCGTTCTGGATCCTGTCCGGCAATTCGTGGATGCACACGCCGGCCGGCTTCGCGGTCGATGCCGGCCGTGTCGTCGCCACCGACTGGGCGGCGGCGGTGTTCAACCCGTCCTTCCCCTACCGCTTCGCGCACATGGTGATGGCGTCGCTGCTGACGACCTCCCTCGTGGTGGCCGGCGTCGGCGCCTGGTACCTGCTGCGCGGCGTGCACGAGGAGTTCGCGCGGCGCGCCTTCTCATTGGCGCTGTGGATGGCGGCCGGCGCGGCCCCGGCGCAGGTGGTCATCGGCGACCTGCACGGCCTCAACACGCTGCACCACCAGCCCATGAAGATCGCCGCCATGGAGGCGCTGTGGGAGACCGAGTCCCCCGCCCCCTTCGTGATCTTCGCCATCCCCGACCAAGCCGCTGAGCGCAACCACGCCGAACTGGCGATCCCCCGCCTCGGCAGCCTGATCCTCACCCATTCCCTCGACGGCGAGGTGAAGGGCCTGAAGGAGGTGCCGCCGCAGGACCGGCCGCCGGTCGGCATCGTCTTCTTCGCGTTTCGGCTGATGGTCGCTCTCGGGGTCCTGTTCGTCGGCGTGGCGGCGCTCGGGCTTGTGTTGCGCTGGAGCGGCGGGCTGTACCGGCGGCGCTGGTTCCTGCGGCTGTGCGTGGCGGTGTCGCCGCTGGGCTTCGTGGCGCTGCTGGCCGGCTGGACGGTCACCGAGGTCGGGCGTCAGCCCTGGGTGGTCTACGGCCTGCAACGCACCGCCGACGCGGTGTCGCTGCTGCCGGCATCGTCCGTCACCACCACGCTGGCGCTGTTCCTGATCGCCTATTCCGTGCTGCTGAGCGCCTTCCTGGTCTTCTTCTTCCGCATGGTGCGCGCCGGCCCGGACTATGCGACCGACCCGCCGCACTTCCAGGACAAGGCCCGCACGCTCTACGAGCGGGCATGAACAGGGGGGAGCCATGGACCTGCCGCTGATCTGGAGCGCCATCATCGCGCTGGGCGTCTTCATGTACGTCCTGCTCGACGGGTTCGACCTGGGCGTCGGCATCCTGTTCCCGCTGGTGCGCGTCGAGCGCGACCGCGACGCCATGATGAACTCGGTGGCGCCGATCTGGGACGGCAACGAGACGTGGCTGATCCTCGGCGGCGCGTCGCTGCTGGGGGCGTTCCCGCTGGCCTATTCGACGCTGCTGCCGGCCTTCTACCTGCCGATCATGGTCATGCTGTTCGGCCTGATCTTCCGCGGCGTGGCCTTCGAGTTCCGTTTCAAGTCGAGGCTGCGCCGCCGCTGGTGGGACGCCTCGTTCTTCCTCGGCTCGCTGGTGGCGACGGTCATGCAGGGCATCCTGCTCGGCGCCTTCATCACCGGCGTGCCGGTCGAAGCGCTGGGCGGCGGCGTCTACCGCTTCACCGGCGGGGCGCTCCACTGGCTGACGCCGTTCAACCTGATGTGCGGGGTTGGGCTGGCCTGCGGCTACGCGCTGCTGGGCGCCACGTGGCTGATCCTCAAGACTGAGGGGCATTTGCAGCGCTTCGCCTTCCGCGCGGCGCGGGTGCTGGTGGCGCTGGTGGCGCTGTTCCTCGCGGTGGTCAGCCTGTGGACGCCCTTCGCCCACCCGCCGATCCGCGAGCGCTGGTTCACCATGCCGAACCTGCTGTACCTGTCGCCGGTGCCGCTGGTGACCGGGGCGACGCTGCTGGCGCTGTTCGCAGCCCTGCACCGGCGGCGCGAGACGGCGCCTTTCGTGCTGACGCTGGCGCTGTTCGCGCTGTCCTACGCCGGGCTGGCGATCAGCCTGTGGCCCTACGTGGTGCCGCGGGCGCTGACCATCTGGGACGCCGCCTCGCCGCGCGATTCGCAGATCTTCCTGTTGGTCGGCGTGGCGTTCCTGCTGCCGGTCATCCTCGCCTACACCGTCTATTCCTACCGCGTGTTCCGCGGAAAGGTGGCGGAAGGATACCATTAGAGCCTGTCATGGATTTACGCCGCGACTCAACCGCAGGGATGCCCGTAAGGCAGACGAAGGTGTCGGCGACCAGCGCGCTTGCTCTTGCAGGCCATTCGATTTAGGATAAAATTCCTCGTTGGGCGAGGCGCGTCCACACGATGCCGAGCGGATGCGACGCTCGGCAAAAATGCGTCTCATAGCGTCTCACTTCGCCTCATCCGACGCCGGACGGATGCAACACTCCATCGAATCGCGTTTCATAGCGTTTCATAGCGTTTCATAGCGTTGCATTCGGTGCATTGGCGGCTCTACCCGCGCGGCCGGCTCTGGTTGAGGGCTGCGAGGAACGGCGAGGCGCCCTGCACGCGGCTGGCGCGCGGGGCCGGGGCTTTCGGTGCCGATGCGGGCGCCGCCGCGGGCGTTTCCGAGGCGGCCGCCGGGGCGTGGCGCTGCTCGACGACGGTGCGCGCCAGGGTGTGGGCGCGGGTGATGATGCGTGTCTGGAAGTCGCCGTCCAAGGCACGGAACGCGGACGCCGCCTCGGCGAGGTGCTCCTCGGTCGCCTGCTCGGCGGCCTGTTCCAGCGCGCGTTCGAGTTGGCGGAACTCCACCACGCCCGGCACGCGCTCGCGGCGCACCGCGTCGGTGAGGACCTGGATCGCCTCGACCGTTTCGCGGTCCAGCAGAGCCGAGGGGGAGTGCGGAAGGGTGCTCATGGGCCGCAGGCTAGCGGCGCTTGTTGCGTTGCACAAGATTAATAGAATTACGCCGCACTGAAACGAATCGTTGAATATTTCAATCCAGCAATCAGGCGGGAGCGATCACGTGTTACCACAGCAACATGGAAGTGCTGGGCATGCGGATCAACCTGCCTGAGGCCGAGGCCGACGTGGTCGAGGCGGCCCTACACTATGTGCTGTACAGCGACGTCATCTCCAGACCGCACAAGCGGGCGATGATGGCTCGACTCGCCGGCATGCAGCAGACGCTCGATTGTCCGCCGCACGCGTGCGGCGCATGCCCGCGCAGATCCACCTGTGAGACACGCATCCTCGACATCATGGCGTCGTCGGCGTAAATGGCGCCTGTGAATCAGTCTCTGTGATGGCCGTCACCGCAAGCCATGCGGGCTGTGTTAGGATGGTCCGTTCGTCAGGATGCGCGTCGGCATGGGCTTCTCTCTCACCTTCTGGGGCGTCCGCGGCACCGTGCCGTGTCCGATGGCCTCGCATATGGGATACGGCGGCAACACCAGCTGCGTGGAGGTGAGCGTCGGCGGGCGCACGCTGATCCTCGACGCCGGGACCGGGTTGCGCCTGCTCGGCCGGCGGCTGCTGGAGCGCGGGGTGGGGCAGGCGACTCTGCTGCTCAGCCACACCCACCTCGACCACATCAGCGGCTTTCCGTTCTTCGCCCCGGCCTACACGGCCGGATTCGAGCTGGAGATCGTCTCCTGCCATCTCTGCGGCGGCGGCGGGGCGGAAGCGGTGCTGGCCCGCCAGATGGAGGGGCCGCTGTTCCCGGTGCCGTTCCGCACGCTGGCGGCGTCGCTCAGCGTCACCGACGCGGTTCCCGGCACCACCCTGGACCTCGGCGACGGGGTGCGGGTGCGCACGGCGCCGCTCAACCATCCCGATGGCGCCACGGGGTACCGAATCGACTACGCCGGCCGTGCCGTCGCCTACATCACCGACACCGAGCACGTGCCGGGCCGCCCGGACCGCAACATCCTCGACCTGATCGCCGGCTGCGACCTCGTGCTGTACGACTCGACCTTCACCGACGCGGAGTTCCCGCAACGCGTGGGCTGGGGCCACTCGACCTGGAGCGAGGCGGTGCGGCTTGCCCAGGCAGCCGGCGTGAAGCGGCTGGCGCTGTTCCACCACGACCCGGACCGCGACGATCAGGCCATGGCCGCCCTGGAGGCCGAGGCGCAGGCCGCATGGCCCGGCCACGTCTTCGCCGCGCGCGAGGGCGTCACCATCGACCTGATGGCGGGCTAGAAGCTCCCCGCATGACCGCCACCATCGTCGGGCTGTTCGCGCTTACCTACCTCGGCATGGCGCTGGGGCGCTTTCCGGGGCTGAGGATCGACCGCACGGGCATCGCCGTGGTCGCCACCATCCTGCTGCTCGGCGCGGGCGCGCTGACCTCGCAGCAGGTGGTCGAGGCCATCGACTTCCCGACCCTGTTCATCCTGTTCGGCCTGATGATCCTGTCGGCTCAGTACGCCGCCAGCGGCTTCTACGACTGGTGCGCGCTGCGCATCGCCGGCTCGGCCCGCTCCCCGGCGGGGCTGCTGGGCGCCACGGTGGTGGTGGCCGGCGCTCTGTCGGCGGTGCTCGCCAACGACGTGGTCGCCTTCGCCATGACGCCGATGCTGTGCGCCGGGTTGAAGGCACGCGGCCTCGACCCGCGGCCCTATTTGATCGCGCTGGCCGGGGCGGCCAACGCCGGCTCGGCGGCGACGGTCATCGGCAACCCGCAGAACATTCTCATCGCCCAGGTCGGACACCTGGATTTCTGGCGCTTCCTCGGGGCGTGCGGCGTGCCGGCGCTGGTCGGCATGGCCTGTGTTCACGCCGTGGTCTGGTGGGTCTGGCGCGACCGTCTGGCCTTGCGCGGCCCCGAAGGGGAGGCGGTGGCGGCGGCTCCGCTCGACCGCTGGCAGTTGGGCAAGGCGGTGGCGGCCACCGTGGCGCTGCTGGCGCTGTTCGCCTCGCCCTTGCCGGAAGAAACGGGCGTGCTGCTGGTGGCCGGCGCCATTCTGGTCAGCCGCCGGCTGGCGTCGCGCGACATGCTGGGCATGGTGGACTGGCACCTGCTGGTGCTGTTCGCCGGGCTGTTCGCGGTGAACCGCGCTCTCGGCCTCACCGGCCTTCCGGCGGAGCTGGTGCAGCAGCTCTCGGCCGCCGGCTGGTGGCCGGACCGGCTGGCGGTGATGGCGCCGCTGGCGCTGGCGTCGAGCAACTCCATCGGCAACGTGCCGGCGGTGGTGCTGCTGCTGTCGGCCTGGGCGAACCCGCCGGAGGGGGCGCTGTACGGGCTGGCGCTGCTGTCGACGATGGCCGGCAATCTGGCTTTGCCCGGCAGCCTGTGCAACATCATCGTCGCCGAGCGGGCGGCGCTGGCCGGCGTGACGTTGGGCTTCCGCGAGCACGCGCGCTGCGGCGTGCCGATGACGCTGCTGTCCATGGCGTTCGGCGTGCTGTGGCTGTGGCTTGGCGGCTGGATGCGGCTCGCGTGACGTTGTAGGGTTGGGTGGTCGTTACGGAGGACGCGCCGGTGGGCCTCGTCGAACAGTTCCTGGAGTTCATCGAGCAGGCGCCGGACCAGTCGCTGCGGGCGCTCAGCGGCCGGGTGCTCGCCAAATGCCGGGAGCTGACCGGGGCCGAGGCCGGCTCGGTGTTCTACCTGCACGGCCGCGGCCGGCACCGCAAGCTGGAGGCGGTGGCCTTGCAGAACGACCGGGTGCGCACGCGCAGCGCGGCCTTCGTGGTGCCGGCGGACCTGACCTCCGTCGCCGGCTACGTGGCGGCCACCGGCGAGACGGTGTTCGTCGACGACGCCTACGCCATCGCGCCGGAGCGGCCCTACCGCTTCAACCCGGGCTTCGACGAGAAGAGCGGCTTCCGCACGCGTTCGATCCTGGCCTTCGCGCTGAAGGGCTTCCAGGACCGGCCGGTGGGGGTGGTGCAGCTCATCAACCGGTGCGGCAGGGCGGGGGCGGAACCCTTCCTGCCCGAGCACGAGCGGATGATCGCCCCGGTCAACCACATCGTCGGCCGCGCCCTGGAACGCGCCGCCAGCCGGGAGCGTCTGGCCGAGCGCAACCGCACGCTTCAGCAGCAACGCCGACGCATCGCCGAGCTTCAGGCGGAGACGGAGCGGGCGCTGATGGCCTCGGTCCGGCTGCTCGCCCGCGCCGCGGAACTCCACGACGGGGACACCGGAAACCACATCCTGCGGGTAAACGAGTACGCCCACGCGCTGGCCCGCGCGGCCGCGTGCCCGGCGGCGTTCTGCAAGGAGATCCGCTATTCCGCGGCGCTGCACGACGTCGGCAAGATGAGCGTCGATCAGGCGGTTCTGCACAAGCAAGGCCGCCTGGACGAGCGCGAGACGGCGGAGATGCAGCGGCATCCGCAGTACGGCTTTGACATCCTCATCGTGTCCGACCGCCTGAAGATGGCCGCGGAGATCGCGCTGTGCCACCACGAGCAATGGGCCGGCACCGGCTATCCCCGCGGGCTGAAGGGGGAGGGCATTCCGCTGGCGGCGCGTATCGTGGCGATTGCCGACTGCTACGACGCGCTGCGCAGCGAGCGCCCGTACAAGCGGGGCTTCAGCCACGAGCGCACGGTGGAGATCATGACGCGGGGCGACGACCGCCTGAGCCCGGCGACGCATTTCGACCCGACGCTGCTCGCCCTCTTCGCCGACCGCCACGCGGAGTTCGAGCGCATCTGGGAGGAACTGAAGGACGAGGCCTCGGTGGCTTGATCAGCTGGGGCTGGTGTTGCCCTGGCCGCGCACGAACCCGTTGAACAGATCCTCGATCACCTGACGGCCGACATCGCGGGTGATGAAGACGATCTTCGAGCGGCGGTCGTCGGTCGGCCATGCCTCCAGACGCACCGGCGGGTGGAACATGTGCTGCACGCCATGGACCACCACCGGCAGCTCGCTCTCCAGAACGTTCAGCATGCCCTTGATGCGCAGCAGGTCGGGGCCGCGCAACGTGATCAGCGCCTCCATGAAGTCGACGAAGCGGTCCCAGGGGATCGGCTGCTCCTCGACCATGCAGAAGGCGCGGATGTGGTCGTCGTGGCGGTTCGCGTCGCCATGGTCATGCCCGCAGTCGGCACCGCACTCCTCGCCGTGCTCATGGTCGCCATGCTCATGGTCGTGGTGATGGTGGTCGTGGTGGTGATGCCCGTGCGTCTCCTGCGCCCGGTAGGCCTCGTCCTTGAGCCAGCGGGCGACGTCCGGGCTTTTGGTTTCGGGGTTGTAGAGGCCGGCATCGAACAGCATCGCCGGGTCCACCGCGCCGAAGGCGGCGGGGATCACCGGGGCGGCCGGGTTGATGAGCGACAGGCGCCGGCACAGTTCCACCGTCGCGGACGGGGTGGCGGCGTCGGTCTTGGTCAGCACGATGCGGTCGGCGACGGCGGCTTGCTTGACGCTTTCCGGGTGCTGGTCGAGCTGGCTGGAGCCGTGCACCGCGTCCACCGTGCTGATCACCCCGTCCAGGCGGAAGCGGGCGGCCAGCAGCGGGTCGCTCATCAGCGTGTGGATGATCGGCGCCGGGTCGGCGAGGCCGGTGGTCTCGACCACCACGCGGTCGTACTCGGGGATGATGCCCCTGACGCGCTTGAGGAACAGGTCGCGCAGCGTGTCCACCAGATCGCCGCGGATGGTGCAGCACACGCAGCCGCTGTCCATGACGACCATGTTCTCCGACGCCTTGGCGACCAGCAGATGGTCCAGCCCGACCTCGCCGAACTCGTTGATCACCACGGCGGTGCGCGCCATGCCCGGATGGTGCAGCAGGCGCTGCAGCAGCGTGGTCTTGCCGCTGCCGAGAAAGCCGGTCAGCACCGAGACGGGGAAACGGGTGGCGGGCATCGCGTCGCTCACGGGGACTTCTCCTGGCAATCGGGGCATACGCCGCGCACCTCGACGGTGGGCAGGCGGATCTGGAAACCGCGCTCGGAAGCGGCGGTGCGGATGGCGTCGTGCACGCGGGGGTCGTCCAGCTCGACCGCGTTGCCGCAGCCCTCGCAGACCAGGAACTGGCCGGCGTGCACGCCGCCGGGCTCGGCGCAGCCGATGTAGGCGTTGAGGCTCTCGATCCGGTGCACCAGCCCCTGCTCGACCAGGAACTCCAGCGCCCGATAGACGGTCAGCGGGGCGGTCGGCTTGCCGCCCTGCTGGGTCAGATCGTCGAGGATGGCGTAGGCGCCGCGCGGCCGGTGGCTGGTCCACACCAGCTCCAGCACACGGCGCCGCAGGCTGGTCAGCCGGGCGCCGCGCTCGGCGCACAGTGCGTCGGCGCGGGTCAGCGCGTCGGCGATGCAGTGGTCGTGGTCGTGGGCTGCGGTCTGCGGCATGGTGTTATGATATAACATCTCGCACGCCCCGCGGAAACCGGGGAGGCTCAACCGGTCCGCCGCGCCAGCCCGCGAAACGCGGTCAGCGCCCGCATCCGCGCCATCCCATGATCGACGATGGGCCGCGGGTAGGTGGAGCCGAGCCGGACACCGGCGGTCTCCAGCACCGGTTCCGGCGCCTGCCAGGGCTTGTGCACCCAGCGGTCGGGCAGACGGCCAAGTTCGGGCACGAAGCGGCGGACGTAGCCGCCCTGCGGGTCGAACTTCTCGCCCTGGGCCACCGGGTTGAAGACGCGGAAGAACGGGGCGGCGTCGGCGCCGCAGCCCGCCACCCATTGCCAGTTGGCGGCGTTGTTGGCCGGGTCGGCGTCCACCAGCGTCTCGCGGAACCACGCCTCGCCGGACTGCCAGGGCAGCAGCAGATCCTTGACCAGAAAGGACGCCACCACCATCCGCACCCGGTTGTGCATCCATCCGGTTTCCAACAGCTGGCGCATGCCGGCGTCGACGAGGGGGTAGCCGGTGCGGCCCTGCTGCCATGCCTCCAGCGCGGTGCGGTCCTCGCGCCAGGGGAAGGCGGTGAAGCGGCTGTCCAGGGGGGTGTCGGGCAGGTCCGGCGTGTGGTGGAGCTGGTGCTGGCAGAACTCGCGCCAGCCCAGCTCGCGCAGGTACGCCTCGATGCCCGGCGCCCGCTCGGGATGCGCGTCGGCGGTGTACCGCGCGGCCTGCCAGACCTGTCGCGGGCCGATCTCGCCCCAATGCAGGTGCGCCGACAGGCGCGACGTGCCGTCCACGGCCGGGCGGTCGCGGTCCTGGGCGTAGCGGGCGACCGGGCCGTCCAGGAAGTCGGCCAGACGCTCGCGGGCCGCTGCCTCGCCGGGTGTCCAGGCCACGCCCGGACAGCCGTCCGCCAGGCCCCAGTCGGCGAGCCGGTCGGTGCGCACGGGCAAGTGCAGGGAGTTCACGCGGGTGGGGGCGCTCAGCGGGGTGAACGGCTCGGGCAGCGCGCGGCAGGCGCGCCAGAACGGGCCGAAGACGCGGAACGGCCCGCCGGACTTGGTGTGCACGGCCGGCGGCTCGAACAGCAACGTGGCGTCGTAAGCCTCGGTGCGCAGGCCGCGCGCCTCCAGCGCGGCGGCGGTGCGGCGGTCACGGGCGGCACCCGCGGGGTCCCAGCGGCGGTTCCACAGAATCGAAGCGGCGCCGGTTTCGGCGGCCAGTTCCCCCAGGACGGCACTCGGCTCGCCCCGGCGCAGCAGCAGCGGAACGCCCAGGCGGGCGAGGTCGGCGGCGAGGGACTCCAGGCTGTGGTGCAGCCACCAGCGGGCGGCGGCGCCCGGCGGTGGGGCCGCGTCGTCCTCCAGCACGAACACCGGCACCACCGGCCCGGCGCCGGCCGCGGCCACGGTGAGCGCGGGGTTGTCGGCGAGGCGCAGGTCGCGGCGGAACCAGACGATGATCGGGCTGCTGATCGGGCTGCTCATGGGCACCATGCCGGTTGTTGGTCCGGTATGTACGTGGATTTGGGGGCGGTGGATGCGCCGTGGGGGAAAAATAAGTCCTTCATGGGTCGGGCGACAGGCGGTTGTGCGGGAAGGCGTGCACTTTGCCGTTGCGGATCAGATGGATTTGGAAGGGCGTGCGCAGCAGGCGGCGCACCGCCGGGTCGAGCACGTTGAGGCCGCCGGCGTAGGCGCCGAAGGCCGGCAGGATCAGTTTGACGCCGTCCGTGACGAAGCAGCGCTCGCGCACGCGCCGACCGGGCAGCAGGACGGTGGCGGCGGGGTGGAGGTGGCCGGACACCTCGCCGGTGGCGCCGGGCTCCGCTTCGTGGCGGAAGGTCAACGCGCCGAGCCGGATCTCCTCGGCCACCCGGCCGCCGAGCCCGCTGGGGGCGTGGGGGTCGTGGTTGCCGGCGATCCACACCCAGTCAGTGGCGTCCACCAGGGCGGTAAGCCGCGCCCGGTCGGTATCGTGCATGCGCTCGGCGGCGCGGCGGTCGTGGAAGCTGTCGCCCAGGCAGAGGATTGTTTGCGGCTTCAGGCGGGTGATGGACTCGGCCAAGCGGTCGAGGGTGGCGCGGGTGTCGTAGGGCGGCAGCATCCGCCCGCGTGCCGCGAGGCTCGAACCCTTCTCCAGGTGCAGGTCGGCGACGGCCAGCACTCCCTCATCCGGCCACCACAACGCGCCGGACGGATCGGGGGTGAGGGGTATGCCGGAGAGGCGCACGTCAGTAGATCAGTTCGTTCTCGCCGCCACCCTCGGAGATGACGATCTCGCCGCGCGCCGCCAAGTCCTTGGCGAGCTGGACCATGTACATCTGCGCCTCGTCCACGTCGCGCACCCGCACCGGACCCATTGCCGCCATGTCCTCGCGCATGATCTTGCCGGCGCGCTCCGACATGTTGGAGAAGAACAGGTCCTTCAGCGTCTCCGAAGCACCCTTCAAGGCGGTGCCCAGCTTGGTCTTGTCCACGTTCCTGAGCAACGTCTGCACGCCGGACGGGTCGAGTTTGGACAGGTCCTCGAAGGTGAACATCAACGCCTTGATGCGCTCGGCGCTGTCGCGGTTGCGCTCCTCCAGCGCGGCCATGAAGCGGTGCTCGGTGGTGCGGTCCAGCCCGTTGAAGATCTCCGCCAGCATCTCGTGGCTGTCGCGCCGGCTGGTGCGCGCCAGATTGGTCATGAACTCGGTGCGCAGCGTGCGCTCGACGTCGTCCAGCACCTCCTTCTGCACCGCCTCCATGCGCAGCATGCGCATGACGCACTCCATGGCGAAGCTCTCGGGCAACTGGGTCAGCACGCGCCCGGCGTGCTCGGGGCGGATCTTCGAGAGCACCACGGCGACGGTCTGCGGGTATTCGTTCTTTAGGTAGTTGGACAGCACCTGCTCGGACACGTTGCCGAGCTTGTCCCACATGGTGCGGCCGGCCGGGCCGCGGATCTCCTCCATGATGACGTCGACCTTGTCCTTGGACAGGGTCTTCAGCAGCAGGCGCTCGGTGGAATCGAAGGTGCCGACCAGCGAGCCGGTGGCCGACATCTGCTCGGCGAACTCGACGAACAGGCGCTCGATCAGGTTGGCCGAGACGGTGCCCAGGTTGGCCATGACCTGGGACAGTTCCTTGATCTCGTCGTCGTCCATCAGCGAGAACATCTTGGCCGCGTGTTCTTCGCCCAAGGACAGCATCAGGATGGCCGCCTTCTCAGGTCCCGTCAGAGTGCGGTAGTCTTCACGTACCTTGAGCGCCATGATCAGGTCTTTCCAAGGCGGCGCGCACCGGCCGCAGCAATCCGGGTAGTGTCCCTATATGCCCGATTTACCTGTGGTTGGGCACGCAATAAGTTCGCCGGCCTCACAGCGCCAGACTCCCTTGATCGCCGCCGCCCGGTTCCGGCATGGCTTCGGCGATCAGCTCGGCCGCGGCCTGTTCCAGAAGCTCGTCGGTGGCGGAGCCGTCGATGCGCTCGCGGCCGATCTCCAGGATCGCCGGGACCGCCAGCGGCGAGATGCGGTCGAGCGCCTTGTGGGTGATCCGCCCCTCGACGCGGGCCAGGAAGTCGGACAGGCGGCGCACGTCGGTCAACCCGCCCGCCGCGTCGGCCCGCGTCGCGCGCAGCAGGACGTGGCCGGGGTCGTGCTTGCGCAGCACGTCGTAGATCAGGTCGGAGCTGAAGGTCACCTGACGCCCGGTCTTCTCCTGCCCCGGATGGCGGCGGTCGATCACGCCGGTGATCAGCGCCACGTTGCGGAAGGTCCGGCGCAGCATGGCGGACTCGTCCATCCACGCCTCCAGATCGTCGCCCAGCATATCGCGGTCGAACAGGGCCGCCATGTCGGTGGGCGTGCGCAGGCTCCACACCGCCAGCACGTAATCGGTGGCGACGAAGCCCAGCGGCCCCAGGCCCATGCGCTCCATGCGCCGGGTCAGCAGCATGCCCAGCGTCTGGTGCGCGTTGCGCCCCTCGAACGCGTAGGCGACCAGGAAGCGCTTGCCCTTGCGCGGGAATGTCTCGACCAGCAGCCCGTCGCGCGCCGGCAGCAACGAGCGCCAACGCTGTAGCCTCAGCCACTCCTGCACCGGGTCGGGGAGGTCCGTCCAGGACTGCGGATCGGCAAGCATGCCGCGTACGCGGTCGGCCAGTTGCGTGGTCAGCGGCAGCCGACCACCGGCGTAGGCCGGCACCTTGGGGTCGCCGGTGCCCCCCTTGGCGCACTGCACTTCAAGCTCGCGGATGCCCAGGTATTTCAGCAATTGACCGGCGAACAGGAAGGTGTCGCCGGGGGTGAGGCCCTGGACGAAATACTCCTCCACCTCACCCAGCACGGGGCCGCGCGGCGACAGGCGGACGCGCAGCATCGCCTCCTGGGTGATGGTACCGATGTTCAGGCGGTACTGCCGGGCGACCGGAGGCCCGGCCACGGCGAGCCGGCCGTCCTCCAGGCGCTTCAGCCGCTGGAAGCGCTCGTACGAGCCGAGGGCGTAGCCGCCGGTCGCCACGAAATTCACCACGTCGTCGAACTGGTCGCGGTCGAGGTCGGCGTAGGGGGCGGCGTTGACCACCTCGTCATACAGATCGCTCGCGTCGAACGGCCCGGCGCACGCCACGCCCAGCACGTGCTGCGCCAGCACGTCCAGCCCTCCGGGGCGCGGGCGCTCGCCGTCCAGCGCGTGGGCGTTCACCGCGTCGATGGCGGCGCGGCACTCCAGCACCTCGAAGCGGTTGGCGGGGACCAGCAGCGCGCGGCTCGGCTCGTCCAGGCGGTGGTTGGCGCGGCCGATGCGCTGAACCAGACGGCTGGCACCCTTCGGCGCACCGATCTGCACTACCAGATCCACCGCGGCCCAGTCGATGCCCAGATCCAGCGAGGAGGTGGCGACCACCGCCCGCAACTTGCCCTGGGCCATGGCCGCCTCGACCTTGCGCCGCTGCTCGGCCGCCAGCGAGCCGTGGTGGAGTGCGATGGGAAGGCTCTCGTCGTTGAGCCGCCAGAGATCCTGGAAGACGATCTCGGCCTGCGCGCGGGTGTTGACGAAGACCAGCGTTGTGCGGTGCGCGCGGATGCGCTGGTAGACGTCGTTCAGCGCATGCGTCGCCCGGTGCCCGGCCCAGGGCAGGCGATTTTTGGTGGTCAGGATTTCGATGTGCGCCGACGCCCCGGCGCGGCCCTGGATCAGGCGGACATCGTTTGTGTCGGAGCGGCCGGTCTTCGACAGCCAGGCGAGGAGGTGGTCGGGTTCGGCGACGGTGGCCGACAGGCCGACGCGCCGGCTGGCGGGGGCAAGCTTCGCCAGCCGCGCCAGCCCGAGGGCGAGCAGGTCGCCGCGCTTGGTGCCGGCCAGTGCGTGCAACTCATCGACGATGACGCAGCGCAAGTGCCGGAACATGCTCGGCGCGTCGGGGTAGGAGAGCAGGAGGGCCAGGCTCTCCGGGGTGGTCATGAGGATCTGCGGCGGGTGGGCGCGCTGGCGGCGGCGCTTGGACTCCGGTGTGTCTCCGGTGCGCGTCTCGGTGCGGAGGGGGAGCCGCATCTCGGCCACCGGCTCCTCCAGGTTGCGCTGCACGTCCACCGCCAGGGCCTTGAGCGGCGAGATGTAGAGCGTGTGCAGGCCGTCGCGCGGGCGTTCGGAAAGTTCGATTAGCGAGGGCAGGAACCCCGCCAGCGTCTTGCCGCCGCCGGTCGGCGCAATCAGCAGCGCGGACTCCGAGTTTTGCGCCGCCTCCACCATGGCAAGCTGATGCCCATGCGGCTCCCACCCGCGCGACCGGAACCAGCCGGCGACGTTGGGCGGGAGGAGGGTCACGCGGGGCGGCCCGTTGTGCAGCGTTGTGCACCGGGTGGGAAGTGCACAACGGCGCGGAGAGGGGGTTTCGCGTTGCGGATCAGCGGCTTGGCGCGTGCATTAGCAAACTTGCATTGTGCAGTGGAGGCTGCGTGGAAGGCGCCCAAATTCCCTCTCCCCTCTGGGGAGAGGGTTAGGGTGAGGGGGGGCCGCACAGCGTCACTGACGGGACGATCCCCTCTCCCGCCCCGGGAGAGGGTGGCGCGCAGCGCCGGGTGAGGGTGCCGTTGGCGCTGCCGCGTCTGCGAGAGGCCCGGCCTCTCGCTCTTTCCGGCAGGGGCCACAGGCCCCTGCACCCCGGCGGATGCAACGGAATGCAACGCTGTGCAACAAGAGTTAGGGGGGTGATTCATTCGCCGACTCTGATCCGAGCTACCCACAGGAAAACCGGAGCAGTGTCACATAGAAATAGGAATATTGTCAACAAAGAGTGAGTGGTTTGCACCGTTCCGGCTAAATGCGCTCTTATCATTCTGTCGATGTGAGAACTTCCATCTCGGCGCGGGAGAGGTCTCTCACAATCCTTTCAAGGCTACTGGTATACCTATCGGCGTTGCGCCACATTCTGAGGTCTCCGATATTGCGCTGATCTCTCAATTTAATTGCCCAGGGTTCTTGGCATTTCATAACGTCATCGTCTAATCTGATAGGGAATAGCACGGTAGTATTTCTAGCTCTTTCTTCGGCATACGCCTTGTTGACTTCGTCCTCCACCCATTGGCTGGCTATGGAATTTCGCGACAGAATCAGAAGCACCTTATCTCGATCTTTAATAGCTCTATCAATAGCATCCCAAGTTTTTGCACCAATTTGAAGGTCGTGTGGAGCGAACCAGCACCGAATTCCGATGTTTTGAAGATCCTTGTAGAGTTTATCGGCAAATCCTTGATCTTTCGTAGAGTAACTTATGAAGCAACTGTAAAATCCCGAACTCTTTGAATTGAAGGCTTCCAAGAGGGTGATTATGCTATCATTTAGTCCGACACCGCGCAGGAAAGGCTGTGGAAGGGCCGGGCACATTTCTAACGTGCTGAAGTCCATATTTGATCTATATTTGTGGACAGCATCTTCTAACCATTTCGCGTTTCTAAGATTCGTTTTTGCAAAATCCGTCTCTCCGAATATGGCGCTTTTTAGATTGGCGTTATCAAACAATGCATATCTCAAATTCGTTCGTACAAGGTCCGCCCCTTGTAGTATGGCATTGGAAAAATCGCAGAAGCTAAGGTCTGAGTTAAAAAAATTGCACAATGACAAGTCGGAGCCTGAGAGGTTTGCTTTTTCGAGTCTTACCGACTTGGCATCTGCTTTCGATAAATCGCTTTCGCTCAAGTCTGCGAACGATAAATCGCTTCCGGCGAGTATCGAATGTGAAAGATTAAAACCGGATAAGTTTATAGTGGTGCGAAGTATATCTTTGGCGGGCAGATAGTTTCTGCCATTGGCGCTGTTCAGTGATCGCAAATCCGGTATTATTGCGGGGTTGTTATTTCGCCATGTGTTCCAAGCGTCCACGCCAAGCTTGAGTATTTTGAGGTGGTCCGGATTGGCCATGATTGCCTCATCGTTATGCTGGTCTGCAAGCAAGCGTCAAGCGTAGCATGTGCTATGCCAAAGGCCAGCAATTTGCGCGCCAGACCAAATAGTGTGATGAACAGCACCTCGGAATGTTGCTGGGGAATTGCTCCCATCCCAACCCTCCCCCGCTGGGCGGGGGAGGGGGTTAGGACTGTTCCGAGAAGGCTTTGGCAATGTCGGCAACGATCTTCCGGAGGCGTGACGCTGTGCGGGCCCCCCTTCGCCCTAACCCTCTCCCCCGGGGGGGGGGCGGATTTTGGGAATCACGCGTTCTTCAGCTGATCCCGCGTCAGCCAGAACACCTCGCCGAAGCTGTCGGCGGTCTCCAGCCACAGGAAGTCCAGGTCGGGGTACTCGGCCTCCAGGATCTCGCGGCCGGTGCCGAACTCGCAGAGCAGGCCGCCCTCGGGGGTGAGGTGCTTGGGGGCCTCCTTGAGGATGCGGCGCACGATGTCCAGGCCGTCGTCGCCGCCGGCCAGAGCCAGCCCCGGTTCGGCGCGGAACTCCGGGGGCAGGGCCGCCATGGCGTCCGCGTCCACGTAGGGCGGGTTGGTCAGGATCACGTCGTACTTGCGGCCCTTCAAGGGCGCGAACAGGTCGCCCTGGAGCAGGGTGACGCGGTCCTCCACGCCGTGGTCCGCCACGTTGCGGCGGGCGACCTCCAGCGCGTCGGGGGAAAGGTCGACGGCGTCGACCGCGGCCTCGGGGAAGATCGTCGAAGCCAGGATCGCCAGACAGCCGGAGCCGGTGCACAGGTCGAGCACGCGGGTGACCGCCGTGGGGTCCTCGACCAGCGTCAGGTCGTCGCCCTCGCCGCCGAACAGGTCGGAGAACAGAAGCTCGCCGATGTAGGAGCGCGGCACGATCACCCGCTCGTCCACGTAGAACGGGAAGCCCTGGATGTACGCCTTGTTCAGCAGGTAGGACGCCGGCTTGCGGGTGCTGACGCGGGCGTGCAGGAGGTCGGCCAGGGTCTGGCGCTCGGGCGTGGTCAGGCGGGCGTCGAGGTAGGGATCGAGCTGGTCGATGGGCAGGCGCAAGCCCTCCAGCACCATGAACACCGCCTCGTCGAACGCGGTCGTCGTGCCGTGGCCGTAGGACAGCTCGGCGGCGGTGAAGCGGCTGACGCCGTAGCGGACGAAGTCGCGGACGGTCAGCAGTTCGGAAGCGGCCTGGGTGGCGGTGGGCTCGGTCACGGGTGCGATCCTGTGTTCGCGGGAGGGTCGGGCTGTTTAGCAAATCGCTGCGACGGCCACCATATGCCGAACAGGAGGTGCGGCATGGCGCTGGTGTTGGGGGGCGGCAATCCGTTGCGGCGCATGCCCGTCGCCTATGTGAACCGCGGGCTCATCATGGTGTGCGTGCTGGCCTTCGTGTCGGGGATACGGCCGGAGCCGTTCGCCTTCGTGCCGGCGTACTTCTATGGGACGGTGGATCTGGCCGGGCCGCTGCCGACGTGGGACGTCTGGCGCGGGCTGGTCGGGCATGTGCTGGTGCACGGCGATTGGGTGCATCTGGCCTCCAACATGGTGGCGCTGTGGGTGTTCGGCGACAACGTCGAGGACGCCATGGGGCACCTGCGCTATCTGGCGTTCTTTCTGCTGTGCGCGGTGGCCGGGGCGCTGGTCGAAGGGGCGTGGGCGGCCGATCCCATGCGGCCGCTGGTGGGGGCGAGCGGGGCGATCTCCGGGGTGATGGGGGCGTATCTGCTGCTGCACCCGCACGCCAAGATTCTGGTGCTGGTGCTGCTGCGGTTTCCGGTGCTGCTGCCGGCCTCGGTGGTGGTGGCGGGGGATCTGGCGGCCAACATCACCATGGCGCTGATGCCCGGTGCGGCGGCTGGGGATACGGCGTGGGGGGCGCATCTGGGCGGGTTCGCCGCGGGGATGCTGCTGGTGATGCCGTTCAAAAGGGCGGAGGTGCCGCTGTTCCTGCCGGCCAGCGCGTATCCGGCGGTGCCGTTTCCGAGATTGCAAAAAGTGCTGGTGGACTTTTTCCCGCCGCCGGATCCGGTGAGGCGGCGCGGCGGTGCCTGGGAGCGCTGGACGGTGGCGGGGAAGGCGGCGGTGTATTTCGGGCTGATCGCGGTGCTGTTCTGGACGCTGTAGTCGCGGCGTTGGGGGGCAAGAATTCACACGGATTGCACGGATTTGAACACGGATTACACGGATTTTTTTTATGCTCGCAAAGCCGCGAGCCACCCCGAAGGCCGCTGCTGCGCACGGATAAAGAAAATCCGTGTAATCCGTGCATAAATCCGTGCAATCCGTGTGAATTGTTGTTGGCCGTGCGGATTGTCGCGGGTGGCCTTGCCTTTTGCCGGCCGCCCGGCAAGACTGCGCCTCCCTTACCTCATACCTTCTGGAGACGGACACCATGGCGGAACCGGTGCTCGGCGTGATTGGCGGCAGTGGCGTCTACGACATCGACGGGCTGGAAAACACGCGCTGGGTCAAGGTGGACTCGCCCTTCGGCGATCCGTCCGACGAGTTGCTGTTCGGCGAGCTGGACGGGCAGAAGCTGGTCTTCCTGCCGCGCCACGGCCGGGGCCATCGCATCCCGCCGTCGGAGCTGAACTTCCGCGCCAACATCGACGCGCTGAAGCGCGCCGGGGTGACGGAGATCCTGTCGGTCTCGGCGGTCGGCTCGCTGAAGGAGCATCTGCCGCCGGGCACCTTCGTGGTGGTGGACCAGTTCATCGACCGCACCTTCGCCCGCGCCAAGAGCTTCTTCGGAACCGGGCTGGTGGCGCATGTGGCGCTGGGGCACCCGGTGTGCGCGCGTATGGGCGACGCCATCGAGACCTCGCTGAAGGAACTGGACATCAAGTTCCAGCGCGGCGGCACCTACATGGTCATGGAAGGGCCGCAGTTCTCCACCCAGGCGGAGTCCGAGCTGTACCGGTCGTGGGGCTGCGACGTCATCGGCATGACCAACATGCCCGAGGCCAAACTCGCCCGCGAGGCGGAGATGTGTTACGCGACGGTCGCCATGGTCACCGATTACGACTGCTGGCACCCGGACCACGCCGACGTGACGGTGGACGCCGTCATCAAGGTGGTCGTCGCCAACGCCGACAAGGCGCGCAACCTCGTCAAGCAGCTGGCGCCCAAGCTGCGCCACCGCGAGCATGTCTGCGGCCAGGGCTGCCACACGGCGCTGGACAGCGCCATCATGACCGCGCCAGACCGCCGCGACCCGACGCTGATCCGCAAGCTCGACGCCGTCGCCGGGCGGGTTCTCGGGCGGGCAGGCTAGCCGCCGCGCATTGGTGGTAGGTTTTGTTGCGGTGCAGCAATATGTTTGACGTTAACGGAAGGCCTATGCCACGGTCCCGCTCCCAACCGGGACCTTGTCCATAACCTCCAACGTGAATCGTCATGCTGAAGCCTGCCGTCCAACGCCGCCACGCCACCTGCTGCCATTGCGGGGAACCCGTGAGGCGCGGTCAAGCCCACTGGGCGGGCGATCCGGAGGGCCGCATCTGGCACTACGCCTGCGCCGAGGCGGCGGAGTTGGTCCAGCCCTATCGGGCGTGGATCGACAATCTGCGCAGCCGGGAGGCGTGAACGGAAAAGGGCGCCTGGCCATCGCGGCGGGGCGCCCCTGTTCGGAGGAGTGGGCTTGGAGGAACGAGCGCGGAAGCTTAATGGCGGGTGCGCGCCGGGGTGACGTAGACGCCGTCCCAATCAACGCCGAACAGCGCGGCGTCGCCGGCGTCCTCGACCAGTTCATCGTACTCGGACGGGTCGATCAGGCCGAAGATCGAGGCGGTTCCGGAGGCGTCCAGGTCGCAGGTGACGACGCGGCCGGCCACCTCCAGCGAGGTGAAGAACACCTCGGGCAATTCCATGGCGTCCAGTTCCGCGGCGACGCGGCACTCGATCTGGTGGGCGACGACGGCCGCGAGGCCGACGCGCAGCCGGGCCGCCTGCGACGCCCAGACGATCTTCTGCACCCGCGACGCCGGCCGCGTGTCGTCGCCATCCGCCAGATCGGGGCTGGCGGCCATGGTGATCATCCGGGAAACCAGGCTGGACGGGCTCGATGCGCGCATTGGGGTCCTCCGTGATAGGCACCCCGAGACTCAGGCCTAGGCGGTTAACGTGGTCTTAAGACGGATGGGCGCAGAGGGCTTACCTCATATGGATTATGACATAGGCGGTTGTGCCAGGGCCGCATAGGCCCCTGCGACCAGCGCCGCGACGCGCGCGTTGTTGCCGATGAGCGCGATGTTGGCCTCCAGACTGCGCCCGGCGGTCAATTCCTTGAGGCGGCCGAGCAGGAATGGGGTCACCGCCTTGCCTTGGATGCCATCCGAGTCGGCGTCTTTCAGCGCTTGGGAAATCACCGTTTCCATGTCCGCGGGGTCGAGCGCGTCGGCCTCCGGGATCGGGTTGGCGAGCACGACGCCGCCCTTCAGCCCAAGCCGCCACTTGGCGTGCAGGACGCGCGCGACCTCGGCTGGGGTGTCGCAGCGGTGGGCCACCTTCAGCCCGCTGCTGCGGGCGTAGAAGGCCGGGAAGTCGTCGCTGCCGTAACCCAGCACCGGTACGCCGCGGGTTTCCAGGTATTCCAGGGTCTTGGGCAGGTCGAGCACCGACTTGGCGCCGGCGCACACCACGCAGACGTCGGTCATCGCCAACTCGTCCAGATCGGCGGAGATGTCGAAACTGGTTTCGGCGCCACGGTGCACGCCGCCGATGCCGCCGGTGGCGAAGACGGCGATGCCCGCGAGCTGTGCGGCGATCATGGTGGCGGCCACCGTGGTGGCGCCATCGGCGCCCAGCGCCAGGGCGACGGGCAGGTCGCGGCGGCTGAGCTTCCACACATCCGTGCCGGTGGCCAGCCGCTCCAGCTCGTGGTCGGAGAGGCCGACGCGGATGCGACCGCCGAGCACGGCGATGGTGGCGGGGACGGCGCCCCCGGCGCGGACGATGGCCTCCACCGCGCGGGCGGTCTCGACGTTCTGCGGGTACGGCATGCCGTGGGCGATGACGGTGGATTCCAGCGCCACCACGGGGCGGCGGTCGTGCAGCGCCGCGGCCACCTCGGGCGTCAGGGAGAGGAAGTCGTGCATGGGCTGAGGATGCGCCCAGGACAGGGGGGGGCGCAAGGGGCTAGGATCTTGCTCCTACGGCGTTTCCGTCCCATATTCTGGGGCATGACCGCTCCCCTGCATCCAGACCGCTGGGTCCGCGTCTGCCCCGAGGGGCTGTACGTCGAGCCCGGCGGGTTCTTCATCGACCCCGTGCACCCGGTCGAGCGCGCAATCGTCACGCACGGCCATTCCGACCACGCGCGGCCCGGCCATCGCCGTGTGCTCGCCACGCCGGGGACGCTCGCCATCATGCGCCAGCGTTTGGGCGAGGGGGCGGGTGGGACGCAGCAGGCGCTGGAGTATGGCGAGACGATGCGCATCGGCGACACCACCGTGCGGCTGGTGCCGGCCGGGCACGTTCTGGGCAGCGCCCAGGTGGTGGTTGAGCACGCCGGATCGCGCATCGTCGTGTCGGGCGACTACAAGCGCGCGTACGACCGTACGTGTGTGCCGTTCGAGCCGGTGCCCTGCGACGTTTTCGTCACCGAGGCGACCTTCGGGCTGCCGGTGTTCCGCCATCCCCCGGACCTCGGCGAGGTCGGCAAGCTGCTGCATTCTCTGGAGGTTTTTCCAGAGCGCAGCCACGTCGTCGGGGTGTACGCGTTGGGCAAGTGCCAGCGCGTCATCACCCTGCTGCGGGCGTCGGGCTACGACCGGCCGCTGTACCTGCATGGCGCGCTGATGCCGCTGTGCGACCTGTACCGGGGGTTCGGCGTGGAGTTGGGCGAGTTGCGCCCGGCCACCGTGGCGGCCAAGGAGGAGCTGAAGGGGGCGCTGGTGCTGGCGCCGCCGGGGGCGGTGGCCGACCGCTGGGCGCGGCGGCTGAGCGATCCGGTGGTTGCGATGGCGTCGGGCTGGATGCGCGTGCGCCAGCGGGCGCGGCAGCGTGGCGTCGAACTGCCGCTGGTGATCTCCGACCACGCCGATTGGGACGAGCTGACGCGCACGCTGGACGATGTCGGCGCACCGGAGGTGTGGGTGACGCACGGGCGCGAGGAGGCGCTGGTGCACCATGCCAAGGGGCGCGGCATCCGGGCACGGGCGTTGGCGCTGGTGGGCTTCGAGGAGGACGAGGCGTGAACCGCTTCGCCGCGCTCATCGACGCGCTGGTGTTCACGCCGTCGCGCAACGGCAAGATCCGGCTGCTGGCGGACTATTTCGCGCACACGCCCGATCCCGACCGCGGTTGGGGCTTGGCGGCGTTGACCGAAACGCTGGTGTTTCATGAGGCCAAGCCCGCCGCCATCCGCCAGCTGGTCCTGACGCGGGTGGACCCGGACCTGTTCGCCTGGTCCTACGATTACGTCGGCGACCTCGCCGAGACAGCCGCGCTGATCTGGCCGGAGCGCCACGAGCGCGCCAACAGCCCGCCGCCCAGCTTGTCAGAGGTGGTCGACACCTTGCGCGCCGCCAAGCGCACCGATGTTCTGGGGCTGATCGAGGGGTGGATGGACGCGCTGGACGCCTCGGGGCGCTTCGCGCTGCTGAAGCTGATCACCGGCAGCCTGCGCGTCGGCGTGTCGGCGCGGCTGGCGAAGACGGCGCTGGCCGCGTGGGGGCGGGTGGAGGTCGACGCCATCGAGGAATGCTGGCACGGCCTGACGCCGCCCTATGAGCCGCTGTTCGCGTGGCTGGAGGGGCGGGCGGAGCGGCCGGAATCGGCGATGGGCGCCGGTTTCCGGCCGCTGATGCTGGCGCACCCGCTGGATGAAGGGGACATGGCCGGGCTCGACGCCACGGCCTATTGCGCGGAGTGGAAGTGGGACGGCATCCGGGTGCAACTCGTCGCCCGCGGCGCGGCCCACGGGGGAGAGCGCCGCATCTACAGCCGCACCGGCGACGAGCTGTCCGGCGCCTTCCCGGACATCGCCGATCACATGAGCTTCGACGCGGTGCTCGACGGCGAACTGCTGGTGGTGCGCGACGGCGTGGTGGCGCCGTTCAACGACTTGCAGCAACGGTTGAACCGCAAGCAGGTGACCGCGGCGATGCTGCGGGACTACCCAGCCTTCGTGCGGCTCTACGACATGCTGTTCGACGGGGCGGAGGACGTGCGGAGCCAGGGGTTTCTGGAGCGGCGGGCGCGGCTGGAGCGTTGGTACGACGCGGTGATGCCGCGCCGCATGGACCTGTCGCCTCTGGTGCCGTTCGGTGGCTGGGAGGCGTTGAAGGGGCTGCGCGAGGGCGCGCGCGAGGCCGGCATCGAGGGGCTGATGCTGAAGCGCTGCGACAGTCCTTACACCGCCGGGCGGCCGAGGGGGCCGTGGTTCAAGTGGAAGCGCGGCGCGCTGACGCTGGACACCGTGCTGATGTACGCACAGCGCGGGCATGGCAAGCGCTCGTCCTTTTATTCGGACTTCACCTTCGGGGCGTGGCGCGGCGAGGAACTGGTGCCGGTGGGCAAGGCGTATTTCGGTTTCACCGACGCCGAGCTGGTCGAATTGGACCGCTGGGTGCGCAACCACACCACCAAGCGCTTCGGCCCGGTGCGCGAGGTGGCGCCGGGGCTGGTGCTGGAGGTTGCGTTCGACAGCGTGCACCGCTCGCCGCGGCATAAGAGCGGGCTGGCGATGCGCTTTCCGCGCGTCCACCGCATCCGCTGGGACAAGCCCGCGCACGAGGCCGATCGGCTGGAGACGCTGGAGCGGTTGGTGGTGGAGTAGGGCGGGCTACATTGCCCCGCGCGTCGCCGGGGTGATGAGCACGCGGCCCACCGTGCCCTTGCCGAGCAGCGCGTTGCAGGCATCCTCCAGGCGCTGGCGCAGCGCGTGGCCGTTGCTGATGACCCCGCCGGTGACCCAGCCCTTGTCCACCGCCTCGTAGACGACCGCCGTCACGGTGTCCTGAAGGCGCGGCGTCTTGGACTGGATCTCCGGCGTGCGGCCGGCGTCGGCGATTTCCAGCGTGATTTCGTAGGGGGCGTACTTCTCGATGTGGCCGCCGACGACGATGGGCACCATCACCGGGCGGACGCGGACGATGTTTTGCTGGGCGCCGGGGGAACCTTCCGCCGCCAGCGCGGGGGCGGCGGTCAGCAAGGCGAGCGCGGTGAGGACGCTGTGGCGGAGCACGGGCGGGCTTATTGCAGCGAGGACTGGCGGCCGACCGGGACGATGAGGACGCGGGCGATCGACGCCTTGCCGATCAGCTTCTGCGCCGCCTCGTCGAGCCGGGCGCGCAGCGCGGTGGCGTTGGCGATGTTGCCGCGGACGATCCAGCCCTGCTCGACCGCGTTGTAGACAACGGTCAGCACCGCGTCCTGTATGCGCGTGATCTGCAACTGCGCGTCCGGCAGCTTGGCGGCGTCGGCCAGTTCCATGGTGACTTCATAGAGCGCGTACTTCTCGATGCGCCCTTGATAGACCACCGGGACCATCAGCGACTTGATGCGCACCGACGGCGGCAGGGCGGCGTCCTTGCTCTCCGCAAAGGCCGCCGGAGCGCCGGCCAGAACGGCAAGGAAAGCAAGGGCGGCGACGGTCGGGCGCATGCGCGGGGTAATCCCAAAGGAGGCGGCGCCACTGTACGCCCGACCGCACCTCCCGGCAATGGCGGTTCATGCGTTGCAGGACGATGGCTCCTTTAGGGGCGCGACGGCGCCCCCGCGCCTCCGTGGGCGCGAAGGCAAGGGGCCGGACGGCCCCGCCCGCCTCGCGCGCAAACTTCGTTTGCGCTGACGGCGTCAGGCGGATCGAAGATCCACCGAGAGCCGTCTGAGGGAAAAGATAAAGATCAGGCCGCCTTCTGGCCTGCCTGGAGCGCCTTCTTGTTGATGTCGCCGATCGCCAGTTTGTTCAGGCGCTTGTCGGTTTCCTTCTCCTCGTTGAGCGTCTGCTCCAGAAGGCCGGCGACATTGGTCAGGCCGCAGCCCTGGGCATAGGCGTGCAACGTACCGTAGCTGGCGATCTCGTAATGCTCGACCTTTTGGGCGGCGGCGATCAGCGCGGCGTCGGTCACCTCCGGCGCCATGCCCATCTCCAGGATTTCCTGCGCTTCTTCCAGCAGGGCCTTCATCGCCTCGCACGGCTTGCCGCGGGTGCGGGTGTCGAGTTCCTCGAAGCATTGCTCCAGGCGTTCGATCTGGCCCTGGGTCTGCTGCGCGTGTTCCTCGAACGCGGTGCGCAGGGCCTCGGACTGGACCTTCTTCGCGAGCTTCGGCAATGCCTTCAGGATCTGCTTCTCGGCGTGGTAGATGTCGCGCATCTCCTCGATCAGGAGATCCTGCATCGTCTTGGCGGCCATGGGTTCGGCTCCCTGAAACTTGAACGGGGAATTTTATGAACGGGTTGGCCGAACCAACAAGGCCACGCACCTGCGGTTCCGGGTCTGTGCTATCATCGGAAGGGGAATGGAGAAGGGCATGGCGAATATGCCGGAAGACGAGGTGCTGCTCGAATACGTGCGGCTCGGGCCTTACATGAAGGTGATGGCCATCGACGCGAAGACGGGCGTCGAGGTTTCGGTGGCCGGGCCGGCCGTGGGGTGCCGCGAACTGCTGACCCGCACCGCCATCAGCAAGCTGAATTACGTGATGCGGAAGAACGCTGGCAACGGCCGGTGAAACGATGCGGTGTCCCCATAAGGATCGCGCCCGCCGGTGGGACCGGGGGCGCGTTGTGAAGTCTCTGGCTTCTGCTGATGGTGAGCAATGACATCCAGGTACCGGGTCTGCGGGACCGGACCTCGTTGAACTGCTCGACGCCGATCCTAGACCCGATTCCGGCGAAGGACACTGGCGCAGGTGGGGTAACGCCTGTAGAACGGCGCTCGACGAACGATGGGGACGAGAAACGATGCGGCTGGTGTGGATGTCGATGGTCGTGGCTGTTTTGGGGACCGCCCTGGCGGCGCCGGTTGCCGACGCCGCGAACGTCTGCGTCAAGCCCATGGTTCCGGCCTGCATGAACGACGGCACGACCTTCGTCAGCGCCGACAAGATGCAGACCTGCCAGTTCGAGGTGAAGGACTACGCCGACAAGACCATGGCGTACCTGGCGTGCCTGTCCGACGAGCACCAGGCCACCGGCCAGGATCTCACCCGCAACATCGAGCGATTCAACTGCCGACTGTCGGGCCGGCCGAACTGCGGCTGACCGCCCGGACTCGACCTGTAGACTTAAACCGTGCAAACGCAACCGGCCGGCCCTCGCGGTAGGGGCCGGCCAGCAATGCGTGCGGAAACGGTGATCAGCCGGCGCGGCGGCGCGTCGTGCGGCCGGCGTTGCGGCCCAGGCCGATTCGCTTTGCGAATTCCGAGCGTTGCGCCGCGTAGTTGGGGGCGACCATCGGGTAGTCGGGCGGAAGTCCCCAACGCACCCGGTACTCGTCCGGCGACATGTTGTAGGTCGAGCGAAGGTGCCGCTTGAGCATCTTCAGCTTCTTGCCATCTTCGAGGCACACAATGAACTCGGGCGTGACCGACTTGCGGATCGGCACCGCCGGCTTCAGCGGCTCGGCCGGCGTCTCGCGCGGACCGTTGTTCAGGCCCGTCAGCGACGAGTAGACGGTGTTGATGACATCGGGGATCTGCTGCGAGGGCAGCACGTTCTTGCTGACATATGCGGAAACGATTTCTGCCGTCATGCGCAGCAGCCCGTTGTCGGGTGAATCGGAGCGGAGCGGGTCACTCATTGCACAGTGTCCTGGCTTTTTCGTTTTGGCAGTAGCAACCAAGTTGCATACCGTGATTTGGGTGTCAATATAAATCCCGCAAGTGGTAAGTGGCTTATTTGTTTCTCCGAGAACTGACGATGGGGCAGTAAATTAGCGGTGTCTCAAACCAGCCTCGTCGGCCGGCATCCGCGGCGGGTTTATGACAGCACTAGTGGGGTGCAACAGGCGCGGAGCATGGAAGACATGCTCGGCAATTGAGCAAACCGTGCCACGGCCCAGATTTGGCTGGTGTGCTTATTCCGTCCTATGAACAACGCAGAGGTGATGCCGCGCCGCGGTTTTTCAGCGGATGGGGCGCGTATGGCTGCCCTGTCGCGAGGTGTACGCTGATCGTTGTGTCGAACTGGTGATCCGCATCGACATCTGGTAGGTTGCTGCGCGTATCGTCTGGGGGTGGCGTGGCAAGGCCCACGGCGGCACCCCCGATTGTCCGGAGTTGCGTTCGATGACCGTGAAGACCGTTGCGCTGGCGTGCGATCACGCCGGCACCCAGATGAAGGCCGAGTTGAAGGACCTGCTCGCCGGGCGGGGGTACGAGGTGCTGGACCTCGGCACCGACGGGCCGGAGTCGGTGGACTATCCCGACTTCGCCGACGCCGTGGCGGCTGCGATTCGCGACGGCCGGGCGCAACGCGGCGTCTTGATCTGCGGCACCGGCATCGGTATCAGCATCGCGGCCAACCGCCACCGTCACGTGCGGGCGGCGCTGTGCACCGACGCCACCACGGCCCGGCTGACGCGCGAGCACAACGACGCCAACGTGCTGGCGCTGGGCGCCCGCGTCGTCGGCATCGAGGTCGCCAAGGATTGCCTCACCACGTTCCTCGACACGCCCTATGCCGGCGGCGAGCGCCATGGGCGCCGCGTGGCCAAGCTGGGCTGACAGAAGCGCTTGTCGTCTGAAAGGAAACTCTTGATGTACGCTCCGAACCCGACGTTCTTCTCCGCCACGCTGGCCGAAACCGATCCCGAGTTGGCCCGCGCGGTGCGCGACGAGCTGCTGCGCCAGCAGGACCAGATCGAGCTGATCGCCTCGGAGAACGTCGTCTCCGCTGCCGTGCTGGAGGCGCAGGGTTCGGTCCTCACCAACAAGTACGCCGAAGGTTATCCGGGCAAGCGTTACTATGGCGGCTGCGAGTTCGTCGACGTGGCCGAGAACCTCGCCATCGAGCGCGCCTGCAAGCTGTTCGGCTGCTCCTTCGCCAACGTGCAGCCGAACTCCGGCTCCCAGGCCAATCAGGCGGTGCTGCTGGCGCTGCTGCAGCCCGGCGACACGGTGCTGGGCATGTCGCTGGCGGCCGGCGGCCACCTGACGCACGGCGCCCCGCCCAACATGTCGGGCAAGTGGTTCAACGCCGTGCAGTACGGCGTGCGCCGCGACGACCACCTGATCGACTTCGACGAGGTCGAGCGGCTGGCCCGCGAGCACAAGCCGAAGCTGATCATCGCCGGCGGCTCGGCGTACCCGCGCGTGCTCGACTATGAGCGCTTCCGCGCCATTGCCGACGAGGTCGGCGCCTTCTTCATGGTGGACGTGGCGCATTACGCCGGCCTGATCGCCGGCGGCGTCTACCCGAACCCGTTCCCCTACGCCGACGTGGTCACCACCACCACTCACAAGACGCTGCGCGGCCCGCGTGGCGGCATGGTGCTGACGGATCGCGAGGACATCGCCAAGAAGATCAACTCGGCGGTGTTCCCCGGCCTGCAGGGCGGCCCGCTGATGCACGTCATCGCCGCCAAGGCGGTGGCCTTCGCCGAGGCGCTGCGGCCGGAGTTCAAAGCTTACGCCCAGGCGATGCTCGACAACGCCCGCGTGCTGTCGAAGACGCTCATCGAGGGCGGGCTGGACATCGTCTCGGGCGGCACCGACAGCCACATCGTGCTGGTCGACCTGCGCCCGAAGAACCTCACCGGCAAGGCCGGCGAGGCCAGCCTGGAGCACGCCGGCATGACCTGCAACAAGAACGGCGTGCCGTTCGATCCGCAGAAGCCGATGATCACCTCGGGCGTGCGCCTGGGCAGCCCGGCGGCCACCACGCGCGGCTTCGGCACCAAGGAGTTCACGCAGGTCGGTCAGATGATCGTCGAGACGCTCGACGGGCTGGCGGCCAGCAATTCGGGGGACAACACGGCCGTCGAGGCGTCGGTGCGGGAGCGGGTGCGCGATCTGTGCCGCCGTTTCCCCATCTATCCGACGCTCTGAGGAGCCGATAAACCAAGGGGGAAATGCCGGACATGCGCTGCCCGTTCTGCGGACACGATGATACCCAGGTCAAGGATTCGCGACCGACCGAGGACAACTCGGCGATCCGGCGGCGGCGTTTCTGTCCCGGCTGTGGGGCACGCTTCACCACCTTCGAGCGCGTGCAGCTGCGCGAGCTGACGGTGGTGAAGAGCGCCGGCCAGCGCGAGCCTTTCGACCGCGAGAAGCTGCTGCGGTCGATGCGCATCGCGCTGCGCAAGCGCCCTATCGACGCCGACCGCATCGATCGCGTGGTCAACAGCCTGGTGCGGCAGCTGGAGTCCTCGGGCGAGAGCGAAATCCCGTCGAAGCAGATCGGCGAGATGATCATGAACGCGCTGCAAACGCTCGATCAGGTCGCGTACATCCGCTACGCCTCGGTCTACAAGGACTTCCGCGAGGCGTCGGACTTCAACGAGTTCGTCGAACAGCTCGCCCCCGAGGCGCAGCACTGACCGTTTCCCCGCTGCCGTGCCCGCGTTCCGCGGGGACGGTGGGCGGGGACGGTTGTTGCCGTGTTGGGGGGCATTTCCATGACTCATTCCGCCGACGACCATCACCACATGCGCGCGGCGCTGGCGCTGGCCGCCCGCGGGCTCGGCAGCACGGCGCCGAACCCGTCGGTGGGCTGCGTGCTGGTCAAGGACGGCGTGGTGGTCGGCCGCGGCTGGACCCAGCCCGGCGGGCGCCCGCACGGCGAGACCGAAGCCTTGCGCCGGGCCGGGACGGCGGCGCGGGGCGCCACCGCTTACGTCTCCCTGGAGCCGTGCAACCATCACGGCAAGACGCCGCCCTGCTCGGAGGCGCTGATCGCCTCGGGGGTGGCGCGCGTCGTCGTCGCCTGCGAGGACCCCGACCCGCGCGTGGCGGGCAACGGCGTCAAGCGCCTGCGCGAGGCGGGCGTCCGCGTGGACGTCGGCGTCTGCGCCGACGAGGCGTGGGAGCTGAACCGTGGCTTCTTCTCGCGCATTCTGCACGACCGGCCGCTGGTGACGCTGAAGCTGGCGACCACGCTGGACGGCCGCATCGCCACGCACGGCGGCGAGTCGAAATGGATCACCGGGCCGCAGGCGCGGGCACTCGGCCATGGCCTGCGGGCGCGGCACGACGCCATCATGGTCGGCATCCGCACGGCGATGGCCGATGACCCGGAACTGACCTGCCGCCTGCCGGGTCTGGAAGCGCGCTCGCCGGTGCGCGTCGTCTTCGACAGCCGCCTGCGCCTGCCGCTGACTTGCAAGCTGGTGCGTACGGCGAAGCAGGTGCCGACCTGGATCGTCACCCGCGACGACTGTGACGGACTGCGCCGGCAGGCGCTGATCGACTGCGGCGTGCAGCTGGTGCCGGTGGCGTGTGATGGCTCCGGCCTGCCGGACCCGGTGCGGGCGATGGCGGAGCTTGCCAAGCGGGGGTTGACGCGGGTGCTGGTCGAGGGCGGGGCGACGCTGGCGGCCTCGCTGCTGCGGGCTGGACTGGTGGACCGGCTGGAGTGGTTCCGCGCCGCGCGGGTCATCGGTGGCGACGGCGTGGCGGCGGTGGCGGCGTTCGGGGTGGACGCGCTGAGCCAAGCCGCCGATTTCGGCCGCGTGCGGGTGCGCCGGGCGGGGGATGATCTGGTGGAGAGCTACGTGCGGCGGGAGTGAGATGCGGCGGGGCACTCCAGCAGCGCCACGCTGAGGCGAATCAGACTCTCCTCGAACTCCGGCGTGCCGGGAAGGCCCGTGTCCTCCAGCACGGCGGAGCGGATGGCGCCGAGAACGCTTCGGCTGACCACGAACATCGTGGCGGCATCGGGCGCCGGGAAATCGGGGTGGGCACGGCGGGCGAAGGCCGTCCGGGTGCGCTCCGTCACCTGCCGGACGGCGGCGACGGCTGGCGGCGTGTGGTCCAGCATCCACGCCCGCTTGAGCAGCAGGCGGCGGGCGGCGCCGCCCACGCCGAAGACGTCGATCAGCGCGCGGACGAACCGGCGGATGATCTCGTGGGGGTGGATGTCGGACGCTTCGGCTTCGGCCAGCAACTGCTCGAGATCGGCGGTGATCCGTCGGCGTTCGAAGTCGATCATCGTCAGCAGGATGGAGTCCATGCTCGGGAAATACTGGTAAAGCGTGCCGATGGAGAAGCCCGCGCGCTCCGCCACCCGGTTGGTGGTCAGCGCCTTTTCCCCGTCGCGGTCGAGAATCTGAAAGGTTGCCTCGAAAATTGTCCGGATGGTCCGCCAGGCACGTCCCTGGGTCGGACTTTTTCTCATGGTTTCAATGGGTTGATCTGGGTGGTCGGTCATGCTGACGGGGCCGGGGAATGCGAGTTTGGAAACCGAGCATCCCCCAGTATCGTTTCGCCGTCCACGACTTCCGGAGAGCTATGATGTCCAACCTTACCGTGCGCCGGCCCGCGATCGACGTGGCGGCCCTGGAGATGCCGCCGCAATGGCTGGGCGGGGATGCGTTCCGCACGCAGCTGTTCAACGCGATGTCCATGATGTTCCCGATCGGGGAACAGTATTTCATCGATTCCGCCCGCGAAGGCCTGCCGCTGATCGACGATCCCGCCCTGGCAGAGGACGTCCGCCGCTTCATCGGCCAGGAGGCGACGCACAGCCGGCTGCACAGGATCTTCAACGGGCGGCTTGAGGAGCAGGGGCTGCGCTTCGTGATGGAACCGTTCATCGCGTTCCGCATCCGCACCAGCACCTGGATCGGGCCGCTGAACAAAATGGCGGTCACCATGGCGTACGAGCATTTCACCGCCGCCTTCGGCGATGCCGTCCTCGGCCCCACCGACTGGCTGGAGGGCGCCTCCGAGCCGATGCGCGTGCTGTGGACGTGGCACGCGGCGGAGGAGAGCGAGCACCGTTCCGTCGTCTTCGACGTCTACCGGGCGGCTGGCGGCGGCTATGGGCGTCGCGTGGCGTGGTTCCTTTACGTGAGCATGCTGTTCACGATCGACAGCACGGTACAGACGCTTCACAACCTGTACCGCAGCGGCGCGCTGTTCCGCGCGAAGACGTGGCGGCTGGGGCTGCGCTTCCTGTTCGGCCGGCGGGGGCTGGCGGCGCTGATGGCGGGGGCGTGGTTCGCCTATCTCCGTCCGGGCTTCTCGCCCTGGGACGGCGCCGACACCGAGGCACCGCGGGCGTGGCTGGAGCGGAACGCCGCGTGGTTCGGCAATTCGGCCACCGCCGGGTGAGGGAGCGTCCCCCTTTGTCTCTCGCGCCAAGCGTTCAAGGGCGGGCCGGAGGCGGCGTCGGGCTCGCGCCGCCTCTGCTCCCTTTCTGAAGGGTGCGATGCGGGATGCCGGAGCGGTTGGCTCCGCTCCCGCGCAACAGTCCGTTGCGCGCCGCGCGTTGCGGATGCTCCTTCCCCAGTGCGCAAAAGCTGATTAGATTGCGGCCCTATGTTCACCGGCATCATCACCGACGTCGGCCGCGTCCGCTCGATCGAGCGCCAAGGCGACACCCGCTTCACCATCGAAACCGCCTTCGACATGGAGACGGTGCCGATCGGCGCGTCCATCGCCAACTGCGGCGTCTGCCTGACCGTCGTCGAGAAGGGGCCGGGCTGGTTCGCCGTGCAGGCCTCGGGCGAGACGCTGTCCAAGACCACGCTCGGCGGCTGGCGCGAGGGAACCCGCGTCAACCTGGAACGCGCCATGAAGCTCGGCGACGAGCTGGGCGGGCACATCGTTTCCGGGCACGTGGACGGGGTGGCGACGGTGGTGGACGTGCGGCCGGACGGCGAATCCGTGCGGCTCACCTTCGAAACGCCCGCGAATCTGGCGAAATACGTGGCGTCCAAGGGCTCGGTGGCGCTGGACGGCGTGTCGCTGACGGTGAACGAGGTGGAGGGTGCGCGATTCGGCGTCAACATCATCCCGCACACGCAGACAGCGACCACCTTCGGCGAGCTGAAGCCGGGCGACCGCGTGAACCTGGAAATCGACATGCTGGCGCGGTACGTGGCGCGGCTGGTGGGGCAAGAATGAGCGCGTCGGAATACCATTCCTACCTGTCGCCGACCGAGGAGATCCTCGAAGAGGCGCGCCAGGGCCGCATGTTCATCCTCGTCGACGACGAGGACCGGGAGAACGAAGGCGATCTGGTGATTCCGGCGCAGTGCGCCACGCCCGAGGCCGTCAACTTCATGGCCAAGCACGGGCGCGGGCTGATCTGCCTCGCCATGGACAGCGCGCGCATCGAGCGCCTGCACCTGCCGCTGATGGCGCAGCAGAACGGCACCCGGCACCAGACCGCGTTCACCGTGTCCATTGAGGCGCGCGAGGGGGTGACCACCGGCATTTCGGCGGCCGACCGGGCGCGCACCGTCCAGGTCGCCATCGACCCGGCCACCGGGCCGCAGGACATCACCACGCCCGGCCACGTGTTCCCGCTGCTGGCGCGCGACGGCGGCGTGCTGGTGCGCGCCGGGCACACCGAGGCCGCCGTGGACATCGCCCGCATGGTCGGGCAGATCCCGTCCGGCGTCATCTGCGAGATCATGAACGACGACGGCACCATGGCCCGCCTGCCGGATCTGGTGAAGTTCGCGCAGTTCCACGGCCTGAAGGTCGGCACCATCGCCGATCTGATCGCCTATCGCCGCCGCACCGAGACCATCGTCGAGCAGCGCCTCGTCGGCACGCTGGACAGCCGCTACGGCGGGCGCTTCCAGACCTACGTGTACGTCAACAAGGTGGCGTACGCCGAGCACGTCGCGCTGGTGCGCGGCGACATCTCCGGCGACGAGCCGGTGCTGGTCCGCATGCACGCGCTCAACGTGCTGGAAGACGTGCTGGGCGACACCTCGACCGGGCGCGACGGCGAACTGCACGCCAGCATGGAGCTGATCGCCAGGGAAGGCCGCGGCGTCATCGTGCTGCTGCGCGAGTCGCAGCCGGCCAACCTGTCGGCGGCGCTCAAGGCCCGCATGGAAGGGGCGGCCGGTGCTGGCGGCGAGCTGCGCGATTACGGCGTCGGCGCGCAGATCCTGCTGGACCTCGGCGTGCGCTCCATGATCCTTCTGTCGAACCGCAAGAAGACGATCATCAGCCTGGAAGGCTATGGGCTCACCGTCGTCGGGCAGCGGCCGATCCCGATGTCCGGGAACGGCGACGGGGAGTAGGCGGGCATGCCGGACACGCCGCACATCATGGTCATCGAGGCGCGGTTCTACGAGGACATCGCCGACGAACTGGCGAAGGGCGCCATCACCGAGATTGAGAAGGCCGGCGCCACCTACCAGCGTTACGCGGTGCCCGGCTGTCTGGAGATCCCGGCGGCGATCATGTACGCGGTGCGGTCCATGGACTTCTACTCGGCGCGCAAGCGGTTCGACGGGTATGTCGGGCTGGGCTGCGTGATCCGCGGCGAGACCACGCACTATGATATCGTGTGCAACGAGAGTGCGCGGGGCCTGCAAGACCTCGCGTTGCGCTACACGCTGGCTGTGGGCAACGGCATCCTGACCGTGGAGAACCGCGAGCAGGCCTGGGCCCGCGCCGGCACCGGCAACAAGAACAAGGGCGGCTTCGCGGCGCAGGCTTGCCTTGACATGATCGATCTGAAGCGCCAATTCCGCCTCTTCCCGCGCTGACCCCGCACCCTTGAAAAGACTTAGCAGAGCATCATGAGCAACGACGAAGCGCCGTCGCGCGCGAAACCGAAGCGTAACTCCCGGAGGACGTCCGGCGGCGGTTCGGCCAAGGCGCGGCGCAAGGCGGCCCGGCTTGCCGCGGTGCAGGCGCTCTACCAGATGGAGCAGTCCGGCACCGGAGTCGAGGCCGTCATCGGCGAGTTCGTCAAGCACCGCTTCGGCGAGGAGGTGGACGGCGCGCAGTTCGTCGCCGCCGACCCGCAGCTGTTCGGCGACATCGTGCGCGGCGTCAGCAACCGCCGGCCGGAGGTGGACGGGCTGGTGTCCACGGCGCTCGACCCCAAGTTCCCGCTGGAACGGCTGGAGATGCTGCTGCGCGCCATCCTGCGTGCCGGGGCGTACGAGGTGTTCGCGCACACGGGCACGCATCCGCGCATCCTGATCAGCGAGTACGTGGACGTGGCGCACGCCTTCTTCGCCGGGCGCGAGCCGGGGATGGTGAACGGAGTCCTCGACACCGTCGCACGCAAGGTCCGCGCCGAGGAACTGGCTCAGCCGGCGCCGGGTTCCTCGTAACGTCATGGCCGGGCTCGACCCGGCCATCCCGCGCCGCACATGGCAACGTCTCCGTGGATGCCCGGGTCAAGCCCGGGCATGACGGACGGAATGAAGTAATGACCAAGCCCCTCGGCGAGTTCGGCCGCATCGACCGCTTCTTCAAGCCACTGGCCGCCGGCTTTGCCGGGGCGCGCGGGCTGGCGGACGACGCGGCGGTGTTCGGCGTGCCGGACGGGAGGGAAATCGTGGTCACCGCCGACGCCATGGTCGCCGGCGTGCACTTCCTGGCATCCGACCCGCCCGGCGACATCGCCGCCAAGCTGCTGCGCGTCAATCTCTCCGACCTCGCCGCCATGGGGGCGGAGCCGCTGGCCTACACGCTGGTCACCGCGTTGCCGCGTGAACTCGGTGAGGACTGGCTGGCCGCCTTCACGGCGGGGCTGGCCGAAGACCAGCGGCGTTTCGGTATCCATCTGGCGGGCGGCGACTCCGTGTCCACCAGCGGGCCGATCACGCTGTCGGTGACCGCTTTCGGGCTGGTGCCGCAAGGGCAGGCGCTGCCGCGGCGGTCGGAGCGGATCGGCGATCCGGTGTTCGTCACCGGCCGCATCGGCGACGCGGCGCTCGGCCTTCAGGTGGTGCTGGGCAAGCTGGCCGGTCCGGGGATGGAGCCGCTGGTGGCGCGGCTGCGCCGGCCGGACCCGCGGGTGACGGTCGGGCCGCGGCTGCGCGGGCTGGCGGTGTCGTGCATCGACGTGTCCGACGGGCTGGTCGCCGATCTGGGGCATCTTGTCGAGGAATCGGGGTGTGCGGCGGTGCTGCACGCCGCCCGCGTCCCGGTGCCGGCGGTGGCTGGCGGCGATCCGGCGTTGCTGGCGCTGGCGCTGACCGGCGGCGATGACTACGAACTGCTGTTCACCGCACCCGAGGACGCGCGCGGCGAACTGGTGGCGCTCGCCGCCGAGTCCGGCGTGGCGATCACCGAGATCGGCCGCACGGTGGCCGGGCCGGCGGGGCGGGTGGAGGTGTTGGACGCGCAGGGCGAGCCGCTGGCACTGCCGCGGCGCGGCTGGGATCATTTCTGAAACCGAAGGCGCTTGATGTCTTTCATCAAGCGCCTTCGGTTCAACCCGGCAGCTCAATGCAACGCTCTCGCCCTTTGCCTATAGCAAAGGGCTGCCGCCAGCGCTTTCGTCCCGAAAGCGCGATAGGCATTGAGCGGGAGGGGCATACGGCCGGCCGATCATGAAGCATTCATGCGCCGGCCGTATGATTTAACCCGCCATAAAGTATCGGCGCCTTACGGTCAGGGCCGAACGATGGCGGACCCACCATGAAAGCGCTCTTCCTGTTGCTGTTCGGCTTGATGCTGCTGGGTGGGGCGGCGTTCGGCGGCTGGACGCTCTACAACAAGTTCATGGTCCCGCCGACCGCCGAGGAACTGGCGAAGAAGGAAGCCGAAAAGCCCCCGCCGCCGGTCGCTTACGTGCGCATCAACCCCATCGTCGTGCCGATGATCGGCAAGGACAAGGTTGAGCAGTTCGTCACCATCGTCGCCACCGTCGAGGTGGACGCCGCCAAGCAGCCGATCGCCCAGGCCAACACGCCGCGGCTGGTGGACGCGTTCATATCCGCGCTCTATGGGGGAATCGACGACAAGTCGGTGATGAGCGGCCCGCTGGTCAACATCCCCGCGGTGAAGGAAAAGCTGGCCGCGGCAGCCACCAAGGTGCTCGGCCCCGGCGTGGTGCAGAACGTGCTGGTCCAGGTGGTGACGCAACGCAACCTGTGACGAAAGGTACTCCTTTCGCAGGTGCGAATATGACTTTCGACAAGTCGTTTTTGTTTGGAAGCGATCTAAAGATCCCGCTCCGGCAATCCTAAAGTTTCAAAGCTGTCAATTCGTCGCGCTTCCTTGAGCGTGGCGGCTGTTGCATTGCTGTCCCCGCTTGGGCATGCTTCCCGCCGAAAATAGCAGCCCATTTGCACCGCGGCATTTGTTGCAGTGCGAAGTCGGGCTGGCGACAATTTTTTGGGGGAACGGATGACGGTAGGATTCCTTGTAGTCATCGCCTGCGGCCTCCTGGCGCTCGCCTATGGCGCGTATGCCGGGAAGCAGGTCATGGCCGCCGACGCGGGCTCCGCACGCATGCAGGAGATCTCGGGTGCGGTTCAAGAAGGTGCGCGCGCATACCTTAATCGTCAGTACACCACCATCGCCGGCGTCGGCGTGGTCATTCTCATCATCCTCGGCGCCATCCTCGGCCTGCCGGTGGCGTTCGGTTTCCTGATCGGGGCGGTGCTGTCGGGCATCGCCGGCTACGTCGGCATGAACGTGTCGGTGCGCGCCAATGTGCGCACCGCGCAGGCCGCCACCGTCGGCCTGGACCGCGCGCTGGACATCGCCTTCAAGTCGGGCGCCATCACCGGCATGCTGGTGGTCGGCCTGGGCCTGCTGGGCGTCGGCGGCTACTTCGCCATCCTGTCGATGATCTACAAGGTCACCGACCCGGCGCAGGCCCGCATCGTGCTGGAGGCCCTGGTCGGCCTGTCGTTCGGTGCGTCGCTGATCTCCATCTTCGCCCGCCTGGGCGGCGGCATCTTCACCAAGGGTGCGGACGTCGGCGCCGATCTGGTCGGCAAGGTCGAGGCCGGCATTCCCGAGGATGATCCCCGCAACCCCGCCGTCATCGCGGACAACGTGGGCGACAACGTCGGCGATTGCGCCGGCATGGCCGCCGACCTGTTCGAGACCTACGCCGTCACCATCGTCGCCACCATGCTGCTGGCCGCGATCTTCTTCACCGGCGACATCGTCCGCACGCTGCTGATGTACCCGCTGGTCATCGCCGCGGTCTGCATCATCGCCTCGGTCGCCGGCACCTTCATGGTCAAGCTGGGCCCGAGCAAGAACATCATGGGCGCCCTCTACAAGGGCCTCATCGGTTCGGCGGTCATCGGCGCCGTGCTGATCCTCGTCGTCACCGCGGTCATGTTCGGCTTCGCCCGGCCGATCCAGATGTCGACGGGCAGCGGCACCGCCACCGTCATCGTCACCGGCCTGAACTTCTTCGTCTGCGCGCTGGTCGGCCTGGGCGTCACCGGCCTGCTGGTGTGGATCACCGAGTACTACACCTCGACGTCGTTCCGTCCGGTGCGCTCGGTCGCCCGCGCGTCGGAGACCGGCCACGGCACCAACGTCATCCAGGGCCTCGCCGTGTCGATGGAAGCCACCGCCATGCCGGTGGTGGTCATCTGCGCCGGCATCATCATCGCCTACAACCAGGCGGGCGTGTTCGGCATCGGCATCGCCGCGACGACGATGCTGGCGCTGGCCGGCATGGTGGTGGCGCTCGACGCCTACGGCCCGGTGACCGACAACGCCGGCGGCATCGCCGAAATGTCGGAAATGCCGAAGGACATCCGCGTCACCACCGACGCGCTGGACGCGGTCGGCAACACCACCAAGGCGGTCACCAAGGGCTACGCCATCGGCTCGGCCGGTCTGGCCGCGCTGGTGCTGTTCGCCGCCTACATCCAGGATCTCGGGCACTACTTCCCGAACCTCGTCGTCGAGTTCAAGCTCAACGACCCGTACGTGGTGGTCGGCCTGCTGATCGGCGGCCTGCTGCCGTACCTGTTCGGCGCCATGGGCATGACCGCGGTCGGCCGTGCCGCCGGCTCGGTGGTGGTCGAGGTGCGCCGCCAGTTCCGCGAGATCTCGGGCATCATGGAAGGCACGGGCAAGCCGGACTACGGCCGCGCCGTCGACCTGCTGACCAAGGCCGCCATCAAGGAGATGGTCATCCCCTCGATGCTGCCGGTGTTCGCGCCGATCGTGCTGTACATCATCGTCGCCGCCATCGCCGGCAAGGCTCCGGCCTTCTCGGCCGTCGGCGCCATGCTGCTGGGCACCATCGTGACCGGCGTGTTCGTCGCCATCTCGATGACCTCGGGCGGCGGTGCGTGGGACAACGCCAAGAAGTACATCGAAGAGGGCAACCATGGTGGCAAGGGTTCGGACGCGCACAAGGCGGCCGTGACCGGCGACACCGTCGGCGACCCGTACAAGGACACCGCCGGCCCGGCGGTGAACCCGATGATCAAGATCACCAACATCGTCGCGATCCTGCTGCTGGCGATCCTCGCTCAGCTGGCCTGATCGACACGAAGTTGTACGTTACGGCCCCGGGGCGGCGACGCCCCGGGGTTTTTTCTTTTCTGGAAGCGAATTGACAGCCTCGGCAGGCCGCCCCATCGTTCTAACGGATATACGAACCGTCTAGCGAGGAGGCCGCCGTGCTGGCGCTCAAGCTCACGACCGTCGGGAACTCCGTCGGTGTCGTCCTGCCGAAGGAAGCCTTGTCCAAGCTGAAACTGGAGAAGGGCGACACGGTCTATCTCACCGAAACGCCGGACGGCTATCGGATCACGCCGTACAACCCGGACTTCGAGGAGCAGATGGGCACCGCCCGCACGATCATGAAGAAGCGCCGGAACGCCCTGCGCGAACTGGCGAAATAGGATGGCGTGGGTCTGGGTGGACGAGGCCGTCGTCCTGGCGATCCACGACGAGCAGTTGGCGGAGCATGGCGGCGCGTCCGCGGTCCGCGACCTGACGCTCCTGCAATCCGCGCTGGCGCGCCCGCGGCATCTCGAAGCGTACGGCGCACCGGACGCGGCGGCGCTGGCGGCGGCCTACGCCTACGGGATCGCGCGCAACCATCCCTTCGTGGACGGCAACAAGCGGACCGCGCTGGTCGTCGCCGAACTGTTCCTGGCGCTGAACGGTTACGAACTGGCGGCGGACGACGCGGCCTGCGTCACCGCCTTTCTCGCGCTGGCGGCTGGGACGCTCGACGAGGGCGCGCTGGCGGCGTGGTTCGCCGCAGGCATCAAAAACGAAAATGGGCCGGAGTCGCCTCCGGCCCGCCCGAAATCCTGAACCAATCCTGAACCGCTCAGCCGGTCAGCTGCCGGGGCCCTTGCCCTTGCTGTCCTTGGCGGAGAAGCGGCCGAAGTTGCCGATCATCTGCTCCAGGAAACCCATCTCGCGGCCGTGCGTCGGCGTGGTGCGCTCGACCATCTCGACGTCGAGGCCCTGGTTCTGGTCCAGCGTCTTCAGGTCGCTGACCACACCGGCGTCGTTGAAGTGCACGACGACGACCCGGCGCTCCAGCACGTCGGGCTTGAAGAAGGCGGTCTTTTCCGTCTTCTGCCCGATGTAGTACCAGACGTTCTGGTCGAAGGTGCCGACCGACGTGGGCGTGCCCAGCAGGCTCGCCACCTGATCGCGGGTGGTCGTCCCGGTCTGGATGGTGGCGACCGCATCGGGGTCGGTCAGGTTGCCTCGCGTCGCCAGGGTGGGCGTGCAGGCGGCGGCCGTCAGGCCCAGGAGGGCGACGGCGATAACGCGGGAAGGAGTCGATCTGGTCATGGCGCTCGGCTAGGATGAGGCATCCACGGGGCGGCCATGCGCTCAAACGAGCGAAAGCCCTGAACCCCAAGACGAAGGGACAATCGCACCCGGCGGTTGGCCCTGTCAACGACTCCGCCGAGTTGGGAGCCACAAGCGTGTTTGACCGCCTGCCCGGAAGCCCTTTCGGGCGCCTGTTCGGCCGCTCGCGCGAGCAGCGCGCCGCCGCCGACCTCTATTCGCGGATCGTCGCCCAGGCGCGCCGGCCGGAGTTCTACGACACGCTGGGCGTGCCCGACACGCTGGACGGGCGCTTCGACATGGTGGCGCTGCACCTGTTCCTCGCCATGCACCGGCTGAAGGGGCAGGGGGCGGCGGCGGACGCGCGCTCGCGCCGCCTGTTCGAGGTGGTGACCGCCGACTTCGAACGCTCGCTGCGCGAACTCGGCGTCGGCGACCAGGGCATCTCCCGGCGCGTCACCGCCATGGTCGGCGGCGTCAAGGGCCGGGTGATGGCCTACGATGCGGCGCTGGCCATCGGCGAACAGGCTGTGGAAGTGGCGCTCGACAACAATCTCTATGGCACGGTGCCGGAGCCCGATCCGCGTGACCTCGCCGCCATGGCCGGCTATATCCGGCGCGAGGTGGCGGGCCTCGCCGCGCAGCCGCTGGAGTCGCTGCTGGCCGGCGACATCCGCTTCGGCGCGCCGCCAAAGAAAATGGAGTAGGGGCGAGCCGCCCGGACTTCCGGGCTGTTAACCCGAATGGATAGGAATGAACCCATGCAGAACCATGTGCCGCCCCCCGAATTCTCGCGCCTCGTGAAAGCCGATTCCGTGCAGCAGCGCGGCGAGGTGGTCGAGGTGATCGAGGCCGACGAGGCGGAGCGCACGGCGCTGGCCGCCCGCTTCGAGCTGGAGGCCATCGGCCGCCTGAAGGCCACCGTGCGCCTGACGCGCACGCAGGGCGGCGAGATGGTGCGCGCCGTCGGCGAACTGGAAGCCGACGTGGTGCAGACCTGCGTCGTCACGCTGGAGTCGGTGCACAATTCGGTGAAGGAGCTGTTCGAATCGCTGTTCGCGCCGCCGGCCCTGGTGCCCGACACCCCCGACGACATGGACTTCGACGCCAGCATCGCCGACGAGGACATCATCGAGCCCATCGTCAACGGGCGCATCGACATCGGCGAACTGACGGCGCAGCACCTGTCGCTGGCGCTCGACCCGTACCCGCGCTGCCCCGGCGTCGAGGTGCCGGAAGAACTGCGCGGCGACGAGGACGAGGTGGTGGAGGAGCGGCCCAACCCCTTCGCTGCGCTCGGGCGCCTCAAAGGCTCGCAGCAGGAAGGTTGATCGGGCTTGCCCTTGGCGCGGGTTTGCCCTATTGAATGCGGCTCGCGCTGGGCGGCCTCTCATCGGGCCGCCTTTTCCAATGAGTTAAAGTGAGTTTCGGCCATGGCTGTTCCGAAGAAGAAGACCTCCAAGTCGCGGCGCAACATGCGTCGGTCGCACCACGCGCTGACGACGTCCGCCTATCACGAGTGCAAGAACTGCGGCGAGCTGAAGCGTCCGCACCATGTCTGCACCTCGTGCGGGCACTACGACGAGCGCGAAGTGGTGAAGACGACGGCTTGATGTCGGTTCGGCCGGCCGCCACCCGTTTGTTCCAGGGAGCCTGTCCTCGGTGAGCCAGCGCCTGACCATAGCCCTCGACGCCATGGGTGGGGACCACGCCCCCGACATGGTGGTCGCAGGGGCGGCCCTCGCCCGTGAGCGTTTCCCGGATGTCCAGTACCTGCTGTACGGGGACTCCGCGCGGATCGAGCCGCTGCTCGAAAAGCATCCGGCGCTGAAGGCGGTGGCGCAGGTCATGCACACCACCGAGGCGGTGGCCGGCGACGCCAAGCCGGCGGTGGCGTTGCGTGCCGGGCGGCAGTCCAGCATGCGCCTCGCCATCGACGCGGTGGCGGCGGGCAACGCGGCTGCCGTGGTCTCGGCCGGCAACACCGGCGCGCTGATGGCGATGGCGAAGTTCGTGCTGAAGACGCTGCCGGGCATCGACCGGCCGGCGATCGCGTCGTTCTTCCCGACGCAGCGCGGCGAGAGCGTCATGCTCGACCTCGGCGCCAACATCGAGTGCACGCCCGACAACCTCGTCCAGTTCGCGCTGATGGGGTCGGTCTTCGCGCGCACGGTGCTGGGGCTGCTGGAGCCCACGGTTGGGCTGCTCAACATCGGCTCGGAAGACGTCAAGGGCAACGAGACGGTGCGCGCCGCGGCGGCGCGGTTGCGGGAAGCGCCGTTCCCCGGCCGATTCTATGGATTCGTCGAGGGCAACGACATTGCGGCCGGCACCACCGACGTGATCGTCACCGACGGCTTCACCGGCAACGTCGCGCTGAAGACCGCCGAGGGCACCGCCAAGCTCTACGCCGAGTTCCTGCGCCGCACCTTCCAATCGTCGCTGATGGCGAAGCTGGGCTATTTGCTGGCGCGCTCGGCCTTCAACAAGCTGAAGCAGCGGGCCGACCCGCGCCGCTACAACGGCGCCATGTTCCTTGGCCTGCGCGGCGTCTGCGTGAAGAGCCACGGCGGCACCGACGCCATCGGCTTCGCCAACGCCATCGGCGTCGCGGTGAACCTGGCGACCAACAGCTTCAACGAAAAGATCAAGGCGGAGATGCACCGCCTCGGCGGCGACAGCACTCTTCCCGACACCAAGGCGGCGGCGGTCTGATATGGCGAAGCGTTCCCGGATCGTCGGCTGCGGCGCGTACCTGCCGGCCAACGCCGTTTCCAACAAGGATCTGGAGGCGCGCGGCGTCGACACGTCGGACGAGTGGATCGTCCAGCGCACCGGCATCAAGTCCCGCCACATCGCCGCCGAGGGCGAGATGACCTCGGATCTGGCGGTGGCCGCGGCCCGCGCGGCCCTGAACCACGCCGGGCTGGACGGCTCGGACATCGATTGCATCATCCTGGCCACCACCACGCCGGACAACACCTTCCCCTCGACGGCGACCAAGGTGCAGGCGAAGCTCGGCATGAGTCGCGGCTTCGCGATGGACGTGCAGGCGGTGTGCGCTGGCTTCGTCTACGCGCTGTCGGTGGCCGACACTTTCATCAAGGCCGGTCAGGCGACCCGCGCGCTGGTGATCGGCGCCGAGACCTTCTCGCGCCTGCTGGACTGGAAGGACCGCACCACCTGCGTGCTGTTCGGCGACGGCGCCGGTGCGGTGGTGCTGGAGGCCGTGGAGAGCAAGGGCGACTCGGCTGAGCGCGCGGTCTTGTCCACCCACCTGCACTCGGACGGCCGATTCTACGATCTGCTGTACGTGGACGGCGGCCCGTCGAGCACGATGACCACCGGGCACGTGCGCATGCACGGCCAGGAGATCTTCCGCCACGCCGTCACCAAGCTGTCGGAAGTGGTGGAGGAGGCGCTGGTCGCCAATGGGCTGGAGGCGGCGGACGTCGACTGGCTGGTGCCGCATCAGGCCAACCAGCGCATCATCGACGGCATCGCGCGCAAGCTGAAGCTGCCGTCGTCGAAGGTCGTGCTGACGGTGGACCGGCACGGCAACACCTCGGCCGCCTCGATTCCGCTGGCGCTGGCCGAAGCGGTGCACGATGGACGCGTCAAGCGCGGCGACCTGATCCTGATGGAAGCCATCGGTGGCGGGTTGACGTGGGGCTCCGCGCTCGTCCGCTGGTAGTGGGCCGCTGGTAGTGGGCACTCCCAACCTTTTGAATTGACGAGGTTCTCCTCGCGCATTACCGTTTCCTCCGAGGCTCGCGGGGGAGACTTTTCATGTCGCAGAACACCGTCACGCGCGCGCAGTTGAGCGAGGCCGTCTACCAGGAGGTGGGGCTGTCGCGCAACGAGTCCGCCGATCTGGTCGAAAGCATTCTCGACGAGATTTCCGACGCGCTGGCGCGTGGCGAGATGGTCAAGATTTCCTCCTTCGGCAGTTTCCAGGTCCGCTCCAAGGGCGAGCGGGTCGGCCGCAACCCCAAGACGGGCGAGGAGGTGCCGATCCTGCCGCGCCGCGTCCTGGTCTTCCGCGCCAGCCACGTGCTGAAGAACCGCATCAACCAGGGTCTCGCCGAAGTCGAAGCGGCGCAGACGCGCGTCAAGGCCGTGTCGTGACCCTTGGCTAGGGCTCTCTCCGCATGTTGAAGGCAGAGGGCCCGGTGAAGTCGCCCCCCGTAAAATCGACGACAGCGTTCCGCACCATCAGCGAGGTGTCCAGCGACCTGGACGTGCCGCAGCACGTCCTGCGGTTCTGGGAGACCAAGTTCCCGCAGATCCGCCCGCTGAAGCGCGGCGGCGGCCGGCGTTACTACCGGCCCGAGGACGTGGACCTACTGCGGCGAATCCAAAGCCTGCTTTACCACGAACGCTACACGATCAAGGGCGTGCAGCGCCTGCTGAAGGAGAGCCGGGGCGCCGTGCCGCCGACTCCGGCGCCTTACCCGGCCGCGGAAGAGGGCGACGACGAGCCGGCGATGCCGGACCTGTTCGCCGACGAGCTACCCCTGGTGCCGCCGGGCGTGGAATTGGCTGCTTCGGAATTGCCCGACACGGCGCGCCGCGAGATTGAGGCGGTGATCGGCGAGCTGCGCGACCTGCGGGTGCTGTTGGCGGTCCGCCGGGCGTGACGCACTTCTTGCCGCAAGGGCGTAAAAAGGTCACCGGAACCCGTTGCGTCCTCCATCGGGCGCCGCTATAGTCCCGGCCCGCACCGGTTCCAGGTTCGGAGCGTAGCGCAGCCTGGTAGCGCATCAGACTGGGGGTCTGGGGGTCGCAGGTTCGAATCCTGTCGCTCCGACCATTGCTGGAATCGGGCGGAAAGCCCCGGAGCCCAACGGCTCCGGGGCTTTTCCTTTGCCCACCTCAAATCGGCACGAACCACCCTGGATCGACCCGCGATGGCGGGATTCCCAGCAGCGTAATGTCGTCCGTCGCCGACATCCTGACCACCGCGTTGCCGAAACCATCCCCACCGACGGTAAAGCCCATGCCCGCGGCCAACCCGATCCTGTCGCCGTCGATGGGCGAGAAGTCCGCGATAACGTCGTGCCCGCTCCCCGGCTGGAAGGCGAAGAGGTCCGCTCCGCCCCCTCCCTTCAGCCAATCATTGCCCTGGTCGCCCCAGAGCGTGTCCTGATCAGGGCCGCCGAACAGCGTATCGTCATCCCGCCCCCCGTGCAGGAGATCGTTCCCGGCGCCCCCGAACAGGGTGTCCCGCCCCGGTCCACCGGTCAGCGCATCGTTGCCGGCTCGACCATCGAGAATGTCGTCGAGCGCGGTCCCGGCGATAACCTCATTTCCGATGCTGCCGACCCTCACGACGCCGCTTGGATTCGGCACCACGCGTGTCACCACCGTCGGCGTCGCAGTCGTGACCATGTCTGTGGTCACCAGCGGAGAGGGCGCAAACGGCGAGGTCACAAACGGTGTGGTCCCATGGAAGAACGGGTCCGTGGGAAGCCCGGTGCTCACCTGCCCGGTGCTGATGGTGACGGTGTTCCTGAAAGGGTCGATGCTTGTCCTGCCGACGCCAACCCCGGTGCTGGTGAAAAAATCGCCGTCGCTCATGACCAGTGACACATTGAAAGGATCGCTGCTGTTGACGACGCCCGATCCAGAGACGTCAAGAAACGGGTCGCTGCCGGTTCCAAAGATCGTAACGGTCATAGTGCTGCCCTCCCATGACTGACGCACCCAGTGCCGCCACGGAGTCAACGCTGCAGACAGCATCCGTGCTCCCCGCCTCCCTGAAATAGTTCGATCGCGTACGGTCTTGGCCGGTGAAGTCTAACGCATCGCGTCCGATGCCTTGCGCGCTGGCGAGACAATTGACCCTCCATCTCGACATCCCGACCTGGATCTCGGTCTCGAAGGCTGGGGGTAGCGGGATTTCCTGTGTCCGGCCAACAGCGGCGGTTATGGTTAAGGCGAAATTAACCAAAACGTGCGAGGGTTCGAAGGTCCGAACATCAGAGCACTTGCCGCAAATGTCCAGCAATCGACTGAGCGTGATCCCGGCGACCGACGACTCCGTCCTCCCGGTTCCAGAGACCTCGCTGAATCGCGAGCCGGACGTTCAACTCGCCGCCATGGTGCCGCAGAGCGTCAAGCGTGCCGTGCGTCGCCGCGCCGAGGAGGAGGGCACCACCGTGCGCAGCGTCCTGTTGCGCGCGCTCAAGCTGGCCGGCATCGCCGAGGTGGACGATACCGAGATCGCCGACCGCCGCGTCGCCGCCGGGGCTATGCGCTCCGGCCTGTGGCGCACCGCGCGGCGCTGACGGGGCGCGCGCCCATGAGCCTGCTGAACCGTCTGATGCTGAAGACCGTCCCGGCCCTGGGGGTGGACGATGTCCTGCGGTGGCCGCTGGGCATGCTGGCGGATGCGGCCGGCCGCTGGCTGAACGCCGACGTCCCGGACGTGGGGCGGGCGGAGCGCGAGCAGGCCAACGCCGCGGCGCACAAGATGGCTGCGGTGCTGGCCAGCACCACCGACGGCGTCTTCGAGGTCGACCCGGACTGGCGCATCACCTTCATGAACGACCGTGCCCGCATGCTGATCGCCGAGGGGCGCGACGTGGTCGGCAAACGGCTGTGGGACGCCTTCCCGGACGCGGTGGACAGCGTCTTCAGCCGGGAATACGACCGCGCCCTGGCCGAGCAGGAACCGGTGGAGTTCGAGGGCTACTATCCGCGGCTGGACGCGTGGTTCGCGGTGCGGGCGTTCCCGTCGCAAGGCGGGCTGGCGGTGTTCTTCCAGGACGTCACCGCACGCAAGCGCAGCGACGCGGCGCTGTTGGCCGCCAACCGCGAGAAATGCGAACTGCTGGCCCACCACGACGCCATGCTGGCGCACGCGCCGGTGGGCTTCGCCTTCTTCGACCGCGAGCGCCGCTGCATCCGCGTCAACGAGGAACTGGCCCGCCTCAACGGCTTGCCTGTCGATGCGCACGCCGGCCGCCCGCTGGACGAGGTGCTGCCCGGCAATGCCATGGTCATGGGACCGATCCTCGACCGGGTCTTCGCCACCGGCGAGGCGGTGCAGACCCGCGAGATCGTCGGCGAGGTTTCCCCGTCCGCCGGCGGCGGCCGGCGCCACTGGCTGACCAACATCTATCCGGTGAAGGAGGACGGCGCGGTCACCGCGGTGGGCGTCGTCGTCATGGAGATCACCGATCTGCGTGACGCCGAGGCGGCGCGGCGGCAGAGCGACGAGCGCGCCCGCTCGGTCTTCGCGCAGGCCGCCGTGGGCATCGAGCGCGTGGCGCTGGACGGCCGCATTCTGGAGGCCAACGGCAAGGCCTGCGCCATCCTTGGCTATACGGCGGAGGAGATTGCCGGGCGGTCGTTCCGCGAGTTGACGCACCCCGCCGACCGCGCCGCCGAAGAGGCGCTGCTCGACCGCCTGCTGGTCGGCGACGTCCCAAGCTACGCCCTGGAAAAGCGCTGCATCCGCAAGGACGGCAGCATGGTGTTGGTGCGGGTGACCTCGTCGCTGGCCCGCATCACCGGGACGGAGGCGGCCTATCGCATCGCCATCGTCGAAGACATCACCGAGCGCAAGCACGCCGAGGAGGCGCTGAAGGACAGCCAGGAGCGGCTGCGGCTGGCGCTGTCGAGCGCCGAGGCAGGAACCTGGGAGTGGGACATCGCCTCCAACACGAGCCGGTGGTCGGCGGAGTCATACGCGCTGTTCGGCCTGGAGCCCAACGGCAGTGCGCCGAAGCGGGAGACCTGGCTGGCCGTCATCGTGCCGGAGGACCGTGCCATTGCCGACGCCTGTCTCCACGACACGCTGGCGAACCGCCGCACCGAGTTCCACACCGAGTACCGGGTGAACCATCCCAAGCGCGGCTTGCGCTGGCTGGCGGCCATCGGCCGCGCCATCTACGCCGACGACGGCACGCCGGTGCGCATGACCGGCATCAACCTGGACATCACCGGGCGCAAGGAAATGGAGCAGGCGCTGCACCGCGCCAAGGAGGAGGCGGAGCGCGCCAACCTCGCCAAGACCAAGTTCCTGGCGGCGGCCAGCCACGATCTGCGCCAGCCCTTGCAGTCGCTGTTCTTCTTCACCGCGGCGCTGGAGGCGCAGGTTTCCTCGCCCAAGGGGGCCGAGGTGCTGCGCCATCTGGAACGCGGGCTGGACGCGCTGAAGGGTCTGCTGGACAGCCTGCTCGACGTCTCGCGCCTGGACGCCGGGCTGGTGACGGCGGACGTCGAGGACTTCGCGGTGTCCGACGTGCTGGACGAGATCGCCACCGCCTACGCGCCGGTCGCCAACGCCAAGGGGCTGCTGTGGCGGGTGACGCCCTGCCATTCGGTGGTTCGCAGCGACCGCACGCTGCTGTCGCGCATGGTCCGCAACCTCATCGAGAACGCGTTGCGCTACACGGCGGAAGGGGCGGTGGCGCTCGACTGCCGCAGCGACGGCGAGGCGCTGCACATCACCGTGCGCGACACCGGCATCGGCATCCCGCCCGACCAGCTCGAGCGCATCTGGGAAGAGTTCCATCAGGTCGGAAACCCGGAGCGCGACCGTGCGCAGGGACTGGGCCTGGGGCTGGCCATTGTGCGGCGACTGTCGGCCCTGCTCGACCACCCGGTGGAGGTTCGCTCGACGGTCGGCGCGGGGGCGGAGTTCCGCATCCGCGTGCCGCTCGGCACCGTCGCGGCCAAGCCGGCGGCGACGCCGGGCGGGCCGGTGGCGAGCGGGGCGGGGCGCTTCGCCGTGCTGGTGGACGACGACGCCATCGTGCTGATGGGATTGCAGGCCATCCTGAAGGAGTGGGGCTACGAGGTGCTGGCCGCCGGTTCGGCCGATCAGGCCGTGGAGGGGCTGGCCGCGGACGGGCGGACGCCGGACATCATCGTCGCCGACTACCGCCTGCGCGAGGGCCGCGTCGGCACCGAGGCGATCCTGCGCGTGCGGGCGCTGCACGGCGCCGGCATTCCCGGAATCATCCTGACCGGCGAGACCGGCCCGGAGTGCCAGCACGACGCCGCCGAGCACCACTTCTGCGTGGTGCACAAGCCGGTGACCCCGCGCGAACTCGGCGCGGCGCTGGAGCGGCAGATGCTGGCGGCGGAGTAGGGCGGCGGCTCCGCCTATCCGAACAGGTTTCCCTGGCGCCCTCCAAAATCCACCTGGATGACGGTGGAGCGCGCCATCACCGCGGCGCGGCCGGCGTCGGTCAGGCGGCAGACCAGCCAGTCCGGCTTGAGCGGGTTGTGGAACCAGTGCTCGGCCCATCCGGCGTCAAGGCAGGCGCGGATGGTGCGCAGATTGACGCGCTGGCCCTGTCGGGTGAACAGCGGCAGCTTGCCGCCGGGTTGCTCCATGCCGCGCCGAAGCCACGCCGCCTGCGGATCGCTGGGCGTGCGGCGGGAGCCGGGGGAGCGCGGCGCGGACATGGTGGACCCGGACTTCGGCTGTGGCAAACTTGGGACATTCTAAACCGGAACCGGGGGCGGGTCCAATGGACCTCGTGTCCGTCCATGGCTGATACGGCCGGCGCATGAATGCTTCCATGATCGGCCGGCCGTATCACCCTTTCGCTCAGTGCTATGCATTGAGCTGTCGGGTTTAAACCGAAGGCGCTTGATGGAAGACATCAAGCGCCTTCGGTATGAGACGGCGGTTGCATGTCGGCCATGCGGCCGGCATGGTTGCCGGTGCCAGGTGTGCGTGCGACCTTTTGTCCGATCCATCCGCCCCCGGAGATGTCGATGACCGAACTGTCCGCCCGCCTGTCCGTCGGTTTCTCCTGGGTTGGCCATACGCTCATGCACATCGTCGCCGCGCTGTATCTGACCGTGGTGCTGGCGCTGGAGCGCGAGTGGAACCTGCCCTACGACGATCTGATCCGGCTGTGGACGCTGGGGGCGCTGCTGATCGGGCTGGGCGCGCCGCTGGCCGGCTGGCTGGGCGACCGCTGGAGCAATTCCAAGATGATGGCCGCCTTCTTCCTGCTGACCGGCGCCGGTGCCGTCGCCTGCGGGCTGGCCGACACGCCGAGCGGGCTGATGGCGGCGCTGGCGGTGCTCGGGCTGGGGGCGTCGATCTACCATCCCGTGGGCATGGCCTGGATGGTCAAGAACGCGGTCAACCGCGGCAAGGCGCTGGGCTACATGGGCCTGTTCGGCACCATCGGCGTGGCCTCCGCGGCGCTGGTCGCGGGTGGGTTGACCGAGCTGATGGGCTGGCGCTGGGCCTTCTTCATTCCCGGCGGCATCTGCATGGCGTTCGGTGTGGCTTTGAGCGTGTTCATCGCGCTGGGCATGGTCCACGACCGTGCGGGCGACCTGACGCCGCAGGCCAAGCCGTCGCGCGGCGACGCCATGCGGGCCTTCATCGTGCTGTCGGTGACCATGGTCTGCGCCGGGCTGATGTTCAACGCCATGCAGGTGGTGCTGCCCAAGCTGTTCGAGGCGCGGCTGGGCGACATGCTGGGCGGCAGCACGCTGGGCGTCGGCGGGCTGGTGACCTTCGTCTATCTGCTGGCGGCGGTGCCGCAGCTCATCGGCGGGCATCTCGCCGACCGGTACCCGCTGAAGCGGATCTACGCGCTGTGCCTGCTGATCCAGGCGCCGATGATGGCGTTCATGGCGGTGCTGCTGGGCCTGCCGCTGGTGGTCGCGGCGGGGGCGGTGGTGATCGCGTCTCAGGTGCAGATCCCGGCGGAGAACATGCTGCTGGCGCGCTACACGCCGGACAAGCACCGCGGACTGGCGTTCGGCGCCAAGTTCATCCTGTCCTTCGGCGCCGGCCCGGTGGCGGTGCAGATGGTGGCGGCGTTCTACGAGCGTTTCGGCGAGTTCCAGGCGCTGTACCTGACGCTGACCGCGCTGGCGCTGGTGGCGTTCCTGGCGGCGCTGCTGCTGCCCGGCGAGCGCAAGGAGGCGGCGGCGGCGACCGCCCCGGCCCCGGCGGAGTAGCAGCCGGCGAACGCCCCCGCGAACGGACGCCTAGATCCGGTACAGCCACCCCACATAGGGCAGCGCCGCAACGGCGTTGGTGACGCTGAGGTTGCCGCTCCACGGCAGCAGCCATGCGTCCTTGATGCCGGCGGTGCGGACGATGGCAAGCTGGCGCAACGCGTCCTCGCGGTCGGTTGGGCGGATCACCACGCGGTAGTGGAGTTTGCCGAACACCGTCGCCTCGACGATGTCCATCGACGGGTGGGGAATGGCGGCGCGCTGCGCCTCGGCATGGGCGCGCTTGGTGAAGCTGCCGACCACCACCAGGACCGGCTTGCCGCCGTCGCGCAGCGCCGTTTCGACAGCGCCGGGCCGATCCGCCGGGGCTGGAGGCGGGGCTGGAGGCGGAGTGCGGGCAGGGGCGGGCAGGGGAGCGGCGCCGGGCGCCGGGGTGCTGTCGGTCAGCACCAGCGGGTCGGCCTCGGCCACCTCGACGCGGCCTTCGGCGCGGTCGCGGGCGGCGCGGGCGACGCTGTCGCTGGACGGCGGCACCGTCTCCACCTCGCGCAGCATCTCGGTGAGCAGTTGCGGCGGCGGTCCATCCTCGCACAGGCGTCCCCGGAGCAGCACGTTCACCATCGAGCAGTCGCGATCCGCCGCGGCCGAGATGATGTGGTCGGTGGCGGTCTTGCTGGTGCGTAGATACAGCACCGTGTCGACATAGAGCGAGGCGGCCGAGACCGCCACCGGCACGCCGACGCATCCCGCCATCCCGAGGCTCGCCGCAGCGGCGAGCCCGATCGTCAGCTTCACGCCCATCCCACACCCCTGAAGACAGAGCACCGCGCTCCCTACCAAGGTCCGTCCAGCGCGCAGGCGAATCAAGGAAGCGGCCGGAGCCCTCCAATTTGGTGTTGGTTTGCGAAAGCGCTTACCCTTTTCGGCGCCGTTGCGTTCGGATTGAACGCTCGCGGTTATCGTGAAACCATGTCCCGGCAACCAATAAAAACGGGAAGAACGCTCATGCTGGGGTTTCGCTGGATTGCACAACATGCCGGCGCACCGGACGCGCCGGCCTACCGGACGGCAGCGGACGAACTGAACGGCTTCGCGGGCGAGTCGTTGCAGACGCTGCCTAAGCCGGACACGGCGCTGCCGGAGCCGTCGCAGGCGTTGAAGGACTATGTCGGCGCGTGGGTCGCCAAGCGCGGCACCGGGCGCGCGGTGGTGATGGTGCACGGCTTCGACTTCGACCCGAGTTCCAGCGACGACGATCCCGGCAACGCCGACGATCCGTACAACGGCGTCTACGCCAACCCGACGGTGAGCGGGCGCGAGAGCTGGCTGCCCATCGTCGGCGAGACCGACGAGGCCGGCAACGTCCTGGCCGACATCGCCGTCGCCTTCTGCTGGACCTCCATCGGCAGCATGAAGCAGTACGGCTCGGCGTGCTGGTGCAACCTCTACCAATACCCGGTGTTTGATCTGGCGCCGCTGGCGTCGAAGGCGCTGGCGGCGATCATCCGCGCGCTGGCCGAGGCGGGGGTGCCGGTGGACATCTTCGCCCACAGCCTGGGCACCCGCACCGCCACGGAAGCGATCCAGCTGCTGGCCGCCAACGGCTTTCCCAATGCGGTGCGGCGGGTGCTGCTGGTCGGCGGGGCGCAGTTCAGCGTCGACGCGCGCGACGCCCTGGCCGGCGCGCAGGCCGACGTCTTCAGCTTCGCCTCGCAGTCGGACCCGGTGCTGAAGTGGGGCGGCACTACGGGCTGCCACCCCTATCGTTACGTCAACACCCAGCCGGCGCGGGTGATCGGCCGCGACGGCATGCAGCCGACGCCGAACTGGATCGATTTGCAGGTGGACCGCACGCCGGCCCAGCAGAGCGTCAGCTTCAACGCGTGGTTCCAGACGCGCTACGGCGCCACGCTGTGCGACACCCCGGACGAACGCGGGGCGCACTGGGCCTATTACCGCCAGCCGGGGAACCGGGTGGTGCTCGCCAAGATGCTCGTGCAGGACGGCTTGTCCCCACAGGGCATGCGCGCGGCGGGGGTGATCGAGGGGGTGGTGCGCAGCGGCGGCTACGGCGACCTGACCGTCCCGGTGCCGGCGACGCCGATGACCTGTGCGGGGCGCATGAACCCGCCGAACCTGCTGGTCGCCGACGCGGACTCGGTGAACAACCTCGTGGTGGGGTGATGGGGGAGGTTAGGTGGGGGAAACGGCCTTTCCGAGGAACCGTCGCCCTCACCCTTCCACTTCGAGGGCCCCTCCCTCTCCCGGCCCGGCCGGGAGAGGGGCTTGTTAGGCCCTCAGCGCCTGATCGAGGTCGGCGATGATGTCCTCGGCGCTCTCGATGCCGATGGACAGGCGCACCACCTCCTGGCCGGCGCCGGCCTTCGCCAAGCCTTCCTCGGAAAGCTGGCGGTGCGTCGTCGAGGCCGGGTGGATGATCAGCGAACGGCTGTCGCCAAGGTTGGCGACGTGGCTGAACAGCTGCACGCTCTCCACCACCTTGACGCCGGCCGCGTAGCCGCCCTTGACGCCGAAGGTGAACACCGAGCCGGCGCCGCGCGGCAGGTACTTCTTCGCCAACTGGTGATACTTGGACGATTCCAGGCCGGCGTAGCTGACCCAGGCGACCGCCGGGTGGCTCTCCAGGAACTGCGCCACCTTCAGCGCGTTGGCGGCGTGACGCTCCATGCGCAGCGGCAGCGTCTCGATGCCGTTCAGCGTCAGGAAGGCGTTCATCGGCGCCTGGCTCGGGCCGAGGTCGCGCAGGCCCACGGCGTGGCCGTGGATGGTGTAGGCGAGGTGGCCGAAGGTTTCGTGGAACTTCAGGCCGTGGTAGCCCGGCTCCGGCTCGGTCAGCGCCGGGTACTTGCCGGCCTTGGTCCAGTCGAACTTGCCCGAATCGATGATGACGCCGCCCAGCGACGTGCCGTTGCCCGACAGGAACTTGGTGGTCGAGTGAATGACCAGCGTGGCGCCGTGCTCGATGGGGCGGCACAGGTACGGGGTTGCCAGCGTGTTGTCGACCACCAGCGGAATCTGCGCGGCGTCGGCGATCTTCGCCAGCGCCTCCAGGTCGGTGACGACGCCGCCGGGGTTGGCGAGGCTCTCGACGAAGATCGCCTTGGTCTTCGGCGTCACCGCCTTGCGCACGGCTTCGAGGTCGTCGGTGTCGACGAAGATCGACTTCCAGCCGAAGGCGCGCGGGAAGCTGTTGGCGAACTGGTTGAGCGAGCCGCCGTAGAGCTTGGTGGACGCGATGAACTCGTCGCCCGGCGACAGCAGCGGGAACAGCGCCATCATCTGCGCCGAATGGCCCGATGACGTGCAGGTGGCGCCGACGCCGCCTTCGAGGTTCGCCAGCCGCTCCTCCAGCACCGAGACGGTGGGGTTGGTCAGGCGCGAGTAGATGAAGCCGAGCTTTTGCAGGTTGAACAGCGACGCCGCATCGTCGATGTCGTCGAAGACGTAGGCGGTGGTCTGGTAGATCGGCGTCTGCCGCGCGCCCGTCGCCGGATCGGGTGCCGCGCCCGCGTGAATGGCGCGGGTTTCAAAGCCGAAAGTCTTCTGCTCGCTCATAATGTTCCCCTAGATGAGTTTCTTGAACGTCCTGGTGAGTTTTTGCTTCTTGGTGACGAGAACGTCGGAGTTGACGCCGATCCGGCCGATTTCGCCGTACAGGCGCTGGTATTCGATCTTCGGGCAGCGGTTCATGACCACCGTCAAGCCGGCCGCCTCGGCGCGCGCCGCCGCCTCGTCGTTGCGCACGCCCAACTGCATCCACACCACCTTGGCACCCACGGCGATCGCCTCGTCGGTGACGCCGGCCGCGGCCTGAGCGTTGCGGAAGACATCCACCATGTCCGGCGGCGCCGGCAGGTCCTTGAGGCTGGCGTAGACCGTCAGGCCCAGCACCTCCTGCCCGGCGATGCCGGGGTTCACCGGATAGATCGTGTAGCCCTTGTCACGCAGGTACTTGGCGACGAAGTAGCTGGCCTTCACCGGGCTGCTGGAGAAGCCGACGATGGCGACCGACCGCACGCGGCCCAGCACCGCGCGCAGGACATCGTCGGTGTAGTGGTCATGACCGCTCATCGGCCGCACCACACCGGGTCGCGCTTGGCCAGGAAGGCGTCGATGCCCTCGGCGGCGTCCTGCGCCAGCATGTTGCGGGTCATCACCTCGGCCGCAAAGGCGTAAGCCTCGGCGGTCGGCTTTTCGAGCTGCTGGTAGAACGCCTCCTTGCCGATGGACAGCGTCAGCGGCGACTTCGACGCGATCTTGGACGCCACGGTGGCGATGGCGGCGTCCAGGTGTTCGGCGGGGACGACCGTGTTGACGAGGCCGATGCGCTCGGCCTCCTGCGCCGCGATCAGGTCTCCCAGCAGCAGCATCTCCATGGCCGCCTTGCGCCCGACCGCGCGGGTCAGCGCCACCATGGGCGTCGAGCAGAACAGCCCGATGTTCACCCCCGGCGTGGCGAATCGCGCGGTGTCCGCCGCGTAGGCGAGGTCACAGGTGGCGACCAGCTGGCAGCCCGCCGCGGTGGCGATGCCGTGCACGCGGGCGATCACCGGCTGGCGGATGCTGGTGATGGTCATCATCAACTTGGCGCACTGGGCGAACAGCGCCGCGTACGCCTCGTGCCGCGGATCGGCGCGCATCTCCTTCAGGTCGTGGCCGGCGCAAAACGCCGGGCCAGCCCCGGCCAGCACCACCACCGTGACCGACGGGTCGGTGTCGATGCTGTCCAGTTCCGCCTGCAAGGCGCGCATCAGCCCGACGGACAGCGCGTTGCGCGCGGCCGGCCGGTTCAGCGTCAGCGTGGCGATGCCGCCCTGATCCTGGCGCAGGACCAGCGGGGCCTCGGCGGCTTCGGCTGTGGTGGCGACGCTCATGCTCGTTCCTTTCCGGTCTTCTGGCTTGCCTGCGGCGGAGCTTACCCGCCGTTCGGCCGCAACGGAACGGGCGCGTTGCAGACCCAGCCATGAGAGCGCAGCGGGCGCGCGGATTCAACAGAAAAAATGTGAAATGCAGCGCGGATTGTACTGAATAAATACGTTGAAACTGGGCGGGGCCGGTCAAATCGCCGCACGAACACGGCTACTCCTTTCGGGGAATTCTTTGGCCTACGCATGATGTTTCGGTCATGATGGACCGGTTCAGCCAGTCGTCGGAGACCCGTTTTGGCATCGGAGGACACCGCGCCAGCGGCCATCGACTGGCGCGCCATCTTCATGGACAGCCCCACCGCGACCTGCATCGTCGGGGCGGACGAGCGCATCGTGGCGGCCAACGCCGCCTTCGCCGCGCTGATCGGGCGCGACGCCGATGCGGTGACGGGGCTTCCCTTCGACCAGTTGACACCGCTGCACGGGCCGGAGGGCCCTGCGCTGCCGATGCAGGGCCGCGGCACCGCGTTCCTGGTGCGCAGCGACGGTGACTGCCGCGACGTCACCTTCGCGGCGACTCCGCTGCCCGATGGCGGACGGCTGGTCACGCTGGCCGACGTGACCGAGGACAAGTGCTTCGTCTGCCAGATCTTCTCCAGCCGCGACAAGTTCCGCACGGCCATCGACGACCAGTCGGAGCTGGTCTGCCGCTTCCAACCGGACCTGAGCGTCAGCGTGGTCAACCGCGAGCTGGCGGCGCTGTGCGGCACCACGCCGCGCGACTTCGTCACCGGCTCGCTGCGCGAGCGGTTTCCAGCGGGCACCGTCGAGGCTACCGAGCGCTTCATCACCGAGGCGACGCCCGGCTCGGGCGCGATCAGCAGCGAGGAGCCCTGGCCGAACCCTGATGGCTCGATGCGCTGGATCACCTGGCGCCGGCTCGCCGTCTTCGACGGGGCGGGGAAGCTCACCGCCGTCCAGACGGTCGGCCGTGACACCACGCAACGCCGGCTCGCCGAGCAGGAGCGCATCCGCCTTGCGGCCATGATCAACCGCAGCCCCGTCGTCGGCCTCGTCTGGCGGACGGAGGGGCGGCTGCCGGTCGAGTTCGTCACCGACAACGTCGGCCGCCGCCTGCACGTCGGCAGCGCCCGGCTGCGGGCCGAGGCGGGCGGCGGGCTGCTCGACATCGTCCACCCCGAGGACCGTGCGGCGCTGACGGCGTGGGTGGAGAACTGTCCGGCCGTCGGCTCCCCCTGGCAGACCGCCGTGCGCATCGTCAACGACGACGGCGAGACGCGCTGGGTGTCGATCAGCGGCTGGCGCACCGGCCCCGGCCGCATGGAGGCGGTGATGCTCGACATCACCACCCAGCGCGCCGCCAGCATGGCGCTGCGCGAGCGTGAGCGGCGGTTCCGCGCCATCTTCGACCACACGTTCGAATTCATCGGCCTGCTGGAAACCGACGGCCGGATCATCGAAGCGAACGAGACGTCGCTGCGCTTCGTCGACGCCAGCGAGGAGTCGGTGCTCGGCCGGTATTTCTGGGACACGCCGTGGTGGTCGAATGCGCCCGCCGACCAGGAGCGCCTGAAGGTCGGGGTCGAGCAGGCGGCGCGCGGCGATTTCGTGCGATTCGAGACGACGCACTCGGCGCCGGGCGGTGCGGTGATCCATGTCGATTTCTCGTTGCGGCCGATCTTCGACGAGGACGGCGCGGTCATCTACCTCGTGCCCGAGGGGCGCGACATCACGCACCTGAAGCAGACCGAGCTGGCGCTGCTCGACGCCAAGCGCGAGGCGGAGGCGGCCAACCGCTCGAAGACCCACTTCCTGGCGGTGATGAGCCACGAGCTGCGCACGCCGCTGAACGCTATCCTCGGCTATTCCGAGGTGATGCAGACCGGCCTGTTCGGGCCGGTGGGCAGCGAGCGCTATCAAGGCTATGTGGGCGCCATCCACCTGTCCGGGCGTCACCTGCTGGGCATCATCGACGACATCCTGGAGATCTCGCGCATCGAGCTGGGCGTGCTGGAGTTGAGCGAGGAAACGGTGCCGGTGGGCGAACTGGTCGGCCGTGCCGCGCAGATGCTCACCAACCGGGCGACAGAGGCCGGCGTGGCGCTGGAATTCGACGTGCCGCAGCGCCTGCCGGACCTGCACTGCGACGGGCGCCGGGTCGTCCAGATGCTGGTGAATCTCGCCTTCAACAGCATCAAGTTCACCAAGCGCGGCGGTGCGGTGACGATCTCCGCCCGGACGCGCGGCGACGGCGGACTCGACCTCGCCGTGCGCGACACCGGCGCGGGCATCGCGGCCGAAGACCTCGTCCGGGTGTGGGAGCCGTTCGGGCAGGCCGGCAACCCCCACACCCGGCCGACCGGAGGGGTCGGGCTCGGCCTCACCATCACCAAGGCGCTGATCGAGGCGCACGGCGGAACCGTCCGTTTGGACAGCGAGCTTTACAAAGGCACCGTCGTCACGCTCTCCTTTCCTGCCGCGCGCTGCGGGGCAGGGACGGAGCCGGAGGCTCCGCCGATGCCGGTGGCGTGACCTGTCGGATAATTGCATGAGTTCCCAATGACCGCACCCGCCCCATCCGCCATCGCCATCCCGGAACTGGAAGCGCTGATTCGCGACGGCGTGCCTCTGGTCGGCGCCTTCGGCATCACCATCGACGAACTGGTCGCCGGCCGCGTGCGCATGCGCATGCCCTATAAGACCGACTTCGTCCGTCCCGGCGGCACCGTCATGGGGCCGGCGATGTTCGGGCTGGCCGACGTGGCGCTCTACGCCGCGGTGCTCAGCGCCATCGGCCGCGTCGAGCTGGCGGTCACCACCAGCATGACCATCAACTTCCTCAAGCGCCCGCCGCCCGTGGGCATGGTCGCAGAGGGGCGCCTGCTCAAGCTCGGCAAGCGGCTGGCCTACGGCGAGGTTCTGCTGTTCTCCGACGATGGGGTGGACGAGCCCGTGGCGCACGCCACCGGCACCTATTCCATCCCGCCGCACGACCCGGTCAGCATCGCGGTATCCGGATACCGGGAAGGTTCGGCGGGCTAAAAAGACCCTTGATATCAATGGCTTTCGCGATGTGGTATCTAAATACCCCGAGCCTAAGTCATTGAATTCACGTCATATTTTTTACGTTGACGCTGTGCGGTAAAACCCGTAGAAAGCCGGTCGCTTCGGCGCCGCAGGATTCGGCGGCCCGCCGATCCACGATTCACTCAACGAGTGTGGCGATGAAGACCTACAATCTGACGCCGGCGACCATCGAGAAGAAGTGGTACGTCGTCGACGCCGACGGCCTGATTCTCGGCCGTCTGGCGAGCATCCTGGCGAACATGTTGCGCGGCAAGCACAAGCCGACCTTTACCCCGCACATGGATTGCGGTGACCACATCGTGGTCATCAACGCGGAGAAGGTGAAGCTGACCGGCAACAAGCGGAAGGACGACATCTTCTACTGGCACACCGGCTATCCGGGCGGCATCAAGGGCCGTTCCAAGGGCCAGATCCTCGACGGCAAGTATCCGGAGCGGGTCATCGAGAAGGCCGTGGAGCGCATGGTTCCGCGCGGCCCGCTCGGCCGCCGCCAGATGTCTCACCTCAAGGTCTACAAGGGTGCGGTCCACCCGCACGAGGCGCAGCAGCCGGCCGTGCTGGACGTCGGCGCCCTGAACCCGAAGAATAAGCGGAGCGCGTAATCCTATGGCTCAGGTCACCACCACCCTCTCCAGCCTGAAGGATCTGCAGGGCACCGGTACGGCCGCGCCGGCCGGCGCCTCCGCCGATGTCGCCCAGCCGAAGCTCGACCAGTTCGGCCGCGCCTACGCCACCGGCAAGCGCAAGGACGCGGTCGCCCGCGTCTGGATCAAGCCGGGTTCCGGCAAGATCACCGTCAACGGCCGCGACCAGGAGGTCTACTTCGCCCGCCCGGTTCTGCGCATGATGATCGCCCAGCCGTTCGGCATTTCCGACCGCGCCGGCCAGTTCGACGTCATCGCCACGGTCACCGGCGGCGGCCTGTCCGGTCAGGCCGGTGCGGTCCGTCACGGCATCTCGAAGGCGCTGACCTACTTCGAGCCGGGCCTGCGCCCGCCGCTGAAGGCTGCCGGCTTCCTGACCCGCGATGCCCGCATCGTCGAGCGTAAGAAGTACGGCCGCGCCAAGGCGCGCCGCAGCTTCCAGTTCTCGAAGCGCTAACCCGCACGCGGTCTCTGCAAGCACGGTTACAGGCAGGGGGCGTCCCACGCGGGGCGCCCCCTTTCTGTTTGTCCGGTCCTGCCCCTCCAGTTCTGCCCCACGATAGGGAATCCCCATGGCCAACAACGTCACTCCCGTCCGGATCGGCATCCTCGGCGCCAGCGGCTACACCGGCGCGGATCTGGTGCGCATGCTGCTGCGCCACCCCGCGGCGGAGATCTGCGCCCTCACCGCCGAGCGGCAGGCCGGCAAGCCGATGGCCGAGGTGTTCCCGCATCTCTCGCACTACAAGCTGCCGGATCTGGTGAAGATCGAGGCGGTCAACTGGGACAAACTGGACGTGGTGTTCTGCGCCCTGCCGCACGGCACCACGCAGGAGGTCATCGCCGGCATCCCCAACGGCATCAAGGTGGTGGATCTGTCGGCCGACTTCCGCCTGTCCGATCCGCACGCCTACGCCGAGTGGTACGGCCATGAGCACCGGGCGGTCGATCTGCAAAAGGAGGTCGCCTACGGCCTGACCGAGTTGAACCGGCAGGGCGTGCGCAAGGCCCGCGTCGTCGCCAACCCCGGCTGCTACCCGACCTGCTCGCTGTTGCCGCTGGCGCCGCTGCTGCTGGACGAAATGATCGAGCCGGGCGGAATCGTCATCGACGCCAAATCCGGCGTGTCCGGGGCAGGGCGCGACGCCAAGCAGCAGAACCTCTTCACCGAGGTGTCCGAGGGCTTCAACGCCTACGGCGTCGGCTATCACCGGCACATGCCGGAGATCGAGCAGGAACTGCGGCTGGCCGCCGGCCGGCCGGTCACCGTGTCGTTCACGCCGCACCTCGTGCCGATGAACCGCGGCATGATGGCAACGATCTACGTCCGCATGGCCGAGGGCGTCAGCGCCGAGGACCTGCGCGAGGCCCTGACGAGGAAGTACCGGGACGAGCCGTTCGTGGCGGTGACCGCGCCGGGCATCGCGCCGGCGACCAGGCACGTGCGCGGCTCCAACCACAACCTGATCGGCGTCTTTGCGGATCGCACGCCGCGCGGCGCCATCATCGTGTCGGTGATCGATAATCTGGTGAAGGGCGCTTCGGGGCAGGCGATCCAGAACATGAACGTCATGCTCGGCCTCGGCGAGACGACGGGCATCGATCAGGCGCCGATGTTCCCGTAAAGAGAAGGCACGCAGACCATGCCCGCCATCATCCGGCCCTATCGCAGCATCCGGCCGAAGGTCGATCCGACGGCCTTCGTCGCCGAAACCGCGACGCTCGTCGGCGACGTCGAGATCGGGCCGGAAACCAGCATCTGGTATGGCTGCGTGCTTCGCGGCGACGTCAACGACATCCGAATCGGCGCGCGCACCAACATCCAGGACGGCACGGTCATCCACGTCTCGCGCGGCGTGCAGGGGGCCTACATCGGCGACGGCATCACGGTGGGCCACATGGCGCTGCTGCACGCCTGCACGCTGGAGAGCAACTGCTTCATCGGCATGAAGGCCTGCGTCATGGACCGGGCCGTCGTCGAGTCGGGCGCCATGGTGGCTGCGGGAGCCCTGGTGACCCCCGGAAAGCGTGTAAAAAGCGGCTGGCTGTGGGCCGGATCGCCCGCCCGGCCGATTCGCGAGCTTACGCAAGAGGATCTTGCTTCCTTTACTGTGTCTTCGCGGCACTATGCGGACCTCGCAATGGAGTATCGTGGCGGTTGAGGCTGGCTTAGCCCAAGCTGTTGAGTTAGCATGCGTCCCGTGTCAGCCATTCTACGGTGGGTGAACGGCGGCGGCTTGGGCTTCCGGAGAATAGGAAAGGAACGACCCGTTCCGTTTCCTTGTTTTTGGAAGGCGCCGCCACGCCTGCCGAGTGTTCATCGGCGTACCGGGCGGTCATCCGACGGTACGCGCCACCACGGGATGCGTTCTCGATAGGGGAGTAGGGTATGAAGAGCTTTATCTCTGGTCTGGCCATGCTGCCGGCCGTCATCGTTGCTGGTGGTCTGATGGCTTCGCCTGCCATGGCGCAGGCCGAGGCCAAGGTGTGGTGCAACCCGGTGATCGGCTGGGGCAATGTCCCGGTCCGCACGGCCGACGGCGGTTACGCCATCCACCAGGGCAGCTACGGCTGCCCGGCGGCCACGACGCAGACGACCGCCGCCGTCGGTGGCCTGCAGCGCGAGTACCTGGTGTTCTTCGACTGGGACAAGTCGAACATCACCCCGGCCGCTGACCGCGTCCTGAGCGACATGGTCACCGCCGCCAAGGGTCAGGCCGTGCGCGTCCGCGTCGTCGGTCACACCGACACCTCGGGCAAGCCGAGCTACAACCAGAAGCTCTCGGTGCGCCGCGCCGAGTCGGTGAAGCGCGTGCTGGTCGCCAAGGGCATCCCGGCCGGTGCCATCACCACCGAAGGCAAGGGCGAGAGCGAGCTGCTGGTCAAGACCGGCGACAACGTTCGCGAGCCGTCGAACCGCCGCGCGCAGGTCCTGCCGACCGTTGCCGGCCCGACCTCGTAATAAGGTCAGCGGATCTTCCGCAAAGAGGAAAGGCCCCGGAGGGAAACCTCCGGGGCCTTTTCTTTTGGGGCTCTGCTGTGTGCAGATCTTGCCCCCACCCTAACCCTCCCCCGGCAGGGCCGGGGGAGGGGGGAGGCATCATACCGAAGGCGCTTGATGTCTTCCATCAAGCGCCTTCGGTTTAAACCCGACAGCTCAATGCATAGCATTGAGCGAAAGGGTGATGCGGCCGGCCGATCATGGAAGCATTCATGCGCCGGCCGTATCACACCACGCGGGTCTTCACGTAGGAACCCGGCGCCTCGTCGAGGACCTTCAGCTTGCCCTTGGCCGGATCGCGGGGCGGAACGCGGCCGTTGGAGAAGCCGTCGACCCACTTCTGCCACTCCGGCCACCAGGAACCGGGGCTCTGCTTGGCGTCCTTCAGCCAGGCGTCCGTTTCCTTCGGCAGCTTGGCGTTGGTCCAGTAGCAGTACTTCTCGGCCGCCGGCGGGTTGATGACGCCGGCGATGTGGCCCGACGCCGCCAGCACGAACTTGACCGGGCCCGTGAACAGCTGGGTGCCCTGGTAGGTCGAGGTCCACGGCGCGATGTGGTCCTCGCGGGCGGACAGGAAGAAGGACGGCGTCTTGACCTTGCGCAGGTCGATCGGCTCGCCCTTCAGCGTTACGCCGCCCGGCTGGCACAGCAGGTTCTTCTGGTACATGGAGCGCAGATAGAAGCTGTGCATGGCGGCCGGCATGCGCGTCGAGTCACTGTTCCAGTACAGCAGGTCGAACGGGAACGGGTCCTTGCCGAGCAGGTAGTTGTTCACCACGAACGACCAGATCAGGTCGTTGGCGCGCAGCATGTTGAAGGTGGTCGCCATCTTGGCGCCGTCCAGATAGCCGACCTCGGCCATCTGGTTCTCGATGAAGTTCAGCTGCTCCTCGTCGATGAAGACCGACAGCTCGCCGGCCTCGGCGAAGTCCAGCATGGTGGTGAAGAAGGTCGCCGACTTGATGCGGTCGTCGCCCTTGGCCGCCATGTAGGCCAGCGTCGAACCCAGCAGCGTGCCGCCGAGGCAGTAGCCGATGGCGTTGACGTCCTTCTCGCCGGTCTGCTTCTCGATGGCGTCGAGTGCCGCCAGCACGCCCTCGGTCATGTAGTCCTCGAAGGACTTCTGCGCGAGGTTCTCGTCCGGGTTGACCCACGACAGCACGAAGACGGTGTGGCCCTGATCGACCGCCCACTTCACGAAGCTGTTCTTCTCGCGCAGGTCGAGGATGTAGAACTTGTTGATCCACGGCGGAATGATCATCAGCGGCCGCTTGGCCACGTCCGGCGTCGTCGGCGTGTACTGCACCAGCTGCATCAGGTCGGTCTGGAAGACCACCTTGCCCGGCGTCAGCGCGATGTTCTTGCCGACCTGGAAGGCGTCGTAGTCGGTCATCGAGATGCGCAGCTCGCCCTTGCCGCGCTCCAGGTCCTTCAGCAGATGCTCCAAGCCCTTGACCAGATTCTCGCCGCCGCTCTCGATGGTCGTGCGCAGCACCTCCGGGTTCGTCATGACGAAGTTGGAGGGCGCCATCGCGTCGACGAACTGGCGGGTGTAGAAGTCCACCTTCTTGGCGGTGTGGCCGTCCAGGCCGTCGACCTCCTGCACCGTGGACTGCATCCACCGGGCGCTCAGCAGGTAGGACTGCTTGATGAAGTCGAACAGCGTGTTCTCGTCCCAGGCCGAGTCCTTGAAGCGGCGGTCGTCCTTCGCGGGGGCGATGACCGGCTCGGCTTCCTGGCCCAGCAGGCGCTGCGTCGTGCGCTGCCACAGGGTCAGGTAATCCTGCCACAGCGACATCTGAGCCTTCATCAGCTTGGCCGGATCGGCCATCATGCGCTTGGTCATCTCAAGGAAGGCGTTGCCGACACCCATCGGGTCGGGGTTCCCGGAGCCCGCACCGTCCTGCTGACGCGACAGGAAGTCGGTGACGAGCTTCTGACTCTGCTCGGCAATGCGGGTCATCGCCCGCGACAGCTCGACGGGATCGGGCAGCTTCACATCCGGGGCCTGGTTTTCGGCCATGAGGCAGTCCTTTATCGTATCGTTTGGGCTTCAGGAGCGACGAACAGAGGTTTATACAGTCCCGTACGGATTTTGAAACCGCGAAGGTGGGGTTGCGACTCCGTGTACAGGGGCTGCGACACTCATACACGTGCGGCATGAAGATTTTATGTCCTTTGGCCGGTTGCAAGATGCGCCAAAAGACTGGTTTTGCGGAGTGTACCGAATGACGATAGGCAGAGGGCGCATCGGGGCGCGCGGGGGTTGGGGCGGCGCGGCGCTGGTCGCGGCGCTTCTGGCGCTGTCCGGGTGCAGCAACCGCGTGACCGACGCGGGCGTGATCAACTCGGTCTTCGGCGGCGGGCCGCCGCCGGACGCCCCCACCCCCATACGCGGTCTGTCCGGCGAGAAGGCGACCTACCCGAATCTGGCGACGGTTCCCGGCCGCCCCACCGACGTGCCCACGGTGGCGCAGCGCGAGAAAGACGTGACGACCCTGGAGCAGGAACGCGCGCAATCGCGCGCCACGGCCAAGGAACTGGAGGAGAAGTACAAGCCGATGACCATCCCGCCGCCGCCCAAGGTGACGCCCGGCAAGAGCGGCTGACGCCGCGCCGTTGTGCGGCGTTGAGCACGCCGCGCCGGGTGCGCAATGGGCGGAGCCCACCGCAATCCACCCAAGGCAAACGCAATCGGCGCACCGCTCCCCCGTGAAATTTGCCTCGCTAATCCTCGGGCGCGGCGGTAGATAAGGGGTCCCGGTCCGCTCGCGTTTTTTGGTCCTGCCCGCGGCCGGCAAGGTCTCGGAGCGTCCATGAGCGATTCGTCAGAATTCCACCGCATCAAGCGTCTGCCGCCCTACGTCTTCGCCGAAGTCAACGCCATGAAGGCGCGCGCCCGCGCCGCCGGCGAGGACATCATCGACCTCGGCATGGGCAACCCAGACCAGCCCACCCCGCAGCACATCGTCGACAAGCTGGTCGAAACCGTCCAGAACCCGAAGACGCACCGCTATTCCAACTCGCGCGGCATCCCCGGCCTGCGCCGGGCGCACGCCGCCTATTACAAGCGGCGCTTCAACGTCGACCTCGATCCCGAGACCGAGACCATCGTCACCATCGGGTCGAAGGAGGGCTTGGCGAACCTCGCCAACGCCATCACCAGCCCCGGCGACACCATCCTGGTGCCGAACCCCAGCTACCCGATCCATCCCTTCGGGTTCGTGCTGGCCGGCGCGTCGATCCGCCATCTGCCGGTGGGCTCGGAGGGCGGCGCCTCGCCGGACCTCGACAAGTTCATGGACGTGCTGGAGCGCGCCACCAAGCACAGCGTGCCCAAGCCGCTGGCCCTGGTGCTGAACTACCCGTCGAACCCGACGGCGCAGGTGGTGGACCTGGACTTCTACCGGCCCATCGTCGCGTTCTGCCGCAAGCACGGCATCTACATCCTGTCCGACCTCGCCTACGCCGAGATCTATTTCGACGACGTGCCGTCGCCGTCGATCCTGGAGATCCCCGAGGCGCGCGAGATCGCCATCGAGTTCACCTCGATGTCGAAGACCTACAACATGGCCGGCTGGCGCATCGGCTTCGCGTCGGGCAACAAGAAGCTCGTCGCGGCGCTGGCGCGCATCAAGTCGTATCTGGACTACGGCGCCTTCACGCCGATCCAGGTCGCCGCGGCGCACGCGCTGAACGGCCCTCAGGACTGCGTCGATCAGATCCGCGCCATGTACAAGCAGCGCCGCGACGTGCTGATCGAGGGGCTGGAGCAGGCCGGCTGGCCGGTGCCGAGCCCGCGCGCCAGCATGTTCGCCTGGGCGCCGATCCCGCAGCAGTTCGCCCACCTCGGCTCGCTGGAGTTCTCGAAGCTGCTGATGCAGGAGGCCAAGGTGGCGGTGTCGCCGGGCATCGGCTTCGGCGAGTACGGCGACGGCCACGTGCGCCTGGGTCTGGTGGAGAACGTTCACCGCATCCGTCAGGCCACCCGCAACATCAAGGAGTTCTTCCGCTCCAACGCCGCCGGAAGCGCTGCGAGCCAGGACCCCGCGGTGCGCGAGCAACTGTATAAGGAGGCCGGGTTGCCATGAGCGCTCCGCTGAAGATCGCGGTCGCCGGCCTGGGCACGGTCGGCGCCGGAGTGCTTAAGGTGCTGGCCGAGCACGGCGCGCTCATCGAGCAGCGCTGCGGCCGGCGCATCCAGGTGACGGCGGTCAGCGCGCGTGACCGCTCCAAGGACCGCGGCGTCGATCTGAGCAACGTCCGCTGGTTCGAGGACCCCGTCGCCATGGCGGCGGCGCCCGACGTGGACGCGGTGGTCGAGCTGATCGGCGGCTCCGACGGGCCGGCCAAGGCGACCGTCGAGACGGCGCTGGAACAGGGGCGGCACGTGGTTACCGCCAACAAGGCGCTGCTCGCCAACCACGGCACGGCGCTGGCCGAACGCGCCGAGGCGCGCGGGCTGACGCTGGCGTTCGAGGCGTCGGTGGCCGGCGGCATTCCGGTCATCAAGGCGCTGCGCGAGGGCCTCGCCGCCAACCGGGTGAGCGAGGTGCACGGCATCCTCAACGGGACGTGCAACTACATCCTCACCGAGATGCGCACCACCGGGCGCGAGTTCGCCGACGTGCTGGCCGAGGCGCAGACCCTGGGCTACGCCGAGGCCGACCCGAGCTTCGACATCGACGGCATCGACGCGGCGCACAAGCTGGCGGTCCTCACCTCGGTGGCGTTCGGCTGCCCGGTGGATTTCCAGAACGTGCACATCGAGGGCATCCGCCACGTCTCGGCCACGGATCTGTGCTACGCTGAGGAGCTGGGCTACCGCATCAAGCTCTTGGGCATCGCGCGGCTGACCCGCAACGGCGTCGAGCAGCGCGTGCACCCCTGCATGGTGCCGAAGGACGCCCCCATCGCCGCGGTGGACGGCGTGTTCAACGCCGTGGTGGCGCAGGGCGACTTCGTCGACCGCGTCCTGCTGGTCGGCCGCGGGGCCGGCGCTGGCCCCACCGCTTCGGCCGTGGTGGCCGATCTGGTGGACGTGGCGCGCGGGCGCAGCACGCCGACGTTCGGTGTGCCGGCGGCACACCTCGCCCGGCTCGACCCGTCGCCCATGGAGGGGCGGCAAGGGGCGTACTACGTTCGCCTCATGGTCGTGGACCGGCCCGGCGTGATAGCCGAGGTGGCGGCGGTGCTGCGCGATCACAATGTCTCGATGGAGAGCTTCCTGCAACGCGGCCGGTCGCCCGGCGAGGCGGTGCCGGTGGTGCTCACCACGCACGACACCAACGAGGCGTCCATGCAGAAGGCCCTGGCGGCGATCGCCGCCCAGGCCGCGGTTCTGGAACCGCCGCGCATGATCCGCATCGAACAGTTCTAAACAGACAAGACAAGACCGAAAGTTCGGGGAGCAACACCATGCCTAATCAACATGTCGACCTGTCCGGTATGGATCGGAATCTGGCGCTCGAGGCCGTGCGCGTCACCGAGGCGGCGGCGCTGTCCGCGTCGCTGCTGATGGGCCGCGGCGACGAGAAGCTTGCCGATCAGGCCGCCGTCGACGCCATGCGCCAGGCGCTCAACACGCTTTCCATCGACGGCACCGTGGTGATCGGCGAGGGCGAGCGCGACGAGGCGCCGATGCTGTACATCGGCGAGAAGGTCGGCGGCGCCATCGGCAAGGGCATGAAGGTCGACATCGCGCTCGACCCGCTGGAGGGCACGACCATCACCGCCAAGGGCGGCCCCAACGCGCTGGCCGTCATCGCCATGGCGGACCAGGGCGGCTTCCTCAACGCCCCCGACGTCTACATGGACAAGATCGCGGTGGGCGGCGGCCTGCCCGAGGGCATCGTCGATCTCGACGAGACGCCGGCCAACAACCTCAAGGCGCTGGCCAAGGCCAAAGGCACCGAGGTCGAGGAACTGGTGGTCTGCATCCTCGACCGCCCGCGCCACACCGAGCTGATCGCCCGCGTCCGCGAAGCCGGCGCGCGCATCATGCTGATCTCCGACGGCGACGTGTCGGGTGTGATCGCCACCAGCCAGGCGAACGCCGGCGTGGATTTGTACGTCGGCTCCGGCGGCGCGCCCGAGGGCGTGCTGGCGGCGGCGGCGCTGCGCTGCATCGGCGGCCAGTTCCAGGGCCGTCTGCTGTTCCGCAACGACGACGAGAAGGCGCGCGCCGCGCGCTGGGGCGTCACCGACCTCACCAAGAAGTACAGCCTGACCGAGCTGGCCAGCGGCAACGTGATGTTCGCGGCGACCGGCGTCACCGACGGCGCCATGCTGAAGGGTGTGCGCCGCTTCCCCGGCGGTGCGACGACCCACTCGGTGATCATGCGCTCGAAGTCCGGCACCGTGCGCTACATCGAGGCGCACCACAACTTCAAGCACAAGCCGGGCATCGTTAAGTAAGGCGCCCCACGCAAAAGCCCCTCTCCCCCTGCGGGAGAGGGGTTTGGGGAGAGGGGGCGTTCCATGATCGGCAACGACGGCAAACCGGTTCCGCGCGAGCAACTCCGCGCGCACGTGGCGGCGTACAACACGCAGTCGCGCGGCTCGAAGGAGTTCGCCGGCATCCCCCGCGCGCTGGTCACCGTGCTCGACAATCTGAAGGCCGGCAAGACCACCTACGTCAAGTGCATCGACGGTCAGCTCCAACTCGCGCGCCGCAAGGACAACAGCGTTTCCGTGACCTGAGGGCGGCGCCATGGCAGTGGCGGACGCGGAGAATGGCACCTCCGACCACGCCGGAAACGCCGCCACCAGCGCGTCGAGATCCCGCATTCCCGCGGAATCCTCCCTGCGCGAAGCGCTGGAACGGGGGAGTTCATTGCGGAGGAGCAGGGGAAGGGGCCGTGCTTGCGCTTCAAGCGCTCCCTTCTCTTGACACGGGACGCGGCTTCCTAAAGTGCATCGGCCTGCGGGAGCGATGGTTTTGGAAAAACGCTCCTGAGGTGTGGCGATTCACCATTTTTCTTGGTTTGGCGAGAATATATCGCCAGAAGCTGCTATCGTGAGGAGCGATCCCTTTGCTTCCGGCACGATCTTTCATGGCCTTGCGCACAACAAGCAACCGAAAGCCACCGAACAACCCGCTGACCCGCCCGGAGGTCCAGAAGGCGCTCCTGGCTGGGCACCCCGTACAAAAGCGCTGGCATAAACGCGTAAGCGATTTAACGCCGTTGTCCGGGCTGAGCGGGTTGCAGAGGCTGGACCTGAGCGGGACAGGGGTGAGGGACGTGTCGGCGTTGTCCGGGCTGAGCGGGTTGCGGTCCCTGTACCTGAGCCGGACGGGAGTGACGGACGTGTCGGCGCTGTCCGGGCTGAGCGGATTGCAGTTGCTGGACCTGAGCCGGACGGGGGTGACGGACGTGTCGGCGCTGTCCGGGCTGAGCGGGTTGCAGTTTCTGGACCTGAGCTGGACGGGGGTGACGGACGTGTCAGCACTGTCCGGGCTGAGCGGGTTGCGGTCCCTGTACCTGCACGAGGCGAGGGTGACGGACGTGTCGGCGCTTGCGCACCTCCCTGACTTGAAAATCTATGGCCTTGCCGCCCCGAAACAGCCGCCCGCGGTTCCTCCTGCCGTTGAGTCGGCTTCTTCCTCGGCTGCTGGTTTCGTGCCCTATTCCGAAGACATCTGGAAGGGCGCGCTGACCGACCGATTCAAGCTGAAGATTGACGATCCAAGATGGCTCTTTGCGGTCCTCGCGGTTGAGGACCCTGGCATCAGCGTCACAGGTGTCAGCCGCGACCTCGGATTTGTTGCCGTGGCACGACCGGCGGGAGTTTCGGAGGACCAATTCCGCAGCATATTGGAGACCCTGTGCGCGCGATTTGGCGGGCATCTCATCCCCGAGTTCCGCTACGATCTTGAGGACGAACCGACGTTCGATCCAACTTTCGCCGTAGAATCCCCGGATGCAGTAGCGACGCTAGACGACGTGCTCGTCCGGATTCGGGCCAGGAATCTGCATAATCACCGGAGCGAGAATGTCGTCATCGCGGTCGTTGACACCGGGGTGGACGGCACGCGTCTGGAATTCCAGACGCCCGGCAAGATAGTCCCGGGCTGGGCGCCGCCGAGCGAAGATCCGTGGACGGACTATCTCGGCCACGGCACCATGTGCGCCTGCATCGCCGCGGGCGCGGCCGGTGCCCGGTTCGCCGGTGTGGCGCCACACGCCAAGCTGATGTCCTGCCGGTCAACCTTCGTGGACGGCGACCTCGTCCTGATCTACGAACAGCTCATCCGCCTTGCTCAAAGTGGAATCAAGGTCGTGGCCACCAACAGTTTCGGGACGAACAGCGGTACGCCGCCGGCACTCCACGCTGGCGCGCTGTTCCCCACCGCCCTGGAAAAAGCCATTGAGGCGGGCGTGCATGTGGTGTTCAGCGCCGGCAACTACCACGCGCTCGCCGGCGGTGCGGCGGACGCCTGTTCGCCGAATTCGATCTGGCTGCACAAGGGGCGCGCCGACGTCATGACGGTTGGCACCTGCGACCTCGACGGCCGGATGTGGAGCTATTCCAGCCGGGGGCCGGGGCAGTTTCCCGGCACGGTCAACACGGCCGCGAAACCCGACGTGGTGGCGCCCACGCCGCGCAATGGGCTGATCGCCTACGGTGGCGGGGAAAGGGTTTCGGCAAACGGTTGGGGGACGAGCGGCGCCGCACCGCAGGTGGCGGGCTTGATCGCCCTGCTGCTGTCGGCGCGGCCGGATCTACCGCGCGACGAACTCTATGCCATCGTTCGTGAAACCGCGGTTTGCCTTGGACACGGGCGAACCTGCCAAGGCCATGGGATGATCGATTGTACGGCCGCCATCGACCGTGTTCTCGATGGAACGCTTACGGAATTCGCCTGAATTGCCGTTGGATGTCGATCCAATCGCAACCAGATACCTGTGCGGAGCTGGAAAACGTGGCATGATGCGCAGTGGACCTAGGTGACGTGGAATGACGCGCTACAAGGTCATGGCCTCGGACGACCGACAACTCCGCCAGATCGAAGGGTTGGTGGCGGGGAAAACGCGTGTCTTCGGCACCTCGGCGATGTTCCACTTCGTGGCGACGGGCGATCTCTCGCCGGATCTTCAGGACCGCATCCGGGCCATCGGCGCGCGGATCGTGCCGGAAGAGACTTATAATCTTGAAGGCACCGGCTGAAGGTGCTCTTCCATGGCGCGCCATATGATTAAAATGCACGAGAGCCATCGCGCTCCCGACATTGAGCTTGCTCTTGGCGCCTCGCGCCCTGGAGGAAGGGAACGAACTGAACACCCCCTGCACAGTGTTCCAAAGTGTTCCATTCTGTTCCACTCGCCCTCGAACGGCGGCGCAGCTCACCCGCGCCAGGACTGTCGTCCTTTTCGCGCCGGGGCGATGCCTCCGCACCCGACCACGGCGCCGGGTCCCCCTAGCCCCACCCCTCGCGCTTCTGCTATGGCTTCGCCCCCGTCCATGGCACCATAGCGCGATGACCGACACCCCCTGCTTCCTCGACGTCCGCGCCTCGATCACCGGCAAGCGCTGGCAGGCGCGCGCGTATGACGAGCGGATGGCCTGGGCCATGGCGCAGAGCCGCGGGCTGCCGGAAATCGTCGCCCGCGTGCTCGCCTCGCGCGGCATCACCGAGGGGACGTGCGACAGCTTCCTCAACCCAACCCTCAAGGCCCTGCTGCCCGATCCCTCGCGTTTCCGCGACATGGACATCGCCGCCGCCCGCATCGCCCGCGCCGTCATGGAGGGCGAGAGCATCGCCGTGTTCGGCGACTACGACGTGGACGGCGCCACCTCGGCGGCGCTGCTCGTGCGCTTCTTCCGCGCCATCGGGGCCGACGCCCGAATCTACGTGCCGGACCGCATCACCGAAGGCTATGGACCGAACGCCCCGGCGCTGCTGCGCCTGCACGCCGAGGGCGTGCGGCTGGTCGTCACCGTGGACTGCGGGGTGGCCTCGTTCGTGGCGCTGGAGGCGGCGGCCGGGGTGGGGCTCAACGTCGTCGTGCTCGACCACCACGCGGCCGAGCCGCGGCTGCCACCGGCCGTCGCCATCGTCAACCCCAACCGGCTGGACGAGGACGGCGACTACCGCACGCTGTGCGCCGCCGGTGTCACCTTCCTGGCCGTCGTCGCCGTCAACCGCGCGCTGCGCGCGGCCGGGTTCTATCAGGGGCGCAACCCGCCCGACCTGATGGGGTGGCTCGATCTGGTGGCGCTCGGCACGGTGTGCGACGTGGTGCCGCTCACCGGGCTGAACCGCGCGCTGGTGGCGCAGGGGCTCAAGGTTATGGCGCGGCGCTCCAACACCGGGCTGGCGGCGCTCGCCGACGTCGCCGGGGTGAAGGAACGGCCCGACGCCTACCACGCCGGCTATGTGCTGGGGCCGAGGGTCAACGCCGGCGGGCGAGTCGGGCTGGCCGATCTGGGCGCCCGGCTGCTCTCCACCGACGACCCCGTCGAGGCCATGCAGCTTGCCCAGCGCCTCGACGAGCACAACGGCGAGCGGCGCGCCATCGAGGCCATCGTGCTGGAAGAGGCCATCGCCCACGTCGAGGCGCTGGCCGATCTGGAGGCCGAGCTGGTCTTCGTGGCGGGGCAGGGGTGGCATCCGGGCGTGGTGGGCATCGTCGCCTCGCGCCTGAAGGAGCGCTACAGCCGCCCGGCCTGCGTGGTGGCGCTGGAGACCCGGGACGACGGCACGGTGATCGGCAAGGCCTCGGGGCGGTCGGTGCGCGGGGTGGATCTGGGTGCCGCGGTGATCGCGGCGCGGCAGGAGGGGCTGCTGATCGCCGGCGGCGGGCATCGCATGGCGGCGGGGTTCACCGTGGCGGGGGACAAGCTGTCGGAGCTGCGGGTGTTCCTCACCGCGCGAATCGCGGCGCAGGTGCAGGCGGCTCCGCTGGTGCCGACGCTGGAACTGGACGGCGCGCTGGCGGTGGGGGCGGCGACTCCCGAGTTGGTGGACACGCTGGGCAAGCTGGGGCCGTACGGGACGGGGAACGCGGAGCCGCGATTCGCCCTGGCCGACGCGCGGGTGGTGCGCGCCGACGTGGTGGGGGGCGCGCATGTGCGCTGCATCTTGTCGGGCAGCGACGGCGGGCGGTTGAAGGCGATTGCGTTCCGGTGTTTGGAGAGCCCGCTGGGCAAGGCTTTGCTGACCGCACACGGGGCGCCGCTGCATCTGGCGGGGGTGCTGCGGGTCGATCGCTGGAACGGCGCGGAGGGCGTTCAGCTGCTAATCGACGATGCAGCGCGACCGGGTGGGAATTCTCCTTGATTTCTCAGCGGCCGGCCGTTAGTTCTCTCTCCGCGCCGACGACGTCCCCATCGTCTAGAGGCCTAGGACACCGCCCTTTCACGGCGGCGACACGAGTTCGAATCTCGTTGGGGACGCCACTCTCTCAGTGTGTATGTAAGCGATTGAAAAGGCTCAGCTTTTTGGTTGGGCCTTTCGCTTTTCCACACACGCTTTCCCCACACGTTTTGATGCGCTTTCGGCCGGGATAGGGGAGGCTGCCCGTCCCAACGCTCAGCGACACCAAGGATGTGCATTAGTTTCCACTCATATTTATGCCGCGAAAGAAACAGGGGGAAGCTTTCGCCTCCCCCTGCATGTCCCCCAAGTGCAGTCACTGCACCTATGGGCGCCCAACCTTGTCCCGACTCGGTTCCCGGCAGCCACCCACCGGGAACACCTCTGGTCACGCGCCGACTCTGAAAGGCTTCTGCTGGGCTTCGATAAACGTGCGGGTATCCTTGTTCATGCTACGTTGCTGTGTCGCTGCACCGCATTGGCCCATTCAGTAAACGACTCGCGCCCCAGCGGTGAAAGGGCTGCCATAACGCTGGGAAGCGTAGCGTTCACATGCTCTTGCCGTTCCTCGAATGAGGCACCCGCAAGGGCTTGGCGCCCGAGTTCCGCGCTCAGATCCTCATACGCTTTGATGCCAGCAATAAGCTTCGCCCGGTTATCATCGGTGGAAATCCACATGATATCTGCCGATTACGTTGGGATCTTCAGCTTGCTTCGGTCATCACCGAACGCAGCGTACGCTTTCATCACGTCCCCACCCAGCCGCAGCGCAGCACCCGTGAAATCCGGTGCCTTGGGTTCGGGGATCTGATTGATTTGACCTTGGGCGCCCTTCTGGAGACCCTGCATGTTGAGGTCGAGTTGCGCCGACTTGCGGGCGTAGTTCTCCTCAACGGTCGAGTTGTAGGTGCCTTCCTGACGCGAGAAGTCGGCCATCAGGGCATCCACGGAGATACCCGACACACCCGCCTCACCGGCAGCCACACGCGCCCGCGCACGGGCCTTGGCGGCATCCAGGGAGGTAGCGCCGATCTTCTGCGAGGCGTTGGCAAGCTCCTGTTGCTTCTGAAGCCCAAGCTGGTCGTATCCGGCAATCGTGTTGGCGCGGATGGCGTCAGCCTGGGCAGCGGCGTACTTCTTCTGACTCTGTTGCTGGGACGATTGAGCCGCCAGCGTTGCCACGGTGCCCATAGCGGACACTGCGGAGGAGATGAGGAAGGCGTTGTTCGCCATGAAGGCGGTAATGCCACCAGCCGCAGCCGCCGTTCCTGCCGCAGCGGTACCAGCCGCCGCCGTTGCAGTAGCAGCGGTTGCCGCAGCCGTCGATGCAGCCGCCGTTGCTGTTGCCGCTGTGGCAGCCGCAGCGGGTGCTAGGAAGAAGCACATTAGATGATCCTGTTGTTGTGGTTTGGATAAGAGAAAAAGTCACGCCACAAGTGCATATGGTTCACTTGTGGCGGCATTTGCGGAGTGTTTCTGATTTAGATCGGTGCAGTCACTGCATTTTGCTCATAGGAACTTCGTTATTGCTGAACCTTGAGGGCCTGTGCCCGGTTGAACTGGTGTGCCATGTAGTGAGACTGAAGGTCCTCATTCTCTTTGATGAGTGCTCCTTCCGCCATGTGACGGTAGCCGCCGAGGATGGCCTTGATGGTCATCATACGGGAACCGTCGTAGGTTTCCCCGCCGTCCGTGAGCTTTGACCAGTCGTTGCCAAGGATACGCTCCTCAAGGGTGTCCTTGACGGTCCTACCGCGGCTGTCCTTGACGGTGCCAATGAGTTCCTGAAGGCGATCATAGGCGGTCTGATTGGGGCCAACCTTGGCTTGCGTCAGGTCAAAGTCACCCCACTTCTTAGCGGGCGGCTGGAACCCCGTCTTGTTGATTTCCGCCAGACGCGAGAGTTCATCATAGACAGCATCGTTCTTCCACTCGGAACCATAGAAGGGGTTGATGGCGTCAATTCCGTGCCCACTCGGGAGGGCGATCTTCTCCCCGAGCATGTTCCGTACGGGATCTAGGGTTTCACTCAGGCCCGGCGTCTTGGCCTTGATGGCGTCAACCGTGCTGCGGACTTCCCTCATGTACGGGTCATCCTTGAAGGCAGCAGCGGCGGCAGGAACATAGGAGGACACGTAACCCTCCCACCACTTCTCCACCTTCTTATCCGGCTGTGCCCACGCCTGGACGGCGTTGGTGATGCCCTGAAGGTAAGACTTGTTGTTCAGATTGTGCGCAAGGGCGGTGGTCGCGGCGAGGGCAAGCTTCTCAAACTCCATGTCGCTCATGTGCGGACCAATCTCAACGATGTCCGCAGCAAGACCCATGAACATGGAGATTGGGTCAGCTTTGTTGTACGGCGTGTAGGTCACCTTACCCGTTTCCGGGTCCACCTCACGGATGCTGTATGGCTTCCACCCTGTTTCTAGCTTTGTCTTGCGCACGTTTGGGTCAGCCGGGCCGTTGCCGGTGATGGAGCCGTTGAGCGCAAGGCCAAAGCCCGCCGTCCACAGAGCGCCACCCGTGGCCGTCTTTGCCAGCACCGAAGCTCGCCGCTCGCCACCGGCCAGGAAGTCCTGTTGCATCTGCTTATGCAGCATGTTGATGCCGGGGGTGCGATCCCACAGATACGCCATGATGTTGGCTGGGGTGCGGACGAAGGGGGCGATGATCTTCAGCGGTGCGAACTTGTTGGTCCCGTTCTGCATCCACGAGGAGAAGCTTCCAGCTTCAAGCGGTTGCTGGAACGTGGTGTCCCGCGCGATCTTCATTGCCCGGTCATCCAGGCCGCGCCCGGTCCCGTCAAAGGCTTGCTCAAGCTTGGAACCGGCGTAGTCCAGGGCGTCACGCCCACGGATACCCTTGTCCCACGCCTCGCGGACGAAAGAACCCCAGAGGTTACCCCGATAGGTCAACTGCTTACTGAACTCGTCAATACCGATCATGGCGCGGGACGGGATGTTCACGAATTGCCCGACGCCATCAATCATGTTGGCACCCAAGCCCGGCTTCACGCCCCAATAGGAAGACGAGATTGCGTGCTGCGGGGTGCCATCCAAGAAGGACACGTGAGGGTCAAGGACGGCTTCCCCGAGACGCAAGGACTTTCCGGCCATGCGGATGGAGTCCACAGCGTTCATCATGTACCCAGCATAAGTCAGGAAGCCATCAAGCACCTGACCCTTGTCCCCATTGATGGCGCCAGCAATGGCGTTCTCAGCAGGATCAAGCAACATGCGCGCGGTGTTGCCGAGGAAGTTGGCCGCCCATGTCTTCGGATTGGACAACATGGCGTTGATCCAATATTCATTGTGGGTGTTCCACAGCTTGTTTCCGAGGCTTCCGCGGACGATCTTGCCAGCCGCCGCAGGGTCATCCGCCGCCATCACCAACTGTTTCGCCATGGTCTGAAGATCGGTGCCGAGGACCATCTTCAAGTCGGTCCCAGCCGGAAGCTTCATGGCGTTGAGCGAACGGGCGATGTTGGTCTGAACGCCCTTGAACAGCGCCTGGGTTTCGCCCCAAAGCTGGACGTGATGGACAAGGTTCCTCTCAAGCTCCTCCATCGTGCCAAACACACCCGGCTTATTCGCGTTGTAGAGACGGGCAATCGCCAGGGTCTTGTCAGTAATGGAGTTCAGGAAGGTCCGATAGGCGAGAACCTTGCTGTCCATGAACTTCATGTCACGGGCATCGTCACGGAGCTTGTTGAACATAATCATCGGATCTTCTCCGACTTGTTCAGCAAGGCGGTCGGAGTTGCGCTGTACGGTCTGCCAGTTGCGGATACCCTCGGAGTTCCCGCCCTTTACCTTTCGGATTTCCTCGTCAATCGTCGCGGACATGGTGTTTATGGCGGCGCGAACATCTTCGGAAGACGTGAAGTTGCTGAAGTTGAAGTCCTGACCATGAACGGTCATGTCCTCACCGCCAACCGTATACATCCGCTTGACGTTCTCGCGGAGTTCCTGAACCTTCTCCGGTGCCATGAAGGGCTTTGGTGCAGTCACTGCACCTTCCCGTGTCAGATCCGTGGGCTTCGACTTCCCGGCATCCGTCTGGACACCGGGGCGAACCTGCTCATGGATGCTGTCCGGCTTCGGCCCGCCACCTTCCAGATTGAGAGAACCCTGAACAGGCTCCGTCTCAAGCTTCTTGGCGACGGTCTCAGCTTCCGCAGAAAGGGCTTCCGCCGCCGCCGTGTCGCCTCTCCTTAGGGCCTTCAGAGCCTTCGCCCCGAGGAAGACGCCTTCCGTCACCCCGCCCAACAGCAGACCTTCCAGGGCGTTCTTGAAGCGCCCCTCGGCTTCCCCATCGTCGGGCTTGGCAGCCAGATATTGGGTCACCGAGTTGTCAAGCATCGGGTACTGAATGAGTAGGTTTGACAGGCGCTCCTCGGTGCCCTTGAAGACCGCAGCGTCAGAGATGGCGCCAGCGGCGGAAGCCTGGGCGAACTTCCCCGCCGTTGACACCGCCGCGCCACCGGACGCTGCCTTGACGATCCGCATTCCGCCGACGAAGCCGGTGAGGAACTTGGACACATCCTTGACCAGATTGCCGGTGACGGACTGTGGGTCCGCCATGTCGCGGAACACGCCGTTGTCAAACGTCGGGTCCTGCCCGGTGAGGGCCTTGGTCAGCCCGGTCTTTTCCTCAAGCCACTTCGCGGCGGGTGCCGTGGCGTCGAAGACTTCGTTGACCGCTCCGGTTACACCCTTGGCAACCGCTCGGGGAACTTCGGTGATGCCGGTGCCGATGTCGGAGGCAACCTTCCCAACGGTGTCCATGACGCCACCACTGGTCTGATTACCCTCCCACTGCGCTTGACGCTGAAGTCCCTCCTGAATGGCAAGGTCCAGTTCGTCAGGCTGAGCGGTATCCCGCGCTTCATACTGCGCCTGACGCCGAAGTCCTTCGGCAATGGCAATGTCAAGTTCGTCAGGTGCTTGCTTTTGGTTGTTCATTAGCTGATCATGTTGTTGTGACTTGGATAAACAAAAGGCCCGCCGAAAGTGCCTCTGGTGCACTTAGAGCGGGCCTTTGTGGGGTGGTTCGGATTTAGTTTGGTGCAGTCACTGCACCTTAGGGTTTGATCGAGTGAATGGGCTCAGGGAGCGCCATGATATACGGGAACAGGAAAGCCGGTAGATAGAGTCAGCTTTGAAAATTGTGCGTAATGCTCAGGTGTTGTATTGTCGGCTACTATCTCGTGAAATTTATACCATAGCTCCATATGGATGCTTTCGTACTTTTCGTCATCGATACCCAGCCTCAGCATCTCTTCCACGCAGTCATCGACCATTTTTGTGAACCGAAGCAAATCTTTGTTTGAAAGAGATTTCGTGGAAGACGCTGAAGTACCAATTAGCACAGGAGTTACGGCAGACATATTATCGTCCTTTCCAGTTGTCGGAAGCGCATCGGCGCGTAGAGTTGTTCATGGGAATGGTGCAGTCACTGCACCGAGAGGCAGCACACCAGGGGACCCGCCAGAAAGAACCATTCCCGGTCCTCTGCCCATGCTCCCATCGCCTTCCCCTCGGGGTGGTCAATGGGCTTCATGGGGCCACGATAGCAGCCCAGCCAAAGACAAAATGAACCAATGCGGGCAACGAGGCCGTTGCTCTCACCAATTTCCAACTTCATTGAGGGTTCCTCCGATGTGATAACGAAGGGATTACCTCGACAGTTATGGGTGTGTCCAGTGGTTTTATTTGTACTTGATCTGAGAGAGTCCCAGATGTAGCGCAGTATTATGTCTAGGATACCATGTCCGCTATGTCATTCATCACTTTGGCGCCTTCGGCAGTGAGATACGCGACCTTATGTCTTCGATCTTCCGGCATTTCCGGCGCCGCCATCAAGCCTTCGCTAACGTACCAGTCAACAATTCGCGCGACTGTGGACCTGCTCAAGTCAGATAGGACAACAAGGTCCTGAAATGATATGCCTGGACGATTGTTCACATGCGCGAGGATCACGACGTACTGGATTGGCTTCTTATCCAGTAGCCGCTGAAATGCCAGCGCTAGCTTGCATAATTTTCGGGTTGCCGGGGTGCTCATGCCGTCACTCCATCCACTTTTCTTGATATGAGAGCGGTAATTCTAAACCGCTGAGCGTGATATGGCAACGAATATTGGAAGGTTTGGTGTTCATGTGTTTGCTTGTTGTTGTGGTTATACTGCGGTGGTTGCCCGCACCTTCCCCAAGTTGCCCTGTTGGTTCCACCGAAGCGAAGCCATAGGACTTGGGGAAGGGAGGAGACGGGCAGGAGCCTTACGCGGCAACCCGCTTCAGGATGTTCCACACGTGTTCAACTGTGGACTGTTCAATATGGATCTGCTCATTGTCGAGGTAAAGTTTATGGCCGTTACCTTCGAGAACAAGCTTGGCGGTCAGGGTGTTGAAGGTCAGAACTTCCTGACCCTTGTGAGTGTTGATAGTCGTGTTGATAGCCATTGGTATTTCCTTGTTAGAAGCGCTTGTTGCGATCAGTTCTAAAGCGTTGGATGGCGAGGTCTTCCGAGTGGTACAGGGGCAGCCACTTCTTTTCCCCGCCGTGATACAAAGTCAGACCCAACGTGTCGGCGTCGGATACACGCATGATGCTGGAGCCTATCCAGATCATCTGATTTCCGTTTCCCCAGCCGCACGGCTTGCCGTTTACAAAGCGCCCTGGATAGCGGTCTTCAGTGCCCTCTACACGGTCAGCTTCGGGGGACTGAGGGGAAGCTTCGGGAGTGCTGAAGTCATCCAGGCTCTTGTGAACCTGAATGCCAGTGGAAAAGGTGATGACGACGGTTCGGCCTTCGGTGACGTTGGAGCGGATATCACCCCAACCCTGCGCTGTGGCCTTGGCCTTCACCTCTTTGAGCCAGCGCGCATAGGGTGACCCGTGGACAGGGATCATCCGTTAGACGTTCCTGCTCACGCGGATGAGTCCGTGCTTGACGGCGCTCGCGTAGCCCATAGAGCCATGCCCCGGAATGTCGAGGACGATCCTGCCGTTTATCTCACGGGCACCGATGCCAGCCGCACGGGCCGCGTCCATCACATCCCCGGTGCGGATGGCGTCCAGATTGGAGACGTATTCCCGCGCCAAGGTCCGATAGCCTTGGGTGGTGCGGTCTTCAGCGTGGGACCGGATGGCAGCCTCAAGGGACGGCTTGCGGTGTTCCTTGGCCCACTCCCAGAACTCGCCATCATCGGGGACACCTTCGGCTTTCACCGAGAGGTCGGCTTGGACCTTCATGGGCAGGATGGCGGAATGAACGATCTCCCGCGCTTCCTCCATGCCGACACCCTTGGCTACCATCACATCACCAAGGATGTAGGTGTTAACGCCCAACTCCCTCGACACCTGGGCAACAATCTTCTGTTGCGTGGTCGGGCGAAGGGAGTTGGCAAGGTCGGAGATGACAGCCTCGCTCTCCGGGTCCAAGGCTTCCAGCGAAGGCCCTTCCCCCGGTGACGGGTTGGCCTCACCAGTGCGTTCCGGGGTGCCGGGGGTACCCGACATAGCCCCCGAGGGAGAAGCCATTCCTTGGCTCGTCCCTCCCTCCGTCAGAAAGGGCCGGTGGCGCTGCCAACCTCCCGGTAGAAACCGCCAGCATCACGGGTCAGAAGGCCCATGCGTTCGGCAATGGCTGCCGTCATGCTCATACCGTCGATGGTGACAAGGCTGTCACCCTTCACATCCGAGGGGGCCTGAGGCGTCCCCCAAGCGGTCGTTGCGGTGTCCAGCAGTCCACCAGCGCCCGTCCGCAGATCCCCGGCGGTGGCACGGTTGGTCTTGCTGTAGGTGGCATCCATCTGACCATCACGCATGACGACGCTATGAACGCCTCCGGTGTTGCCGGTGCGCTCCTGGGCCGCACTGAGGTCGGCGTCACGTTCCGCCTTAAGGGAAGCGTCAAACTCCGCCTTGGTGCGCTCATGGTCCGCACGGTCGAAACCGGCGCTGGGGATCTGAAAAGAATTGAAGTTGCTCATTGGGTTCTCGTTCGTGTGTTCTGGTGAAATACGTTGCTAAGTCTAATGTGTATGTTGGACACATTAGCTTCCCTAACCGTGGGGTTAGAGGATGGTCGGTGCCGGGGTGACATTGGCACCGCTGGTGCGGTTTGGGCTGGTGCCCTGCGTGACTACTCGGCGTCAGCCAAAGCCGACACAGGGGCGGCCCCTGGTGCCTTGGCGGGGAAGCTGGGGAGGACGTAAGGGGCGAACCGAGGGCCGCTGTTTGCGTCTTCCTTCACGGTCAGCTTGGCAGCCTTCCGAATGGAGGAGATGAACATGGCCGGAGCGTCACCCCGGTAGACGGTAAGGCACTCGTCTCCGTGGCCTTCCTCCACCAGCTTGCGGCAGAGGGTGAGAACGGGGTCTTCCGAGTAGGCGGAAACGCTGAGCTTCCGGCAGACAACAAGCCGCTTGGTGCCACGGCTGAACTTCTGCCCGAACTTCACGGGCGGGTTGGGTGCGAAATGGGCTTCGAGCATGGTGTTTCTTGGGTTCGGTGCAGTCACTGCACCTTGGGTGAAGGCTAGCGAGACAGCCGCATAGCCGGGTGCTTCCTGACCACCCCACGGCTCACTTCCTCGGCCAAGCTTTGCAGGGCTACGGAAATGACGATGGATGAGGAAACGGCGAAACCGAGGCTGGCCTTGTAGGTGTCTCGGAGAGAGGATAGAGAGGACACGTCGGAGAAACCGAGGTGGAACTTGCGGACTTCCGTCAGTTCCTTCATGCGTGCCTTTGAGGGCTTCTTGCGCATTGAGGGCCTATTTTCAAAACTCAGGAACAGATACACGGGATGAAGAAGGCGCACGCCATCCTCACAGACCCAAGCGGATAGCCTGGGCTGCCTTAGGTGCAGTGACTGCACTTTTCCCGGATTGGGAGATGGGGAGGTAGGGATGGATGGTTGTCACTACAGGCCACCTAATGTGAACCGTGAGTGACACTGAGGTGTTATCTAGGTGTCATCTACCATTCATCGCACCTATTCCTAAACCTTACAGGGACACCTAGGTTGACACCTATGTTTCCCCCTTACCCCCAACCTTGATGATCTTCCTCTTGGGGTGTCTTCCATGTATGGGGTCGAGAAAAAGGACCGCCCAAGGCAAGCTCAAGCGGTCCAGTTCAGCAACACAACACACATGGTCGAACGAGAGGAGGTCTACCGATGAAGCACGACGAGGTACGGCAGGGGCCGCTTCCGTGAGAGTGTCGGGTAATTGGCTTCATGGTCGTTCCGGTGCAGTCACTGCACTTTGGACGGGAGCCGATCAGAACACCCGTTTGGCTGAAGGGGCACGGTAATTGGGGACCGCTTCTCATTGCCCAAGGCAGCGGTACACGCTAGCCCTGCCGATCCCCAACCGCTGTGCAATCTCGGTTGCCCCGACACCATCAGCCGCAAGGGCCTTCACGGCTTCAGCGTCAATGGACGGCTTCCGCCCCTTGTATATCCCCTCGGCCTTGGCCTTGGCGATCCCCTCCATCTGCCGTTCGCGGCGCAGCTTGGTTTCAAAGTCCGCGAACACCCCGAGGAGGTTCAGCGTCAACTCACCGTAGATATCGCCCGTGTCGAATGGCTGTTCCGTCGCCTTCAGACGAACGCCCTTTCCCTTCAACTCCCGCACGATGTCCTGAAGGTCGCCAATGGACCGCGCCAAGCGATCTACGCGCGTAACACAGAGCGTGTCACCAGCGCGGATGAACTGCATGAGGTTGTTCAGCTCTTCCCGCCCGTTGCGGCTTGTCCCGCTGACCTTCTCGGCGCGGATGACATCGCACCCAGCAGCCCGAAGCGAGGCTTCCTGTAGGCTGAGATCCTGATCGGTGGTGCTGACGCGCGCATATCCATAGACCGCCATGACACCCGCCCCTCTGTCTCGTTTGGCTCTAGACCTTCTCACTGTGACTGTCTTGGAATACGATGTCAACCCAAATGAGACACGCAAGCCTTGGGCTTGGCTGTCCCGTTGAGACGCCTTGCGTGGGTATACCTAAACGAGACGGACGAGAGAGCGGCGGCGGTTGGGCTGGGCTTCCCTGTAGACACCTACGCCAGCGCCCCAGGTTGGCCCTCAGGATGCGCCTTGGCCTTCCCCGGTAGGTCGGCACCTCCCAGGCGCCCAGGACTCACCAGCGGTGCCAATGTAGCCCCGGCGTGAGGGTGTGGGCGGGGTGCCCCCAGGTGACACATAGGGCGGCGGCACCCCCATGGGGGGAAGGTGGGTGCGCCAGTATAGCGGTATAGCTCTCAGATTTTTCGGTGAAACTTGACCTACCTCCGTCTACAATCCTCCAGCGATACACCAAAGATCCCCTCAAGCGCTCCTATAATGGGCCAGCGGTTCTTGTCGGCGCCACCATTGGCATACTGAAGTATCAGTCCTTGATTTCCTAAGGCTTCCCAAAGGTGGCTACAGGCGTTGTCTCGCCTATTGTTGACCATTTGTGTCCATATGGTGAAGGATAGCAGGGCGCAGCCCCCAACAAACCACCACCCCAACTTTTCTGTGCTCATGTTCCGGTCAACCATGAAATGGATCTGCGCTTAATAGAAATGAGGGGCTTGTGTCGCCCCTCGTACGCCCTACCGATTAAGAATGAGAACATTGTTCTCGGGGTTGAGGCGAAGTAGAAGGTTGTCGTAAAACCATCCAGCAAGGAAAATGGCAAAGGATAGGGCGAAATATATGAGCGATGCCCAGCCTTGCCCGTCCTTTCCGAGAATTAGTATTGCGATTGCTCCCAGGAAGCACACTCCTCCAATCAATCGGAGGGCGAGCTTTAGAATTGGCCTCAGGAACATCAATGGGTAAAACAGTAGCCCCTTCACTAATACCCCCGTATGCAAGCGGCGAGAGAGTTGCATGATGGCTTAGCCCGCGGCTGGTGTCAAAGCTGCCCTATTGGGTGTGCTTTCGCATATGTGAGAGGCCGCTTGTGACGCTTTGCGGATGTTCCCCACGTTCATGGTCGAGGTGGTGCCGTGGCGGTTCGTGTAGGTTCGGGGTTGGGGTTCACTGTCATTGGATGACGGTGACGTTTCGCGGCGTAGGCGGGACACGAAGTCGTTCGACACCGCGACACGGCGGGCAATCTCCCGGTCACTCCGGCAGGACCAGCAGCGGTTCCCTTCAGGACACACGTGCTTTCCCAGAGAACACCCAGGCTGGTAATCCTCAAGCAGCCGCAGGACAGCCCGCCGCTTGTCCGCGTTGGTGCGCCTCAGGCCATGCGTAGCGTTCGCTCCTACGCTCAGGAGGATGGCTTCACGATAGGTGCCTTGGCGGACTTCGGCGGGGAGCGAGGGGCACCCAGCAGAAAGCGTTAGCGGCACCCCACGTTGCCCCTCAGGATGCGTTCTGGCCTTCCCCGGTAGTCGGCACCTCCCAGGCCCCTAAATCCCACCAGGGGCGCCAACCTCACCCCGGCGCGATGGGGAGGTGGTCAAGATCGGCGCCAAGGCGATCACCCACTCCCGCTATGTGGCCTTCCGGTTGGGCTGGAACCGGGCTGCATTTGCGTCAATCAGGGGTGAATAGGCTGTCCATATGGGAAATCCGGGTTTAAGATATTGCTGACAGCTCATATACAATTTTCTCTAGGGGGGTAATGATGGATTGGCTGATTGCTGTTTATAATGACGCATTAAACAAGACGGCGTGGGAGTGGGCAGGACTTCTATTCACCATTTTTGGGTGCCTTGGAAGTTTCGCTATGGTGATAAAGTGGGTGCGGATGTGGATTGCGCGCAAGGCGGCCATTAAATCCGTGCGCGCGCTCAAAAAGAAGATTGCCGTCTTCATCAAAAAGAAAGATTTCGTATCATTTTCTGAGCGCCATCCATTTGGGGCTATGGCTGAAATTATCCGTTTGGCGTCTGGAGTTGCGTTATTTGCTTGCATAGCCATTGTTTTATCGCAGCGCGACTTCGTGCCGTATCCATTCAACCTTCTGTTTGGATTTGCTGGTCTGCTGTTCTGTATGGATCTCATGAACAAATGTGCGATCAAAAGTATCGACATACAAGGCGGAATGAAAGAAGTTGATGCGCTGGCCAGGGAAATCCAGAAAGCTTTGGACGAATTGGTTTCGAAGTCACAATATCTGCCCGCCACAGCGCGCAAGCGTCTTGAGGGGCTAAAGGTGCTTTGGGAGAGCGTGGGGTCCCTTTCGGCCACGCCAAATGCGTCTCTGGAACTAGATGGAACGAGTAGTGGAGGCAGAAATGCCACCCTACCTGTTGGAAAGAAGTCCGCTCCGATGGAACTCGCAGACCAAGAGGCGCAGGATTAGCCGTTCGGTGTGATGCAGGGCGGCTTCACCCATACGGGGGGAAGGGCCTCGCGCCAGGAGGGTTGAGGGCGCCTCAGGTTGGCCCGCTGGGTGCGTTCTGGCACATCGGGGGCACCCGGCAGCCACAGCGCACCAGAGAGGCCAACCTGTCACCGGGAACGGGCCTCTTCCCTCCCGACGTGCGCCCGCCCTCACGCTCCGGGATAGTCGATTTTCTCCAGTGCCTTCCGCTTCACCTCCAGTGAGGCGCCACCCGAGTACAGGCCATAGGTCATCGTGGGCTTATCGTGCCCCAGGATGTCCGCAGAGACGTTCTCGGGAACCCCCGCGTTCTCCAGCAAGGTCGCCACGGTCTTGCGGATGGAGTGGAAGACGTGGGCTTCGGTGAACCCGAGTTCCTTCTTCAGCCTCCCGAAGCGCTTCCCTACGGCGTTGCTGCGGTCGCCATACTTGTTGGGTGAGAGACCAGACAGGAGATAGCTGTCCTTGCTGGCCTTCTTCAGCCGGTCAATGGTGGGCTGAAGCCTGGGGTGGATGGGTACCTGCCGCCACCCGGCCGCCGTCTTGGCTTCCTCAATCTCAATGAACCCGTCCCCCACCTTGGTCAGCTTCAGGGCGCATAGTTCCTCAACGCGCGCCCCCGTCCACATGCCCAGGCGGATCAGGTCCGCAACCTCGTGGTCCTTGCTCTCCTGGGCAGCATGTAGGAGCTTGACCACCTCGGCGGGGGTGAAGGGCTTCCGATCGCCGTTGCCGTTCTTGGGCTTCGCGGCCTTCGGCATGGACAGCTTTTCAAAGGGCAGGGCGTTCTCCGAGGCTGCCTCAATGGAGGTGAGGTAGGCCCAATACCCGCGAAGCTCCGATAGGGATCGGCGGATAGTGGCGACGGCTTTCCCTTCCTGCCCCTGCTTGTTAACCCAACGCTGAACGGCCTTGCGCTGCACATCCTGAAGATAGGGGAACGCCTCAGCGAACTTCTTGAGCGTAGACCGCTTCATGTCGATAGTCTTAGCTTCATTCTTGAGGGTTGCAAGGTACTCCTCAATGTGTTCGTCAAAGCGTGTAATCTGCCCTGTGGCGACCTTGAAGAACCGAATTGCCTCGTCATACTCTGGCATCTCTTCAACATCCGGGTTGTCCTCGTCCACGATACCGGCCCGTGTTGCGACTTTTTGCCAGCGATTATCCGCCTCGTCTGCAATGAGGCTGACTACCATGTCTCGTTCGGACTCCGGGGTGTCGCGCAAGACCTTCCGCCAGTAGCTTGCGTCTTGTTCAATGTGGTCGGTGCTCTGTGTGCGGGCCTTACGGATCTCCGACAGCCAGCGAACTTCAAGGGGAGACGCCCGCCGCTTCGCTTCCGCGCGGTCCTCGGTCTCCAGGCTTTGGACGAACCGCTTGCGTCCAAGAGCCTCTTGAACGTCAGCCGGAATGTCGTGCAGGGCATACCAGCGCCGCCGCCTACGCTCCATGTACATTGGGCCTCTCCCACACACGTTTTCCCCACACGTATACCCTTGGGAAATGGCTGAAATCAAGGTTTTCAATGGTCGATTGGGAGGCGGGCGGATCGTCTCGTTGGGGACGCCACTTCTACTTTTCCCTGAAAAATCAGGAGCTTACGGGCGGTGATTCGACCGCGTTCGAGCCGTAAGTGTAACAGGGGAATGGACCGTTGCAAGCCGGCAGATAGTGTGACTCTACGCGGCGCCCCTCAGCCGACCATCACGCCGTCCAACTCACCTGTGCGCATTAGGTCGTCGCGGACGCGTCCGCTCCAGATGTTGGCATCGGCCAGCGCGAGTCGCACCAACCCGGCGCGAGACGCACCGGTGTCGGAAATGGCGGGGGTGGCGACGATCGCATCGACGAGGCGGTCGTAAATCGCGTTTGATAAATAGATGTCCATGGGTTCCTCCTGGGTGGTAACGCTGGCGATTCTGCCAGCGACGCCCCCTACGCTGCAACAATAAAGTTGTGTGCAGATTGGCGTGTGCAGCCATAGGTAAGTCAGGTTTGATTGACGCCTGGGTTAGCATTGTCTGCGCCTCGGCGACTCCATACACGGCTGCCCGTGAGTCGTTGGCATGCTTCTGAGGGTGGGGTCGCAGGGGGAGTAGCTGCCGGAGCCAGCGCGCGCCCACGGCAGAAATTTCAGGCCGGGGCGAAAACCCCTCGTGGCCAGAAGGATCAAGGGTATCGCCGTGGCCTTCGGCGTCTCCCGGAAGGGGCTCTTGCGTCTCCGATATCGGCGCCGTCATCCGCGACCGAGGCAGGTCTGTGATTTCCTCCGGGAGACATTGCCAGCGCGTCGGGGGCGAGCGCAGCGAGCGCCGACGCCGCGGCGCCATAAATTGGAGTATGAATCTCTGAGAGTCTTCTCTGATTGGGGTTACGGGGTCAAGGCCGGATAGCGTGCCTGCTCTTCGATAATGTCGGCTGGTATCGCGTGTGCCCTTATCCCTTTGTTCGACCGGTTCAGACCATCCCTTC